>NZ_JBEGCJ010000001.1:0-469286 GCF_040196335.1 Halomonas aquatica
GAGCGGAGCGTCTCGCTGTGCCGTCGTGCCCGGCTCACTTCAGTGAAGTGGCGGTCTCGCCGGCGCCCTGCGAGGAAGGCGTATTCTACGTGATCGGCGTGTCGTGTCAACCCTGCGATGCGCCCAAGAAGCGTCTCAGGGGGTGTGCCAAGCGTCGTCTCGCCAAAGCGAGGTGACGGCCGATGGAGCCTTCGAAAAGCCTCCGTCACGTGTGGCGGGCATTCTACCGAATGCAGCGCTTCCGTCAACCGGGAATGTCCCAACAAGGCTCGAAAAACCCAAACAGAAACAAGCACTTCTACCACCATCCACCGCCCGCAACGTGTGCCCGTCGCCGGCAGCGGATGCGTACTCTACGATCTCGGGCCGGCGCATGCAACCCCGTACATGAGAAAAATATAGAGCAACCTGACGGCACTCGCGCCTGGTCAGATCACGAAGAGGTCGACGAATCGGTGGACCGCGGTCTCTTCCAGGCGTGCCTGATCACGGCAAAGCTCGAGGATCTGCGCACAGCGTCCCGGCGGGAAACGGGTCGCCAGGTTGTGTGTGAACTTCTCCACCAGTAGCGGGATCCCCTCCGAGCGACGCCGGCGGTGGCCGATGGGATATTCGACTGCGACCTTCTCCGTGGCACTGCCGTCCTTGAAGAAGACCTGAATGGCATTGCCGATGGAGCGCTTGGACGGATCATAGTAGTCCCGGGAATAGCCCTGGTCCTCGACCACTTCCATCTTCCCGCGCAGCTCGTCGATCCGCGGATGGGCGTCATGGAAGGCATCCTCGTAATGCTCGGCCGTGAGGTTGCCGAAGATCAGCGGCACGGCAGTCATGTACTGGAGGCAATGATCCCGGTCGGCGGGATTCGCCAGCGTGCCCGACTTGGATATGATGCGGATCGCCGAGTCGTGGGTGGTCAGCACGACACGATCGATCTCGTCGAGTCTATCCTTCACCTGAGGGTGCAGGGTCACGGCCGCCTCGCAGGCGGTCTGGGCGTGGAACTCGGCCGGGAAAGAGATCTTGAACAGGATGTTCTCCATCACGTAGGTGCCGAAATCGCGCTGGAAGGATAATTGGCGCTCCTCCTCCGGCTTGGTGGCCAGGTCCCGGTTGGTGTGACTGAAGAGGATGTCGTAGAAGCCCCACTGCGGCGCGGTGAGCGCGCCGGGAATACCCATCTCCCCGCGCATGGCGATATCGGCCAGGCGCACGGCGCGGGACGTGGCATCCCCCGCGGCCCAGCTCTTGCGCGAACCGGCATTGGGCGCATGTCGGTAGGTGCGCAGGCTCTGGCCATCGACCCAGGCATGGGAGAGGGCCGAGAGCAGCTGCTCGCGGTTGGCACCCATCAGCTTGGCCACCACGGC
This sequence comes from Halomonas aquatica, assembly GCF_040196335.1. Classification (NCBI taxonomy): domain Bacteria; kingdom Pseudomonadati; phylum Pseudomonadota; class Gammaproteobacteria; order Oceanospirillales; family Halomonadaceae; genus Halomonas; species Halomonas aquatica. Next base: position 1,371 of record NZ_JBEGCJ010000001.1, read on the forward strand.
GGTGGAGGCCACCTTCACCAGCACCACGTGATCGAGACCGACCCGATTGAAGGAGTTGTCGAGCGCCAGCACGCCCTGGATCTCGTGGGCCATGATCATGGCCTCGAGCACCACGCGCATGGCAAGCGGCGAGCATCCATCGGCGACACGTTTCTGCGAGAGATGGTCGGCCACGGCGAGGATGCCCCCCAGGTTGTCGGAGGGATGGCCCCACTCGGCGGCCAGCCAGGTGTCGTTGTAGTCCAGCCAGCGGATGATCGCCCCGATGTCCCAGGCCGCCTTGACCGGATCCAGGCGGAAGGAGGTGCCTGGCACGCGAGCCCCGTGAGGAACCACGGTGCCCTCTACCAGGGGGCCAAGGTGCTTGGTGCACTCTGGAAAGCGCAGCGCCAGCAGACCGCAGCCCAGGGTATCCATCAGGCAGTGGCGGGCCGTCTCCAGCGCCTCGTCGCTATCGATCGTGAACCCGAGAACGTAATCGGCGATCTTCTGCAGTTCGACGTCGTAATCCGGCCTCACGTTGGTTTCCACTGTCGTCGTCATGAGCCTTCTCCTGTCGCAAAGCTGTCGGTGTCACCCTCCACTATAGAAAACGCCCCCTGGCCCTTGAGTAAAGAGCGGCGACCCGGGGCGTCTGGTGCCCGCCGGATATCAGAAGCTGTCGTCGGGAATACGCACCCAGCCTTCCATCAGCACCCGGGCACTGCGGCTCATCACCGCCTGGTCGATCACCCAGCGACCATTCACCAGGCTCGCTTCCGCACCGACCCGCAGGGTGCCGGAGGGGTGGCCGAAGGTCACGGCATTGCGCTTGCCGCCGCCGGCCGCCAGGTTGACCAGCGTCCCCTCGATGGCCGCCGCTGAGGCGATGGCCACGGCGGCGGTGCCCATCATGGCGTGGTGAAGCTTGCCCATGGAGACCGCCCGCACCCTCAGGTCGATCTCCTCGGCCTCGACCGCCTTGCCGCTGGAGGCCGTATAGCCCGCCGGCGGAGCCACGAAGGCCACCTTGGGGGTGTGCTGCCGATTGGCGGCCTCGCTGAGGTCGTTGATCAGTCCCATGCGCAGGGCGCCATGGGCCCGGATAGTCTCGAGCCTCTCGAGTGCCCGAGGATCGCCATTGATCGCCTCCTGCAGCTCGCTGCCGGAATAGCCCAGGTCGGCGGCGTTGACGAACACGGTGGGTATGCCGGCATTGATCATCGTCGCCTTGAGGCTGCCCCCCTCCACCACGCCGGCCGGCACCTCCAGGTCGTCGACCAGCTGGCCAGTGGGGAAGATGGCGCCCTCGCCGTCCGCGGGATCCTTGAACGCCACCGGGACCTCGGCGGCCGGGAAGGTCACGCCGTCGAGCTCGAAGTCGCCGGTCTCCTGCACCTGGCCGTCGGTGATCGACACCCGCGAGACAATGGTCTTGCCGATGTTGGCCTGCCAGATGCGCACCTCGACCTCGCCGTTATCGGGGATGCGACCGGGATCCACCAGACCGTTGCTGATGGCAAAGGGCCCTACCGCCGCGGAGAGGTTACCGCAGTTGCCACTCCAGTCGACGAAGGCCTTGTCGATCGCGACCTGGCCGAAGAGGTAGTCGACGTCGTGGTCCGGGCTTTCGCTCTTCGACAGGATGACAGTCTTGCTGGTGCTGGAGGTCGCCCCGCCCATGCCGTCGATCTGCTTCTGGTAAGGGTCGGGGCTGCCGATGACCCGCATCAACAGCCGGTCACGAGCCTTCCCGGGGACCTGGGCGGCCTCGGGCAGATCGGCTAGATTGAAGAAGACGCCCTTGCTCGTGCCGCCACGCATGTAGGTGGCGGGAATCCGGATCTGGTTCATGTGCCCTCCACCTCCGCGGTCTCGAGGAAGTCCTGGGCAAAGCGTTGCAGCACGCCTCCAGCAGAGTAGATGGAGACCTCCTCGGCGGTATCCAGGCGGCAGGTGACCGGCACCCGGTCGACCTCACCGGTCTGGCGATGAATCACCAGTTCGAAGGTGGCGCGCGGTGACGACGTGCCTTCCACATCGTATGTCTCGGTGCCGTCGAGTTGCAGCGTATGGCGGGTGGTGCCCTCCTCGAACTGCAGGGGCATCACGCCCATGCCGATCAGGTTGGTGCGGTGGATGCGCTCGAAGCTCTCGGCGACGATCGCCTCCACCCCGGCGAGCGCCACGCCCTTGGCCGCCCAGTCACGCGACGAGCCCTGGCCATAGTCGGCGCCGGCAACAATGATCAACGGCTGCTTGCGTTCCATGTAGGTCTCGATGGCCTCCCACATGCGCGTCACCTTGCCCTCCGGCTCGATGCGCGCCAGCGAACCCTGCTTCACCTTGCCGGCCTCGTCACGCACCATCTCGTTGAACAGCTTGGGATTGGCAAAGGTGGCCCGCTGCGCGGTCAGGTGATCGCCGCGGTGGGTCGCGTAGGAGTTGAAGTCCTCTTCCGGCAGGCCCATCTTGTGCAGGTACTCTCCCGCCGCGCTGTCCAGCATGATGGCGTTGGACGGCGACAGGTGGTCGGTAGTGATGTTGTCCGGCAACACGGCCAGCGGCCGCATGCCCTTGAGGGTTTTCTCGCCCACCATGCCGCCTTCCCAGTAGGGCGGGCGACGGATATAGGTGCTCTGGGGGCGCCATTCGTAGAGTGGATTGACCTGGGCACGAGCCCCCTTGTCCACATCGAACATCGGGATATAGGTCGCCCGAAACTGCTCCGGCTTGACGCTCTTCTTGACGATGGCATCGATCTCCTCGTCAGCGGGCCAGATGTCCTTCAGAGTGACCGGATTGCCGTCCTGATCATAGCCCAGCGCATCTTTCTCGATGTCGAAGCGGATGGTGCCCGCGATGGCGTAGGCCACCACCAGAGGCGGCGAGGCCAGGAAGGCCTGCTTGGCATAGGGATGGATGCGGCCATCGAAGTTACGGTTGCCGGAGAGCACCGCCGTGGCATAGAGATCGCGATCGATGATCTCCTTCTGGATCGTCGGGTCCAGGGCGCCACTCATGCCGTTGCAGGTGGTGCAGGCAAAGGCCACCACGCCGAAGCCGAGATCCTCGAGCTCGGTCAGCAGCTCGGCCTCCTCCAGATACATCTTCACCGTCTTGGAACCCGGCGCCAGGGAGCTCTTCACCCAGGGCTTGCGGGTCAGGCCCAGCTTGTTGGCATTGCGGGCGATCAGGCCGGCCGCCACCATGTTTCGCGGGTTGCTGGTATTGGTGCAACTGGTGATGGCAGCGATGATCACCGCTCCATCGGGCATCAGGCCCTCTTCCTTCACCCAGGGTGCGGCGATGCCGCGCTCGGCGAGCTCGGATGTGGGCAGATGAGCATGGGGGTTGGAGGGGCCCGCCAGGGTCCGGGTGACCGAGGAGAGGTCGAAGGTGAGCATGCGCTCGTACTGGGCATCCACCAGGCTGTCGGCCCACAGGCCGGTTTCCTTGGCGTACTGCTCGACCAGCGCCACCTGGTCGTCGTCACGACCGGTGAGCTTCAGGTAGTCGATGGTCTGGCCGTCGATGTAGAACATCGCCGCCGTCGCCCCGTATTCAGGCGTCATGTTGGAGATGGTGGCGCGGTCGCCCACGGTCAGCGCCTCGGCTCCCTCGCCGAAGAACTCCAGGTAGGCCCCGACCACGCGCTCCTTGCGCAGGAACTCGGTCAGCGCCAGGACCATGTCTGTGCTGGTGATGCCCGGCTGCATCCGGCCGGTGAGCTTCACGCCGACGATGTCCGGCAGGCGCATCATTGAGGCACGGCCCAGCATCACGCTCTCGGCCTCGAGGCCGCCCACGCCGACGGAGATCACCCCCAGGGCGTCGACCATCGGCGTGTGGCTGTCGGTTCCCACGCAGGTATCCGGGAACGCCACGCCATCGCGCTTCTGCACCACCGGAGACATCTTCTCCAGATTGATCTGGTGCATGATGCCGTTGCCCGGGGGGATGACATCGACGTTCTCGAAGGCGGTCTTGGTCCAATTGATGAAGTGGAAGCGGTCGTCGTTGCGACGGTCCTCGATGGCACGGTTCTGCTCGAAGGCATCCTTCTCGAAGCCGGCATGCTCGACGGCCAGGGAGTGGTCGACGATCAACTGCGTCGGCACCACCGGATTGACCTTGGCGGGGTCGCCGCCCTTCTCGGCGATGGCATCACGAAGGCCGGCGAGATCCACCAGGGCAGTCTGGCCCAGGATGTCGTGACAGACCACGCGGGCCGGGTACCAAGGGAAGTCCAGGTCGCGCCGGCGCTCGATCAGCTGCTTGAGCGAATCGGTCAGCATGGCCGGGTCACAGCGACGCACCAGCTGTTCGGCCAGTACGCGCGAGGTGTAGGGAAGGGTGTCATAGGCACCGGGCTGGATGGCGTCGACGGCCGCACGGGTGTCGAAATAATCCAGCTCGGTACCGGGTAGAGGCTTACGGTAGTCAGTATTCATGGCGTCCGTCGGGAAGTCGTCGATTGATGAAGGGTGATCACGGCGACCACCAGGCAGTCGCCGCAAGGGCTGGGTCAGTCGCGCTCCTCGATAGGCACCCATTCGCTCTTCGTGGGGCCGTCATAATCGGCACTCGGGCGAATGATGCGGTTGTTGGCGCGTTGCTCGAAGACATGAGCACACCAGCCGGTGACGCGCGAGCAGACGAAGATCGGCGTGAACAGCTTGGTGGGGATGTCCATGAAGTGGTAGGCGCTGGCATGGAAGAAGTCGGCGTTGCAGAACAGCTTCTTCTCGCGCCACATGACTGCCTCGACGCGCTCGGATACCGGGTAGAGGACGCTGTCGCCCACATCCATGGACAGTTTCTGGGACCAATGCTTGATGATGGCGTTGCGCGGGTCGGAGTCGCGGTAGATGGCATGGCCGAACCCCATGATCTTGTCCTTGCGCGCCAGCATGCCCATGATCTCGCGCTCGGCCTCCTCCGGCGACTTCCAGTCCTCGATCATCGCCATGGCCGCCTCGTTGGCCCCGCCGTGCAGGGGGCCACGCAGCGAGCCGATGGCCCCGGTCACGCATGAGTGCATGTCCGAGAGGGTGGACGCACAGACGCGGGCGGTGAAGGTCGAGGCGTTGAACTCGTGCTCGGCATAGAGGATCAGCGAGACGTTCATCACCCGGGCGTGCAGCTCGGAGGCCGGCTCGTCACGCAGGAGATGCAGGAAGTGCCCGCCGACAGACTCATCGTCGGTCTCGGTCTCGATACGCACGCCATCGTGGCTGAAGCGATACCAGTAGCAGATGATCGACGGCAGCACGGCGAGCAGGCGGTCGGAGACGTCCTGTTGCTGATCGAAGCTCTCCTCGGTCTCCAGGTTGCCCAGCATCGAGGCGCCGGTGCGCATCACGTCCATGGGATGCGCGTCCCTGGGAATCTGCTCCAGCACGGTCTTCAGCGCCTGGGGCAGGCCGCGCAGGCCCTTGAGCTTGGTGATGTAGGCATCGAGTTCGGCCTGGTTGGGCAGTTTGCCCTTGAGCAGCAGGTAGGCCACTTCCTCGAACTTGGCCTTCTCTGCCAGCTCCTTGATGTCGAAGCCGCGATAGGTCAGGCCGGAGCCGGTCTGGCCGACGGTGCACAGGGCCGTGGTGCCCGCACTCTGGCCACGCAGGCCGGCGCCGCTGATGGGTTTGTCTGCCATGTCGTGTCTCCTTGTGAGTCGATAATTATCGGTATTGGGTGCCGGGCCGCGTTACGCCTCGCCGCCCTTCTCCGCAAACAGCGCGTCGAGCTTGTTCTCGAAATCGTGGTAATTGAGGAAATCGTAGAGCTCGTCGCGTGTCTGCATCAGCTCGACCACATCACGCTGATGCCCGGTGTCATGGATGCTCTGGTAGACCCTGAGGGCCGCGGCGTTCATGGCGCGGAAGGCCGACAGCGGATAGAGCACCATGCGGCATCCCACCTCACCGAGTTCATGCTGGGAGAACAGCGGCGTGGCGCCGAACTCGGTGATGTTGGCCAGGATCGGGGCATCGACGCGCTGGCAGAAGGCCTTGTAGTCATCGAGTGTGTGCACCGCTTCGGCGAAGATGGCATCGGCGCCTGCCTCGACGCAGGCATTGGCCCGCTCGATGGCGGCATCCAGGCCATCCTTCTGGAAGGCGTCGGTTCGAGCGATCAGGTAGAAATCCGGATCAAGCTTGGCATCGGCGGCGGCCTTGATGCGGTCGACCATCTCCTGCTTGGAGACGATCTCCTTGTTGGGGCGGTGACCACAACGCTTCTGGGCTACCTGGTCCTCGAGATGCACGGCGGCCACGCCGGCACGCTGCATCTCCTTGACGGTACGGGCGATGTTGAAGGCGCCACCCCAGCCGGTATCGATGTCCACCAGCAGCGGCAGGTCGGTGGCGCCACAGATGCGGTGAGCATCCGCGACAACGTCATTCATGGAGGTCATGCCCAGATCCGGCAGGCCGTAGGAGGCATTGGCCACCCCGCCACCGGAGAGATAGATCGCCTGGTGGCCGACACGCTGGGCCATCATGGCGGTATAGGCATTGATGGTGCCGACGATGGGCAGCGGACGATTGGCCTCGAGGGCGGCGCGGAAGCGAGCGCCGGGAGTCGGTTGAGTCATGGATGGTCTCCGTATGTTGTCCGAGCGTCTCAGGAGGACGCCACGCTTTCCTGCTGATGGAGTGATGCCGCATAGCGCTCGACGACATTGGCCCGGGAGGCGCTGACGTGACGGCGCATCAGCAGCTCCGCCAGCTCGGCGTCACCAGCCTCGATCGCGTCGACGATGCGATGGTGTTCGACGAAGGCACGCTGCGGACGCGTGCCACTGGCACTGAACTGAGTTCGGTAGAGCCGCACCAGGTAGTAGAGGTCGTCGCAGAGCATGCCCATCAACATCGTGTTGTGGCTGCCCTGGACGATACGGTAATGAAAGTCCAGATCCCCCTCGCGCTGATAGTAGGACTCGCCACGCCGCAGATCGGCCTGGCGCTCGTGAACGGCGAGCACCTCTCGCAGCCCCCCGATCTCCTCGGCGGTCATGTGCTCGGCGGCGAGGCGCGCGGCCATGCTTTCCAGGGCCTCGCGCACATCGAACAACTCGAGCAGCTCCTTCATGGAGAGCTTGACCACCCGAGCGCCCACGTGGGGAACTCGCTCGATCAGACGATGGGATTCCAGCCGGCGCATGGCCTCGCGCAGTGGCCCCCGCGAGATACCATAGGTACGCGAGAGACCCGGCTCGGTGATCTTGCTGCCGGGAGCTAGCTCACCCCTGACGATGGCCTGCTGCAACTCCTGGAAGACGCGCTCCGCCAGGGTGCGGACTTCGGGGATGGTGGTCTGTTCCGATGTGACTGAGGTCATAATGATTGTCGACAATTAAATGATGAAGGGACTTTAGACACTGCCTTTCCCGTGGTCAACTAGTCATAAGGCGCAGAGGCTTAACCTTTGGTTGTAGACAACCTGAGGGCTGTCGACAATGACTGATCGATGGAAGGCACCGGGGTCGATGCTGGTGCATCGGCGGGAGGGACAAGTTGGCTCCATATCCCTAGAATGGATGGCCTGTTTCGGGAAGATGCCGTGATGACACTACCGCTCGAGATCGCCCCCCTGCCCTATCACGAGGATCCGCTCGGCTATTTCGCATTGCTGCGCGACAGGCCGGGGGCCGTGCTGCTCGACAGCGGCCGACCGACGGCCCCGGGTGGGCGCTACGACATCCTCAGCTGCGACCCCCTGGCCCTGCTCGAGATCGATGTCACCGGACGCATGACGGGTGACCCGACACTGGCGGGACTGCCGCCCTTCGCAGCCCAGCAGGCCCTGCTCGACCGGCTGCCCGATGAGGTGCCGGACAGCGACTTGCCGTTTCTGGGCGGGCTGATCGGATACTGGAGCTACGACCTGGGACAGCGACTCGAGCCGGTGGCGGGACAGGCGCAGCAGGCCGTCGCGCTGCCGGCCAGCCGGGTCGGCCTCTACGACTGGGCGCTGATCCAGGACCACGACCAGCGTCGTAGCTGGCTGGTGGGCAATGCCCTGCGTCGCCGCCAGGTGCTCGACTGGCTGGAGTCTGCGGCTCGCCCCGCGGGCACCTTCCGCCTCACCGCCCCCTTCACGGCCGAACTCAGTCGCGACGACTACCTGACACGCTTCGACACCGTCCAGGCCTACATTCGCGCCGGTGACTGCTACCAGATCAACCTGGCCCAGCGCTTCAGCGCCCCCTTCGAAGGCGACCTCTGGTCCGCCTATCGTCGCCTGCGCGAGGCCACCCCCACCCCCTACGCAGGCTACCAGGCATGGGGGGACAAGGCGATCCTCTCCCTCTCGCCGGAACGCTTCCTGCTCTGCCGGGACGGCCGGGTCGAGGCCCGGCCGATCAAGGGCACACGGCCGCGCGGCGCGACCCCCGACGAGGACCAGCGACTGGCCGGTGAGCTCGAGGAAAGCCTCAAGGATCGTGCCGAGAACGTGATGATCACCGACCTGCTGCGCAACGACCTGGGCCGGGTCTGCCGGCCCGGCAGCGTGCGGGTACCGCAACTCTGTGGTCTGGAGAGCTATGCCAACGTCCATCACCTGGTCAGCGTGATCACCGGTGAGCTGAAGGCCGGCCAGCGCCCCATGGACCTGCTGGCAGCCGCCTTTCCCGGCGGCTCCATCACCGGTGCGCCCAAGGTTCGCGCCATGCAGATCATCGACGAACTGGAGCCCAGCCGGCGTAGCGCCTACTGCGGCAGCCTGGGCTATATCGACGTGCGCGGGCAGATGGACACGTCCATCGCCATCAGAAGCGTGGTGGCCGTGGGAGGACAGCTGCACCTTTGGGGCGGCGGCGGCCTGGTGGCCGACTCACGAGGCGACGACGAATATCGGGAGACTCTGGACAAGATCCGCCACCTGATGCGCGCCCTGGCGAGCCCTGCGGACGGAGATAAATGGAATAAGAAAGAACTCCATTTAGTCAATTCAGGCATAGATATCCAATGAATCAGTATTGGGGAAGGTATCAGCGGCTCTGCTAGGGTAGCGACAATATCAACACCAGAGATCGCCATGACGCCCTTCGACCACAACCGCTTCGTCCTCGAACATGATCAGGACACCCCCAAGGAGCTCCTGCGCGCCGCCTACCAGGCCTTCGGCGAGTTGACGATCTCCTTCTCCGGTGCCGAGGACGTGGTACTGATCGATCTGGCCCTTAAGGTCGCGCCGAAGGAAGACGTGCAGGTCTTCTCGCTGGACACCGGCCGACTGCATGCCGAGACCTACGCCTTCATCGAGCGGGTGCGTGACCACTACGGTATCGCCATAGACGTGCGTGTGCCCGACACCGAGGCCGTACAGGCCCTGGTGCGCGAGAAGGGACTCTTCAGCTTCTATCGGGACGGCCACCAAGAATGTTGCGGCATCCGCAAGGTGGCCCCCCTGCGCCGCCGGCTGGCAGGCCTGCCGGTGTGGGTCTCCGGCCAGCGTCGCGACCAGAGCCCCGGCACCCGCTCCAGCCTGCAGGTGGCTGAAAGCGATAGCGCCTTCGGCAGCGAGGCGGCCCCGCTCTTCAAGATCAACCCGCTCACCCACTGGACCCGCGACGACGTCTGGACCTACATCCGCATGTTCGACGTGCCCTACAACGCCCTGCATGAGCGCGGCTACGTCAGCATCGGCTGTGAGCCCTGCACCCGCCCCACCCTGCCCGGCCAGCACGAGCGTGAAGGCCGCTGGTGGTGGGAGGACCAGGGCGACAAGGAGTGCGGGCTGCATGCCGCGAACCTGGCGCCGCAGGCCACCACGACGTCCTGATCAGGCCGGGTTCCCCGTGAAACGTCGTGCAATGTCGCCTTGGCCGCAAAGCCGGCGACTACGCCACCAATGCGGTCGAGGGGCATCGAGGCAGCGGCCTCGAGAGGGAAGTGAGGGCAGGCCTCAGCGAACCGGCAGTTCGATATCCTCGAATAGCCCCTGCTCATGGCGAGGCCCGGCCGTCAGTGCCGCGTCCACCAGGTCTCGATCGAGGTGGCCGGCGAAGCCCTCCAGGAAGTCGTACATGTAGCCGCGCATGAAGGTACCGCGGCGGATCCCGATCTTGGTGGTGGAACTCGCGAAGAGATGGCCGGCGTCCAGGGCCACCAGGTCAGTGTCGTTCTCGGCATCCACAGCCATGTGCGCCACGATGCCCACCCCCATGCCGAGGCGTACGTAGGTCTTGATGACATCAGCATCGGCGGCGGTGAGCACCACGTTGGGCGTCAGCCCCCGGGCCCGGAAGGCATCGTCGAGTTGTGAGCGCCCGGTGAAGCCGAATACGTATGTGACCAGCGGATACTCCGCCAGGGCCTCCAGCGTCAGGGGCTCGAGCTCGGCCAGTGGATGACCCTGGGGCACCAGCACACAGCGGTTCCAGCGGTAGCAGGGCAGCAGCACCAGGTCATTGAAGAGCTCGAGGGATTCCGTGGCGATGGCGAAGTCGGCCTGGCCCTCACTGACCATCTGGGCGATCTGCTTGGGGGTGCCCTGCTGCATGTGCAGGGCCACATCGGGGTACTTCTGGGTGAAGTCGCGGATCACCGGTGGAAGTGCATAGCGCGCCTGGGTGTGGGTGGTAGCGATCGACAGGCTACCGCGACGCTCATCACTGTGTTCCTGGGCGACCTCCTTGATGTTCTCGGCAAGTCTGAGCACCTGCCCGGCGAGTTCGATGATCGCCTGCCCCGCCGGCGTTATGCGGGTCAGATGCTTGCCGCTGCGAGCAAATATCTCGACACCGAGTTCATCCTCGAGCAGGCGGATCTGCTTGGAGATGCCCGGCTGAGAGGTGAAGAGGCTCTGGGCGGTGGCCGAGACGTTGAGGTTGTGGCGCGATACCTCCCAGATGTAACGCAACTGCTGGAGCTTCATGGCCGCCTTCCCTCGAATGTCATGATGCCCTTAAAATACCGGCAGGGCATAAGTAAATTACTCACAAGCACTTTATAGCATAACATTGCAGGACGGTTACAACCGCGATCCAGCACCCGACCGGGCACCGGGAATTTGCCAGCGCTCCAGTCGGACGCTAACATCGTCCGATCGGGCATGCAGTGCATGACCCCTCAATTCGCTCGATGCAGCGCAACGAAACTGGAGAATCACATGGCCAACAACGTCGATATCACCAATGCCAACTTTGAGCAGGAAGTCCTCAAGGCCGATTCACCGGTCCTGCTGAAGTTCTGGGCCCCGTGGTGTGGTCCCTGCAAGGTGATGGCGCCGGTGGTCGACGAGGTCGCCGAGGAGCGCGATGGCAACCTCAAGGTCGTCAGTATCAACGTGGACGACGCCCCCGAGATCGCTGCCGAGCAGGGCGTGCGCGGTGTGCCCACCGTGATGCTGTTCAAGTCCGGCACCAAGGTCGCCTCCCTGGTAGGCGCTCAGTCCAAGTCACAGCTGAGCCAGTTCATCGACCAGAACGCCTGATGACGCGCTCCCCTGAGCACCCATCGCCCCGGCCACGGCCGGGGCGATGTCGTTTCGGGACCTACTCCTCGTCGTCGCGTTCAGAGATCGGCCGATGGGCCTGATCGATCGGCGCCCCGGCCGCCGGCCCCAGCAAGTGGGCGATCCAGCGAGTCTGTGGATGACTATCGAGGGCAATCTTCAGGGTCATGGTCAGGACCACCGAGAGCAGCATGCCCGCGGCGCCGAAGACCCATCCCCAGACGACCAGCGACAGAAAGGCCACCGACGTGGAAAGCCCCAGGGCACGCCCCATCACCCTCGGCTCGAGGATATTTCCCATCACGAAGTTCACCCCCAGGTAGGCCGCCGAGAGGATCAGGGCGTCGAACAACCCGCCCTCCGGGGACACCAGAAGCAGAAGGACGGGCGGCACCGCGGCGATGGCCGAACCAATATTGGGAATGTAGTTCAGCGCAAAGGCCAGCACCGCCCACAGCAGGGGAAACTCCACACCCAGCAGCTTGCAGGACAGCCAGATCAGGGCACCTGTCACCAGACTGACCAGTGTCTTCACAGCCAGGTAGCGCTTGAGGGTCCGGCTGAACTCGCTGAAACGATTGAGGCTCGGGGCCGGGTTGACCAGGGCGCGTGAGATCTTGTCCCGGAAGTTGAGTGTCTCGAAGAGCAGGAAGATCACCAGCAGCCCCACGACGACGCTCTGCATCATCAGGTTACCTACCTCACCGAGCAGCGCCGGGATCCAGTTGCCGAACTGTTCGGCATCCAGCAGCTCCGCCAGCCAATCGGTGTCGATGGCCAGTCCCAGTCCGGCCAGGCCGTCGAGCAGTCCCAGGTAGTACTGGTAGAGCTTCTGCTCGATTCCAGGCAGAGCGTCGATGAAGGTACCGATGCTGTTGACCAGCAGCACGCCGAGCAGGGAGAAGAAGCCGCCGATCACCACCAGGGTCAGCCATACGGAAAGACGCAGACTCAGGCCGAGGCGATTGAGCCATTGCACGGGAGCCGTGCAGACCACGGCGATGAAGAGCGACAGCAGCAGGGGCACCAGCAGGCTGGCGCCTGCACGCATGCCCGCAACGATCACCACCAGGGCCGCCAGGGCCAGAGTCAGGTTGAGGGGGATGTTCTGCTGCTCACTGTCTGGGGGTTGGGGCATGCCCGGTCTCACAGCCGTCGATGGTCTGTTCATGATGCCCGGGCGCGAGTCAATTGCAAGATGCAGGAACCATCCTCCAAGGTCGGGCTCGAAGCCAAGTGTCCGCCATGCCACAAGGAAAGCGCCATGCCATTCGCTCGCCCCTTTCGCCCGTTGCTCGTTCCGGTCCTGGCCACGCTGGCGTCGATCGTCGCGCCGTCGATGATGACCAGCGCCCTGGCCGCTGAAATGCCCAATCGCCTGAATGTCCAGGCCGAGGCCGAACTGCAGGTGGTACCGGATCGCGCCACCCTCAGTGCTCGCCTCTGGGAACAGACCCCGGCCATTGCCATGACGGACGACGTCGACCGGGCCTCCGATGCTCTTGGCAAGGCGCGCGAGCGCCTGGAGGAGCGCGCTGCCTTGCTGATACAGCGCCTGGAAGCGCAAGGCCTGCTCCGCGAGTCGATCACCGCCGGCTCCCTGCAGGTCCAGCCGCAACACCTGCCGGCGATGCAAGGTGTCGATGGCAAGCGGGAGAATCTGGTGCGAACCCGTCTCGAGCGTCCCATTCGCATCGAGGTCAATGATCTCGAGCATTTGCCGGGCCTTCTCGACGCCTTGACCGAGGCCGGCGTGAATGCCCTGGACGGCGTGAGCTACGACCTGGCCGATCGCGAGTCCGCCACGGACGAGGCGCTGGTCAAGGCGCTGGAGAAGGCCCGACACAAGGCCGATCTGATGGCCGAGACACTGGGCATCACACTGGGCGAGATATTCGCCGTGAGCGAGACCCGTTCGCCGGTGTTTCAGCCGCGGATGATGACCATGAGTGCCGATACCCTGGAGCGCGCGCCCCAGGCGGAGTATCGCCCGGGCATCATCACCATCGACGCCGGGGTCAGCGTCAGTTGGACAATCGAGTAGCCCGAGTGCTTCGCGCTTACGCGTTGATGGTGTCGACCCCGCCCATATAGGGGCGCAGCACCTCGGGCACGGTGATCGAGCCGTCAGCGTTCTGGTGGTTCTCCATCACCGCGATAAGACAGCGCCCCACCGCCAGGCCGGAGCCATTGAGGGTATGCAGCAGTTGCGGCTTCTTCTGCTCCGGGTGGCGGAAGCGCGCCTGCATGCGCCGCGCCTGGAACTCCTCGCAGTTGGAGATCGATGAGATCTCGCGGTAGGTCTGCTGACTGGGCATCCAGACCTCAAGATCGTAGGTCTTGGCGGCCCCGAAGCCCATGTCACCGGTGCACAGGGTGACCACACGATAGGCCAGGCCGAGTGCCTGAAGAATCGCCTCGGCGTGGCCACGCATCTGCTCCAGAGCCTCGTAGCTCTTCTCCGGCTCGACCATCTGCACCATCTCCACCTTATCGAACTGGTGCTGGCGGATCATGCCGCGAGTGTCGCGACCATGGGAGCCCGCCTCGCTGCGAAAGCACGGCGTGTGGGCGGTGAGCCGCACCGGTAGCGCCTTGTATTCGAGGATCTCGTCGCGGGCGAAGTTGGTCAGCGGCACCTCGGCGGTGGGAATCAGGTGGTAGCCACGCTCGTCGTTCAGGCGGAAGAGATCCTCGCCGAACTTGGGCAACTGGCCGGTGCCATATAGCGAAGCCTCGTTGACCATGTAGGGGACATAGCACTCCTCGTAGCCGTGCTCGAGCGTCTGCTTGTCGAGCATGAACTGGGTGAGCGCTCGGTGCAGCCGCGCGATGGGCCCGCGCATCACGGCGAAGCGGGAACCGGTTAGCTTCGCCGCCAGCTCGAAGTCCAGGTCGCCCTTGAGCGCCCCCAGGTCGACATGGTCGCGCACCTCAAAATCGAAGGCCCTGGGCGTGCCCCAGCGATGGAGTTCGACGTTCTCGTCCTCGCTCTGTCCTTCCGGCACGCTCTCGTGGGGGAGGTTGGGGATGCCGCTGAGCAGGGTGTCCCACTCGGCTTGCACCTCGGCGAGGCGAGCCTTGGCGGCATCGAGCCGGTCGCCAAGGTCGCTCACCTCGTCCAGCAGGGGCTGGATGTCTTCACCCTGGGCCTTGGCCTTGCCGATCGCCTTGGAGCGGGTGTTGCGCTCGTTCTGCAGGGACTCGGTCTCGGCCTGCAGTTCGCGGCGCTGCGACTCCAGCGCCTCGAGGCGCTCGGTATCGAGGTCGTAGCCCCGGGTGGCCAGTCGTTGGGCGACCGCTTCGAGGTCGCTGCGAAGCAGTTTGGGATCGAGCATGGCATCCAGTCCGTTGCAGTCGGTGAAAGGCCGTCTGTGAAAGGCCGTCGGTGAAAATCAGGCCGCCCATTGTAGGCAAAAGGCGGCAAGGGCGCCACGCAGCGGGGCCCGCAGGGTGCGCGGTACCGCCCTCTCGCGGTAGAGTAGGCGCATCCCCTCTTCTCCGCCCGGCCATGTCGCGCCGGCACGACCATTGAAAAAGACACCATGATCGCACGCTTGGACACCGCTGACGCCAGCACCATGCCGGGCCTCGACGCCCACTACCTGCGCTTCCTGGAGGACCTCCAGACCGACGGTTTCGAGGGCGAGATCACCCCGGAACACGCCACCCGCACGGTGCTCGCCACCGACAACTCCATCTACCAGCGCCTGCCCCAGGCCGTGCTCAGCCCGAGGCATGGCGCCGATCTCGAGCGCATCGCCCGTCTGGCCGGTCGCGAGGAGCACCGTCGGGTAGTACTGACGCCGCGCGGCGGCGGTACGGGCACCAACGGCCAGTCGCTCACCGACGGACTGGTGGTGGACGTCTCGCGGCACATGAACGCCATCCTCGACATCGACGTCGAGAAGCGCCGGGTGCGCGTCCAGGCCGGGGTGGTCAAGGATCAGCTCAACGCCGCACTGAAGCCGCACGGGCTCTTCTTCGCGCCGGATCTTTCCACCTCCAACCGCGCCACCATCGGCGGCATGATCTCGACCGACGCCAGCGGCCAGGGCAGCTGCGAGTACGGCAAGACCCGCGACCACGTGTTCGAGCTCGAGACCGTGCTGCTCGGCGGCGAACGCCTGATCAGCCGCCCCCTGGCAGACGACGAGCTCACTCCGCTCTGCGAGAGCGACGACGTCACCGGCACGGCCTATCGCACCGCACGGGAAATCATCGATACCCAGCGCGCGCTGATCGACGCCACCTTCCCGCCGCTCAACCGCTGCCTGACCGGCTACGACCTGGCGCACCTGCGAGACGATCAGGGTCGACTCGACCTTAACAGCCTGCTGTGCGGCTCGGAGGGCTCGCTCGGCCTGCTCGACGAGGCGGTGCTCAACGTGCTGCCGATCCCGGCGCATTCGACCCTGGTCAACGTGCGCTATGCGGGCTTCATGGAGGCCCTGCGCGACGCCAAGGCCCTGATGGGAAGCGGCGACGCTTCGCACGCTCAGCCGCAGGTGCACCCCACCTCCATCGAGACGGTGGACGACACCGTGCTTTTGCTCGCCATGGAGGACTTCGTCTGGGACAGCGTCGCCGAGTTCTTCCCTGCCGGCGACACCCCGGTGCGCGGCATCAACCTCATCGAGTTCAATGACGACGACCCCGAGCGCCTGGCCGAGCGGGTCGAGGCCTTCTGCCGCCACCTGAAGCAGGATGCCACCGTCGAGCGGCTCGGCTACACACTGGCCGAGGGCCGCGAGCCGATCCAGCGGGTCTATGGGATGCGTAAGCGCGCCGTGGGACTCCTAGGCAACGCCAGGGTCGATGAAAAAGGCGAGAAGCGCCCGATCCCCTTCGTCGAGGACACCGCGGTGCCCCCCGAGCACCTGGCGGACTTCATCGCTGAGTTCCGCGCCGCCCTCGACGCCCGAGGCCTCTCGTACGGCATGTTCGGCCATGTGGATGCCGGTGTGCTCCACGTGCGGCCGGCCATCGACATGAAGGACCCAGAGCAGGAACGGCTGATCCGCGAGGTCTCCGACGAGGTCGTCGAGCTCACCCGGCGCTATGGTGGCCTGCTCTGGGGCGAGCACGGCAAGGGCGTGCGCTCGGAGTACTCGCCGGCCTTCTTCGGCGAGCTCTACCCCAGCCTGCAGCGGGTCAAGGCGGCCTTCGACCCCCACAACCAGCTCAATCCCGGCAAGATCGCCACGCCTCTGTCTACCCCCCCCGACACCGCGGAAAAGGCGGACGTTCCTCCGGCAGACGCCGACGAAGAGCAGACGGTGAAGTGGGTCGATCCCGGCCTGCTGGCCATCGACGGGGTACCCACCCGCGGCCAGCTCGACCGCACCATCGACGAGCGGGTATGGCAGTCCCACGCCGCCACCGTCTACTGCAACGGCAACGGCGCCTGCTACAACTACGACCCCAACGACGCCATGTGCCCCTCCTGGAAGGCCACCCGCGACCGCGTCCACTCGCCCAAGGGTCGCGCTGGCCTGATCCGCGAGTGGCTGCGCCTGCAGGGCGAGGCCGGCATCGATCTGGTCGAGGAGTCCCGCCGGCAACGGGCCGAGGGCGCCTGGGGATTCGCCAAGCGCTTCCCCCGCCGCGCCCTCAACACCTGGCGCCGGGACCGGGAGGCCGACTTCTCCCATCAGGTCTACGACGCCATGGCCGGGTGCCTCGCCTGCAAGTCCTGCGCCGGCCAGTGCCCGGTGAAGGTCAACGTGCCGGACTCCCGCTCGCGCTTCCTCGAGGCCTACCACGGCCGCTACCTGCGCCCCGCGCGAGACTATCTGGTCGGCGGCATGGAGTTCCTGCTGCCCGCGCTTTCCCGCGTCGCACCGCTCTACAACGCCGCCCTTGGCAACCGCCTGGTCGACCGGCTGCTGGCCGGCCCGATCGGCCTGGTGGACAGCCCCAGGCTCTCACGGGCGAGCCTCAAGAAGCAGCTCGCCGCCTGGGGCGTGGCCCAGGCCACGCCGACCTCGCTCGGCCTGCTCACCGAGGCCCAGAAGGCGAGCAGCGTGGTACTCGTCCAGGACGCCTTCACCAGCCACTTCGAGGCGCGGCTCGTCATGGACATCGTCGAGCTACTCTCGCGGCTGGACGTGCGGGTCTTCGTGGCGCCCTTCGCGCCCAACGGCAAACCGCTGGACGTCCAGGGCTTCCAGGGGGCGTTCGCGCGGACCGCGGGCAAGCAGGCTCGTCGCCTGAGCACACTGGCCGACTTCGGCGTGCCGCTGGTGGGCATCGACCCCGCCATGACCCTCACCTACCGTCAGGAGTACGTGAAGGCGCTGGGCCCGAATGCCGTGCCCGAGGTGCTGATGCTGCAGGAATGGCTGGTGACCCAGTCATCCACCCTGGCGCGCCGCCCCGCTCCCCAGGGGCTCAAGGCCGAGGATCCCGGCTTCCGGTTGCTCTCCCACTGCACCGAGAAGACCAACGCTGCGGGCAGCCCCAAGGCCTGGCAGCAGCTGTTCTCCGCCTTCGGCCTTGAGCTCGAGCTGGTCAATACCGGCTGCTGCGGCATGTCCGGTACCTATGGCCACGAAGCACGCAACCTCGAGACCTCCAGAACCATCTACGCCCAGTCGTGGCAGCCGCTGGTCGAGGACGGTGCCAACGCCCGCAAGCTACTCGCCACCGGCTACTCCTGCCGCAGCCAGGTAAAGCGCTTCTCTGAACAGAGCCTGCCACATCCGCTGCAGGCCCTGCTCGAGACCCTGCGCCGCGCCGGTTGAAGAACGCGGTGCAGCCGTCTCCCGGGTGCTGGACGATGGCCGGAAACGACAGCGGGCAGCCCTGGGGCTGCCCGCTGTTTCTTGCAAAGGACGAGCGATCAGAAGAACAGCCGCCGCAGCGCCTCGCCGGGCTCGGACTCGCGCATGAAGACCTCGCCCACCAGGAAGGCGTTGACGTCGTGCTCGCGCATGCGCAGCACGTCGTCCCTAGTGTGGATACCGGATTCGGTGACCACCATGACGCCCGCAGGAATCCGCGGCAGCAGCTCCAGGGTCGTCTCGAGTCGGGTATCAAAGGTATGCAGGTCGCGATTGTTGATGCCCACGAGGGCGAGGTCGAGCTTGAGCGCCCGCTCCAGCTCGTGGGCGTCATGGACCTCCACCAGCACGTCCATGCCGAGCTCGACGGCCTGGCGATGCAAATCCGCCATCCGGGCATCGTCCAGGGCGGCGACGATCAGCAGGATGCAGTCGGCACCGATAGCGCGCGCCTCGCTCACCTGGTAGCCATGGGTGATGAAGTCCTTGCGGATCACAGGCAGGCTGCAGGCCTCGCGGGCCTCGATCAGGAAGTCCTCATGCCCCTGGAAGAAGTCGGCATCGGTCAGTACCGAGAGGCAGGCGGCGCCGCCCTCGGCATAGCTCGCGGCAATCTCGCCCGGCCGGAAGTCCTCGCGCATCACGCCCTTGGAGGGCGAGGCCTTCTTGATCTCGGCGATCACCCCGGGGTCACCGGCCCGAATGCAGCGGTCAAGGGCGGCGACGAAGCCCCGCGGCGGGTCCTGCTCAGCAGCCAGGCGCAGCAGCGCCTGCTCGGAGACGGCACGCGACCGCTCGGTCACCTCTTCCTCCTTGCGGGCCAGGATACGCTCCAGGATGGTGGGCAGGGCACGGGCATCGGTCATGTCGGGCCTCACTGGGTGAACACGCGGGTGAAGTTGGCCAGCTCGCGGAGCTTCTCCAGCGGCAGCTTCGAGGCCTGGGCATCCTGAGCCATGGCCACACCCTCCTCGAGGGTATCGGCTACACCGGCGGCGTAGAGCGCCGCCCCGGCATTGAGCGCGACGATGTCGGCGGCGGGTCCCTCGCCCACCAGCGACTGTTCGACCAGCCGCAGGCTGTCTTCGGCGGTCTTGACGCGCAGCGGGTCCAGCGACTGACGCTCGATGCCGAACTGCTCGGGGCTGATGGTGTACTCGCGAACGTCGCCGTCCTTGAGCTCGGCGACCAGGGTCGGTTGCGCCAGCGAGATCTCGTCCAGGCCGTCCTCGGCATGCACCACCAGCACGTGGTCGCTGCCCAGGCGCCTCAGCACGTCGGCCATCAGCGGGACCAGCTCGGGGGCATAGACCCCCAGCACCTGGTTGGGCGCCCCCGCTGGGTTGGTCAGCGGCCCCAGGATGTTGAACAGGGTGCGGACCCCCATCTCACGACGCGGCGCCACGGCGTAGCGCATCGCCGGATGGTGGTTGGGCGCGAACATGAAGCCCACGCCCACCTGCTCGATGCAGCGGCCCACCTGGGCGGCGTCCAGGTCCAGGTTGATGCCCGCCACGGCGAAGAGATCGGCACTGCCGGAGGACGACGAGACGCCCCGGTTGCCGTGCTTGGCGACGTGCGCGCCCCCGGCGGCTACCACGAAGCTCGCCGCCGTGGAGACGTTGAACAGGTTCGCGCCGTCGCCGCCGGTGCCGACGATGTCCACCACGTTATCGGCCTGAACCCGCACGGGTGTCATCAGCTCTCGCATCACCTGGGCGGCGGCGCTGATCTCCTCGGCGGTCTCGCCCTTCATCGCCATGCCCATCAGGAAGGCGGCGATCTGCGGCTCGCTGGCTTCACCGGTCATGATCTGGCGCATCACGGCATGGGTCTCGTCGAAGCTCAGGTTCTCGCGGCGCATCACCGCCCCGATGGCCTCTCGCATCTGCATCATGGTTCTCCTCGAATCAGGCACGGCCCAGCGGCGCTGAAGGACGACGCTCTAGAAAGTTGGCCAAGAGCTCATGGCCCTGGCGGGTGAGGATCGACTCGGGGTGGAACTGCACGCCCTCGACATCCACTTCGCGGTGGCGCAGCCCCATGATCAGCCCAGGGGTGACGTCGTCATCGTCGCACCAGGCGGTGATCTCCAGGCAGTCCGGCAGGCCGTCGCGATCCACCACCAGCGAATGATAGCGCGTCACCTCCAGCGGGTCCTCGAGGCCCTCGAAGACGCCCTTGTCCAGATGGCGGACCCAGGAGGTCTTGCCGTGCATCACCTGGGGGGCCCGCACGACCCGGCCACCATAGACCTGGCCGATGGCCTGGTGGCCCAGGCAGATACCGAGCACCGGGATACGGCCAGCGAAGCGGCGGATGGCCGCCATGGAGATACCGGCCTCATCGGGGGTACAGGGGCCCGGGGAGATCACCAGGTGGCTCGGCGCAAGGGCCTCGATCTCCTCCAGGGTGATGGCATCGTTGCGGTAGGTGTCCACCTCGGCGCCCAGCTCTCCGAGATACTGGACCACGTTGAAGGTGAAGCTGTCGTAGTTATCGATCATCAGCACGGACATGGCTGGCTCTCCGGCATTCGTCCAGCCATGGCCGGACGACAGGAATCAGGGATCACTCGAGGTTGTCCAGGCCACGCTCGGCCATGGCCACGGCACGGAACAGGGCACGGCCCTTGTTGAGGGTCTCCTGCCACTCCATCTCCGGCACCGAGTCGGCGACGATGCCGGCGCCGGCCTGGATGTGCAGCTGGCCATCCTTGATCACCGCGGTGCGGATGGCGATGGCGGTGTCCATGTTGCCGTGCCAGGAGAGGTAGCCCACGGCACCGGAGTAGACGCCACGCTTGACCGGCTCCAGCTCGTCGATGATCTCCATGGCGCGGATCTTCGGCGCCCCGGAGAGCGTGCCGGCCGGAAAGGTGGCGCGCAGCACGTCCATGGCGGACAGGCCCGGCTTTAGACGCCCGGTGACGTTGGAGACGATGTGCATTACATGGGAGTAGCGCTCCACCGCCATCTGGTCGGTCACCTTGACCGAGCCGGTCTCGCTGATGCGTCCCACGTCGTTGCGGCCCAGATCGATCAGCATCAAGTGCTCGGCGACCTCCTTGGGGTCATTCAACAGGTCGGCCTCCAGCTCGCGATCCTCCGCCTCCGTCTTGCCGCGGACTCGGGTCCCGGCGATGGGTCGCACGGTGACCTCGCCATCCTCAAGGCGGGTGAGGATCTCCGGCGAGGAGCCGGCCACCTGGTGATCACCCAGATTCAGGAAGAACATGTAGGGCGAGGGATTGAGGCTGCGCAGCGCGCGATAGAGGTCCAGCGGCGCTGCCCGATAGGGAATCGACATCCGCTGGGAGGGCACGCACTGCATGACGTCGCCGGCCAGCACATACTCCTTGATCTTCCCCACCGCCGCCTTGAAGCCCTCCTCGGTGAAGCCCGAGGTGAAGTCTCCCTCCTGCACCGCATCCCGTCCCGTTCCCGGGCTGATGGTATTGAGGGTAGCGCTGCGCAGGCGTATCTCGAGGCGCTCAAGGAGGTCCACGGCCCGATCGTAGGCCGCCTCCTCGGCCGGGTCGGCATGGGTCCAGAGGGTCAGCCTGCCAGAGAGGTTGTCGAACACCACCAGGTCGTTGCAGACCATCAACAGGATGTCTGGCACGCCAATCGGATCGGGTTTGGCCTCGACATGGGGGCCGCGCAGGCGGGGCTCGATGTAGCGGATGGTGTCGTAGCCGAAATAACCCACCAGGCCACCATCGAAGCGCGGCTGGTCGTCGAGGCGAGGGACCCGGAAGCGGGCCTGGAAGCGCTCGATCCACTCGAGAGGATCCTTCACCTCCCCGGCTCCCTGCTGCTCGCCGTCGACGATATGGCTGACGGTGAAGCCGCGCACCTCGATGCGTTCTCGGCACGGCAGGCCGATGATCGAGTAGCGACCCCACTTCTCGCCGCCCTGAACGGACTCGAGCAGGAAGGTCCAGGGCTCGTCGGCCAGCTTGAGGTAGGTGGAAAGCGGCGTATCTAGGTCGGCCAGCACCTCGCGGGTGACCGGAATGCGGTTGTAGCCAGCCTCGGCCAGCTCATGAAAGCGGTCGGGGGTCATCATGCCCGGGTCCTCGCGGTGGAGAGAAAGACACTGGTGAATCGAGGGGCGACCCGCAGCGGGTGCCCGGTCAGGCGAGCGTCACCATCGCCAATCGCCGGCCATGCCAGGGTGCGGGAAGGGGCGGGCCGTGTGGCGGCGGGAAAAGGCATCCAGCGTCATGCGGGTGTCCATCGGAGGAGATCGCGAGATCCGTTATAACAAAAAACTATTGATATTACGCTTCATTATAGCGCAGACCAAATCACCCTAAACGAGTTCCGCCAGCGATTCAACCGTGCCATCCGGGCGGCTCAGCGCTACCGGCTCGCCGTGGTTGTAGCCATAGGGTACCGCCAGGGTCCGGAAGCCTGCGGCGCGCCCGGCCTCGATGTCGTGACGGGAATCGCCGACCATCAGGCAGGCCGAGGGCGGGACATCGCACTGGGCCGCCACATGCAGCAGAGGCGCCGGATCGGGCTTCTTGCTCGCCAGGCTGTCGCCCCCCAGGCAGAGTGCGAATCGCCCATGCAGGCCGAAGGCCTCGAGGATGGGCGCGATGAAGGCACTCGGCTTGTTGGTCACCAGGGCCAGGCTGATGCCGCGTGCCTTCAGCCCTTCCAGGGCCTCGCGCACACCGGGGTAGAGCCGGGTGCGAGCGCTAGGCGCCCGCCCGTAATGCGCGAGGAAACCCTGATGGGCACGGGCCAGGAGCGCCTCGTCGGGCTCTCGGTCCAGCGCGCTCTGCAGGGAGCGCGCCATCAGGCGGAGCGAGCCGTTGCCCACCCAGTCCCGGACCCGGGCCTCGCCGCGGGCCGCCAGGCCGAGATCGGCCAGGGCGGCGTCCACCGCCGCGGCGAGGTCCGGCACGGAGTCGACCAGGGTACCGTCGAGGTCGAAGGCGACCAGTCGGATGTCGTTCAGGATGGGGTGCATGACGCCTCTCGCCGGGAAAGTCGGCCAGCCATTATGCCGTAGACACGGTGGGCAGGAAATCGGCAAGGGCTGTTGCTGGCTCTCGATGAAGATCCGGCTCTCTCCTGCAAAGCGTCCGCGTCGGTGTGCAGCCCCCCGGCGCGTAACGTCCTATTGGGACGCCGGCGCCTGATAGGCGATCCGGTAGATGGCACCCGCCCGGTCGTCGGAGACAAGCAGGGATCCATCATGCAGCTGGGCGACATCGACTGGGCGGCCCAGGTATTCACCGTTCTCGTCGAGCCAGCCCTCGGCAAAGGGAATGGTCTCGCCGGTCACGTTGCCCTCGGCGTCCACGGGAGTGAACATCACCCGGGCCCCGATGGGTTCCGTGCGATTCCAGGAGCCATGCTGGGCCGAGAAGACTCCCCCCTGATAATGCTCGGGAAACATGCTGCCGGTATAGAACATCATGCCGAGGTCGGCTGCATGGGCGACGGTCTCGACGACCGGGAAGACCACGTCAGCGGGCACTTCCTCGTCCTGGTAATCGTTGGTGCGCACGCTACCACCGCCGAACCAGGGAAAGCCGAAATTCTGGCCCTTCTCGGTCTGGCGATTGATCTCGCCGGGCGGGATGTCATCGCCCATGCCATCGACCTGGTTGTCGGTGAACCAGAGGTTGCCGGTCTTCGGGTGGAAATCCTGACCGACCGAATTGCGGATACCGCGCGTATAGACCTCACGCCCCGAACCATCCCGGTTGAGACGAATGATGCCGCCGATGCCGTATTCGGCGAAGACATCCCGATGCTTCTTGGGCGGCACGTTATACGGCTGGCCCAGCGAGATATAGAGCTTGTTATCGGGGCCGATATCGCAGACACGCGCGGCGTGATTGTAGCTGACGAACTCCTCGGGGATCAGCTCCCCGCCGGGGATCACCGGCTCTGCCACGACATCGGGGCTCGCATGGAAGAGCTCCGCCGCCGGATACGCCAGCACGCGGTTCTGCTCGGCGATATAGAGCACGCCGTCCGGCGAGAAACAGGGCCCATTGGGGATGGCCTTGGCCAGCGAGGGCGCGAAGTTCTTGACCTCGTCGGCGACGCGGTCCTTGTCACGGTCGGTCACGACCCACACTTCCATCTTGCGAGTGCCCACGAAGATGGTGACCCCCTGGGCCCCCACGGCCATATGACGCGCATCCGGTACCAGCGCGTAGAGGTCGATCTCGAACCCGTCCGGTAGCGAGATTCGCTCCAGGGTCTTGCGGATCGCATCGGCGCTGCTGCTGTTCTGATCGATGGTGGTGAACTCGGTGGTGCCGGTACTCTGGAAGCTTCCGAGCTTTTCCAGCACATCGGCTTCGCCGGCACCGGACTGCTGGGGGTGCACTGCCGGAAGGGCAAAGGTGCCGGCGACCAGGCCGGCCACGAGGATCTTATGATTCATTATCATCTCCTGATCATCTTCTCCTGATCGTCTACTCCTGTTAGTGCCGACTGCACATTCACCGGCAATATCAGATTCAAGTCACTCTCTTGATGCTCGCTTGATGCTCGCCAAGTTGTCAGATCAACTATTCTAGGCCGCCCCCCGCTCGGCCAGCCAGGAACGTTTGGCCGTCGATTCCAGGCCCTTCAGATGCGCCTCCAGGCACAGCGCCTAACTGCGACTGCAGAAAGGCAAGGCGTCTGATGGCGAGGCACCAGCGGCGCCGTCCATGTCGAAGGCAACCGCACGGATGTCGTTTACAGCGGCATGACGCTACTCGCCGTGACCGTCAGGCGGCCATATATTCCGAACAGAAGATGGGCAGAACATTGCCACAGGCTTATGCTAGGAGTCCTTACCTGACTGGAGCAGTTCCATGAATGTGCCAAGAATCGTCGTCGTCGGGGGTGGGGCCGGAGGCCTCGAGCTGGTCACGCGGCTGGGCCACAAGCTCGGCAGGCGCCAGAAAGCCGAGATCGTGCTGGTCGACCGAAATTCCACGCACATCTGGAAGCCACTGCTTCATGAGGTCGCCACCGGAGCGATGGATTTGGGACTGGACGAGATCTCCTACCAGGGACACTCCAGCCTCCACAGCTACCAGTTCCAGCGCGGCACCCTGAGCGGCATCGACCGTGAGGCACGTACCCTCACCCTGGCTCCGGTGCTCGATGACGCAGGCAGCGAAGTGCTGCCCTCCCGCGTGCTGGCCTATGATCAGCTGGTGCTGGCGCTGGGCAGCGTCAGCAATGACTTCAATACGCCTGGTGTCGGCGAACATTGCCACTTCCTCGACAGCCCCCACCAGGCCGAGGCCTTCCGCCAGGACATGCTCAACACCTTCCTGCGCCACAGCGAACCTGGGCGGGACCAGCCGGCGCGCATCACGGTGGGCATCGTCGGTGCCGGGGCCACGGGCGTGGAGCTCGCGGCTGAACTCCATGAGGCCTCGCGGATGCTGCAAAGCTACGGAGTCGCGTCTCTGGACAGCGACCGGCTCGATGTTCATCTGATCGAAGCCGCCCCGCGGATCCTGCCGGCCCTGCCGGAGCGCATCAGCCTCGCGGTGAAAGGAGAACTGGAGGGCCTGGGGGTGAAGATCCATACCGAGACCCGCGTGACAAGCGTCGACGCCTCAGCGATCCATACCGCCGATGATTCACGCATCGAAATCGATCTCGGCGTCTGGGCGGCGGGCATCAAGGCACCGGCGCTGCTCTCGGAACTGGGGCTGCCGACGGAGCAAAATCACCGCCTCAAGGTCCACGAGACACTACAGAGCACGGAGGACCCCCGGGTATTTGCCATGGGCGACTGCGCCAGCTGCCCGCAGAAGGATGGCAGCATGGTGCCCCCGCGCGCCCAGGCCGCCCATCAGCAGGTCGCCACGCTCTATCACAACCTGCTCGCCCAGACCGCCGACAAGCCGCTCAAGCCCTTCGTCTACCGGGACCGAGGGTCGCTCATCTCGCTGGCGCATTTCGATGCGATCGGCAGCTTGATGCGCGGCGCCTCGGCGCGCAGCCTGTTCATCGAGGGGCATCTGGCGAAGTTCTTCTACGCCTCGCTCTATCGCATGCACCAGCGCGCCATCCACGGCACCCTCAAGACCGGTCTGATGATCGTGGTGGATAGGCTCAACCGCTTCCTCAAGCCGCGACTGAAGCTGCACTGACGCGGGCAAGGGCTGCCGGCGCCACGACGTCCAGCAACGGGGCATAGACGATGTTGCCCAGGAACTTGACGAGCAGCGGCTCGCCCTCTATCGCCTCAATTCCGCGACCGCGCTAGCCAACGGCGCTTTTCCCGGGCGGGAAGGCGCTTGATGGCTGCCTCGAGCCGCAGCGCCTCGCCCTGGCTGCCCACGCACTCACGGTGGACCAGTACCAGCGGCCCCTTGCCACGCAGCGCCTTGGCGCCGCGGCCGGCACGATGCTCGGCCAGGCGTCGGTCGACGTCGGTGGTGATACCGGTATAGAGGGCGCCCGAGGCGGTCTCTATCAGGTAGAGGTACCAGGAACGTTCGCCCTCCGAGCCGGGCGTGTCGGTATCCGCCATCGGCTCAGGCGCCGGACAGGGCCCGACGGAAGTCCCCGATCACCCCGTCGTAGCGGTGCGGGTCGGCCTCGTTGCGCGCCTTGAACACCGCCGAACCGGCCACGAAGGTGTCAGCACCGGCTCGCGCGATCTCGGCGATGTTGTCGACCTTGACCCCGCCATCGACCTCCAGGCGAATCGGGTGACCCGAGGCATCGATGCGACGACGCGTCTCGCGCAGCTTGTCCAGGGTGCCGGGAATGAAGGACTGGCCGCCGAACCCCGGGTTGACGCTCATCAGCAGGATCATGTCGACCTTGTCCATCACGTAGTCGAGATAGGAAAGCGGAGTGGCCGGGTTGAATACCAGGCCGGCCCGACAACCACCGTCACGGATCAGCTGAAGGGAGCGGTCGATATGGTCGGAGGCCTCCGGGTGGAAGGTGATGTAGCTGGCCCCGGCATCGATGAAATCACCGATCAGCCGATCCACCGGCTTGACCATCAGGTGGGCATCGATGGGCGCGGTCACCCCGTGCTTGCGCAATGCCTCGCAGACCATGGGGCCGATGGTGAGGTTGGGCACGAAGTGGTTGTCCATCACGTCGAAATGGACGATGTCCGCACCGGATGCCAGAACATCATCCACCTCCTCGCCCAGGCGGGCGAAATCGGCGGAGAGAATCGATGGCGCTATCTGGAAGTCGCGTCGGGAGTCGGTCATGGCAACGATCGGTTCCTGTGGGGAGTCGATGGGCAGGATAGGCGGCATTCTAGCAGGATCTCACCTCCCACCGAATGGCCTGCGAGCCCGCTGAACCGGCCGATAGTGACCGGGCCTCTCCATCCGTCAGACACTGGCGGGTAACCTTCCCGTCCTGTCGCGGCTGCAGGCACCGACGCCAGGGCGCTATACTCGGGACCCTGCCACTCACCGGGAGCCTAACCATGCAGCGTCGACGTTTTCTGGGTGCCTGCGCCCTGCTTATCGCCACCGGCTGGCTGGCCGGCTGTTCCAGCCCCCACTACCTGCAGCTCGATCCTCGGCGGACGGCCGCGGTCCCCCAGATCGGCAGCGGCCAGGGCGTCAGCGTGATGGCCGTGGATGGCCGCGACAGCGAGGTGATCGGCACGCGCACCGGCAGCGCCATGTCCACTGCGGTGATCACCGTCAATGCCCGGGAGCTGGTCCCACGGCTCCAGTCAGAGGCCGAGCGCGCCGTGCGGGAAATGGGCTTCACCCCGACCACCGCTCGCGCCGAGGGGCGGCCCAGCCTGACGCTGACACTTGATCACCTGGGCTACGAGCGCGGCGCGAGTCGCCCGCTCATCGACCAGGCGCGGCTCGAGGCGGTACTCATCGCCGAGGCGATCAACGGCGGCGATACCTATACCGGCACCTACACCTCACGCCGCACCCAGAGCTACGCCATCCGTCCGGACAAGGAGGCCAATACCCGCATGGTCAATGACCTGCTGTCCGACGGGCTGGACCGCGCCTTCCGCGATCCAGAGCTTGGACGCCTGCTGGCCCGCTGAAGCCTGTTCAGCTCAGCTGGAGGTCAGCGGGCCACGGCGCTGAAGCGCCCAGACGCTCTCGCGAAAGCCGCTGGGTTCCGGCTCGCCATCCCCCAGGTGGGTGACCCGGAAGTTGGGCTCGAACAGCTGGCGCACCTCGTCGGCAGATACGCTGAACGGCGGGCCGCCCGGGTCTCGTGTCAGGCTCACCAGCAGCCCCTGGGCACCGGGGGGAGTCAACTGCGCCAGGTGAAAGGCATAGCGCTGGCGAGTGGCTTCGGGCAAGGCGATCAGGGCGGCTCGATCATAGAAGGCGCCAATCTCGGCCGCCTGCTCGATATGAAAGTGGAAGAAGTCGCCGCACCAGAGCTCCACGCTGCCCTGGCGACAGATGTCGAAGCCATCCTGGCGATAGCGGGCGACTCCCTCCGCCCCCTCGGCGACGAACTCCTCGATGGCCTGCGCGGCCAGTTCGATTCCCAGCACGGGGTGGCCATGGTGCGCCAGCCAGCGCATGTCCAGGCTCTTGCCGCAAAGCGGCACCAGCACTTTGGTGCCGGCCGGCACCTTCAGATCGGGCCAGTGCTGGACCAGCGCAGGATGGGGACGGTCGCGGTGGAACCCGATGCGTCCATCACGCCAGCGCTCCAGCCAATCGCTGGCCATCATCAGAACCAGCGATCACGCTTGCGACGACGACTCGGCAGGTGGGGCACGATCAGCCCGACCAGCAGGCCGGCACCGGCCACGCCACCGCCGTACATGAAGTAGCGCATCAGCAAGTCCTCCTCCTGGGTATCCAGGCGGGCCTGGAGTTCCCGGATGGTGGCCCGTGACTGCTCGGTCTCCTGTTCAAGCGCCTGGCTACGCGCCTCCAGCTCGTCGATTCGCGCCTCGCGAATCTGAAGAGTATCGGTCATCGTCGCGGTACGGGTCTCCCAGGTGTCGTTGATGCCGTCAAGTTGCTCGGTCAAAGCCTCCAGCCGAGCCTTCAGGTCCGGCAACCGCCTCTGAGCGCTGGGGTCGTCCTGGAGCTCACTGCTGAGCACCCAGACGATATCGCCCTCGGCGTCCTCCACCCGGCTGTAGTCGCCGCTGGTCTCGAGGACGGTCACCGGCTCACCGGCGGTGAGGGTGCCGATGATCCGGTAGCCATCGGTCGGACCGCTGCGCACAAAGGTGGTGAGTTCGTCCGATACCCAGGCGGCACCATCGGCCTGCTCCTGGGCGTGAAGCATCGGGGAAAGCGTCGCGAGCGCGACGCCGAGTGTCAGAATCTTGAGTCTGTGTGTCGTCATGCCATCGTCCTGGCTGTCCAAGGCTCGCGTGTCATTGCTCTGTCGCGAAGGTTTCACCACGTTCGGACGGCACCACGTTCCGACGAACCCTGCCGGCCGCGGCGGCGATGCGGATAGTACCCCGGTCGGCTTACCCACAGCTGCTGTGGACAACCATCGGGAAAACCGCTGGAAACCCGCCGCCAGCCGGCATGATCATCGTCTCGGCAAGGTTCCGGTCATTATGTGACCAGGCCTCGCCACGTGACACCCGCCCGCGAAAGGCTTCAGGGTACCACAGTCGCAGCGCCCGACCGCGGGGCCACGCTGGCCCCGATGCCGGGCGCTGCGTATAATGATTCTCCTTGTCCCGGATGGCCATTCGGTCATCCGCCCACGTCCATCCACCGGTGCACCGTCGCGCCAGATACCGCGACCTATTCTTATGGCGAAGAAACTCTTCATCAAGACGCACGGCTGCCAGATGAACGAGTACGACTCCGCACGCATGGCGGATCTGCTCGGCGAATCCCATCAGCTCGAGCTCACCGACGACGAGCGCGATGCCGACGTCATCCTGCTCAACACCTGCTCCATTCGCGAGAAGGCCCAGGAGAAGGTCTTCCATCAGCTCGGCCGCTGGAAGAAGCTCAAGGAGGCCAACCCGGAGCTGGTGATCGGCGTTGGCGGATGCGTGGCCAGTCAGGAGGGCGAGGCCCTGCGCAAGCGAGCGCCCCATGTCGACATGGTGTTCGGGCCCCAGACCCTGCATCGGGTGCCGAGCATGCTCGATGCACGCCACGACGACCAGATATCGATGGTCGACGTCACCTTTCCCGAGATCGAGAAGTTCGATCACCTGCCCAAGCCGAGTGCCGACGGGGCCACCTCCTTCGTCTCGGTCATGGAGGGCTGCTCCAAGTACTGCACCTTCTGCGTGGTCCCCTACACACGTGGCGAGGAAGTCTCGCGCCCCTTCGAGGCGGTAATGGACGAGGTCATTCACCTGGCCGGCCAGGGGGTGCGAGAGATCAACCTGCTGGGCCAGAACGTCAACGCCTACCGCGGCGAGAACCAACTCGGCGACGAGATCGACCTGGCCGAGTTGATCGCCTGCGTGGCGGCCGTCGAGGGCATCGACCGCATCCGCTTCACCACCTCCCATCCGGTGGAGTTCTCCGACAGCCTGATCGAGGCCTTCGGCGAGATCCCGGAGCTGGTCAGCCACCTACATCTGCCGGTACAGGCCGGTTCGGACCGCGTGCTCGCCGCCATGAAGCGCGGCCACAGGGTGGAGGAATATGTCGAGAAAATGGAGCGCATCCGTGCGCTGCGTCCCGACATCAGCTTCTCCTCGGACTTCATCATCGGCTTCCCAGGCGAGACCGCGGAGGACTTCGAGGCCACCATGGACCTGATCCATCGCATCGGCTTCGATCACTCCTTCAGCTTCGTCTATTCGGCGCGTCCCGGCACTCCGGCGGCGGTCCTCGAGGATGACACGCCGGAGAGCGTCAAGAAGCAGCGTCTGGCGATCCTGCAGGAGCGCATCAACCAGCAGGCGATGCAGATCAGCCGACGCATGGTGGGCACCACCCAGCGTATCCTGGTCACCGGCTTCTCGCCCCGGGACCCGGGCCAGCTCTCCGGGCGCACCGAGAACAACCGGGTCGTCAACTTCCGGGCCGCCAATCCCTTCGACCTGATCGGCTACTTCGTCGACGTCGAGATCAACGAGGCGCTGCCCAATTCCCTGCGCGGCGAACTGATCTCCCCCGAGCGGTTCTGAGTCCACGATTGCCCCGGCCAGCGCCGGGGCAGTAAGCTGAACCCACATCCACAACGCACGGGACCCCCCCTCCTTGAGCCAGCCATCTTCTCAGGCCAACCGCATCGTCACCCTGAACCTCGAGCCCAATGACCCGAGGCGCCTGGCCAACCTCTGCGGCCAGCGCGACGAGCACCTCAAACTGGTCGAGTCACGACTTGGTATCACCTTGCGAAACCGTGGCAACATCTTCCAGCTCGCCGGGCCGGCAAACCGGGTCAAGGCCGCCGCCAACCTGCTGGAGCATCTCTACCGGGAGACCGAGGCCAGCGACCTCGAACCCGATACGGTGCATCTCTTCCTGCAGGAGTCCGGCCTAGAGGCGCTGGACGAGGAGGACGGCCAAGAGCCGGACGACGAAGTGCTGCTGCGCACCCCGCGCACGCTCATCAAGCCTCGCGGCCTCAACCAGCAGGGCTATGTCCAGAGCATCCGTGCCCATGACATCAACTTCGGTATCGGCCCGGCAGGCACCGGCAAGACCTACCTGGCGGTGGCCGCGGCCGTCGAGGCCCTCAACCAGCAGGAGGTGCGCCGCATCCTTCTGGTGCGTCCAGCCGTGGAGGCCGGCGAGAAACTCGGCTTCCTGCCCGGCGACCTGGCCCAGAAGATCGATCCCTACCTGCGCCCGCTCTACGATGCCCTCTACGAGATGATCGGCTTCGAGCAGGTAGCCAAACTGATCGAGCGCCAGGTGATCGAGATCGCGCCGCTGGCCTACATGCGCGGGCGCACCCTCAACAACGCCTTCATCATCCTCGACGAGAGCCAGAACACCACCCGCGAGCAGATGAAGATGTTCCTGACCCGTATCGGCTTCGGCTCCACGGCGGTGATCACCGGTGACGTGACCCAGGTGGACCTGCCCAAGGGGCAGAGTTCGGGGCTGATCCAGGTGCTCGATGTCCTCAGGGACACCCAGGGCATCGGCGTCACCCATTTCGCCGCCAAGGACGTGGTGCGTCACCCGCTGGTCCAGCGGATCATCGAGGCCTACGATCATTTCGAAGCCGGGCAGGAAGCTGCCGAACGTGATCGTCGCGAACAGCGCGAGGCCCGTCGCGAGTCGCAGGCCGAGGAACGCCAGGCGCGCCAGCGCCAGAATCAGCCCCCAGCCGACTTCGGGGAGTCCTCATGATGAGTGAACCTCCGCCCGTCATCGTCGATCGACAGGTTGGCCTCGAGGCCGAGGACCTGCCAACCCAGGCCGATCTCGAGGCCTGGGTGGATGCCATACTCTCGAGACAGGCCGATGAACATCGCCAGGAGTTGACCATCCGCTTCGTCGACGCCGAGGAGAGCCAGGTCCTCAACCGCGACTATCGTGGCCGCGACCGCCCCACCAACGTGCTTTCCTTTCCCTTCGAGAGCCCTCCGGAGGTCGACCTCCCGCTGCTTGGCGACCTGGTGATCTGCCATCCGGTAGTGGTCCGGGAGGCCTGCGAGCAGGACAAGTCGCGGCACGCTCACTACGCTCACATGGTGGTCCACGGCACCTTGCACCTTCTGGGCCATGACCACCTGGAGGACACCGAGGCCGAGGCCATGGAGTCCCTCGAGCGTGAGATTCTGGCATCACTGGGGATCGCAGATCCGTACCTCACCCCCAGCCCTCCGCACCGCGATTCCGATACCGAGGACGAGAGAGCCGACGCATGAGCGAAGACCGATCGAGCAGCCAGGGCAACAAGTCCTGGCTCGATAAGTTGTTCAGTGCCCTGTCAAACGACAGCGATGAGCCCAGCTCCCGCGACGAACTGCTGGAGTTCCTGCGCCAGGCGGGCTCCCGCCTGAAGCTCGACAATGACGCCATGATGATCATCGAGGGCGCCCTGAACATCAGTGACCAGCAGGTGCGCGAGGTGCTGATTCCCCGCTCGCAGATCACCGCCATCGCACTCGACCAACCCCTCGAGGAATACCTGCCGGTGATACTTGAGACCGGGCACTCACGTTACCCGGTGATCGGCGAGAATCTCGACGAGATCAAGGGCATCCTGCTGGCAAAGGACCTGCTGCCGCTGCTGCGCAGCGGCCAGGAGAACGGCCGACCCTTCCAGCTCGACGAGGTGCTTCGCCCGGCGATGTTCGTCCCGGAGTCCAAGCGGCTGAACAGCCTGCTCAAGGAGTTCCAGGACACCCACAACCACATGGCCGTGGTGGTGGACGAGTATGGCGGCACGGCGGGCATCGTCACCATCGAGGACATCCTCGAGGAGATCGTCGGCGAGATCGAGGACGAGCACGACATCGACGAGGAGATCGATATCCGCGAGCTGGGCGACGAGCGCTATGCGATCCGCGCCCTGACCACCATCGAGGACTTCAACGATCGCTTCAGCACCCGCTTCTCCGATGACGAGTTCGATACCCTCGGGGGCCTGGTGATGCAGCGTTTCGGCCACCTTCCGGGTCGCGGCGAGCACACCGAGATCGGCGGCTGGCGCTTCACCGTCCTCAACGCCGACAACCGGCGCATCCGCCTGCTCGAGGCCGAGCCCTGCGAGGAGAGCAGCGAAGAGTGATGCTCACCCCAGGGATGGATAGATGCACGGATAGTTGCATGGATAGATGCATGGATGGACGCCATGGCTGAATTTCGCCTGCCCCCGGCCCTGGGCTATCTGGCAGCCCTGGCGGCCGGGGGCCTCAGCACCCTCAGCGCATCCCCCTTCAAACTATGGTGGCTGGCCCCTGTCGCCGCCGGCCTCGTCTACTTCGGCATCCACGCCCTGTCGCCCCGACAGGCCGCGCTGAGGGGCCTTTGCTACGGCATTGGCCTGTTCGGCACCGGGGCGTCCTGGGTCTATGTATCGATCCACGACTATGGGTACACGGGGGTGCCCCTGGCACTCTTCCTCACGACGCTCTTCGTCGTCGGCTTGTCGCTGTTCTTCGCCGCCACCTTCTGGGGCTACCGGCGACTGTGCGGGCCGCGGCTGGCCCCGTTCACCTTCGCCGGCGCCTGGGTGCTCGGCGAGTGGCTGCGTACCTGGCTGTTCACCGGTTTTCCCTGGCTGCTGCTGGGCAGTGCCCAGGTCGACTCGCCCCTCGCGCCCTGGGCCCCGGTGGGCGGTGTCTACCTGTTGTCGTTGATCACGGCCCTGACGGGCAGCCTGGGTGTCGAATGCCTGTGGCGCCGGCGGTGGGCCGCCGCCTCGCTCGCCGCCCTCTGGCTGGTGCCGTTGGCCCTGCCGACCCAGTGGACGACACCGGTCGGGGCGCCCGTGCGTGTCGCCCTGCTCCAGGGCAACCTGCCCCAGTTAATCAAGTGGAGTCCCGAGGGGCAGCGCCGGGCCGTTGACACCTACCTCGCCCTTACACGCGGGCTGGGCGAGGATGTCGATCTGGTGGTCTGGCCAGAGGCCGCGCTGCCGATGTTCGAGGACCAGGCCGAGCCGATCCTCGACCGCGCCAGAACCGGCCTCTCGGAAGGAGCCGAGCTGCTCACCGGCATCCTGCAGCGCGACGGTAGCGGTCTCTACTACAACAGCGTCGTCGGCCGGGGCGACGTGGAGGGTGAGTACCGGAAGGCCCACCTGGTGCCCTTCGGCGAGTACCTGCCCCTGGATGCCTTGCTGCGCGGCGCCATCGACTTCTTCGACCTGCCCGCCCCGGCCATGACCCCGGGGCCGGCCGACCAGGCGCCGATCCGCGCCGGTGACCTGGTCATCGGCAATGCCATCTGCTACGAGATCATCTATGCCGACCTCGTGGCCTCACGGGCCCGCGAGGCCGGCGTGCTCCTGACCGTCTCCAACGATACCTGGTTCGGCGCCTCGATCGGGCCACTTCAGCACCTGCAGATGGCAAGGTTGAGAGCCCTGGAGAACGGCCGCCCGGTGATCCGTGCCACCAGCAATGGCGTCACCGCCCTCATCGACCCTCAGGGCAGGGTCACTGCCCGGGCACCACAGTTCGAGACCGCCGTCCTGGAGGGCGATGTCACGGCCACCCAAGGCCTCACCCTCTTTACCCGTACCGGCAGTTGGCCGACCTGGCTGCTCGCGGCCCTGATGGTGCTGCCAGGCCTGCGCCGGCGAGGCTGACCGGGCAGCCCTGAAGACGAGCGCCCCGGTCAGGCATCAAAAAACCCCGCCATGGCGGGGTCTTCTGAATCATGACTCATCGATTCGCCTCTCACGACTCGATGTCGCCCAACACCTCGGGGATCGTCATGCGCACATAGCGCCCAGGAGCCGGCTCGAGGATATCGAGCTCGCCGTCACCGGGCTGGCGCGCCGGCACCATCTTCCCGGTATCGGCATAGCCATTGTCGGTCATCCACTGCTGCCAGTGCGGCCACCAGGAGCCCTCATGCTGCTGGGCCCCGTCGAGCCACTCTTGAGCAGTCTCCGGCAGTTCGTCGTTGGTCCAGTAACCGTACTTGTTCTTCTTCGGTGGATTGACGATCCCGGCGATGTGGCCGGAGCCACCCAGCACGAAGGTCACCGGACCCTTCGGCAGCAGCGCCCCGTAGTAGGTGCTGTTCCACTTGGCGATATGGTCCTCGCGAGTGGAGATGAAGTAGCTTGGCGTGGATATCTTGCGCAGGTCGATCTTGACCCCGTCGAGTTCGATCCCGCCTGGCTGTACCAGCCGGTTCTCCATGTACATGTTGCGCAGGTACCAGGCATGGGTGCCGGCAGGCAGGTTGGTGCCGTCGGTGTTCCAGTAGAGCAGGTCGAAGGAAGCGGGGGCATCGCCCTTCAGGTAGTTGTTGATGTAGAAGGACCAGAAGAGGTCGTTCTCGCGCAACAGGTTGAAGGAGTAGGCCATGACTCGGCCGTCGAGGTAACCGTCGCGCTCGAGCTTGGCTTCGATGCCCTCGAGCACCGGCTCGGAGAGGAATACGCCGATCTCGCCCGGGTCGCGGAAGTCTTGAAGCGTGGCCATGTAGGTCACTGACTTGACCTTGCGGCCGCGGCGGCTGCTGGTCAGGTAGGCCACGGTGGAGGCGGTCAGGGTCCCGCCGATGCAGTAGCTCAGAAGGTTGACCGACTTCTCGCCGGTAGCCTGCTCGATGGCCGCCATGGAATCGATGGGGCCCATCTGCATGTAATCGGCCCAGGTGAGATCACGCTGCTCGGGACCGGGGTTGCGCCAGGAAATCAGGAACACCGTGTGGCCCTGCTCCACCAGCCAGCGTACCAGGGAGTTGTACTCGTGAAGGTCGAGGACGTAGTACTTGTTGATCCAGGGCGGCACCACCAGCAGCGGCGTCTTGAAGGCCTCCTCGGTAGTCGGCGCGTACTGGATCAGTTGAATCAGCTCGTTCTCGTAGACGACGGAGCCCGGCGTGACGGCGAGGTTCTCGCCGATGGCAAAGGCGCTGCGGTCGGTCATGGTGACATTGAGGCCCTCGGCAGAGTTGGCCAGGTCCTCGCGCAGGCGAGCCAGTCCCTCGACCAGGTTCTGGCCTCGGGTCTCCATGGTCTTGCGCATCACTTCGGGGTTGGTGGTCACGAAGTTGGTCGGCGCCATGGCATTTACCAGCTGGCGCGCATAGAAGCTGAGGTTGCGCTTCTGGTCTTCCGAGAGGCTATCCAGACCCTCGATCAGGTCCTCAACCACGCGCGAGAACAGCAGGTACTGCTGCATGATCGACAGGTAATAGGGGTCGTCGCGCCAGGCATCGTCCTTGAAGCGCCGGTCCCCGCTGGACGGAGTGACCAGCGGCTCGACGTCTTCGCCTCCCATACGGCGCAGCGACTGCTGCCACAGCTGGAACTGGTCCTGCAGCAACCGCGAATGGGTCTGCCACAGCAGGGGCTGATTCTGCATCAGTGATTCGGCGCCGGCCTGGAAGCTGCGTCGCATGTCTTCGTGGACCGATTCCGCCGCATCGCTGGGCACCATGCGTGCCAGCAGATCCTGCATCAAGGCCTTGTATTCCTCTCCGATCACCGCGAGCTGGGCGTTCCACGCCTCGAGCTCAGCCTGTGTCGGTGCTTGCACCCCTGACTGCATTGACCCCTCCTGTTATTCATTACGGCCGGACGTGCGCCGGCCTAGGGTTGGACGCGGCGGCTGCCGCGTCGCCTTGCGTCGCGCAAGGTATGGCCAAACAAGACACTGCCCGGAACCCGCATAGCGGACACCGGACAGACGAGACGTAGTGACAGCCTGCCGTTCAGCGCTTGCGCGATGTGGACTGGCTGGTCGCCTTGGCAGGCTGATCCGATGTCTTGGCACCCTGGTCCTTGACCGTCTGGCCGGCCTTTTCGGCCTGTTCGGCAAGCTGCTTGCCGGACTCGGCATAGAGCTTCTCGAGCTCGGCCTTGAACTCCAGGCTCATCTCACTCATCGCCTTGGCATCCTCGAGCATCTGCTTGGAGAGCTCGTTCATCATCTCGGCCTGGCGAGCGCCGAAGTCTCGCACGCTCTCGGCATCGGTGAGCTCGCTGGCACCCCGCATGCCCTCGGTCCCCATCTGGCTGTAGCGCTTCATCGACTCCATCTGATACTGAGTCATCTTCTCCATGTTGTTAAGCATCAAGGAGTTCAGCTTGCGCATCGGCTCGAAGAACTGACGGGTCTGCTCGTTGAATGTTTCGGTCATCTTGTCCTGCATATCGAATCCCTCCTAGAGAATCGGTAACGAACGCTTTGTTGCATTGCACAAAGACTAGTCTGCCATTCCGGTGGTTGCAACCGGATTGATGCTGCCCCCCGCGAGGGTCGCACGAGTCCGCTCCCATCAGCCATCAGCTTTCGCGCTTGGTCCGCGAGCTGGCACTGGCAGTGGACTTGCGGGAGGTGCCTCCGGAGGATTTCGAGGAGGGCTTGGTGGATGACTTGTTGGATGAATCGTTGGATGACTTGGTGCCACCTGATGACGTCTCGTTCGAAGAGTCACTCGATGCAGCCCCGCCGCTGCTGGCGGAGCTGGCCGCAGCCTTGGACAGCATGTCGATCATCATCTGCTGATAATTGCTGAAACTGGACAGGCCCTGAGAGAGTCCCTGTGTCAGGTTCTGCGACAATCCGGGCTGCTGTCCAGAATGCTGGAGGAAGGGCTGCATCAGGCTCATCGGGTCGTATCCCTCCACACCCGACTCCATCTGCTTCTGGATCCGGTTCAGCAGATCCTTCTGAAAGGCCTCCACATCGGGCAGGCCCAGCGCCTGACGGAATTCCTCGGGGGTCAGGTCGAATTCGACGTTGATCTTCATGGCGTGACTCTTGTGGGTTAACTACTGAAGTGTAGCAGCCATGCCGGCTGACGAGGGTCAACTCAGTCGTGGAGTCGAAACGCGGACCTCGCCGTTCTGGCCACGCTGACGCAACAGGTGATCCATCAGGGTCAACGCCATCATCGCCTCGGCGATGGGTGTGGCGCGAATACCCACGCAGGGATCGTGACGGCCGCGGGTGACGACTTCCACCGGCTGGCCATGGACGTCAATGGAGCGCCCGGGCGTGGTGATGCTGGAAGTAGGCTTCAGGGCCAGGTGCGCGATGATCGTCTGGCCGCTGGATATGCCGCCCAGGACCCCGCCGGCATGATTGGAGAGAAAGCCCTCGGGGGTCATCTCGTCACGATGCTCGCTGCCGCGCTGGGCCACGGCAGCAAAGCCGTCACCGATCTCGACGCCCTTCACCGCATTGATGCTCATCAGGCCGTGGGCCAACTCCGCGTCAAGTCGGTCGAAGACCGGCTCACCCAGGCCCGGAGGCACGCCCTCGGCCACCACGCTGATCTTCGCACCCACTGAATCCTGATCGCGGCGCAGCTGGTCCATGTAGGCCTCGAGCTCGGGCACTCGCGCGGGGTCGGGACAGAAGAAGGGGTTCTGGTCCACCGCGTCCCACTGCTTGAAGTCGATGGCGATGGGACCGAGCTGGCTCATATAGCCGCGCACCCGGATACCTCGGGCCGCCAGGTACTTCTTGGCGATGGCCCCGGCCGCCACTCGCATGGCGGTCTCCCGGGCGCTGGAACGCCCTCCCCCGCGGTAGTCACGGATACCGTACTTGTGCTGGTAGCTGTAGTCGGCATGGGCCGGTCGAAACTGGTCCTTGATCTTCGAGTAGTCAGTGGAACGCTGGTCGGTATTCTCGATCATCAGGCCAATAGAGGTGCCAGTGGTCACGCCCTCGAAGACCCCGGAGAGGATCCTCACCCGGTCGGCCTCGCGACGCTGGGTGGTGTGGCGAGAGCTGCCGGGACGGCGACGGTCCAGGTCATGCTGCAGGTCTTCCTCGCTGAGCGGGAGTCCCGGTGGACAGCCATCGACGATGGCCCCCAGTGCCGGGCCATGGCTCTCGCCGAAGGTGGTGACGGTGAACAGCTTGCCGAAGGTGTTACCGGACATGGGCGCTCCTCCTGGGGTCGGGAGAGATGGGGCGAGAGAGATGAATCAGGCGAAGGACGCCGCATGGGCGTCGAGTTCAGCGGCGGTCAGGGAGAAGACCCCCTGACCGCCGCGCTCGAATTCCAGCCACAGGAAGGGCACCTCGGGGAAGGCGGCCTCCAGGTGATGATCGGAGTTACCCACCTCGACGATCAGCACACCATCATCGGTCAGGTGGTCGCGGGCCTCGCGCAGTATGCGCCGGACGATATCCAGCCCGTCACTTCCCGCGCCCAGCGCCAGCACCGGTTCATGGCGGAACTCCTCGGGCATGGTCGTCAGGTCCCGGATATCCACGTAGGGCGGGTTGGAGGCGATCAGGTCGTAGCGCCGCCCGCCGAGTCCCTCGAAGATGTCCGACTCGACGGCACGCACCCGCTCCCCCACGTCATGTCGGGTGATGTTGATGCGTGCCACTTCCAGGGCCTCGGGACTGATGTCCGCCAGGTCGACCTCGCAGGTCGGCAGGTACAACGCCGTGGCGATGCCGATGCAGCCCGAACCGGCACAGAGATCCAGCACCCGAGCAGGCGGCTCACCGGGAAACCAGGCGGCGAAGCCATGCTCGATCAACTCGGCGATGGGCGAGCGCGGGATCAGCACCCGCTCGTCGACACTGAACGGAAGGCCGGCGAAGAAGGCCTCGCCCAACAGGTAGGGCAATGGACGGCGTGTCTCGATGCGTGCACGGACCAACGACACGATACGCGCACGCTCCATGGGCAACAGCCGCGCCTCCAGGACGGCAGGGTCGACGTTCCAGGGCAGGTGCAGCGCGCCCAGGGTCAGCGCCACGGCCTCATCCCAGGCGGACACGGTGCCGTGGCCATAGTGAAGACCGGCCAGGTGGAATTCGCTGGCCGCCCAGCGCAGGCAGTCGCGCAGGGTGACCAGACCCTCGGTGAGGGCCTCGTCGTTCAGAACGAGGGTGGAAGAAGACGCATCAGGGAAAGATTCAGCCACGGGGCATCCTGGAGTCAGGGGGTTCGAGTGGATACGAGGGAAGATTGTAACCGGGCCCGCGGTTCACAGCCACGACTGGGGCGGTATACTGACGCCTGGTTCCAACACCCGATGGCCCCATGAGTCGAGACCGCCACTTACCGGACGACGACGAGATCAGTGCCTTTCGCCAGGCCCTGCGTGAGGCCGGCGTGCGCCCCATCACCAGCAACCGGGCCGACCCCGGTCGCCGGCATCGGCGCGATCCCGCCGCAGCCGAGCGGCGGGCGGCCGCCACCACCGTCAGCGATGACATCGCCGGAGTCGGCCGCACCTCGGATGGCCGTGTCGAGCCGGTGAGGCCCTCCGAGTTTCTCGACTTCGCCCTCCCCGACCTGCCCTGGCGCACGCGACAGCAGCTCAAGCGGGGACGCATCGCCTGGGAGGCGGGTCTCGACCTGCATGGACACACCCTGGAGGAGGCCAGAGAAGAACTGGAAGCCTTCCTGCGCGATGCTTCCGACCGCCGGCGACGCTGCGTGCTGGTCGTTCACGGCAAGGCCTGGGGCAGCACCAGCGACTACCCCGTGATCAAGAGCC
Source organism: Halomonas aquatica (assembly GCF_040196335.1). NCBI lineage: Bacteria > Pseudomonadati > Pseudomonadota > Gammaproteobacteria > Oceanospirillales > Halomonadaceae > Halomonas > Halomonas aquatica. The sequence continues at coordinate 42,619 of NZ_JBEGCJ010000001.1, forward strand.
ACGTGAACGCCTGGTTGCGGGAATGGCCGAGTGTGCTGGCCTTCTGTTCGGCGCCCACGATCGACGGCGGCACCGGGGCGGTCTACGTGCTGCTGCGCCGACGCGGCGCCCAGGCCTGAACGGCGAGCCGCCGGCTTCACGCCTCAGGGCGGGTCCTTCTCTTCTTGCTCCTTCTCCTCTTCCTCTACTGCCGTCTCCACGACGGTCGCCTGGCTTCCCCACCCCGGATGGGTGAGCCCCTCGAAGCGATCCAGCGCGTCCACGGCCAGGTGCCGACCGAGGCTGATCAGGGCCTCGGCCCGGTGGAACTCATAGGCACCACACACCGTCTTGGGGACTTCGATCAGCACGTCCGGCGGATAGCCCGCCACCTTGTACTTGGCCAGGGCCGCCTGGGTGATATCGAAGGAGGCCAGCACCATGTCCAGGCGCCCCCACTCCCGGCGGCCTCGCTCCAGAGTCTCCTCCTCCACGCTCTTGTCGCCATTGGCGTTTGAGTCGCCGTTGCCGAAGCCCTCGAACAGCCGTCGGGCGGCCCCGCGGACCCCGTCGATCCAGCTGGCGAAGTCGATGCCACCTGCATCCCGAGACTCCTCCCGTGCCTGCTCTTCGGCGGCCTCGTCCGGAGGCAGCAATTCTTCCAAGGTCACCAACCGAGGGCTGTGGGCGGTGGCATTGACCGCCAGCACCAAGTCCGCCTGGGCCGACACCGTGGGGATGATCGGCAGGGGATTGAGCAGCCCTCCGTCCACCAGCACCTGGTCATCGAGATGCACCGGCGTGATCACCCCGGGCACGGCGATGGAGGCGCGGATCGCCTCGAGCAGCGAGCCGCTCTGGAACCACACCTCACGCTGGCGGTTCAGGTCGGTGGCCACGGTGGTCACGGCAATCTCCAGGTCTTCGATACGGGTATCACCGATCAGGCTTTCGAGCTTGCCCATCACCTTGCTGGCCTTCATCGCTCCCATGGGGCTCCAGGTGACATCGACCAGCCTGACCACGTCGAAGTAGTCGAGCTGGCAGACCCAGTCCCGGTAGGCATCGAGCTGCCCGGCAGCATAGACGCCGCCCACCAGGGCCCCCATGGAACACCCGGAGATCGCCACCACCCGGTAGCCCCGGGCCTCGAGCTCCTCGATCACCCCGATATGGGCGTAGCCTCGGGCCCCGCCGCTGCCGAGCACCAGCGCCACCGTCTTGTCTCGAGGGTTGCCGGCCTTGTTCTGCATGTTCATGATCCGCCCTCCCTCTCAGTTGATCCGCCCAGGCGAGTGCCAGGCGACGATGGCCTGCGCCACCGCTGCCACGGCCCCCGGCTCCAGGTGCAGGTGATGCCCGCCCCGAAGGACGCATCGTGCCAGGTCGGCCACCGCGGCCCGAGCCCGGCGCGCCCGCGTCCGGTCGCCCAGGATACCGGTCGACCCCTCCAACAGCAGCACCGGGCAGCGAATCGCCTCCAGCATGGCAGTCACCTGTTCGGGGCAGAACCTCACCAGGGAGGGGCGCAGCAGGCGAGCATCGGTGCGCAACTGCACGTGGCCATCGGGCAGCGCCTCCAGGTTGCGTGAGACCAGCGGCCGCGCCGTCTCGGCATCGAGGGGCGTCGCCCCGCCGGCGACCCGAGATGCCACGGCGGCCTCACTATCAGGATAGCGCGGCGCCGAGGAGAGCGTGCGGCGATGGGCGAGCAGCCCCTTGCGCAGTTGGGCAGGGGCCTCGCCGGCGTCGGTGGTCAAGGCGCCCAGGCCATCGATCAGGACCAGGGCCTCGACGCGCTCCGGCAGGGCAGCCGCCGTCAGGCAGGCCACGCCGGCGCCCATGGAATGAGCCAGCAGGCTCGCTCGGGTGAGGCCGAGGTCGTCGCAGGCATCGAGCAGGTCGTGGGCGTAGTCCCACAGCGCGTAGTCGCCGTGGCGATGCGCCGAGAGGCCGTGACCGGCGAAGTCGATGGCCACCACACGGATGCCGAGACGCTCGACCAGGCGCGGAGCCAGCCGCGAGAAGCTCGCGGCATTGTCCAGCCAGCCATGCAGGGCCAGCCAGGTGGGGGCCGCCGGGTCGCCCCATGCCAGGGCTGCCAGGCGCCCGCCGGCGAGCCTCAGATCCTGGGGCGGCAACTCAGACTCGCTCATGATGACCGCCCGATCAGGTCGCCGATCATCGCCAACAGGGCCGTGCGGGTGTCGTCGGGGCATTCCATGGGGAACATGTGGCCCCCCTGGACCTCGGCGACACGCACCCCGCGACGACGCAGCCGGCGCCGACGGTGGGCAGTGAGCACCCGGGAATCACTGCCCGCCAACACGCCGAGCGGAACCTGGGCCCTCTCCGGCAGGTCGTCGAGATGGTCAGGCAGGTGACGGAATATCTGCACCTCGATGTCCGGGTCGTAGACCAGCACCACGCGGCCATCGTCGAGCCGGCGCGTACCACCATCCACATAGTCGTGAAGGGCCTGGTCGGTGAAGCGCCGGAAGAGCCCGCGCCGCCGCAGATAGTGGGCCATGGCCTCCCGGCTGGGCCAGGTGTCACGACGTCCCTGGGTTCGTCCGGCCGGAGTGACGTGGTCGGCCAGGCCGAGCCGCTTGGCAGCCTTCATGACCCAGGCATCCAGGCCGAGCATCAGCGGCGGGTCGAGCATCACCACGGCGCGGAAAAGCTCGGGGGACTGCTCGGCGGCCATGGCCATGAGCACACCGCCCATGGAGTGCCCCACGCCGACCACCGGGCCCGGGAGCCGGGCGAGGTGCTCGAGGAGCTCGTCGCGCAGGGCCAGCCAGTTGTGGCCCACCGGAAAGTCGGGGTGATGGCCGAGACGATCCAGCGGATGCACCTCGAAACGCTCGGCCAGCGGGGACAGGAAGCTGCGGTAGCTCTGCCCCGGGAAGCCGTTGGCATGGGCGAAGACGAGAAGGCAACGCGAGGTCTGGTCGGATCGGCTCATGGATTCTTCCTGCTTTCGGGCACCCGGCCGGCGCCCTTCTGGCGATAGCAGGCTAACGGGATTACCATGTTTCGCCAAGTCGTCCTGTGGCGACATGCGAACCGAGAGGAGTTCTCCGTGGTAGACCCCCACAAGCCCGCCCGAGATACCCGCGCCCGCAACCGGGTGTTCTTCATCACCGTGGTCACCGCCGTATTCATCGGCCTGTGGCTTGCGCGCTAGGCCATGGCGCCGATGGAGCTCTCGACCCTCTTCCTGCAGACCCTCGAGATCACCCTGCCGGTCTTCGCCATGGTGTTCATCGGCCTGGGGCTCAAGCGCGCACGCTGGATAGACGCCGCCTTCGTCTCCACCGCGTCACAGCTGGTGTTCAAGGCGACCCTTCCGACGCTGATCTTCCTCAGTATCATCCGCGCCGACCTGGGCGCCACCCTGGATCCGGCCCTGCTCGGCTTCTTCGCCCTGGCCACCCTCGGCAGTGTCCTGTTCTGCTGGGGATGGGCGACCCTGCGGGTGCCCTACCGGGAACGCGGCGTCTATATTCAGGGCGCCTTCCGCGGCAACTGCGGCATCGTCGGCCTGGCGCTCGCCGCGGGGATGTATGGCGACTTCGGCCTCTCCACCGGCAGCCTGCTGCTGGGCGTGGTGATCCTCACCTACAACGCCTTCTCGGTGATCGCCCTGGTCACCTACCAGGAAGGACAGCGGGCCGACTGGCGCAGCATCCTGCGCCATATCGCCACGAACCCGTTGATCCTGGCGGTCGTCGTCGCCGTCCCGGTGGCCGCGACGGGATGGCCCCTGCCCGGCTGGCTGATGACCTCCGGTGACTACTTCGCCTCCCTGACCCTGCCACTCGCGCTGATCTGCATCGGCGCCACGCTCTCGTTCGGCGAGATTCGCCGTTCGGGTCGGCTGGCGGTCAGCGCCAGCCTGCTGAAGATGGTCACCCTGCCGATACTGGCAACAGGCGCCGCCTGGCTGGCCGGCTTCGAGGGCCCCGCCCTCGGAGTGATGTTCCTGTTCTTCGCCAGCCCCACCGCCGCCGCCGCCTTCGTGATGGCCAAGGCGATGGGCGGCAACGCGACCCTCACGGCGAACATCATCGCCATGACCACGCTGATGGCCAGCATCACGGTGACGCTGGGTGTCTTTGTGCTTCGGGCCTCGGGGCTGATCTAGCAGAACTAGCGAATCGCCCCCGCGACGGTTCCCTCGACCACCTCGAACTGTTCGATGCCGCCGCCCTCGGCGGTGGCCTCCGGCGGCAGCGGGTCGGCGTGGGCACGCCTGAAGTCGTCACTGCCGACCCAGTCGCGGAAGGCCTGCTGGCTCTCCCATTCCGTCTCCACCACGTAGGGCGCCTGGTTGCCCTGGGGGCGCAGCACGCGCATTGCCACGAAGCCGGGCTGCTGGTCGATCTGCCCCGCCCGGGCGCGGAAGCGCGCCTCAAACTCGTCCTCGAAGCCGGGGTTCACGTGGATGCGGTTATTGACGATATAGCTCACGGGACCTCCTGGTCGTTGATGTCCGCCGGCGAGACAAAGCGCAGCAGGCGCGCACAGCCGGCGGCCCGGACCTCCGCCGTGAGCTCTGCCATGGCGGCGGTCGCAAAGCCGGGGCCACGGTCGGCCCGCCCCTCCACCAGCAGCCCGGTGAGCGCGGCCACCAGCGGCATATGGCTGACGAGCAGCAGCGGGCGGTCATCGGCCTCGCCGACCAACCACTCCACAACCGCTTCGGGCGGGTCATCGGGGGTGAGGATCGACAGGAACTCCACCTCGAGACCCAACGGCTCGGCGATGTGCTGCGCGGTCTGGCGAGCCCTCACAAAGGGGCTCGCCACCAGGCGCAGGCGCGTCGCGTCGAGATCGCCGCGGGAGGCGAGCCAGCGCCCCATGCGCTGCGCCTCGAGCTCTCCCCGCTCGGTCAGGGTGCGCTCGGCATCCGGCCGGCCATGGCCGGCCTCACCGTGGCGCATGATCAGCAGGCGCTCGGCTCCTCGTTCGGTCATGCCGCTCCCCCGTCGTCGCGGCGATCCTGCCGGACATCCGAGCGGGGCAGCACGAACTCCACGTCGCTGCTTTGCTCACCTTGCATCAGAAGCCGTGCCATCTCCCGGGCCGGCACGCCCTCGAAGAGCACCTGGTAGAGCCCCTCGGCCAGCGGCATGTAGACCCCGTCTTCATGGGCCTTGTCACATACCAGGCGCACGGTGTTGACCCCCTCCGCCACCTGGCCCAACGCCTCGACGGCCTCGTCCAGGGTACTGCCCTCCCCCAGGGCCTGGCCCACCCGGTAGTTGCGGGAGAGTGCCGAGGAGCAGGTGACGATCAGGTCGCCGACACCGGCCAGCCCCAGGAAGGTCATGGGGTTGGCGCCCTGATCCACGGCGAAGCGGCTCATCTCGGCCAGGGCACGGGTCATCAGCATGCTGCGGGTGTTCTCGCCCATGCCCAGCGCCGCCGCCATGCCCGCGGCGATGGCATAGATGTTCTTCAGCGCACCGCCCAGCTCCACGCCGAAGCGATCATTGCTGGCATAGACCCGGAAGTAGTCGCAGCCCAGGGTGGCCTGGACCCGGGTTCGGGTCTCGGCGTCGTCGCTGGCGATCACCGTGGCGGTGAGCTGCTTCTGGGCGATCTCCGAGGCCAGGTTCGGCCCCGAGATCACGCCGATATGGGGAAATCCGGTCTCCTCCTCGAGGATCTGGCTCATCAGCTTGAAGCCCTCCTCCTGGATGCCCTTGGTGGTGCTGACGAGTATCTGGCCCTCGTTCAGCCAGGGGCGCGCCTGACGCACCACCTCGCGGAAGGCCTTGGAGGGGATGGACACGAGCACCAGACCGGCGCCCTCAAGCACCTCGTCCATGGCATTGGAGGCCACCACCGCGGGGTTGATGGCGAAGTCGGGCAGGTAGCGGCCATTGCGGTGTTCGCGAGTGATCTGCGCCGCCAGGACGGGGTCGCGCAGCCACTGGCGAACCTCGGCCCCGTTGTCGGCGGCGATGCTGGCAAGCGCCGTGCCGAAGCTGCCGCCGCCGAGCACCGCCACGCGCATGGGTTGGTCTGACATGATCGCCCCGGGAAGCTGAATGGATGGGAGGATTGTAACGAAAAAACGCCCCGTCGAGGGGCGTCAAGAGAGGAGAACCGCCCGGACCTGCCATCCGGCCCGGGCGTGTCTGGGTCAGTCGACCAGAGGCAGCAGCGAGTCGATGCTCTGGCGGGCATCGCCGAAGAACATCCGGGTGTTCTCCTTGAAGAACAACGGGTTCTCGATGCCGGAATAACCGGTTCCCTGACCGCGCTTGCAGACGAACACCTGCTTGGCATCCCAGACCTTGAGCACCGGCATGCCGGCGATGGGGCTGTTGGGATCTTCCTGGGCGGCGGGATTGACGATGTCGTTGGAGCCGATGACGATCACCACATCGGTGGTGGCGAAGTCATCGTTGATCTCGTCCATCTCCAGCACGATGTCGTAGGGCACCCGGGCCTCGGCCAGCAGCACGTTCATGTGGCCCGGCAGGCGACCGGCGACCGGGTGGATGCCGAAGCGCACGTTCTTGCCGGCGCTGCGCAGCTTGCGTGTCAGCTCGCTGACCGCGTTCTGGGCCTGGGCCACCGCCATGCCATAGCCCGGCACGATGATCACGCTGTCGGCATCGTTCAGCGCACTGGACACGCCGCCGGCATCGATGGACACCTGCTCGCCCTCGATCTCCGCCGCGGGCCCCTTGCTGCCGCCGAAGCCGCCCAGGATGACGTTGATGAAGTTGCGGTTCATCGCCTTGCACATGATGTACGACAGGATCGCACCGGAGGAGCCCACCAGGGCACCGGTGACGATCAGCAGGTCGTTGGAGAGCGTGAAGCCGATGGCCGCCGCGGCCCAGCCGGAGTAACTGTTGAGCATCGACACCACCACCGGCATGTCGGCGCCGCCGATGCCCATGATCAGGTGGTAACCGATGAAGAATGCCAGTCCCGCCAGCACCAGCAGCGCCCAGAAGCCCGCCCCGTTGAGGTAGAGGATGGCCAGCAGCAGCGATAGCGCCGCCGCGCCGGCGTTGAGCAGGTGCCCGCCGGGCAGCTGCTTCGGCTTGCCGTCGACCTTGCCGGCCAGCTTGCCGAAGGCGATCACCGAACCGGTGAAGGTCACCGCACCGATGAAGATACCCAGCACCACCTCGACCTGCAGGAAGGTCAGTTCCGCAGGCGTCTTGTGGGTCAGCAGGGCCGCGAAGGCGGAAAAGTTCTCCATGCTCTGCTCGGCGGCCTGGGCGGCCAGCACCCGACGACGCTCCAGGTCCGCGCTCCAGGCCACGAACACCGCGGCCAGACCGACGAAGCTGTGCAGCGCCGCCACCAGCTGCGGCATCTCGGTCATGTCGACCTTCTTGGCCACGTAGACCCCCGCGGCCGCCCCGATGACCATCATCGGGATCATCCACACATAGCCGCCGACACCCGGCCCTAAGGCGGTGAAGAACACCGCTACGGCCATGCCCACGATGCCGTACCAGACGGCACGCTTGGCCTTCTCCTGGTTACTCAGCCCCCCCAGCGAGAGGATGAACAATACACTTGCCGCGATTGCCGCGGCAGATACGAATCCTTGACCCAACATGTCGTGTCTCCGCCGCTCAGGACTTCTGGAACATGGCCAGCATCCGGCGTGTCACCAGGAAGCCACCCACGATATTGATGGACGCGATCAGCACCGAGATCGCCGCCAGGACGCCGACCACGACGCTGCCCGAGCCAATCTGCAGGACCGCCCCGAGGATGATGATGCCGGAGATCGCATTGGTCACCGCCATGAGCGGGGTATGCAGCGAGTGGCTGACGCCCCAGATGACCTGGAAACCGACGAAGCAGGCCAGCACGAACACGATGAAGTGCTGCATGAAGGAGGTCGGAGCCACCTGGCCGAGCAGCAGCATCAGCACGCCGCCGATCGCCAGGAGGCCCAGCTGACGCTTGGTCTGCGCCTTGAAAGCGGCATGTTCGGCCGCCTTCTTCTCCTCCGGCGTCGGCTCCTTCTCCCTGGGCTTGGACTTGGCCGCCCCGATGGCCTTCACCTTGGGGGGCGGCGGCGGGAAGGTGACCTCGCCCTGGTGGGTCACCGTGGCGCCGCGGATGACGTCATCCTCCATGTTGTGGTCGATCACGCCCTCCTTCTCGGGGGTGAGATCGGTCAGCATGTGGCGGACATTGGTCGCATAGAGCAGTGAGGACTGGGTCGCCATGCGAGAGGGGAAGTCGGTGTAGCCGACGACCGTCACCCCGTTGTCGGAGACCACCTTCTCGTCCGCCCGGGTCAGGTCGCAGTTGCCGCCCTTCTCGGCCGCCAGGTCGATGATCACCGAGCCGGGCTTCATGGCCGCGACCATGTCCTCCAGCCACAGCTTGGGCGCCGGCCTTCCAGGGATCAGCGCTGTGGTGATGACAATATCGACATCCGGCGCCTGGGCGCGGAAACACTCGAGCTGCTTCTCGCGAAACTCTGGGCTGGACGGTGCCGCATAGCCACCGCTCTCCGAGCCGTCCTGGCTGTCCTCGAAGTCGAGGAACAGGAACTCGGCACCCATGGACTCGATCTGTTCGGAGACCTCGGGGCGCACATCGAAGGCACGCACCACGGCCCCGAGGCTCGTGGCCGTGCCGATGGCGGAAAGCCCCGCCACGCCGGCACCGATCACCAGCACCTTGGCAGGGGGCACCTTGCCGGCGGCGGTCACCTGGCCGGTGAAGAAGCGGCCGAAGTTGTTGCCCGCCTCGATCACCGCCCGGTAGCCGGCGATGTTGGCCATGGACGACAACGCGTCCATCTTCTGGGCCCTCGAGATGCGTGGCACCATATCCATCGCCACCACGGTGGCGCCCTTGGCCCGACACTTCTCCAGCATGTCCTCGTTCTGGGCCGGCCAGAAGAAGCTGATCAGGGTCTGGCCTTCGCGCAGACGCTCGGCCTCTTCCTCGAGGGGTTCACGTACCTTGATCACTACCTCGGCCTCGGTCCAGAGCGCCTCGGCGCTGTCGACCACGGTGACGCCGGCATTGCGATATGCCGCGTCATCGAAGCCCGCCGCCGCGCCGGCACCGGATTCGATGAGGCAGTCGTGTCCAAGCTTCTGGATGAACTTAGCGCTGTCGGGGGTCAGCGCGACGCGTGCCTCTCCCTCGGCGAGCTCACTGGGTGCACCAATCTTCACGTTGGATCTCCCGCTAGTTATTGAAATCTTTCTTCATAGGTCAGCCCAGATATTCATACCGGAGCATGCCGCATTGCACAACAGCCAGGCGAACGTTAAGGCTCCGTGCACTGTAGCACTATCTCCTCAATGAAAACCCGCAGTTCAGGCACTGCAAACATTGATGTAAACAGAAACCAGAAGGGCAGGACACCCGCAAAAAGGCCGCCCGAGGGCGGCCTGGAGGGGGTGCGACATCGCAGCAGATGCCGTCACTACAGGCGGTATCAGGCGCTCAACAGTGTATTGAGGCGCTTGACGTAGGAGGCGGGATCATCGAGATGTCCGCCTTCGGCGATGATCGCCTGGTCGAGCAGGATATGCGCCAGGTTCTCGAAGCCCTCGCCCTCGACGCCCTCGAGGCGAGCCACGAGGGCATGCTCGGGATTGAGCTCGAGGATCGGCTTGACCTCGGGCATCGGCTGGCCGGCGGCCTCCATGATGCGACGCATCTGGAAGCCCATCTCGTGTTCGGGCAGCACCACGCAGGCCGGGGAGTCGGTGAGGCGATGGGTCACCTTGACCTCCTGAACGTCGTCTCCCAGGGCCTCCTTGACCCGCTTGACCAGGTCTTCCTTGGCCTTGGCGGTCTCCTCCTGGGCCTTCTTCTCGTCCTCGTTCTCGATCTCGCCGAGGTCCAGCTCACCCTTGGCCACGTCGACGAAGCTCTTGCCTTCGAACTCGGTGAGGTGACTCGTCATCCACTCGTCGATGCGGTCGTGGAGCAGCAGCACCTCGATGCCCTTCTTGCGGAAGACCTCCAGGTGGGGGCTGTTCTTGGCCGCATTGAAGCCGTCGGCGACGATGTAGTAGACCTTCTCCTGGCCGTCCTGCATGCGCGAGACGTAGTCGGCCAGGGACTGGTCCTGGGTGGCGCTGTCGGTATGAGTGCTGGAGAAACGCAGCAGGCCGGCGATCTTCTCGCGGTTGGCATGGTCTTCTGCAGGGCCCTCCTTGAGCACGCTGCCGAAGGTGTTCCAGAAGGTCTGGTAGGCCTCACCGTCCTTGGCCAGTTTCTTGAGCATGTCGAGGGAGCGCTTGGTCAGTGCCGACTTGATCTTGTCGACCTGCGGGTCCTGCTGCAGCAACTCGCGTGAGACGTTCAGCGACAGGTCACGGGTGTCCAGTACGCCCTTGATGAAGCGCAGGTAGAGCGGCAGGAACTGCTCGGCATCGTCCATGATGAAGACGCGTTGCACATAGAGCTTCACGCCCCGGGCACCATCGCGCTCATAGAGGTCGAAGGGAGCACGCCCCGGCACATAGAGCAGGCTGGTGTACTCAAGCTTGCCCTCGACCTTGTTATGACTCCAGGCCAGCGGGTCAGAGAAGTCGTGGGCCACGTGCTTGTAGAAGGCCTTGTACTCGTCGTCGGTGAGCTCGGACTTGGGCCGCACCCACATCGCCGTGGCCTCGTTGACGGTCTCCCAGGTCGTGGTCTCGCTACCCTGGATATCGTTGCCGTCCTCGTCCTTGGCGGCCTCGACCTTCGGCATGCGTACCGGCACCTCGATGTGGTCGGAGTACTTGCGCACCAGGCTCTTGAGGCGGAACTCGTCGGCGAATTCCCCGGCATCCTCCTTGAGGTGCAGGGTGATCTCGGTGCCGTGTACCTCGCGCTCGATGTCGGCGACGGTGAACTCACCCTCGCCCTTGGAGTGCCACTCGACGCCGGCATCGGCCGCGGTTCCGGCCTTGCGGGTGCGAACGGTGATGTCGTCGGCGACGATGAAGCCGGAATAGAAACCGACGCCGAACTGGCCGATCAGCCTGGCATCCTTCTGCTGCTCGCCGGAGAGCTGCTTGAGGAACTCGGCTGTTCCCGAACGCGCGATGGTGCCGAGGTTCTCGATCACCTCGTCGCGGCTCATGCCGATGCCGTTGTCGCGCACCGTCACGGTGCCTGCCTCGGCATCGTGATCGATCTCGATGCGCAGCTCGCTGTCCCCCTCATAGAGCGCATCGTTGTCCAGCGCCTGGTAGCGCAGCTTGTCGCAGGCGTCGGCGGAGTTGGAAATCAGCTCGCGAAGGAATATCTCCCGGTTGGAATACAGGGAGTGGATCATCAGGTGCAGCAGCTGCTTGACCTCGGTCTGGAAGCCGAGTGTCTCTTCATGGGTAGCAGTGGTCATGTGTCTCGGACCCCTCTTTCGACATGACGATGGTGGCGAAGCCACCGAAGTGGAACTGTCGTCGATATGGGGACCGCTGACGGCTTTTCAAGCGCCATCTTCGGTCGGGTCGCCAGTCGGCGGCGCGGGGGACCAGCCGAGGGGCATCCGGACCTCGGTGCACGGCTGTCAGCAGAAGATTCAAAGATCGTGTCAGGGCGGGCGTTCACCGCCGCGTGAACCTTCACAGGGGGGCGTCGGCCCTGCCTCCCGGCCTGCCCGCCAGGCGCGATACCCTGCCAGGCGACGGTCGACGCGGGTCAACAGCCAGCCGACGATCACAACGTCGTCCACCAGCCCCACCAGCAGGAGCACATCGGGAATCAGGTCGAGGGGCGATATCAGGTATGCCAGGGCCGCCAGCATCCACAGGAAGGCTCCCCAGGGCATCGGCCGGAAGCGGCGCAGCAGCACGTCGCGGGTCATGGGCAGGAACAGCCGGAGGGCGCGAACCATCTCACCCAGCACACGGGAGCGCCGGCGCAACCGCTCCACCAGGAACCCACTATCCCATCTGGCCATATCGACCTCCTTGCCGACTCACGGGAATACCGCTACACGATAGAGTACCGCCACCGCGACGAACATCCGGATGCCTGTCGGGCAACGGCGACACTACTCAAGCCCCCCGCTATCGGCCACCATGGCATAACCGCCGACCGTGAACCCCAAGAGGTCACCCCATGCCCCTGTCATTCGGTCACTGCAAGACTCTGATCGCCGCCACCCTGTGCTGTCTGCCGCTGCTCGCCCAGGGCAGTGACCGCGCCATGCAGGATGCCCTCCAGGCTGCGCGTAGCCAGCAGTGGGAGAAGGTCGACCAGGGCGCCATCGAGGACCATGTCCTGGCCGGCTACGTGGACTACCACCGGCTGCGCGACCGCCTGCCCGGGGCCGAGCCAGCGACGGTACTGGCCTTCATCGAGCGCCATGACGACTCCCCGCTGGGTGAATGGATGCGCGGCCAGGCCATTGAGCAGTACGGCGAGGCTGGACGCTATGCCAGCCTGCTGGCGGTGGCCAACGGCGTGCCCTCGGGCACCGAGCGCCAGTGCCACTATTATACCGCACAGCTCGGCACCGACCCGCAGGCGGCTGCCCGGGGAGGAAGAGAATTGTGGCTCACCGGACATTCGCAGCCGGAGGCCTGCAATAGCCTCTTCGACAGCCTGCGAGCCGGCGGCGACATCGGCGAGGAGGAAGTCTGGGAGCGCATTACACTGGCCTGGCAGGCCGGCGAGAACGGCCTCGCCGACTATCTCGGCCGTATGCTCGGCAACTCCTGGCAGAATGGCCGCGCGGCCATGGCCCTGCTGCAGAAGGACTTCTCCGCCATCACCCGCATTCCCGCCTGCCTCGGGCCGGAATGCCGGGGCAGCAGCGCGCTCTTTGCCGCCGCCATGCACGGCTTCACCCGGGCGGATACCGAGGCTGCCCTGGAGGCCTGGCGCAAGCTCTCCCCGCACCTGTCGATCAGGACCCTCCATCGCCGCGAGATCGAGCATGGCCTGGCCTTCTATTCTCTGGTTCGCGATATTGACCAGAATCTCGGCTGGGTCGACAACCTGCTGACTGGCCGCCATGACGACGACCTGCTCGAGCTGCGGGTCAGGACCGCGCTGGCCGATCGCGACTGGACCGGAGTGCTCGACTGGATCGGCCGGATGAACGAGGTACAGCGTGGCGAGAGTCGCTGGCAGTACTGGACTGCCCGGGCGCAGCAGCAGCAAGGTAACGACGCTCTGGCACGCGAGGCCTATGCCCGGGCCGCTGCAGAGCGCAACTTCTTTGGCTTTGCCGCCGCCGATCGCATCGACCAGCCCTACGCCCTGAACCCTGAGCGCAGCCGGATCGACGCGAGCAGCCGTGAGGCGGTGACCGACTGGCCAGCCGTAAGACGCACCGAGGCCCTGCTGCGCATCGGCGAGCCGGGCCTCGCCGCCAGTGAATGGTATGCCGCAGCGGCCAGGGGCACACCACAGGAGGCCCGCCTGCTGGCGGACTATGCCCAGCGGCGCGGCTGGCAGGCCCGTTTGGTGCAGACCACCATTGCCGGCAAGCTCTGGGACGCACTGGAGTGGCGTTTCCCCGAGGCCTATCGCGATGACTTCCTGCACTGGGGCCGGGAGACCCGCGTCGACCCCTACCTGCTGATGGGCATCGCCAGGCGCGAAAGCGCCTACAACCCCGAAGCGCTGTCGCCGGCCGGTGCCCGCGGCCTGATGCAACTAATGCCTGGCACCGCCACCCTGGTCAGCCGTCGGCTCGGCATGAGCGACCCGGGGCCCTATGGCGTGCTCGACCCGGCCGTCAACATTCGCCTGGGCAGCACTTATATCCGCGATATGCTCGACCGCTATCAGGGCAACCGCCTGGCCGCCACGGCCGCCTATAATGCCGGCCCGAATCGCGTCGACCGCTGGTTGAGCGAGGCCCCGCAGGAATTCGATCTCTTCGTGGAGAGCATCCCCTTTCGCGAGACCCGCGACTACGTGCAGGCCGTGCTCGCCTATCGGGTCATCTTCGAGAGCCTGTCCAACGGAGGGGACAGCACGGGGGTCTCGATGCTGAGCGCAGCGGAGACATCCGTGCGCTATGACCGTTCGCTATTGGCCAGTAACTGAGGGGCAAAGCCGGCTTTCGTCTCAGCGGCCCCGGCCGATGCCAGGGCCGCTCACCTCGGGGTGTCCCTGTCTCAGCCAGGCTGGCGGGTCAATGCCAGCTTGATGCCGAAGCCGACCAGCACGGCGCCGGTCATACCGTTGAGCCAGCGGGTGAATGCCTTGCTTGCAAGCCAGTGACCGGCACTGCCCACCATCGCCACGATGCCGATCTGCCACAGGTTGGCGACCACGAAATGCACCCCGGCCAGCCACAGCGACTTGGCCAGCGCCGGGTCCCCCGGGGCGATGAACTGGGGCAGGAAAGCCATGTAGAAGACCACCGTCTTGGGGTTGAGCACATTGGAGAGCAGCCCCTCGCGCACCGGCCGCCACAGCGGCACCTCATGTCGCTCTGGATGTCGCCCTGCCTGGACAGCCCCTACGGGAAGCCCCTGTCCCCGCCGGGCGGCCAGCAGGCTCGGCACGCCTAGCCACACCAGATAGGCGGCTCCGGCCAGCTTGAGCAGGCCAAAGGCCCACGCCGACTGGAGCAGGATCAGCGAGATGCCGAGTGCCGAGACCGTCGCATGCACGAAGAGGCCACTGCAGATGGCCAGGCTGGTCACCACGCCGTCGCGCCATCCGCCTCGCGCAGTGTTGCGGATCACCAGCAGGGTATCCACCCCAGGGCTCATGCTGAGCAGCACGATGGCTACCAGGAACGGCCAGAACTGTGCATCGATGAACATGGAGAGCCCCCTGCTGTTGTCAACAAGCATGAACCGCCCTCAGCGATTGATGTACCGAGATGGCACTCAGTCGTTGAAGATGCCGCGCCGGGCGTGACGCAGGGATATCTGGTCATTGAGGGTCCAGAAGTCATAGAGTACCCCGAGCCCGAATAGTCAAGGTCAGCAGGTAGAGGATGCCGGTCAGCCACTTGCCGAGGTAGAAGCGATGGATGCCGAACACCCCCAGGAAGGTGAGCAGCAGCCAGGCCAGGGAGTAATTAGTGGGCCCTGCCTCGAAGCGCAGATCCGCCTGACGGTCCATGGAAGGGATCAGGAAGAGATCGATCAGCCAGCCGATGCCCAGCAGCCCCAGGGTGAAGAACCAGATGGTACCGGTCACCGGCTTGCCGGAATAGAAACGGTGGGCGCCGAGGAAACCGAACAGCCACAGCAGGTAGCCGACCAGCTTGCTGTGAGTGTCACGGGAAGCGATGCGCTGATGGGGCATGGGGGCTCTCTTTACCTTGGGGGAAGCGGGCGGGATGGATGCTGGACGCCCGCAGGCTTTCCATCTACAGTAATTTTTGCGGGCGGCAGCGCCAGTTTCACTGCGACACCTTGTTGACGCAACCTTGGCACTGTTGCACTATCCGCTGCGTTGGTCAGCAAGCTTGAAAGTCGTCAGTTGTACTTCGATTCCTTCGATATACCCGGTGCGCACTTGCTTCTTGTCTTGCCCACGTATTACCGGTCCGCGGCGAGGTCACTCCTCCCAGACCAAGCATCATTATTTAGCTAGTTAAGGAAATCGACAATGGCAACTGGCACTGTCAAGTGGTTCAACGACACCAAGGGCTACGGCTTCATCTCTCCGGACGACGGCGGTGATGACCTGTTCGCTCACTTCTCCGAGATTCAGGCTGAAGGCTTCAAGTCCCTGCAGGACGGCCAGAAAGTCACCTTCGAAGTGACCCAGGGCAAGAAAGGCCTTCAGGCCTCCAACATCCGGCCCGCCGACTGATCCTCGGTTGAGCCGGACGCGATAGGGCGGCATCACCGTCTGATCGCCATAGAGAAAGGCCCACCTCTCGGTGGGCCTTTTTCATATTGGGGCTTCTATTTCGGAGCTTCTATCCTGTCGGGGCTTCTCCTGCCAGGAGGCCAGGGGCAGGTGGATAGACATCAATCGCCGGCCACATCCGGATCAGCGGCGTCGAACGCCGAGGCCTCCCCCGGCGCCTGGCGTTCCGCCTCCTGGAACTGCTCCTCGATCTGACGGCTCGCCTCCTCGAAACGCTTACCGGTCTCCTCGATCATGGCGTTGACCTCTTCCTCGCCGAGCTCATCCGGTACGGTGGAGATGTCATCCGGCAGAGACGAGGGCTCCTCGAGAACCGAATCCAGATTCATCGACGTCTCCGAGTCGGCCGACCCGGCGACCTCGGGCACCTGCCGCTCGGCCTCCTGGAACTGCTCCTCGATCTGGCGGCTCGCCTCCTCGAAACGCTTCCCGGTCTCCTCGATCATGGCATCGACATCGGAGCGGATGGCCTCGCCCTCGACATCGACAGCCGCCTCATCAGAGATGAATGCCTCGTCAGGCGCGGCGGATCCCTCGTCGGTGCCCGTCTCGGCAGTCGACACCGCTTCATCAGGCGCCACGGGGTTCTGGTCGGTGCCTGCCTCCGGCGTCGAGGCCGCCTCCTCGGTGGCCGGCTGAGACACCGATTCCTGAGTCTGCTGGTCCTCTGCCGACGCGGGCGACTCTTCACCGTTACCGCACCCGGTGAGCCCCACACCCAGCGCCAGGGCCGAAATCAGCGGCATCCAGGCTTTCATGGCCATGCTTTTGCTCCTGACGAAAGAAACGTCATTGCACCAGAGCCCCCTCGCGCCCGCAAGGCGACATCTTGCCTCATGTAGCGAACAGCTGGCCGGCGATGTCGCGAAAGGCCTTGAATTCGATAGCATTGCCGCTCGGGTCGCGGAAGAACATGGTGGCCTGCTCACCGGGCTCGCCCTGGAAACGGATGTAGGGCTCGATGTCGAAACGAACGCCCGCCGAGGTGAGCCGGTCGACCAGAGCCTCCCAGTCGGCCATCTCAAGCACCACCCCGAAGTGCGGTACCGGCACACCGTGTCCGTCGACCGGGTTGCGGTGGTCATCGATACCCTTCTCTGCCAGCCCGGGGTTCAGGTGGCAGACAAACTGGTGGCCATAGAGGTTGAAATCGACCCAACTGTCGCTGGAGCGACCCTCCGGGCAACCCAGCAGTTGGCCGTAGAAATCGCGGGCCTCGGCAATGTCGCGGACCTGCACGGCCAGGTGGAAGGGAGTGAGCATCGCGAAGTCCTCCAGAGATGGTGGATGTAAGAAAACCGTTTCCCCATCATGCCGTTCCCCCGACCGACTGACCAGCCAAGCGTTCTGGACTGGGCAGCGGGCACCCCAGGGTCCAGGCCACGGCACTCAGCAGTTCGGCCTCCTCGGGCTCGATCCGGCCATCATGTAGCACGCAGCAGCTCATGGCTGCCAACAGCGGAGCCCGCTCGGCCTGGACCAGACGCACCAGTCGTGACATGGCCCAGTCC
This sequence comes from Halomonas aquatica, assembly GCF_040196335.1. NCBI lineage: Bacteria > Pseudomonadati > Pseudomonadota > Gammaproteobacteria > Oceanospirillales > Halomonadaceae > Halomonas > Halomonas aquatica. The sequence continues at coordinate 59,922 of NZ_JBEGCJ010000001.1, forward strand.
AGGTCCGTGGCCAGGGCCGGCTCACGCACGAAATCAAGGGTCACGCCCAGCACAGCGGAGAGCCGCTCGACGGACGCATGTGCCTGGGTCTCGTCCTGTTGGCCGGCCAGGGCCAGTGTCGAGAGCAGCAGGGAAAGCGGCCCGGACAGGTCGGCCAGGTGGCGATCCCGTCGGGCGCGGCGCTCGCCCTGGATGCCCCGGAGCACCAGCCGATGCAGCGCCCACTGGAGCGCGCCTGGTCGCGATTCCAGTGCCATCAGCCGGCGCAGACAGGCCTGGAATCGGCCCAACTGCGCCACGGAGAGCCGACGCAGCACCGGCAGCGCCAGTTCTATCAGTGGCAGGCGCTGGCCGGGCGCCAGCCGCGACAGGGGCACCTCTAGCGCCTCGAGCTCGCGAAGCACCTCGGGCAGGGCCTGTCCGACCAGGGCCTGGCGCTGTGCATCGCGACTGCCGGCATCGGCACCCATCAGGATGCCGTAGACCAGCGCCCGGGCCGCAGAGGGCTCGTGGGCCGCCTCGATCAGGCCATCGTCGATCTCGCCGAGCCGCCTACGGGCCCGGCTGATGTCCTCGGCGCTCGGCCGGCCGACACTGGCCACGATCTCATCGGCGACTCCCCCCTCGGCCATCAGGGCATCGGCCACCAGGGCATCGGCCACCACCGCACCAGGCATCGACTCGCCGATAGACGCCTTCGAGGCCAGGCCGGCGGCCCCCTCCATGGGAGCGGCGGCATGACGTGGAGGCGTCGGCTGGATGACCGGGGCTGGTGGCAAGCTGCCGTCCCAGCGGGGCAGTACCCGGCGTATCCGTGCTTGAAGCGGTGGATGGGTGGCCGTCAGCCCAGGCAGGGTGCGCACGCCGCTGCCGAAGAAGAGATGGCTGAATTCCGCAGCATGGGAGGCGAGCAGCCGCGAGCCGAGGCGATGGGCGGCCAGCACCTTCAGGGCTCCCCCGATCCCCTCGGGGTTACGGGTGTACTGGACGGCACTGGCATCGGCCAGGAACTCGCGCTGTCGGCTCACCGCCGCCTTGATCAGGTTGCCGCAGAGGGTCCCGGCATAGCCGACCACCATCAGCGACGCACCGAGGCCCAGCACCGCGACATGCCCTCCACCCTTTCGGGATCTCATGCGGCGACCGCTGCTCGAGGCATGCAGCAGCATGCGACCGATCAGGCCGATCACCAGGATGCCATGGAGCAGCGCCACCAGCCGTAGGTTAAGGCGCATGTCGCCGTGCAGGATATGGCTGAACTCGTGGGCGATCACCCCCTGCAGCTGGTCCCGATCCAGCGCCTCGATGGCGCCCCGGGTGATGCCGATGGCCACGTCATCCAGGTCATGACCCGCGGCGAAGGCATTGATCGCCTGATCCTCCAGCAGATAGACCTCCGGCACCGGCATGCCGGATGCAATGGCCATCTCCTCCACTACGTTGAGCAACTGGCGTTCGCGCTCGTTGCGAGTCTCGAAGTTGAGCGGCCGCCCGCCCAGGGACTCGGCCACCACACTGCCGCCGGCCCGCAACTGAAGGTGGCGCACCAGGCTGCCCAGCCCCACCACCAGGATCACCGCCGCCGCCACTCCGGCCAGCAGGCGCGGCTCGAGGGCCCGGGCCAGGGGCTGGGCGGCGAAGGCACCGCCATCGAGAAGCACCACCGCCAGGGCCACCGCCAGGGAGGCCACTGCGATGAGGGCGGCCACTGCCAGCAACAGCAGAAGGACCAGCCTGCCAGTCAGACGACGCGCGCGATCCTGGGCCGTGAAGAAGTCCATGAGTGCCGGCTCAGAAGCTCACCTTAGGGGCCGCCTGTATCTCGGCACTGTCCTCGAATTCCAGCAGGGCCGCTTCCTGCTTGTGGCCGAAGGAGCCAGCCAGCATCACCGGGGGAAAGCTCTGCCGGTAGGTGTTGTACTGCATGACCGCATCGTTGAAGGCCTGCCGAGCGAAGGCCACCCGGTTCTCGGTACTGGTGAGGGTCTCGCTGAGCTGGCGCATGTTCTCGGAAGCCTTGAGGTCTGGATAGGCTTCCATCACCACGTTGAGACGCCCGAGAGCAGCGCCCAGCACGCCCTCGGCGCCGGCCAGCTCGGCCATCGGGCCAGCCTCGCCTGGCCTGGCAGCGGCGTGCCTGAGACCCACCTCGGCAGCATTACGCGCCTCGGTCACCGCCTGCAGGGTCTCACGTTCATGGCTCATGTAGGCCTTTGCCGTCTCGACCAGGTTGGGAATCAGGTCGTGACGGCGCTTGAGCTGCACCTCGATCTGGGCAAAGGCATTCTGGTAGCGGTTCTTCAGCGTGACCAGTCGGTTGTAGATCGCCACCCCGTAGACCAGCAGGGCGCCAAGCAATGCAACGGGGATGATCAGCGAGAGGCTCATGATGTCGTCTTTCCTTTTCGACCGGAGTGAGTCCGCCCGGGGCGGTTGCCATTTACCTTAGGCCCGACCGGCGACATTTGCCTCATGCTGGGCGGGCTTGCCATCCAGGGTAAGCGGCAGCGACTCCTCAGCCTCGAAGGCATACACCAAATCATGAATGCCATTCACCTTACGACTTCCCTACACTGTCTGTCTTGCCGAAGATTGCAGAACAGGGAGTGTGCATGATCGAACCGGCCTTTCTTCTCGCGGCCTTCATCGGCGGCATGGTCGCCCTGATACTGCGGCTGCCGCCTATGGTCGGCTTCCTTGCCGGAGGCTTCGCCCTCAACGCGCTGGGCTTCGACAAGACCCCGATGCTCGGGACCCTGGCCGACATCGGCGTCACCCTGCTGCTGTTCAGCATCGGCCTGAAGCTGAACGTACGCACCCTGCTACGCCCGGATGTCTGGGGCGGCGCCTCGCTGCACATGCTTGCCACGACCCTGCTGATGTTGATGCTGCTGGTCTTGTTCAAGTGGCTGGGTCTGGGACTGCTGGCCGATGCCGGCTGGCAGACCCTGGTGCTGCTGGGCTTCGCCCTCTCCTTCTCCAGCACGGTCTTCGTGATCAAGGTACTGGAGAAGCGCAGCGAGACCCAGACCGCCTACGGACGCCTGGCCATCGGCGTACTGATCATGCAGGACATCTTCGCGGTGCTCTTCATCACTGCCTCCAGCGGCGAACTACCGAGCCTCTGGGCCCTGGGCCTGGTGCTGCTGATCCCCCTCGCCCCCATCCTGCGCGCCCTGTTGGACCGCCTCGGCCATGGCGAGATGCAGATGCTGTTCGGCATACTGCTGGCTCTGGTCATGGGCTACGCCCTGTTCGAGTCCGTCGGTGTGAAGGGGGATCTCGGTGCACTGATCATCGGGCTACTGCTGGCGCCCCACCCCGCCGCGCAGAACCTGGCCCGCTCGATGTTCAGCCTCAAGGAGCTGCTGCTGGTGGGCTTCTTCCTGAGCATCGGGCTGACGGCAATGCCCAGTGCCGAGATGCTGGGCGTCACCCTGCTGCTGGTCCTCATCCTGCCGCTGAAGAGCTTGATCTACCAGGCGGTCTTCATGCGCTTCCGGATGCGTCACCGCACCTCGGTGCTGGCCACGCTCAGCCTGACCAACTACTCGGAATTCGGCCTCATCGTCGGAGCCATCGCGGTCTCCAGCGGCTGGCTCCCGGCCGACTGGCTGGTAGTGATCTCCCTTGCCGTGGCGCTCAGCTTCGGTCTGTCGGCGATTCTCAACGGCTTCAGCGAACGCCTCTATCGCTGGCTGGAGCCGCGGCTGCCGGCGGTGAACGTCGGCGAGCTCTCTACCAGCGATCGCCCCATCGAAGTCGGTGACGCCGAGGCGGTGGTGCTGGGCATGGGCCGCATCGGCCGCAGCGTCTATCGTCGGCTGCAGAAGGAGTATGGCCTGCGCGTGCTGGGCATCGACAGCAACCCCCAGAGCGTCAAGACACTCAGTGGGCGGGGCTTCAATATTCTCGAGGGCGATGCCGTTGATTCGGACTTCTGGGACAAGCTGCTGATGTCCCGGGACGTCCAGATGGTGGTGCTAGCCATGCCGCACCATGCCGGCAACCTCTTCGCCCTGAAGCAGCTGCGCTCTCGTGCGTTCCCGGGCCGGATCACCGCCGTGGTCGAGTACCCCGAAGAGATCGAGCCGATACGCGAGCTGGGAGCCAATGCGGTCTTCCACGTCTATGACGAGGCCGGCCGGGCGCTGGCCGACAGCGCCGCCGAGGAAGCCGGCGTGGTGTCCCGCGCCAGCCAGTTGGGGTGAGCGACTTGGCCACCCGGGTTGTCAGTCCGGCTTGCCAGCCCAGGCCGCTTGTCGCGATACTCACCCCATCAACTGACGCCGATGCCCCACAGGTCAGTCCTGTCGGGCCTCGATGGTCTCCGACGCTACCCCACACCGGAAGCCACCTCCATGGACGACGCCTTCACCTTCATCGGTAACGCCTTCGGCGAATTCATACGCTTCATCGTGAATGGCCTGACCGGCTTCTTCAGCGGTATCCACGAGGCGGCCGGCAGCTTCATGCAGGGGCTATCCAACTCCTTGGGCATCCCGATCACTGTGATCACCCTGCTGGTGCTGGCGCTGGGGCTTTGGTTGCTATGGAAGGGGGTGGCCGCGCTGATGCGCAATGCTTTCTTCGCCATGCTCGTCTGGTGGCTGCTGGGGGTGACGGTGCTGAGCTGGCTGATCAACTGACCCTACCCCCGGTCGACTGCGCACACATGCGCCAGCGCCGCCCTCTCGGGCGGCGCTGGCGTTTCCGGGCATGGAGCGATGCCTTCAGGCGAGCGCCTTCTCCACCACCTCGTACACATTGGGCGAGAGTTCCTCGGCACGAATGCGCTCTAGTTCGGCCCTCATCAACTCCTGTCGCGCCTCATCGAAGCGGGCCCAGCGGGTCAAGGGGGTGATCAGTCGCGCGGCGATCTCAGGATTGAGCCGGTTGAGCTCAATCACCGTGTCGGCCAGCAGCCGGTAGCCTGCGCCGTCGTCACGGTGGAAGTTGACCGGGTTCTGGTTGGCGAAGGTCCCGATCAGCGCGCGGACCCGATTGGGGTTCTTCAGCGAGAAGGCCGGATGCTCCATCAGGAACTTCACCCGATCCAGCACATCCGCCTGGGGACGGGTCACCTGAAGGCTGAACCACTGGTCCATCACCAGACGGTCGTGGGCCCACCTCTCGCCAAAGGTCTTGAGCGCCGGATCGGCGATGTCGCTGCGCGAGCTGTGCACCATCAGGGTCAGGGCGTGGCGCACGTCGGTCATGTTGCGGTCCGCCGCAAACTGCTGCTGGGCGATCTCCAGCCCCGCCTCGTCCTCGATGGCCATGAGATACGAGAGCGCCACATTCTTGAGGCTGCGCGCGGCGATCTGCTCGGGCTCCGGAGCATAGGGCGCGTCGGAGCGGTTCTCCTCGATGATGCGAAGGAAGTCGTCACGCAGCGCCAGGGCCAGGGACTGCCGGACGAAGGTGCGGGCGGCATGGATGGCATCCACATCCACCAGCGGCTGCTGCTCGGCGATGTAGGCCTCCGAGGGCAGTGTCAGCATCTGTGCCAGCACCGCCTTGTCGTCGATCTGTGCCTCCAGCAGGCCTCGGAAGGCGTCTACCACCCGGGAATCCATCACCTTCTCGACACCGTTACGATGGGCGGCGATCAGGTCGTCCAGGGCCAGCAGAGCCAGGCGCTGGCCGGCATCCCAGCGATTGAAGCCGTCGGAGTCGTGAGCCTGCAGGAACGCCAGGTCCTCGCGGCCATAGGGGAAATGCAGCTTGACCGGCGCCGAGAAGTCACGCAGCAGCGAGGGTACCGGGGCCTCGCTGACATCGGTGAAGAGAAACTCCTGCTCGTCCTCGCGCAGGTGGATCACCGCGTCGGTACCCAGCGCCTCGCCATCGAGGGTCAGCGGCAGGTCGCGGCCGGACTTGGTGCCCACCAGCCCCAGGCGCACGGGGATGTGCAGGGCCTGCTTCTCGGACTGGCCCGGTGTGGCCGGAGTGCGCTGGCGCAGGATCAGGCGATATTCGGCGTTGGCGTAGTCGTATTCGCCATGCGCATCGATCTCGGGAGTACCTGCCTGGGAGTACCAGAGCAGGAACTGGCCAAGATCCTCGCCCGAGGCCTCGGCCATGCAGTCGACGAAGTCCTCGATGGTTACCGCCTGGCCGTCGAAGCGCGAGAAGTAGAGGTCGCTGCCCCGGCGGAAGGCTGCCTCGCCCACCAGGTTGGAGAGCATTCGCACGATCTGTGCGCCCTTCTCATAGATGGTCAGGGTGTAGAAGTTGCCGATCTCGATGTAATGATCGGGTCGAACCGGATGGGCGGTGGGGCCAGCATCCTCGGCGAACTGCGCGGTACGGAAGAAGGAGACGTCCTCGATGCGCTTGACCGGTGCCGAATTGATGTCTGCCGAGAAACACTGGTCGCGAAAGACCGTGAAGCCTTCCTTGAGGGAGAGCTGGAACCAGTCGCGGCAGGTCACGCGGTTACCCGACCAGTTGTGGAAGTACTCGTGGGCGACGATGCTCTCGACGCGCTGGAAGGCGGCATCGGTGGCGGTATGCGGGTGAGTCAGCACCGCCGCCGAGTTGAAGATGTTGAGCCCCTTGTTCTCCATGGCGCCCATGTTGAAGTCGTTGACCGCCACGATCATGAAGAGGTCGAGGTCGTACTCGCGCCCGTAGGTCTCCTCGTCCCAGGTCATGGCGCGCTTCAACGAGGCCATGGCGTGCTCGGTCTTGTCGAGGTTCTCCTCCTCGACCCACAGCTGCAGGGTCACGTCGCGACCACTCATGGTGGTGAAGCGGTCCTCGATCTTCTTCAGGTCGCCGGCCACCAGCGCGAACAGGTAGCTGGGCTTGGGATGTGGGTCATCCCAGGTGACGAAGTGGCGCCCGCCTGGCAGCTCGCCGCGTTCGACCGGGTTACCGTTGGAGAGCAGTACCGGCAGGCTCGCGGCATCGCCTATCACCGTGGTAGAGAATGTCGCCATGACATCCGGGCGATCCGGGTAGAAGGTGATGCGACGGAAACCCTCGGCCTCGCACTGGGTGCAGTACATGCCGCTCGAACGGTAGAGCCCGGACAGGGCGGTGTTATCGTCGGGCGCGATCTCCACCTCGGTGTCGAGGAGGAAGGTCTCCGGCACCCGGTGCACGGTCAGGCCGGTTCCACCGATCTTGTACTCCTCCTCGCCCAGCGGCTGGCCGTCGATGGCGATGGACCTGAGAGTGAGCTGCTCGCCTTCCAGTTCGAGAGAAGCTCCTGCCTCGCGCTGCGGATGGCGCTCGACATGCAGGCGCGCCTTGACCCGCGTGGCCGCGGGGTCGAGGTCAAATGTCAGCTCGGCATGGGTGACGCGGTAGGCAGGTGGACGGTAGTCACTCAGGTAGATCGGCTGCGGTTCTGACATCAAGGATGGCTCCAGTCGGTAATTGCCGTCCATTGTACGGCGCGCCATGCCCGAAGCTCAAAGCCATGTGACGATCAAGGCGAGATCAGCGAACGGCGACCGGCTCGGGGCGCGACAGGACCCAACCGGCCACCAGCAGGAGCCCCCCGATGAGCGAGAGCTTCAGCCACAGCTGGCTGACGGTGAGCGCCAGCATGAGCATCGAGAGGGCCAGCATCACGGCGGCGAGCCGCTTGGCATGGCGGGGAATCGCCCGTTCGCCCTCCCAGGCCGAAATGGCGGGACCGAAGCGGGGATGCTCGCGGATCCAGGCGGCGAAGCGTGGAGAGCCCCTGGAGGCCGCCCAGACCGCCAGCAACATGAAGCAGGTAGTCGGCAGCAGGGGCAGGAAGGCACCGACCACCCCGAGCACGAAGCTGACCCAGGCCAGGCCGACAAAGGCGAGACGGTGGATGGTCGGCATCCGGGGCACTCCATTCATCGGTATCGACCTCATTGAAGGGCATTCCGCCACGCTGTGCCAATCGCGATCGTCTATGGTGGCCATCGGGCTGGCCTAGATCACGACCCCGCGATACTGGATCGGCCAAGGGGCAGGGGTTCAGTCGCGAAAGTTATCGAACTGCAGCGGCAGGTCCGGGCCACCCTCCCCCCGCAGCAGCGCCATGACGGCCTGGAGGTCGTCACGCTTCTTGCCGGTGACGCGAACCTTCTCGCCCTGGATCTGGGCCTGGACCTTGAGCTTGCTCTCCTTGATCCGCTTTACGACGTCCTTGGCTTCCTTCTGGTCGAGCCCTTGCTTGAGGGTCACGTCCTGACGCGCACGGACCCCGGAGAGCACCGGCTCCTGGATATCCATGCAGCGGGCGTCGATCCCGCGGCTGATCAGCCGGTTGCGCAACACGTCGAGCATCTGCTTGAGCTGGAAGTCGACCTCGGCCTCGAGCGACACCGTCTCGCCATTGAGCTCGAAGCTGGCGGCGACGCCCTTGAAATCGAAACGGGTCTGGACCTCACGGTTGGCCTGATCGACGGCGTTGCTTGCTTCATGCTTGTCGAACTCGGAGACGATATCGAAGGAGGGCATGGCAATGTCCTGATGGTCTTGGAGGAAAGCGAAAAGATGACAGGATTCTATCAGCCCTCGCCCGCGAGCGCGGCCCCCTCGCGCGCCGCCAGAGTCTTGGTCATCTGCCAACCGGCACAGCCGTCCTCGTAGTAGTCCCCCAGCCAGCGTTCCGGGAGAAAGCCCATGCGCCGGTAGAGCCCCAGCGCCACGCGGTTGTCGACCCGCACCTCCAGGCGCAGCGCCTCGGCTTCCCGGGCAAGTGCCTCGGCCTCGATGGCCTCCATCAGACGCCTGCCGAGGCCGGTGCCACGGGCATCGGGATGCACGCAGAAGGAATAGAGCCGAGCACGCCGACTGCCGCGACGAAACAGCAGGGTGCCATAACCGAGCACGCGCTCGGCCCCCTCGTCGAGTTCCTCGCTCGCCGCCACCAGAGTGAGGGAATTGGCACGGTTGAGCAGGTGCCAGAGTTGGCGACGACTGAAGCGGTCGCCGGAAAAGGCTACCTGCTCCAGACGATAGAGGGCATCCAGATCATGGCCGCTGGCCGGGCGCAGGTTGACGGTCATCTCGAGTCTCCAGACGTCTTGAGCACGATTCTGATCATGGCCCATGTTGCTGTCATCGGCGCTGATCATGAAATCTTTTCACCCACTCTGCACCTTGTCGAGAGGCAGGTCCGGGAGCATGCTGGCCGAATTCCGGCGGCACCCCTCGCCGCCCTGCCTGGAAGGCTGACATGTGTCCGTTGCGCATCGTCGTCGACCGCCTGGAAGACTGGCGGCCATACTATCCCTCGGAAGACCTGATCACCGCCGACGACTTCCTCGCCCAGGACCGGCAACACCGGATCGCCGATGACCAGGACCGCACCACCCATGTGATCAACCTCTGCGGCGAGCTCGACTATCTGGGGACCGGCTATTATGTCTCGCTACTGGCCCAGGCGCGGGGCCAGAGGGTGCTGCCCGCGGTGGAGACCCTCAATGCGCTTGGCCGCAAGGCCCTGGTCGACCTGCAACTCGATGGCCTTGACTCGCTGCTCGGCGACCTGGCGCGCCAGGGGTCACTGTCCGGTGACCACCTGACCCTGCGGGTACTGTTCGGCGAATGCGCGGTGCCGGCCATGGCGAAGCTGGCCCGCAAGCTCTTCGAGCGACTGCCCTGCCCGCTGCTGGAGGCGCGCCTGGTGCGTCGCCAGGAATCCTGGCGGCTGTCCCGCCTGAAGCCCCTGCGCCTGGGTGAGCTGACCCCCGAGGAACAGGACCTGTTCGCCAAGGCACTCAATCGTCACTCGCGCAAGGTATGGCGCACGCCAAAGGCTCGCCGCCGCTATCGCTTCGACCTGGCGATCCTGGTTGATCCCCGGGAGGCCATGCCCCCCAGCAACCGCAGTGCCCTCAAGGCATTCATCCGCGCCGGCCGCCGCCTGGGCATCGACGTCTCGCTGATCACCCGCCGCGACGCCGGGCGACTTGCCGAGTTCGACGGCCTGTTCATCCGCGAGACCACCTCGCTGGATCACCATACCTATCGCATGGCCCGGCGGGCGGAACATGAAGGGCTGGTGGTGATCGACGCACCCCGGGACATCCTGCGCTGCACCAACAAGGTCTTCCTGCACGCCCTGCTGCGGGCCAGGGGAGTCCCCGCCCCCGTGGGCGTGCTGTTGAAGCGCGGCGATCGCCGTCCGCTTGCCGACAGGGTCTCGGGCCTCGACTTCCCGATGGTGCTCAAGATCCCGGATGGGGCCTTCTCCCGGGGCATCGTCAAGGTGGAGTCCCTGGCGCAGCTGGAGCGCGAGGCCGACCGGCTCTTCGCCACCTCGGCCCTGCTGCTGCTCCAGGAGTGGCTGCCCACCGAGTACGACTGGCGGATCGGCGTGCTCGACGGCCAGGTACTGTTCGCCAGCCGCTACTACATGGCCCGGGGTCACTGGCAGATCTACGATCATTCCGGCGCCCGGGTGAAGAGCGGCGGCTTCACCACCCACGACCCCGCCGAGGTGCCGCCGGCGGTGATCAAGGCGGCACTCAGGGCCACCCGGCTGATCGGCGATGGCTTCTACGGGGTGGATATCAAGCAGGCCGGCGAGCGAGTGGTGGTGATCGAAGTCAACGACAACCCCAACGTGGACGCCGGCATCGAGGATGCCGTGCTAGGCCACAGCCTCTACGAGCGCATCATGGCCGTCTTCCTGGCGCGCATGGAGGCACGGGTGCGTGAGCGGGTGTGATCCCCGGTGGCTGACGCGCGGCGGGTTCTGGCGTATGCTGGCTCTTTCCTCGACAAGCCTTGTACACACCATGGAGCCCCGATGAACGATCGCGATACCCGCCACCAGCAGGCCATGCAGAAACTCAAGACCCGCGTCGACGAGAAGGTCGCCGAGGCCACCGAGCAACGCGGGCTGCTGCTGATCTTCACCGGCAACGGCAAGGGCAAGACCACCGCCGCCTGGGGCACCGTGACCCGGGCCCTGGGCTACGGCTACAGGGTCGGCGTAGTGCAGTTCATCAAGGGGCTCTGGGAATGCGGCGAGCGCGAGCGCCTTGCCGAGGATCCCCACCTCGAAGTCGCCATCATGGCCACTGGCTTCACCTGGGACACCCAGGACCGGGAGGCCGATACCCGCGCCTGCGAGGAGGTATGGGCCCAGGCCGAGCGAATGCTGGCCGATCCAGAGGTCTACCTGGTCGTGCTGGACGAGATCACCTACATGCTCAAGTTCGGCTACCTGGACATCGCCACCGTCAAGCGGGCGCTGGACAACCGCCCCGCCGAACAGACGGTGATCATCACGGGGCGCAACGCCCATCGGGAGCTTACGGCCATGGCGGATACCGTCACCGAGATGAACGAGGTACGACACGCCTTCAACAGCGGCTTACAGGCCCGTCGGGGCATCGACTACTGAGTCTGCCGCGGCCTAAAACGCGAGAGGCCCCATCCGGGGCCTCTCTCTCGTTCTGCCATCGGCGCTGCAGTCAGCCCTCGAACGGATTGCGCAGCACGATGGTCTCGTTGCGATCCGGGCCGGTGGAGATGATGTCGATGGAGGTACCGACCTTCTCCTCGAGGTAGCTGATGTAGGCGCGGGCATTGGCCGGCAGGTCCTGGACGCGCTTGACGCCCAGGGTCGACTCGCTCCAGCCGGGCAGGTCCTCGTAGAGTGGCTCGATGGCCTCATAACCTTCGGAATCCACGGGGGTATCGAGCACTTCGCCGTCCTTGCTGCGATAACCCACGCAGACGCGGATGTTCTCAAGGCCGTCGAGCACGTCGAGCTTGGTCAGACAGATCCCGGAGACGGAGTTGATCTGCACCGCATGACGCAGGGCCACGGCATCGAACCAGCCGCAGCGGCGCGCCCGACCGGTGGTGGCCCCGAACTCGTGGCCCTTCTCGGCCAGGTGACGGCCATGGTCGTCGAACAGTTCGGTCGGGAAGGGACCGGAGCCGACTCGCGTGGTGTAGGCCTTGGTGATACCCAGCACGTAGTCCAGGTAGAGGGGCCCCACGCCAGAACCAGTGGCGGTGCCGCCGGCGGTAGTGTTTGAGCTGGTGACGAAGGGGTAGGTGCCGTGGTCGATGTCGAGCAGCGAGCCCTGAGCCCCCTCGAAGAGGATGTTTTCGCCGGCGCGGCGGCGCTCATGGACCAGGCTCACGGTGTCGCAGACCATGGGGCGCAGTTCTTCGGCCATGGCCATCGCCTGGTCGAGCACCTGCTGGAAGTCCACCGGCTTCTCGCCGTGGTATTGGGTCAACACGAAGTTGTGGTAGTCGAGCACCTCGCCGAGCTTGGAGGCGAACCGCTCGCGATGGAGAATGTCACCCAGGCGCAGGCCACGACGCGCCACCTTGTCCTCGTAGGCCGGACCGATGCCGCGGCCCGTGGTGCCGATCTTGGCGATGCCACGGGCCTTCTCGCGGGCCTGGTCCAGGCGCACGTGGTAGGGAAGGATCAGCGGACAGGCCGGCGACAGGCGCAAGCGCTCGCGCACCGGCACGCCCTTGTCCTCCAGTTCGCGAATCTCCTCCATCAGCGCCTCCGGCGACAGCACCACGCCGTTGCCGATCACGCAGAGCTTATCCTGGCGCAGGATCCCGGAGGGGATCAGGTGCAGCACGGTCTTCTCGCCATCAATCACCAGGGTGTGCCCGGCGTTGTGCCCGCCCTGGAAGCGCACCACCGCATCGGCGGATTCGGTGAGCAGGTCGACCACCTTACCCTTGCCTTCATCACCCCACTGGGTGCCCAGTACGACTACATTCTTGCCCATTGTGCTCTCGTCTCTCGTTGCGGCACCGCGCCCGTCTAAAGGCCCAGGGCCGATGTCATTGACCGCGGGCCGTCAGGCCCGGTCCTGTGAGGTCTCGAGGAAGCGTGGCTCCCAGCGACCGTCGATATGTTCCAGCCGGCGATCGCAGTGATGTTCCGCCGGTCCGGTGCGCTGCCCGGGCAGCGCCTGGACGACCCGCTCGCCCTGCTGGCGCAGCAGCTGAAGGGTTTCCGCCAACCCCTCCCCCTCGGCCGGCGCCCAGATGCCGTCAGGCCCGGTTTCGCCGGGTGCCAGGGTAGCCAGCAGCTTCAGGTCCATGGAGAAGCCGGTGGCCGGCCGGGCACGCCCGAAGGCCCGACCGGTGTCATCGTAGCGCCCACCCTTGGCCAGGGCCTGGCCGTAGTGAGGCACATAGGCGGCGAACATCATGCCGGTGTGGTACTGATAGCCGCGCAGCTCTGCCAGGTCAAAGTAGGGTTCGACGCCGGGATACTCGGCGACCACCCCGTCGACCAGCGCCCGCAGCTGATCCAGGGCCGCACCCACGGGCTGAGGAGCCTCCTCGAAGGCCTCGCGCGCCGCCTCGAGCACCTCGATTCCACCATGAAGATCGCCCAGGGCGTGGAACATCCCCGCCAGCCCCGGGTCGCTCACGCTCTCCTCGACCCGCGCCATCAGCTCCCCTGGCGACTTGAGGGCCAGGGCATCGAACAGAGCGCGCTCCTGATCGTCGTCGAGGCCGGCGGCCTCCACCAGGCTGCGATAGATGCCGATGTGGCCCAGCGCCAGGTGGATCTCCACGGCACCGGCCGTCTCGAGGCTGGCCAGGGCCAGACGCAGGATCTCCAGGTCGGCCTCCAGGCCGGCATGGCCGAACAGCTCCACTCCGACCTGAACCGGGCTGCGGCCACCCTGGAACTGGTCAGCCTTGGCGCGCAGCACGTTGGTGCAGTAGCAGAGCCGCACCGGCCCCTGACGTCGCAGGGAATGGGCATCCATGCGCGCCACCTGGGGGGTGACATCGGCACTGACACCCATCATGCGTCCGGTCATCTGGTCGGTCAGCTTGAAGGTCTGAAGATCGAGGTCGGTACCGGTGCCGGTCAGCAGGGAGTCCAGAAACTCCACCGGGGGTGGCATCACCTGATCGTAGCCCCAGCGGTGGTAGAGGTCGAGCAGCCCTCGGCGCAGCTCCTCCATGCGGCTGGCCTGGGGCGGCAGTACCTCGTCCATGCCGTCGGGGAGCAGCCAGCGGTCAGCGATGGTCATGTAGTTCATCCTGCAAGACGATGGTTGGCCTTCGGCGATTCCCGAGTCGCACCGGGCGTGCTGGCGCAGGGGCGCCGAGAATGGAGAGGCCACAAAAAAACCGGGCCACGCCCGGTTGAAGGATTCTACCACGTTTGCGTGCCGGTTGAACCCCGACCGGCGGGCGGCGCACCGCCCGCAGAGGGGGTCAATCGCTGGTCGGCGAAGGGCTCTTGAGGTACTGGAAGAAGTCACTGGAGGGATCCAGCACCAGCATGTTGCCGTCACCCTCGAAGCTCTGGCGGTAGGCATTGAGGCTGCGCCAGAAGCTGAAGAACTCCTCGTCCTGTCCATAGGCCTCGGAGAAGATCGCGGCGGCATTGGCATCGCCCTCACCGCGAAGGGTCTCCGAGCGTGCACGAGCCTGGGCGAGCAGCACCTGACGACGACGATCGGCGTTGGCACGGATGCGCTCGGACTCTTCCTGCCCCTGGGCACGCCATTCGCGGGCCTGGCGCTCACGCTCCGAGCGCATGCGATCGTAGACCGCCGACGAGACATCCTGGGGAAGGTCGATTCGCTTGACGCGGATATCGAGAATCGCCACGCCCAACTCGTCGCGCATCAGCTCATTCAGGTCATTGGTGGGGCCGGTCATCAGGTCATCGCGCTTCTCCGAGATGATCTGCTGCAGGTTCAGGCGACCGAACTCGTTACGCAGGCTCTCATCGACCCGGGGCCCGATCAGCCTGACCGCCTGCAGTTCGTCACCCGAGGTGGCCTCGTAGTAGCGGGTGGGGTTGATCACCTGCCACTGGACATAGGAGTCGACGATCACCGCCTTCTGCTCGAGCGTCAGGTAACGACTCGGATCGGTGTCCAGCGTCAGCACCCGGGTATCGAAGGTACGAATCGTCTGGGTGATCGGCACCTTGACGTGCAGCCCGGGCTGGATGTCCTCCTCGATGATCTCACCGAAGCGCAGCTTGACCGCACGCTCGGTCTCGTCGACCACGTAGAGGCTGTTGCTGGCAAGCCAGGCGACGGCGGCCAGGCCACCCACGACGAGCAGGGATCGATTATTGATCATCATTAGCGGCCCTCCCTGCGGATGCCGTTGCTGCTGTTGCTGCTGTTGCTGCTCGACGACTGGCTGGCGCCGAGACGCTCGAGCACCCGCGGATCCAGTTCAGCGTCGTTGTTGCCCTGGGCAGTGGCGCCCGAGGTACCGGCGCTGCCGAGACGGTCGAGCGGCAGGACCATCAGCGGGCTGTTCTCGGACACATCCACCATCACCTTGGCGGTCCCTCCGTAGATCTCGGACATGGTGTCGAGGTAGAGGCGTTCGCGCATGATCGTGGGGGCTCCCTGATACTCGTTCAGCAACGCGCTGAAGCGGCTGGCCTGACCCTCGGCCTCGGCCACCACGGACTCGCGATAACCCTGGCCCTGCTCGACCAGGCGCTGGGCCTGACCCTGGGCGGCCGGGATCACGGCGTTGGCATAGGCCATCGCCTGGTTGATGGTGCGCTGGCGATCCTCGCGGGCCCGGATGACGTCGTCGAAGGCATCCTGCACCGGATCGGGCGGCGCGGTGGACTCCACGTTGAGGGTCTGCACGAGGATCCCGGTGCCATAGCTGTCCAGATAGGACTGCAGACGACTGGACACCGAGCTGCCGAGGATCTCGCGTCCGGAGGTCAGGATATCGATCATGTCGGTACCGCCGACCACGTGGCGCAGCGAACTGTCCAGGGCGTTCTCGAGGCTGAGCTCGGGGTTGCGCACATTGAGCACGTAGGAGCGGGGGTCGGCGACCTGATACTGGGCCGACATCTCGACCGAGACGATGTTCTCGTCCTGGGTCAGCATGGACTGGGTCTGGGTCAGCGAGCGCACCCGGGTCACGTTGACCATGCGCACGTCATCGATCAGCGGCGGGTTCCACTGCAGACCCGGAGTGACCACTTCCTGGAACTTGCCGAAGCGCAGCACCACACCGCGCTCCGACTGGTCGACGAGGTAGAACCCCGAGGCCGCCCAGATGGCCAGCGCCACCACGATCAGCAGGCCCGGCAGGGTGAAGGCATTGCGCGGCTTGCCACCGCCGCCCGTACCACCGGACCCACCACGCTTGCCACCGCGGCCGCCAAGCATGTTGTTCAGCTTGTCCTGAAACTTCTTCAGGGCTTCGTCGAGGTCGGGTGGCCCCTGGTTTCCGCCACCCTTGCCGCCGCCGTTGCCACCACGACCACCACCACTCCAGGGGTCGTGCTGGTTGCCACCACCAGGCTCATTCCAGGCCATTCGTCGTCTCCACTCTGCTTTGCGCCCCGCCGACAAGACTGCTGTCGATGGGCGTCAGTTGCGATCCTGCGGGAACCGCCCGGCAACGCCCGGCGTCCCTCTTGTGATGATGTTGTGGTTGCTTCGTGATTGCCTGTCTCATCGGACAGGTTCCTCGCATCATGCTTCCCAGACCGGCTTCTCCTGCAGGGTCATCGGCAGATAGTCGTCGGCCCGCTCGCCCAGGCGCGACATCAACTGCAGAAAATCGCGCCGTGGAATGCGTACCGTCAACAGGGTGCGGCCCTGGTCGTCGAAGCGCTCTTCGCGCACCGCAGCGAGGTCATGCAGCCCGGCTCGAAGCTTGCCCTGCTCGGGGGCCAGGCACAGCTCTAAATCGATGATGTCCTCGGCCAGACACTCCGAGAGGGCCTGCTCCAGCAGCGCCAGCCCCTTGCCGTCGCGGGCCGAGAGCCAGACCACCTCGGGGCGACCCTCGCCGTCGCGCTCGATGCGCGGGGCGCTGTCGAGCAGATCGATCTTGTTCATCACCTTGAGCGTGGGCAGATCACCGGCACCGATCTCCTCGAGAACCGCCTCGACCTGTCCGACGTTGAGCTCGCGGTCGGGGTCGGCGGCGTCGATGACGTGGACCAGCAAGCTCGCCTCGGCGGCCTCCTGCAGTGTCGCACGAAAGGCCTCGACCAGCTTGTGGGGCAGGTGGCGAATGAAGCCCACCGTGTCGGCGAGCACCACCGGTCCCACGTCCTCGATCTCCAGACGACGCAGCGTCGGGTCGAGGGTAGCGAAGAGCTGGTCGGCCGCATAGACCTCGGCAGAAGTCAGGACGTTGAAGAGCGTGGACTTGCCGGCGTTGGTATAGCCCACCAGCGACACGCTGGGGATCTCTGCCCGGGAGCGGGCCCTACGGTTCTGGCTGCGCTGGCTGCGCACCTTGTCGAGCCGCTTGTGGATCGCCTTGATACGACCCCGCAGCAGGCGGCGGTCGGTCTCGAGCTGGGTCTCGCCGGGACCCCGTAGACCGATCCCGCCTTTCTGGCGCTCAAGGTGGGTCCAGCCGCGCACCAGTCGGGTCGACATGTACTCCAGTTGCGCCAACTCTACCTGCAGCTTGCCCTCGTGGGTCCGGGCACGCTGGGCGAAGATGTCGAGGATCAGGCCGGTGCGGTCGATCACCCGACACTTCAGCTCGCGTTCGAGGTTGCGTTCCTGGGAGGGGCTGAGCGAGTGGTTGAAGATCACCAGCTCGGCCTGATGAACGGTCTTCGCCTCGCGCAGCTCCTCGAGCTTGCCCGAGCCCACGAAGGTGCGCGAGTCGGGTCGCTTGCGACTGCCGGTAATCAGGGTGGCCGGCTCCGCGCCGGCCGAACGCACCAGCTCGAGGAACTCTCCCGCATCCTCGCGCTCCTTCTCGTCCTGGAAATCCACATGGACGAGGACCGCCGTCTCACCGGCCTCGGGACGCTCAAAAAACAATCAATACCTCACACATCAGTGTCCGCCGGCGCACCGGCATCCGGGGCCGGCAGGCGCACATTGCGCGACGGCACCACGGTGGAAATGGCATGCTTGTAGACCATCTGGCTGACCGTGTTGCGCAGCAGGATGACGAACTGATCGAAGGACTCGATCTGGCCCTGGAGCTTGATGCCGTTGACCAGGAAAATCGATACCGGAATGCGCTCCTTGCGCAGGATATTCAGGTACGGGTCTTGAAGGGACTGCCCTTTGGACATGTTGCTCTCCCTGAGTGTCTCTGGGGGTTGATGTTATGTCGAACGTGGTCGCTCCCGCCAAGGGGCAACGCTGGATACCCGCAGGGGCCTGTTGCGCCGGCCACCAAAGCCGCCATCTTACGCTAAGTGCCGAATTCTCGCACGACTTTCAGCACATCCCCCAGCGGGTCGGCGCCCAGGCTGTCGACCCAGCGCAGCCCCTGCCAGCTGCGCATCCAGGTCAACTGCCGCTTGGCCAGCTGGCGGGTCGCGATGATGCCGAGCCGTTCGAGCTCGGCACGGTCGATCTCGCCGTCGAGATAGGCCCACACCTGGCGATAGCCCACGCTCTTCATGGATGGCAGCGACGCCGCAAGATCGCCACGCGCCTTCAGGGCGGCCACCTCCTGGATCAGGCCGGCGTCGAGCATGGCCCTGAATCGCTGCGCTATACGGCCATGCAGCACGCCGCGATCGCCCGGCGCGAGGCCTATGGACAGCGTGCGAAAGGGAAAGGTTTCATGGCGTTGCTCTTCCCACAGCTCGCTGAGGGAACGACCCGCGATTTGGTGAACCTCCAGTGCCCGCATCAGGCGCTGGGGATCGTTGGGATGGATGCGCCGCGCTGACGCGGGATCGACCCGGGCGAGCTCCTCATGCAGGGCCGCCAGGCCGTGGTCGGCCACCCGACGCTCGAGCTCGGAACGCACGGCCGGATCCGCGGCCGGCAGGTTGGCCACCCCTTCGAGCAGGCGCTTGAAATACATCATGGTGCCGCCGACCAGCAGGGGTACCCGGCCGGCCGCCACGATGGCACGCATCTCGCGCAGCGCGTCCTCGCGGAAGTCGGCCGCCGAATAGGGCTCGGCCGGGTCGCGGATGTCGATCAGTCGATGCGGCGCGCGCGCAAGCTCCTCGGGCTCGGGCTTGGCGCTGCCGATGTCCAGGCCGCGATAGACCATCGCCGAATCCACGCTGATCAGCTCGCAGCCGAGTCGCTCGTGAAGCTCGATGGCGAGATCGGTCTTGCCGGCGGCGGTGGGCCCCATCAGCAGGATGGCGGGAGCACGCGAATCGTTCATGGTCGGTTGATGCCCATCACTGGCCACGCAGGAAGAGGCGATCCAGCTCCTTCATGCTCATCTCGGTCCAGGTGGGACGACCATGGTTGCACTGCCCGCTGCGCTCGGTGCGCTCCATGTCGCGCAGCAGGGCGTTCATCTCCTCGAGGCCCAGTTGGCGGTTGGCCCGCACGCTGCCGTGGCAGGCCATGGTGGCCAGCAGCTCGTTGATGCGTGCCTCGACCCGGTCGGAGCGCCCGTAGCGCTCCAGGTCGGCGAGCATGTCACGTACCAGCGGCTCCACGTCGGCATCGGCCAGCAATGCAGGCACCTGACGCACCAGCAGGGTCTCGGGGCCGGCCGCGTCGAGCTCCACCCCGAGACGAGAAAAGGCCTCTCGCTCACTCTCCGCCGTTTCCACCTCGGCGGCACTAGCGGCCAGAGAGACCGGCACCAGCAGCGGCTGGGCCTGCAATCCCCCTTGCTCCTCGGTCCCGCCATGGACCTGCCCCTTCATCCGCTCGTAGACGATCCGCTCGTGGGCGGCGTGCATGTCCACCACGACCAGGCCGCGCTCCGTCTGGGAGAGGATATAGACGCCGTGCAGCTGGGCCACGGCATAGCCCAGGGGCGGCGCCCGGGTCGCGTCCTCCTTGGGCATCGCGGGGCGCGGGACCCGGTTCTGTGCGGCGGAGCGGCGCTCGTCGAGTGCCACGTCCGCGGCACTGCCGCCGGGGGCCGGGGCGGCGGGCTGCGGCGTCAGCAGGCTCTCCTCGTGCTCGGGGTGCAACGCCCGGTAGCCCTCCATGAAGGCCCTGACGCGGTCGGGGGTCACTCTTTCACTGGCCCCATCACCGGCCCATCCGCCCGCGACTTCGTGTCCGGGCAGCGCCATGGGCTGCTGCTGCCAGGCCGGTGCCGCCTCGCGCACACCGATACCCTCCACCGCTTGCTCCTGCCCTTGCTCTTGAGGTTCCCGGGCCCCGTCACGCTCGCCGGGCCTCGCCTCTGCCAGGGCACGGTGCAGGCTCGAGAACAGGAAGTCGTGGACCATGCGCCCGTCGCGGAAGCGGACCTCGTGCTTGGTCGGATGCACATTGACATCCACCACCCGGGGGTCGACCTCCAGGTAGAGCACGAATACCGGGTGGCGGCCATGGAAGAGCACGTCGCGATAGGCCTGGCGAATGGCATGGGCCACCAGGCGGTCACGCACCACGCGGCCATTGACGAAGAAGTACTGCTGGTCGGCCTGGGCACGGGAGTGGGTGGGCAGGCCGACCCAGCCCCACAGCCGCAGGCCGCCGACCTCGAGGTCCAGGTGCAGGGCATTCTCCAGGAAGCCCTTGCCGAGCAGGGCCCGGAGCCGCCGCTCCCGACTGATCGGATCAACGCCCGGGGGCAGCTGGTGGAGGGTCTTGTGGTTGTGGCGCAGCACCCAGCCGATATCGAACCGCGACAGCGCCTGGCGACGGAAGGCCTCCTCGACGTGGCCGAACTCGGTCTTCTCGGTACGCAGGAACTTGCGCCGCGCAGGGGTATTGAAGAAGAGGTCGCGGACCGTCACCGAGGTGCCGCGAGGATGCGGCGCCGGGGTGACGCGGGGCTCCATCCGGCGTCCCTCGGCGACCACTCGCCAGCCGCTGCGTGGGTCCTCGTCGAGGTTCGAGACCAGTTCCAGGCGCGAGACAGAACTGATGGAGGCCAGGGCCTCTCCGCGGAAGCCCAGGCTCGCCACCCCCTCGAGCTCTTCCAGGGAGATGATCTTGCTGGTGGCATGCCGCGACAGCGCCAATGGCAGGTCGTTTTCACCGATGCCGCTGCCGTCGTCACGCACGCGAATCAGTCGGGTGCCGCCGTTCTCGAGTTCTACCTCGACACGGGTGCTGCCGGCATCGATGGCGTTCTCCACCAGTTCCTTGACCACCGACGAGGGGCGCTCTACCACCTCACCGGCGGCGATCTGGTTGGCCAGGCGCGGGTCCAGGATCTGGATGTGTCGGTTCTCTGACATGTCGCTCCGGGGGCTGGGAAACGCGATGGGGGAATCCGGTATCACGAACGGGGGATGCGCAGTACCTGCCCGACCCGGATCACGTCGCCGTTGAGCTCGTTGGCCCGCTTGATCTGGGCCACCGGAACGCCGTGACGGGCAGCGATCTCCGAGAGGGTGTCGCCGGGCTGGATGCGATACTCATTGCCCGCGGTGCTGCGGTTGCGGTCACGCTGCCAGGCCAGCAGGCTCGCCAGCGGCGGATTGCGCTGAAAATGGCCGCGTATGCCGCCGAAGATGGCGTCGACCATCTTCTGCTGATAGCTCCCGTCGCGCAGCCGGCTCTCCTCACCGGGATTGGAGATGAAGCCTGTCTCGACCAGCAGCGAGGGGATGTCCGGCGACTTGAGCACCATGAAGCCGGCCTGCTCCACCC
Source organism: Halomonas aquatica (assembly GCF_040196335.1). Lineage (NCBI taxonomy): Bacteria > Pseudomonadati > Pseudomonadota > Gammaproteobacteria > Oceanospirillales > Halomonadaceae > Halomonas > Halomonas aquatica. The sequence continues at coordinate 81,401 of NZ_JBEGCJ010000001.1, forward strand.
GCGACTTGTGCAGCCGATTGACCCGCCCCAGTTGGTCCAGCACCTGGCCACCGATGGTCAAGGAATCGTTGAGGGTCGCAGTCATGGTCAGGTCGAGCAGCACACCGCGCAGCACCTCGTCCTTGTCGTCCAGCGACAGGCTGCCGTCGACGCCACCGATCAGGTCGGCCTGGTTCTCGCTGGCGGCCAGCCACTGGGCGGTCTCGGAGGTGGCCCCGCGCTGGGACAACGCATAGACGGAACTGCCATTGGGCCGCGGGCTATTGAAGGCGTCGGCATGGATCGACACGAAGAAGTCGGCCTTCTGCTCCCGGGCGATACGCGTGCGCTGGCGCAGCCCGACATAGTAGTCGCCGTCACGGATCATCACCGCGCGGAACCCTTCCGCTGCATTGACCACCCGGGCGAGGCGCTTGGACATCTCCAGCACGATATCCTTCTCGCGGGTACCCGAAGGGCCGATCGCGCCGGGGTCCTCACCGCCGTGGCCGGCGTCGATGGCGATGATGATATCGCGGCGGGGGTGCGGCGAGGCGGGCTCGAGCACGTCGGGCGCGGCGACATCGGCCGGGTTGCGGCCCTCGGCCACCGCCTCGCTGCGCGCGCGCTCGGCAGCGATCTCCTGCTCGCGAATCATCGACTCGATGGGGTCGATGGGATCCTCCACGGCACTCTCGCCGGGATATTCCAGGTCCACCACCAGGCGGTGGCCGTACTGCTCGTTGGGCGCCAGGGTAAAATGACGGGGGGCGATCTCCCGCTCGAGTTCCAGCACCACCCTCAGGCCGGTGCCGTTGCGCACGCCGGTGCGCAGCGTGCTGATGGCACTGCCCTCCAGGTCGAGTGCGTCGACGCGGGTATTGAGCCGGCTGTCGTCGAGATCGATCACCAGGCGGCGAGGATTGTCGAGGCTGAAGACATTGGCCCGGGCCGGCGAGGATAGGTCGAAGACCAGGCGCGCATGGTCGGGCGCCGCCCATAGGCGAAGATTGTCGACGCTGGCGGCCTGAGCCAGGCTGGCGGCCAGAAAAAGCCCCAGCACGCAGAGCCCGGCCAGCAGCCGCCTTGCCGATTTCATGTGTCTCATTGCGCCGTTTCACCTTCCCTGTCCACGAGACAACCCGCCATCTCGGGCATCGCCGCCAGCCGGTCGAGTACCGCCCGACCATGGGCGCTGTGCGCCTCGAGGGTGGCGTCGCGGCCGCTGTCGGCCATACGCAGCACCACTTCCAGATCCGGAGCGGGCAGCCAGCCCTCGCCCCGCTCCGGCCACTCGATCACGCAGAGCGCCTCCTCGGCGAGCAGGTCGCGACCGCCGATGAACTCCAGCTCCTCCGGATCGCCGAGGCGATACAGGTCGAAATGATGCACCCGAACCCCCTCCAGCTCATAGGGCTCCACCAGGGTGTAGGTCGGGCTCTTGACCGCGCCGCGGTGCCCGCAGGCGCGCAAGATGCCGCGCGTGAGGGTCGTCTTGCCGGCGCCGAGCCCGCCGGTGAGGTGCACGCGACCGTGGCCCTCGAGGGCCCGCCCCAGGCATTCGCCGAAGGCGACCTGGCGATCTTCGTCATCGAGTCGCAGTTGCATCGTCCTCGCCCATCGTAGGGTTGACCAGAATACGAGCACAGGATGCCAGATCGCCGGCCAGCAGGCCACGCTCGCCGCCCCTGCTGGCCGCCATGTCGGCGGCCAGGGCATGCACAAGCACCCCCAGCCGAGCCGCCGGTTCGAGGGAGATGCCCTGGGCCAGCAGGGCACCCAGGATGCCGGACAGCGCATCCCCCATGCCCCCGCTGGCCATGCCCGGGTTGCCGTAGGGACAGACGGCGAGCCCCTCGGGGCCTGCGACCAGGGAGCCGGCGCCCTTGAGCACCACCACGCCGCCGAAGCGACGCTGCAGGGCAAGGGCCGCGGCGGGCCGATCAGCCTCCACCTCGCGAGCAGAGCACCCGAGCAGACGGGCCGCCTCGCCGGGGTGTGGGGTGAGTATCCAGTCGTCACGACGCCCACCACTGAAGTGCGAGGCCAGCAGGTTGAGCGCGTCGGCATCCATGATCAGGGGCCTGGAGGCGCTCAGGGCCGCCTGCAGCATGCCCTGCCCCCAGCTGCCCTGCCCCAGGCCTGGACCGACCACCAGCACATCGGCATGACCCGGCAGCATGCCGAGATCTCCCGCGCCGCGAACGCCGTGGACCATCACCTCGGGACGGCGAACCAGGCTCGCGGTGACGTGCTCGGGCGCGGTGGCCAGGCTCACCTTGCCGGCCCCGAGCCTCGCGCAGGCCTCGGCGGCGAGCAGGGCCGCTCCGCCGAAGCCTGGAGCCCCGCCGAGCACCAGGGCATGGCCACAGTCGCCCTTGTGGACATCGCGTGGCCGGGGCGGCAACCACGCCGCGATCAGCCCGGCATCCAGCAGGCGTGCCGCGGGGACAAGGTCTCCCTCGGCCTCGGCGTTCACCTCGAGGGCCCGGAACGCCAGTTCGCCGACATGGGCCGAAGCCGCGCCGGTATAGAGCCCCAGCTTGTCGCCGATGAAGGTCACGGTGCGCGTCGCCCGGATCGCCACTCCGAGCACCGCCCCGGTATCGGCATGCAGTCCCGAGGGGATGTCGATGGCCAGCACCGGCAGGCCACTGGCATTGACGGCTTCGATCGCCTCACGGATGTCGCCGCGCACCTCGCCGCCGAGCCCGGTCCCCAGCAGGGCATCGACGATGAGCTCGCCCTTCAGGGAGAGCCCCGGCCGCCAGGCGGTGCTGCCTACTCCGGCGGCCGCTGCCATGTCCGCGGCGAGACGGGCGTCACCGGAGAGCTCCTCCACCGGCTTGAGCAGGATGCGCTGCACGGCGACTCCCTCGGCGGCGGCCAGCGCCGCCAGCACATGGCCGTCGCCACCGTTGTTGCCGCCGCCACAGAGCACAGTCAGCGACTGCACGGCCGGCCAGCGCGCCCTGAGGTCCTGCCAGGCGGCCGCGGCCGCGCACTGCATCAGGGCGAAGCCCTCGAACCCGGCGGCAATGGTGCGACGGTCGAGCTCGCGAACCTGCTCGGCCCGGTAGAGCGGTCGCAGCCAGGGCGCTTTGTGTTCAGCCAACCGAGTCATCCGGTGTCTCCTCGTTCGGGATGCTTTACCATATCGAGTGTAAATTCTCTGCGCCCCACGCCAAGTCACGGGGCCGATCTGCATGGTGTTTTCTCGATCATGACCGCAGTGCCCCCCACGGGTGACGGACCCGACATGACCGGCCTCGCCGCGAGGATCAAGACCTGGGGGCGGGAGCTCGGCTTCCAGCAGCTGGGCATCACCGACGTCGACCTCGCCGAGGACGAGGCGCATCTCGATGCCTGGCTGGAGGCCGGCCACCACGGCGAGATGGGGTTCATGGCCAAGCATGGCACCAAGCGCACCCGCCCGGCGGAGCTGGTGTCCGGCACCCGTCGGGTAATCAGCGTGCGCCTGGACTATCTGCCCGCCGAGGTGGAGACGACGAAGGTGCTCGGCCGACCCTCGCTGGCCTATGTCTCCCGCTACGCGACCGGGCGCGATTATCACAAGCTGATGCGCAAGCGTTTGGCGACACTGGCCAGGTGGATCGAGGCCGAGGTCGGCCCCTTCGGCTATCGCGCCTTCGTGGACTCCGCACCGGTGATGGAGCGCGCCCTGGCCCGCAAGGCCGGCCTCGGCTGGTTCGGCAAGAATGCCATGCTGCTGAACCCGCGGGCCGGTTCGCTGTTCTTCCTCGGCGAGCTCTACACCGACCTGCCGCTGCCGGTGGATGAGCCCTTCGAGGAGGATCACTGCGGCAGCTGCAGCGCCTGCCGCACGGCCTGCCCCACCGGCGCCATCGTCGAGGACCGGGTGGTCGATGCCCGGGCCTGCATCTCGTATCTCACCATCGAGCTCTTCGGTGCCATCCCGGAGCGCTACCGCGAGGCCATGGGCAATCGGGTGTTCGGCTGCGACGACTGCCAGCTGGTCTGTCCCTTCACCCGCTTCACCCGGGTCAGCCGGGAGGCGGACTTCGCCCCCCGTCACGACCTGGACCGAGCCAGCCTCGTCTCGCTGTTCGCCTGGGGGGAGGAGGAGTTCCTGGAGAAGACCGCCGGCAACCCGATCCGCCGCATCGGCTACGAGCGCTGGCTGCGCAACCTGGCCGTGGGGCTCGGCAACGCCCCCTGGAGCCGTGCCGTGGAGGCCGCCCTTATGGCCCGCCTGCCCTACCCTTCCGACCTGGTCCGCGAGCACGTCCGCTGGGCGCTGGACCGCCAACGAGAAAAGGGCCGCCAACGGATCGCCAACGCCTGAGCCTGGCGAGGGTGAACGCGGCTTGACCGGCGCCGCTCATTCCTGACCTCAGCTTGCCTGCGCGGACGCTGCCTCTCAGCATCCGGCTCTGGCCCGAAGGGCTATTACTCCGCGTCGTCTCGCGGGTAGGCCGTCTTGAGGAAGGTAGTGCGATAATGGGCGAGTTCGGCGATGGACTCGCGGATATCGTCCATGGCGAGGTGCACGTTGCGCTTCTGGAAGCCCGCCAGGGCGCTCGGGTTCCAGCGCTTCGCCAGTTCCTTCAGGGTGGAGACATCCAGGTTGCGGTAGTGGAAGAAGGCCAGCAGTTCGGGCATCTCCCGCTCTAGGAATCGGCGATCCTGATGGATGCTGTTGCCACACATCGGGGAGGCACCTGCCTCGACATGGGCCGCCAGGAACTCGAGGGTGCGCTGCTCGGCCACGGCGGTATCGACCCGGCTCTCCTTGACCCGCTGCACCAGCCCCGAGTCCCCGTGGGTCCGGGTGTTCCAGTCGTCCATGGCCGCGAGCAGTTCATCGGGCTGGTGCACCGCGATCACCGGCCCCTCCGCGATGGTATTGAGATCCCCGTCGGTGACGAGGGTGGCGATCTCGATGATGCGCTCCCGATGGGGATCGAGCCCGGTCATCTCCAGGTCGATCCAGATGAGGCGATGGCGGCGCGGCTCCTGCCGGTCCGGGGTGTCTGGCGTGGCATGCTCGGTCATGGAGGTTCCTTGCGGGGCGTCGGCCGGCGACAGCGGACGGCCTGGGTGAGTACAATGCCTCCCCATTGTAGCGAGCTTGGGGCCCCCATGAGCAAACGCAAGTTGAGCCGCCAGCAGCGCTGGCGCATCGAGAAGGTCCAGGCCGAACGCGCCCGTCGCGCCGACCGGCGCGGCTCCCGGGACAGCGAGAAGCTGGCCGCCGGAGAGTATGGGCCGGAACAGAACGGCCGCGTGACCGCCCACTTCGGTCGCACCCTGGATGTGCGACCCGAGGGTGGGGGTGATGCCGTGCGCTGCCACCTGCGCGCCAACCTCGAGGGACTGGTCACCGGCGACCGGGTGATCTGGCGCGCCGCTCACGACGCCCGTGACGGCGTGGTGGTGGCCCGGGGCGAGCGTGACAGCGTCCTGGAGCGTCCCGACGCGCGCGGCCAGTTGAAGCCGGTGGCCGCCAACATCGACCAGATCCTGATCGTCTTCGCGGTGGAGCCGGCGCCCCACGCCAACCTGATCGACCGCTACCTGGTGGCCGCCGAGGCCACCGGTATCGCGCCGGTACTGGTGCTCAACAAGACCGATCTGCTGCCGGAGCGCGGAGGCGAGCTGAGAGCACTGCTGGAGCGCTACGAGGCACTGGGTTATCCGGTGGTGACCACCACCACCGAGCGGGAAGACGGCCTCTCGGCCTTGCACGCCCGGCTGGCGGGTCGCACCTCGGTGTTCGTCGGCCAGAGCGGCGTGGGCAAGTCGTCACTGATCGACCGCCTGCTGCCCGACGAAGAACTTCGCATCGGGGCTCTGTCAAAGGACTCGCGCAAGGGAACCCATACCACCACTACCGCTCGCCTCTACGCCCTGCCGGATCCCGAAGCCGGAGATCATCCAGAGGCCGACGGTGGTGAGCTGATCGATTCGCCAGGGATCCGTGAGTTCGGCCTGACCCATCTGGATGAACAGCAGGTCACCGAGGGCTTCATCGAGTTCCGCGACTTGCTGGGCCGCTGCCGCTTCCGGGACTGCCGCCATCGCCAGGAGCCGGGCTGTGCCCTGCTGGCGGCCGTGGAGCGGGGCGAGATCCATCCCGAACGCTTTGCCAGCTACCGACGCATACTCGAGACTCTCGAGGACACCTGAATCCAGGAGCCAATATCAAGGCCAACATCAAGGAGAGCCTGCCATGAGTTCCGAAGACAACCTGCTCCCGCTGATCATCGAGCCCGATCAGCTTGCCGCCTGGCTCGACGACCCGTCGCTGCTGGTCGTCGACGTGCCACTCAAGGCCGAGAGCCATCACGAGGGACACGTGCCCGGTGCCCTCTTCCTTGATCATCGCCTGCTGATGTGCGGCGAGGGTGAGGTGCCCAACGAGGTGCCCTCGGTCGAGGCGCTCTCCCAACTGTTCTCGTCCCTCGGTCTGACCCGCGACACCCATGTGGTGGCTTACGATGATGAGGGCGGCGGCTGGGCCGGCCGCCTGCTGTGGACCCTGGAGCTGATCGGCCATACTCGCTACTCCTACCTCAACGGGGGCATCCACGCCTGGCGCGAAGACGGCCTTCCCGTCTCCACCGATACCCAGGCCCCGAGCCCCAGCGACTACGTGGCCGAGATCCTCCATCCCGAGGTCGCCATCGATCGCCTGGAGCTCCAGGAGCGCCTGGACGAGAAGGGATTCGCGGTCTGGGATGCCCGCTCCCGTGGCGAGTACGATGGCGAGAAGGGCAACAACCGGCGCCTGGGCCACATGCCCGGGGCGGTCAACATGGAGTGGACCGATGCCATGGACCGTGAGAATGGCCTGCGCATCCGCGACTATGCCGAGCTCATCACCGAGCTCGAGGCCCTAGGCCTGACCCCGGACATGGAAGTGGTCACCCACTGCCAGAGCCACCATCGCAGCGGCTTCACCTGGCTGGTGGGCAAGGCGCTGGGCTTCGAGAAAATCCGCGGCTACGCCGGCTCCTGGAAGGAGTGGGGCAACCGCGATGACACGCCCATCGAGACCTAGTGGTGTAACCCCGGCCGGTCGTGCCATCTCGCCTGGCCGCCCTTCACGACACACAGACGGAATACTGCCCTTGTCACTCGCCCGACTCTTTGCCCTCATCCAGTACCCCCTGCCCCATCACCTGCTCTCGCGGCTGGTGGGGTGGCTCGCCGACTGCCGGTTACCCTGGCTGAAGAATGCCCTCGTGCAGGCCTTCATCCGGCAGTTCCGCGTCGACATGGACGAGGCCGCCGAATCCGACCCGACGGCCTACGCGAGCTTCAACGACTTCTTCACCCGCGCCCTGGAAGACGACGCCCGCCCCATCGGCGAGGGCGTGGTCTCCCCTGCCGACGGCACCCTCTCGCAGTTCGGCCCCATCGAAGCCGGCCAGCTGCTCCAGGCCAAGGGCCATTACTTCTCCACCATGGAACTGCTTGGCGGCGACGGCGAGGCGGCACACCGCTATCTGGGGGGCGCCTTCGCCACCGTCTACCTTTCGCCGAGTGACTACCACCGAGTGCACATGCCGATGGCAGGCACCCTGACCGAGATGGTCTATGTGCCCGGTCGCCTCTTCTCGGTGAATGCCGCCACGACCCATCATGTGCCCAACCTCTTCGCCCGCAACGAGCGGCTGGTGTGTCACTTCGACACCGAACAGGGACCCATGGCGATGGTACTGGTGGGGGCGATGATCGTCGCCGCCATCGAGACCGTGTGGGCCGGGCAGGTCACGCCGCTCTCCGGCGAGGTGCAGCGCGTCCGCTTCGACACCCCGGTGCGCCTGGAGAAGGGCGAGGAGATGGGGCGCTTCAAGCTCGGCTCCACCGTGGTGATGGCCTTCGCCGAACCGGTCACCTTCAGTGACGACCTAACCCTGGGCGCCAAGGTGCAGATGGGGCAGACGCTCGGGGCTGACACTCCCGCATCGCCCGCATAGCGCATAGATCGCCCGTATAGAGAGAGGCGACGGGGCCAGGATCAGCCCCGAACGATGTTGCCGGGGATAATTAACAGCGCGGCGTGGCGAAGGCCATCACCTCCGCCACGCTCTCCCTGCCCAGCGCCAGCTGGATCAGCCGGTCGAGCCCCAGCGCCACGCCGCTGCCTTCGGGCAGGCCAGCCTCCAGCGCCGCCAGCAGGCGCTCATCCACCGCCACCTCGGCGAGCCCCAAGGCGCGCCGGGCGGTATTGTCCGCCGAGAACCGCGCGCGCTGCTCCGCGGCATCGGTGAGCTCGTCGTAGCCGTTGGCGAGCTCGAGCCCCTCCCGGTAGAGCTCGAAGCGTGAGGCCACCCACTCGCCGTCCTCCGGGTCGCGATGGCGCCGCGCCAGGGCGGCCTGGCTGGCCGGATAGTCGACCACCACGTCGAGCCCGTCGCGTCCCAGGCCGGGTTCGATGGCGAGGCTCATCAGCAGGTCCAGGCAGCCGTCTCGGTCGCTGTCAACCATCTCAAGCCCGCCGGTCTCGCCGGCCAGTCGACGCAGGGTCGCAAGCGACGTCGTGAAGGGGTCGATGCCCAGCACCTCTCGGAAGAGCTCGCGATAGCGGCGCCGCCGAAGCGGCCGTGGGTCATGGCCGAGCACCCGCCCCACCAGCGCGGCGGTCTCGTCGATCAGCTCGTCGAGGCCGAGGCCGGGGCGATACCACTCCAGCATGGTGAACTCGAGGTTGTGGCGCCGGCCCACCTCGTCGTCGCGGAAGCTTCTGGCCAGCTGGAAGATCGGCCCGCTGCCGGCGGCCAGCAGGCGCTTCATGGCTAACTCCGGGGAGGTCTGCAGCCAGAGCCGTTCACGCCCCGCCGGGGTGGTCGCCTCGGTCGAGAGGGAGGCGAGGTGCACCTCGGTGCTGCCCCCGTGGCCGAGCACCGGGGTCTCCACCTCCAGCACCTCGCGCTCGGCGAAGAAGGCCCGCACCTCGGCGATCAGCCGCGCCCGTTCCCGCAGGGTCGCGATCTCGGCGGTGGGACGCCAGTCGTCTGTCATGTACCAACCTCCAGAACCGACAAGGCCACGCCGCTGGCGTGGCCCTGTAACAGTATCAACCAAGCTATGGCCCTCTCCGAGCGAGCGCAGGAAGGGCCACACCTCACGCGCGGGAGACGTACTCGCCGCTGCGTGTATCCACCTTCAGCACCTCGCCCTCGTTGATGAACAGCGGCACGCGAACCACGGCGCCGGAGGAAAGGGTCGCCGGCTTGGAACCGCCCTGGGCGGTATCACCCTTGAGGCCCGGGTCGGTCTCGGTCACCTCGAGCTCGATGAAGTTCGGTGGGGTGACGTTGATGACGTTGTCGTTCCAGAGGGTCACGGTGTAGGGAACCTGCTCCTTTAGCCACTTCCCGGTGTCGCCCAGTGCCTTCTTCTCCACGGCGTACTGCTCGAAGGAGCCATCGGTCTTCATGAAGTACCACATGTCGCCGTCGGTATAGAGGTACTCCATCTCGAGCTCGAGCACGTCGGCGGCTTCCAGGGAGTCACCGGACTTGAAGGTGTGCTCCAGGACCCGGCCGGTCATCAGGTTGCGCAGCTTGACGCGGTTGAAGGCCTGCCCCTTGCCCGGCTTGACGAGTTCGTTCTCGACGATGCTGCACGGGTCACCGTCCAGCATCACCTTCAGACCGCCCTTGAATTCATTGGTAGAATAGTTCGCCATGATCGCTTACCCATATTCGAGCGCGCCCCCGGCACTGGCCGGCGGCGCGCGCAAGCAGATGAAGTGTCACGGGGGCTTGCCCCCCGTTCGCATTGACTGGTGTGCCGCATGATAACCCGAAGCAGCGCCCTTTTGCAGCGCCCCGACAGGGAGACGAAGCCCCTGCCCATGCAGGCTCGCTGGCAGACCCAGCTGGCCAGGGCGATCCGCGATCCCCTCGAACTTTGCCGCCGCCTGGGCCTGGATGAGGCCTTGCATGGCGGGGCCGAAGCCGGCCACGCCCTCTTCGAGGTGCGGGTCCCCGAGGCCTACCTGGCCCGTATCCGCCCCGGTGACCGGGCGGACCCGCTGCTGCGCCAGGTCCTGCCGCTGGGCGAAGAGGCCCTGCCCACGCCCGGCTACGTGGCCGACCCACTGGCCGAGGTCGAGCACACCCCGGCCCCGGGGCTGATCCACAAGTACGCCGGGCGAGTGCTGCTGATCGCGAGCCCCGCCTGCGCCGTGAACTGCCGCTACTGCTTTCGCCGGCACTTCCCCTACGAGGAGAATGCCCCCTCGAGGGCTCAGTGGGACGAGAGCCTCGAGCACATCCGCCGTGACACCACGATCCGGGAGGCCATCCTCTCCGGCGGCGACCCCCTGGCGGCCAACGACCGTCAACTGGCCTGGCTCGTCGAGCGGCTCGAGGCGATCCCGCACATCAGGCGCCTGCGCCTGCACACGCGCCTGCCGGTGGTGATTCCCGACCGCATCGACGACACCCTGCTCGGCTGGCTCGGTTCCACGCGGCTGCAGAAGGTGATGGTGCTGCACATCAACCATGCCCACGAGATCGACGAAGCCGTGGTGGCCGCCTGCGAGAGGCTCAAGGCGGCGGGCGTGGCGCTGCTCAACCAGAGCGTGCTGCTGCAAGGCGTCAACGATGACATCGAGACCCTGGCCGCGCTCTCCGAACGCCTGTTCGAGGCGGGCATCCTGCCCTACTACCTCCACGTGCTCGACCCGGTGGCCGGCGCCGCGCACTTCGACGTGTCCGATGCAAAGGCCCGCGAGCTGGTCGCGGGCCTGAGGGAGGTGCTGCCGGGCTTCCTGATGCCGCGGCTGGTGCGTGAGATCCCCGGCGAGACGAGCAAGACGCCGCTGTGATGGCCTGCCGCCCCTGAGTCACGCACCCTTTTGACGCCATGGCGTTCATGACTCACCAGAACAGTGCTTCCCGGCCTGGCGAGGACAAGGCCTTGCCGAGACATGGCCCAGGAAAGGCCATGACCCCATTGGCTTTTTTTCCAACTGGCCGGGTGTTTGCTATGTGTAGGGTGACACGGGGTATCGGCAGCCCAGGCTGCCACACAATCTGGTTTCCAATGGACGGCTAGGGTTCCGGTTGCATCGCGTACGCCCCTGATGCAACGCCAGGTCCGAGAGCCGTCGACCCGGCATCTGCAAGGCGTCTTCTCGTCAGGGACAACGCTCGCAGAGGCAAGGTTACACGGCGGGGGAAAAGCCCGGGAGGAGAGGTGCAGCAGGCTGCGCCGATGCCCCCCCGAATCCCCGAGCCCATGGAGGCCGTCATGACACGCCCATCCCATCCTGTATCCCAATTCGTCGCGTCCAAGCGACTCACCCTCGCCGCCACCGTCTCGACCGCCCTGCTGGTATCGACACTGGCCAGCACCCCTCTCCAGGCTCAGGAGCGCGACCAGTTCAGCGTCTGCTGGTCGATCTATGCCGGCTGGATGCCCTGGGGCTATGCCGGTACGTCAGGCATCGTCGACCGCTGGGCGGACAGGTATGACATCGACATCGAGGTCATCCAGGTCAACGACTACGTCGAGTCGATCAACCAGTTCACCTCAGGCAACGTCGACGGCTGCGCCATGACCAACATGGATGCCCTGACCCTTCCCGCCGCCAGCGGCGTCGACTCCACCGCCCTGATCGTCGGCGACTATTCCGATGGCAATGACGGGGTGGTGCTCAAGAATGCCGACAGCCTCGAGGAGATCGCCGGGCGCGAGGTCAACCTGGTGCAGTTCAGCGTCTCCCACTACCTGCTGGCCCGGGCGCTGGAAAGCATCGGCCTCAGCGAGCGTGATGTCACGACCATCAACACCGGCGATGCGGACATCGCCAGCCTGTACGCGAGCCGCGACAACATCGATGCCGTGGTGACCTGGAACCCGCAGCTGTCCACCGTCACCCAGGTGGAAGACAGCAACCTGGTCTTCGACTCGAGCCAGATCCCCGGTGAGATCCTCGACCTGATGGTCGTCAATACGGACACTCTGGCCGCCAATCCCGAGCTGGGCCACGCCCTGGTAGGCGCCTGGTACGAGGTCATGGGATTGATGGCCGACGGTGACGAAGCCGCACTCACTCAGATGGCCGAGGCCGCCGGTACCGATCTCGCCGGTTACCAGGAACAGCTCGACGCCACCCGCCTCTATACCGACCCGGCCGAGGCCATCGCCCTGCTGGAGAGCCAAGAACTGCTCGATACCATGCAACGCGTCGCCGAGTTCAGTTTCGAAAAAGGTCTTCTCGGCGACATGGCGCCCGACGCCGGCGTGGTCGGCATCGAAACGCCCCAGGGCGTGTTCGGCGACGAGGGCAACGTGAAGCTGCGCTTCGAGCCGAGCTTCACCCAGGCCTATCTCGACAGCCTGGATTGACCCGTCCGCGGTACGGCCGGTGGCGAGCCACCGGCCATCGACCCTCGCCCTCTCCCCTGACGTGAAACGCCCATGAAGCGACTGATCAACATCATGCCGTCCCCAGGTGCACGCTGGCTGCTGGGACTCGTGCCCTTCGCGCTGATCGCCATGGTCTACCTGGGCATGTCCAACGCACGGCTCGCCGAGAACCCCGACGATCGCCTGCTGCCGGCCCCCGCGACGATGGCCGAGACGTTCCTGACCCTGGCGACCGAGGAGAACATGCGCACCGGCCAGATCACCCTCTGGGCGGACACCTTCGCCAGTCTCGAGCGGCTGCTGATCGGCGTGGCGATCAGCGCCGTGATAGGCCTCACGATGGGCATCGCCAATGGTGGCCTGCCGCTGGTGCGCGCCAAGCTCTCGCCGCTGATCACGGTGGTCTCGCTGATCCCGCCGATGGCGATCCTGCCGATCCTGTTCATCGCCTTCGGTACCGGCGAGGCGGCCAAGATCGCCTTGATCGCCATCGGCGTGACGCCCTTCCTGATCCGCGACCTGCAGGGCCATGCCCTGCACCTGCCCGACGAGCAGCTGATCAAGGCCCAGACCCTCGGCGCCAGCTCCTGGCAGGTGCTGACCCGAGTGTTGCTGCCCCAGCTCACCCCGCGACTGCTGAATGCCACACGTCTCGCGCTGGGCACCGCCTGGCTGTTCCTGATCGCCGCAGAGGCCATCGCCGCCCAGGATGGGCTCGGCTATCGCATCTTCCTGGTGCGCCGTTACCTGTCGATGGACGTGATCCTGCCCTACGTGGCCTGGATCACCCTGCTCGCCTTCCTGCTCGACCAGCTGCTGGCATGGATCTCGCGTCGGGCCTTCCCCTGGTACCACGCCGGTGAAGGAGACGCGTCATGAGCCTTCTCGAAGCCAAGCGTCTGGAAAAGCACTACGGCGGCCACGTGGTGCTCGAGGGCCTCGATTTCACGGTCGACGCCGGCGAATTCGTCACCCTGGTCGGCGCCTCGGGCTGTGGCAAGACCACCTTCCTCAAGATGCTGCTGGGTACCGAGCGGATCTCTAGCGGCGAGTTCATCCTCGACGGGCGGCCGATTCCCGACGAGCCAGGGCCGGATCGCGGCGTGGTGTTCCAGAAATACTCGGTGTTTCCCCACCTGACGGTGCTCGGCAACGTGATGATCGCCGAGGAACTGGAACAGTCACGGCTATTGGGCAAGTGTTTCGGTGCCGCCCGCCGCCGTGCCGCCGACAAGGCGCGCGAGCGCATCGCACAGGTTGGCCTCGACCAGGCCCTCGCCAAGTATCCCCATGAGCTCTCCGGCGGCATGCAGCAGCGTCTGGCCATCGCCCAGGCCCTGATGATGCGGCCGCGTATCCTGCTGCTCGATGAGCCCTTCGGCGCTCTCGATCCGGGTATCCGCCAGGACATGCATGAGCTGATCACACGACTGTGGCAGGAACAGCAGCTGACCATCTTCATGATCACCCACGATCTCAAGGAGGCCTTCGCCCTGGGCACCCGGCTGTGGGTCTTCGACAAGCTGCGCCACGATCCCCAGGCTCCCGAGGCCTTCGGCGCCACCATCACCTATGACCTGCCGATCGGGCGGCACGCGCCTCCGGAAGACCTCCCGGCCCACTTAGCGGCCCGCGGCATCGAGACCCTGACACAGGAGACGCTGATATGAGCACGCCAACAGAAGCGCTCTATACCACCCACCTGCCCGGCGGCCACCACTGGTCGCTGCGCCTGCGCCGCGGCACCACCCTGACCCTGAGCGCCGGCGCGGCCGACACCAATGTCGGGCTGCTCTGCTACAACCCCGAGAACCTGCTCGAGCGTCTGAACCTGCCCGATACCCTGAAGTGCCAGCACACCTTCAAGCTGACCCGGGGCCACTGTCTCTACTCGGACATGGGTCGGATCTTCGCGTCGATCACCCACGACGACCTGGGCTGGCACGACAGCACCGGTGGCAACCTGATGCCCCGCCACCTGATCGCCAAGGGCTGGCAGCCGGTGAGCTATCAGCAGGCCCACAACGACTGGACCCGCACCGGCCATGACGCCTTCCTGGTCGAGCTCGCCAAGTACGGCCTGGGGCGGCGCGACCTGGCCGCCAACCTCAACCTTTTCGCTCGGGTGGAGAGCGACGACGAGGGGCGGCTGCGCTACGTGCCCGGGCACTGCAAGCCCGGCGCCAACGTGACCCTGCGTTTCGAGATGGACACCCTGGTACTGCTGCATACCTGCCCGCACCCGCTGGACCCAAGCCCCGAGTATCCCCGGCGCGGCGTGGACATCTCGCTCGGCACGGCCCCCCCCCCGGCCGAGGACGACGTCTGCTACCGCTCGCGGCCGGAGAACGCCCGCGGTTTCGAGAACAATCGCCTCTATCACCTGGGGCTTTGAGCCGGGAGGACGCCATCATGATCATCGAAAGTACCCTGCGCCCCGAGAACGCCGTGCATCGCACCACCGTGGACGCCGGCGACCATTATATCGGCACCGTCAGGGCCGGCCAGACGCTGCGGATCCTCGACCTGGAGGGAAACCAGGCGGCCGACACCCTGTTCTTCAATGCCCATGACACCGCCGAGCGCTACAGCGCCATGGATACGGTGCGCGAACAGGGCGCGGTCTACCTGACCGCCGGGTCACAGCTGATCTCCAGCGAGGGCAACCTGCTGCTGACCATTACCGCCGACACCTGCGGTCGCCACGACACCCTGGGCGGCGCCTGTGCCAGCGAGAGCAACACGGTGCGCTACGACCTGGAGAAGCGCCATATGCACTCCTGTCGCGACAACTGGATGCAGGCGGTCGCCAACCATCCCGAGTTCGGGCTGACCAAGCGCGATATCACCCACAACATCAACTTCTTCATGAACGTCCCGGTGACCGCCGACGGCGGCCTGACCTTCGAGGATGGCATCTCGGCCCCGGGCAAGTACGTGGAGATGGTCGCCGAGATGGATGTCATCGTGCTGGTATCCAACTGCCCGCAGCTCAACAACCCCTGCAACGGCTATGACCCGACGCCCATCGAGCTGCTCGTATGGGAGTGAATCGCGCGTCGAGCAAGTGAATCGCCGACCCTGCCCGTGGCTCATCGGGCGGGCTCATCGGTCGGGCTCCCCGGGGACGACCCCGGCGGCCGTATTCTCGAACGCGGGACGACCCGCACCGTTCACGGACAAGGCCAGATGTTCACCAAGGTCCTGATTGCCAACCGCGGCGCCATCGCCATGCGCATCCTGCGGACCCTCAAGTCGTTGGGGGTAGGCTCGGTCGTCGTCTATGCCGAGGCCGACCGCGATGCACCCTACGTCTACCAGGCCGACGAGGCCTGCTCGCTGGGCGAGGGGCCGGCAGCCGACACCTATCTCGACATCGACAAGCTGATCGACGTTGCAAAGTGCAGTGGGGCCCAGGCGGTTCACCCCGGCTATGGCTTCCTCTCCGAAAACACTCGCTTCATCGAGGCCTGCGATGCCGCCGGCCTGGTATTCCTCGGCCCCACCGCCGAGCAGATCCGCGACTTCGGTCTCAAGCACCAGGCCCGGGCACTCGCCGAGCAGGCCGGGGTGCCGCTGGTGCCCGGCTCAGGCCTCCTCGACGGCCTCGACCAGGCCCTCCACGAGGCCGAGCACATCGGCTACCCGGTCATGCTCAAGTCCACCGCCGGAGGCGGCGGCATCGGCATGCAGGTCTGCCAGGATGCCGGTCAGCTCGAACGCGCCTTCGAGTCGGTACGCGGCCTCGGTGAGCGCAACTTCGGCGATGCCGGCGTCTTCGTCGAGGCCTATATCGCTCGCGCTCGCCATATCGAGGTACAGCTGTTCGGCGACGGCCAGGGCCGGGTCGTCGCACTCGGCGAGCGGGACTGCTCCACCCAGCGCCGCCACCAGAAGGTGATCGAGGAATGCCCGGCTCCCGACCTGCCAGAGAGGGTTCGCCGCGAACTGCATGAAACCGCCGTGCGTCTCGGCGAGGCCGTGTCCTACCGCAGCGCCGGCACCGTGGAGTTCATCTACGATGCCAAGCGCCAGACCTTCTACTTCCTCGAGGTCAATACCCGCCTGCAGGTGGAGCACGGGATCACCGAGGAGGTCTGGGGGGTGGACATCGTCGAATGGATGGTCCGTCTCGGCGCGCAAACGCTGCCTCTCCTCGAGGAACTGACGCGCGACCTGGCCCCCCGCGGCCATGCCATCCAGGCGCGACTCTATGCCGAGGACCCGCTGCATGACTTCAGGCCCAGTGCCGGCCTGCTCACCGACGTCGCCTTTCCCACCAGGCATTGTCTGCGTATCGATCATGCCATCGAGGCGGGCCTGGAGGTCTCGGCACTGTTCGACCCCATGCTGGCCAAGCTGATCGTGCATGCCGAGGACCGTGACAGTGCCTGCGAGGAACTGGCCGAGGTGCTGCAGGTCTCCAGCGTCTATGGGATCGCCACCAACCGCACCTGGCTCGCCCGGGTGCTCCGCGACCCCCGCTTCCGGGCCGCCGAGCTCCATACCCGCTGGCTGGAAGGACTCGACTGGGCACCGCCGGTGATCGAGGTGCTGTCTCCGGGGACGCTGACGACCCTCCAGGACGTGCCGGGCCGACAGGGCCACTGGGACGTGGGCGTGCCGCCCTCCGGGCCCTTCGACGACTGGTCGTTCCGCCTCGGCAATCGTCTGCTCGACAATCCGCAGGACGCCGCCGGGCTGGAGGTCACCCTCAACGGCCCGACCCTGCGCTTCCACCGCGCCACCCAGGTGGTGCTGACCGGCGCGGCGTTGCCCGCCACCCTCGACGATGCGCCGGTGGACTTCTGGCGGGTCCTCGACGTGCCCGCCGGTGCGACCCTCGCGCTCGGCAAGGTCGCCATCGGTGCCCGCGCCTACCTGCTGGTACGCGGCGGCATCGACTGCCCGCGCTACCTGGGATCACGCAGCACCTTCACCCTGGGCCAGTTCGGCGGCCATGGCGGTCGCGCCCTGCGCAGCGGCGACATGCTCGACCTACCCGATCTGGCGCCGACCGCACCGCGGGTCCTGGACGCGCGGCTGATTCCCGAACTGGGCCAGGAAAGCGTTGCAGGGACCGAGAAGCAAGGAACCGGCAAGACCTGGGAGATCGGCGTGCTCTATGGCCCCCATGGCGCCCCGGACTTCTTCACCGAGACCGACATCGACACCTTCTTCGCCCATGCCTGGGAGGTGCACTACAACTCCAGCCGCACCGGCGTAAGGCTGATCGGGCCTCGTCCCGAATGGGCGCGGGCCGACGGAGGCGAGGCCGGCCTGCATCCCTCGAACATCCACGACAATGCCTATGCCTTCGGCACCATCGACTTCACCGGCGACATGCCGGTGATCCTGGGGCCCGACGGCCCATCGCTGGGCGGCTTCGTGTGCCCGGCCACGGTCGTCCGGGCCGAGCGCTGGAAACTCGGCCAGCTCGCTGCCGGTGATCGGATCCGCTTCGTGCCGGTCAGCCTGGCCAGCGCCCGTGAACTCGAGGCCCGCCAGCTGACACAGCTGGCCAGCCTCGAGCCCTCCGGCGACCTGGCACCGGCGGAGACACGCGGCACCCCGCTGCTGCACGAAGTGAGTGCCGACCAGGCCGGTGAGCGCATCGTCTATCGCCGTGCCGGCGACGACTTCCTGCTCATCGAGTTCGGCGCCATGGAACTGGATATCGCGCTGCGCTTCCGCGCGCATGCCTGGATGCTGTGGCTGCGCGACCATCCACTGCCGGGGCTGCGCGAGCTGACACCCGGGATTCGCTCGCTGCAGGTGCACTATGAGCCCCGAGAATTGCCTCTGGACGACCTGCTCGGCCATCTCGAGACGGCAGAACGTGAGCTGCGCGACGTCGAGACCCTGGAGGTGGAATCTCGGGTGGTGCACCTGCCGCTCTCCTGGGATGACCCCGCCTGTCAGGAAGCCATCGACAAGTATCAGCGCTCGGTACGCCCGGATGCCCCCTGGTGCCCCAGCAACCTGGACTTCATCCGTCGCATCAATGGACTGGACAGCGAAGCCCAGGTGCGCGACATCGTGTTCGATGCCAGCTACCTGGTGATGGGGCTGGGGGATGTCTACCTGGGGGCACCGGTGTCCACTCCGCTGGACCCTCGCCAGCGCCTGGTGACTACCAAGTACAACCCGGCCCGCACCTGGACCGCCGAGAACTCGGTGGGCATCGGCGGCGCCTACCTCTGCGTCTATGGCATGGAAGGGCCCGGCGGTTATCAGTTCGTCGGCAGGACCCTGCAGATGTGGAATCGCTACCGGGTCACCGAGCATTTTGACAAGCCCTGGCTGCTGCGCTTCTTCGACCAGCTGCGCTTCTTCGAGGTCAGCCATGAGGAGCTGACCCGCATTCGTCGCGACTTCCCCCATGGCCGCTATGACCTCGAGGTCGAGTCTCGTCGCTTCCGCCTCGCCGAATATCAGACAGAGCTCGCCCGCCATCGGGACGCCATCGGTGACTTCCGAAAGCGTCGTGAGGCGGCCTTCCAGGAGGAGATGGCTGCCTGGCGCGCCAACGGCCAGTTCACCTTCGAGGATCAGGCCCCCGAGGCCGTCGACGCCGACGAACTGGGCGCCGATGAGCATGGCATCGACAGCCCGGTCACCGGCAGCCTGTGGAAGCTGTTGGTCACCGAAGGCGATAGCGTCGAACCGGGCCAGACCGTGGCCCTGGTCGAGTCGATGAAGATGGAAGTCGAGATCACCGCCGGGAAAGCCGGCCGTGTGGTTCGCCTGCCGCTGCAGGAAGGCGCCGCCGTGGCGTCGGGACAGCCCGTGGTGATCCTCGCCACCCAACAGGAGCAGCCGCAATGATCTCTCTTGACACTCTCGAAGGCGGACTGAGCATCGCCGGCCTGCACGCCGCCTACCGCAGGGGTAACCTGACCCCGGGCGAGCTGATCGATGCCCTGCTCGGTGATGCCGACGCGCGAGGCCAGGACCCGGCCTGGATCACGCGCCTTACCCGCGACCAGCTTGCCCCCTATCTCGCCCGGCTCGACGGGCAGTCACCGGACACCCTGCCGCTCTTCGGCATCCCCTTCGCCCTCAAGGACAATATCGACCTGGCCGGCGTACCGACCACCGCCGGGTGTCCGGCCTTTGCCTACACGCCGGAGAACAGTGCCTTCGTGGTACAGCGACTCATCGAGGCCGGCGCCATCCCGCTGGGCAAGACCAATCTCGACCAGTTCGCCACCGGCCTGGTGGGAGAGCGTGCCCCGGACGAGCATGGCGTGCCTGCCAACGCCTTCGACCCCGCCTACATTCCCGGCGGCTCCAGCAGCGGCTCGGCGGTGGTCACAGCCGCGGGCCAGGTCAGCTTCGCCCTGGGCACCGACACCGCCGGCTCCGGCCGGGTGCCGGCCTGCTTCCACAACCTGTTCGGCGTGAAGCCGAGCCTGGGCCTGCTCAGCACCCGCGGCGTGGTGCCGGCCTGCGCCACCCTGGACACCATCAGCCTGTTCACCCTGACCGCCGATGACGCCCATGCCGTGCTGTCGATTGCCGCCACCTTCGACCCGCAGTGCGCCTGGTCACGACGCCATGACTTCGAGGTGCACGGTCAGAACTACGGCCAGGCCCCGGCTCGCTTCCGTTTCGGGGTGCCACTCGAGCATCAGTGGCAGACCGACAGCGCCTATACCGCCGGCATGCAAGCCGCCATTGCCGACCTGGAGGCATCGGGCGGCGAGAAGGTCGAGCTCGACTGCGCCCCGCTCCTCGCCGCCGCCCGGCTGCTCTACGAGGGCCCCTGGGTCGCTGAGCGCTACCACGCCATCCGTGAGTTGCTGGAGCACGACCCGGCGGCCGTCCACCCGGTGACACGCGAGATCACCATGGGAGGCGCCACGCCACTGGCGGTGGAGGCATTCGACGCCCGCTACAAGTTGGCCGAGTACAAGCGCCAGGCCGATGCATTGATCGGCCAGGTGGACGTGATGCTCGCCCCCACCACCGTGACGCATCCGACCAAGCAGGAGGTGGCGGCGGACCCCATCGGCGTGAATTCACGCCTGGGCATCTGGACCAACTTCATGAACCTGCTCGACTACAGCGCCCTGGCCGTGCCTACCGGCATCGCCGCTGGCGGCCTACCCTTCGGCATCACGCTGTTCGGCCCGGCCTTCGACGACCTCCGGCTGCTGAGCCTAAGTCGCACCCTGGAGGCACGACTCGACCTGCCGCTGGGTGCCACCGGCTTGCCGCATCCCCCACGACCGGCGCTGCCGCCGGCCCGGGACGGCACCCTGGAGCTGGTGGTCTGCGGCGCCCATCTCGAGGGACTGCCGCTCAACCACCAGCTCACCGCACGAGGCGGTGTACGGGTCGCGACGACCCAGAGCGCGCCTCGCTACCGCCTTTACGCCCTGGCGGGGGGGCCACCCGCGCGCCCGGCCATGGTGCGCGACGCATCCAACGGTGCCGCCATCGAGGTGGAAGTGTGGCGCCTGCCCGTGGCGGCCGTGGGCAGCTTCCTCGCCGGCGTTCCGGCCCCGCTGGGCCTGGGCCAGGTGGAGCTGGCAAGCGGCGAGTGGCACACCGGCTTCATCTGCAGCGCCGATGCGCTGCACGAGGGCGGTACTGCCGAGGACATCACCGCCCACGGCGGCTGGAGGGGCTGGCTGGCGACCCGCTAGCTGTGTAAACCCACCAGGTTCTCAAGGACACAGACAGCAAGAGGGGCCGGCATCCTGCCGGCCCCTCCTCTCTATCGCGACGGCGACGCCGTCACGCGATCATTTCGCTACCGTCAGGGTTTCCTCGGTGACGTTGGGGGCCGGGGCCCTGGTGGAGAGGTGCCGGTTGAGGGCACTCATCACCGCCTTCATGGAGGCGCTGGTGATGCTCTCGTCGGTACCCACCCCGAATACCGCCTCGTTCGCCAGACGCACCTCGACATAGGCAATCGCCTCGGCGTCGGCGCCCTGTCCGCGGGAGTGCTCGTGGTAGTCGATGATCTCCACGTCATGGCCTGCCGCGGCCAGTGCCTTGATGAAGGCGGCCAGCGGACCGTTGCCCTGCCCGAGGATGGTCTGGCGCTCACCGCCTTCCTCGATCACCGCCTCCAGATGCACCCTCGGGCTGTCGGGCTCGGAAGAGAGGCGATGGCCGATCAGGGTGAAAGGTGTGGACTTGGCCAGGTACTCGTCGACGAAGGCCTGGTAGATCATCTGAGAGGTAATCTCACGACCCAGTCGATCGGCCACCTCCTGCACCACCTGGCTGAACTCCATGGAGAGCCGGCGCGGCAGTTCGATGCCGTGCTCCTGCTCGAGCAGGTAGGAGACGCCGCCCTTGCCTGACTGGCTGTTGACGCGGATGACCGCCTCGTAGCTGCGACCGACGTCCAGCGGATCGATGGGCAGGTAAGGCACCTCCCAGAAGTCATTCTGGGCCTCGCGGCGCGCGGCCATGCCCTTCTTGATGGCGTCCTGGTGGGAGCCCGAGAAGGCGGTGAACACCAGATCGCCCACGTAGGGGTGGCGCGGGTGTACCGGCAGCTGATTGCAGTGCTCCACCTCGCGCATGATCGGCGTGATGTTGGAGAAGTCGAGCCCCGGGTGCACGCCCTGGGTATAGAGGTTCATGGCCAGGGTGACGAGGTCGACGTTGCCGGTGCGCTCGCCGTTGCCGAACAGGCAGCCCTCGACCCGGTCGGCACCGCCCATCACGGCGAGCTCGGCGGCGGCCACACCGGTGCCGCGGTCGTTGTGCGGGTGCACGCTGACGATCAGGTGGTCGCGATGACGGATATGCCGGCAGAACCACTCCACCTGGTCGGCGTAGTTGTTGGGCGTCGCACACTCCACGGTGGCCGGCAGGTTGACGATCATCGGCGCCTCGGCGCTGGCGCCGAAGGCCGCCTCCACGGCGTCGACGATCTCCACGGCGAAGTCCATCTCGGTGGTGGAGAAGAGTTCCGGGGAGTACTGGAAGGTCCAGTGGGTCTCCGGCGCCGCCGCCATGTTCTCGCGGATCTGGGTAGTGGCGTCCACGGCGATCTGGATGCACTCGGCCTTGTCGACGTTGAACACCACGCGGCGGAACACCGGGTCGGTGGCGTTGTAGACGTGGACGATGGCGTTCTTCGCGCCCTTCAGCGCCTCGAAGGTGCGATCGATCAGGTGCGGGCGGGCCTGAGTGAGCACTTGGATCCGCACGTCGTCCGGCACCTTGTCCTCCTCGATCAGCGAGCGCACGAAGTCGAAGTCGGTCTGGGAGGCCGAGGGGAAGCCCACCTCGATCTGCTTGAAGCCGATCTTGACCAAGAGATCGAAGAGGCGCTGCTTGCGCTCCTGATCCATGGGGTCGATCAGCGCCTGGTTGCCGTCTCGCAGGTCGACGGCGCACCACTGGGGCGGCGTCTCGATGCGCCGGCTGGGCCACTGGCGGTCGGGCAGGTCGACGCCCACGAAGGGGCGGTACTTGGTAGCGGGGTTATCGAGCATCATGGTGGCGTTCTCCCGGGTGAGCGGCGGCGTTCAGAAAAGATCGGTCAAGACGTTAAGTCACAAACAGCAACGCCCCGTCGGCCAAGGGCGGACGGGGCGTCGAATAGACAGGCATCATCGCACGCAACCGGTCGGCATGCCTGACGGCACCCGTGGGCGATGGCAACAACGGCAATGTTCATGGCGCGGATACTGCGGGTGGTGGACATGCTGCAACCTCGTTTCGACCGGGACGTGCACTCTAGCGACAGGCGAGGCGACGGCGATGCAGGCGGCATCGCCCGTCGCGCTCAGCGGCGGGCTAGGGGTAGTCGTAAGTCGAGAACGAGGTGGCGCAATGTCATGTTCATGCCACTAGAGAATCAGTCTTCGCCGTGCCTGTCAACCTCCCGCCCCTCCTGTCGAGAGCCCAGTGCCGCCTCCATGCGATCGAGCTGGTCGCGCAGCCCCCGCACGTCGCGGCGCAGCCCGTGCAGTTCCGCGGCCTCGCCCTTTCCGCTCTCGATCTCCATCTGCACGCTCTCCTTTTGCATCACGTCGAGCACGATGCCGATCATCATGTTGAGAAAGATGAAGGCGGTCAGGAAGATGAAGGTCAGGTAGTAGATCCAGCTCCAGGCATACACCTCCTGGGTGGCGTACATGACGTCGGTCCAGTCCTCGAACGTCGCGACTCGGAACAGAGTCAGCATGGACGTCGAGATGTTGCCCCAAAGGAAATCATCGATATCGGCGAACAGGAAGCTGCCGAGCGCCGCATAGATGTAGAAGATGATGAACATCAGCAGCGCCACGTAGCCCATCCGCGGGATCGACTTGACCAGCGCCGCCATCAGCACGCGCAGCTCAGGGATCATCGACACCAGTCGTAGCACGCGGAAGATGCGCAGCAGCCGCGCCAGCAGCACCATTTCGGAGTCATCCAGAGGGATCAGGCTGGCGGTCACGATCAGGAAGTCGAAGACGTTCCAGCCCTGCCGGAAGAAGTCGCGCAGGCGCTTCTCAGCGGCCATGCGAATCAGTATCTCCACCAGGAAGAACACCGTGACCGCCACGTCCATGGCCAGCAGCCACTGCTGGAATCGCCCGGTCTCCTCGTAGGTCTTGGCGCCGATCAACAGCGCCGAGAAGATGATGATGGCGATCACCGCGGTCTCGAACAGCGTGTTGGCGCGCAGCCGCTCGAAGCGCTCCCGCCAGGCCTCGAAGGTCTTGCTCACCGCGGCGTCTCCTCCAGGTCACCCTGGCGATAGCCGATCAGGTAGAGCACCGCATCGAGCCCCAGGGTGGAGATGGACTGGCGCGCCTGGGTCCTCACCAGCGGCTTGGCCCTAAAGGCGATGCCGAGCCCGGCGGCGGCGAGCATCTTGAGGTCGTTGGCGCCGTCGCCCACGGCGATGGTCTGTTCCATGGAAAGGCCCTCGCGGGCGGCGATCTCGTGGAGCAGCTCGGCCTTGCGGTCGGCGTCGAGTATCGGCTCGCGCACCTCGCCGGTGACCTTGCCTGCCTCGATGATCAGCTCGTTGGCATGCACCTCGTCGAAGCCGAGCCTCTCCTGCAGGTGGCGGGCGAAGTAGGTGAAACCGCCGGAAAGGATCGCGGTGCGATAGCCCAGGCGCTTGAGCTGACGCATCAGCCGCTCGACGCCATCCATCAGCGGCAGCTCCTCGGCGATCTGTGCGAGCACCGACTCGTCGAGCCCCTTGAGCTTGGCCATGCGCTCGCGAAAACTCTGCTGGAAGTCCAGCTCACCGCGCATGGCCCGCTCGGTGATGGCCGCCACCTCGTCGCCCACGCCATGCCGCCGGGCCAGCTCATCGATCACCTCGGCCTGGATCAGGGTGGAGTCCATGTCGAAACAGACCAGGCGGCGATGGCGGCGCCAGATGGAGTCCTCCTGCAGCGCGATGTCCACCCCATGCATGGCGCCCAGCGCCAGCGCCTTCTCGCGCAGGGCGTCGAGGTCGACCTCCTCTCCGCGCAGCCAGCACTCCACACAGGCGCCCTGGATGGCATCATGTTCACCGGGCATGCCACCGTCCAGGGGCTCACGGCCGGAGAGACGATGGATAAGCTCGACGGTCAGGTCGTGTTCGGCGGTGAGCGCCCCCACTTCGGCCAGTATCCCCGCTGGCAGATGAGGCGCCAGCAGGGTCAGGATCAGCCGAGGCTGGCTGGCCGCCGCACTCCAGCGCTGGTAGTCCGCAGCACTGACCTGAATCGCCTGGATGTCCAGCCCCAGGGTATCGCCGAGCATGGCGAGCGCCCCCTCCAGATCGCTCTCCTGGGCGAGCCCCACCAGCGCCTCCAGCGACAGGATGCCGAAGGTCACGCTCTGGTTGATGTCCAGCAGGCGGGCGCCGCTGGTCGCCAGCGCCTTGCCCAGGCCGGCGAGCTGGCCTGGGCGCGCCTCCCCGGTGGCACGGATCAGCAGTCGTCTCGTCATGTCACTCTTCCAGGTCCAGGCGGTCGACCTTCTGCAGCCCGCGGGGCAGCTTGCTGCCCCGCCGGCCACGCTCGCCGCGGTAGTAATCCAGATCGGCCGCCTTGAGGGTCAGCTTGCGCTTGCCGGCATGCACCACCAGGGCGGCTCCGGCCGGCAGCACCAACAGGTCGCGGAGGAACTCCTCGCGACGGGCGGCCCGGGCACCGGGAATGTCGATCATCTTGTTGCCCTTGCCCTTGGCCATCTCGGGCAGCTGCGCGAGGGGGAAGACCAGGAGCCGGCCCTCGTTGGAGATCGCCGCTACGCTTGCGCCCTCCTGCGCCGGCACCTCCAGCGGAGACAGCACGTTGCAGCCCTTGGGCACGCTGAGGATCGCCTTGCCAGACTTGTTCTTGCCGGTGAGCTCCTCGAGCCTGGCGATGAAACCATAGCCACCATCCGAGGCAAGCAGGAAACGGGTCTCGGGCGGCGCCAGCATCAATCCCGCCATGTGGGCCCCGGCCACCACGTTGACCCGACCGGTGACCGGCTCGCCCTGTCCGCGGGCACTTGGCAGGTTGTGGGCCGACAGGGTGTAGGTTCGCCCGGTATCATCCAGCAGCACCAGGGGCTGGTTCGTCTTGCCCCGGGCGGCGAGATGAAAGCGGTCACCGGCCTTGTAGGAGAGCCCCGCGGGGTCGATCTCGTGGCCCTTGGCACTGCGGATCCAGCCCTTCTCGGAGAGCACCACGGTGACGGGATCCGCCCCCACCAGTTCCACCTCGGACAGCGCCCGGGCCTCCTCGCGCTCGACCAGCGGCGAGCGACGGTCGTCGCCATGCGCCTTGCCGGCCTCACGCAGTTCCTCCTCGATAAGATCGGTGAGCCTGGCCTCGTTGCCGAGCAGATCCTGAAGCCGCTTGCGCTCGGCCTCCAGGTCATCCTGCTCCCCGCGGATCTTCATCTCCTCGAGCTTGGCGAGGTGACGCAGGCGCAGCTCGAGGATCGCCTCGGCCTGGCGGTCGCTGAGACCGAAGGCCTCCATCAAGGCGGCCTTGGGCTCGTCCTCCTCGCGGATGATGCGGATCACCTCGTCAAGATTGAGGTAGGCGGCCAGCAGGCCCTCGAGGATATGCAGGCGATCCTCGACCTTGCCCAGGCGGTGTTCGAGGCGCCGACGTACCGTGGCGCGACGAAAGCGCAGCCACTCGCCGAGCAGGTCGGGAAGCGGCATCACCCGCGGCCGGCCGTCCAGGCCGATCACGTTCATGTTGACGCGGATGTTCTTCTCGAGATCGGTGGTGGCGAAGAGGTGCGCCATCAGCGCCTCGACATCGACCCGGTTGGAGCGTGGCTCGATCACCAGGCGGGTCGGCTCCTCGTGGGTCGACTCGTCACGCAGGTCGGCCACCATGGGCAGCTTCTTGGCCTGCATCTGGGCGGCGATCTGCTCGAGCACCTTGGCCCCGCTGACCTGGTAGGGCAGTGCGGTGACCACCACGTTGCCCTCCTCGCGCATGTAGCGCCCACGCAGCTTCACCGAGCCGCGCCCGCACTCGTAGAGCTTTCGCAGATCGGCCCGAGGGGTGATGATCTCCGCCTCGGTGGGGAAGTCCGGCGCCGGGAGGTAGTCGAGCAGATCGCTGGTCGTCGCCTCGGGATGCCTCAACAAGTGGCAGGTGGCCTCGACTACTTCGCCCACGTTGTGGGGCGGGATGTCGGTGGCCATGCCCACGGCGATGCCGGTGCCGCCGTTGAGCAGCACGTGAGGCAGCCGTGCAGGCAGCACCACCGGCTCGTTCATGGTGCCGTCGAAATTGGGCGTCCAGTCCACGGTGCCCTGGCCGAGTTCGGCGAGCAGAACCTCGGCGAACTTCGACAGCCGCGCCTCGGTGTAGCGCATGGCCGCGAAGGACTTGGGATCGTCGGGACTGCCCCAGTTGCCCTGGCCGTCGACCAGCGGGTAGCGGTAGCTGAACGGCTGGGCCATCAGCACCATGGCCTCGTAGCAGGCGCTGTCGCCATGGGGATGGAACTTGCCCAGCACGTCACCGACGGTGCGCGCCGATTTCTTGTACTTGGCGTTGGCACCGAGCGCCAGCTCGCGCATGGCGTAGACGATGCGCCGCTGCACCGGCTTCATGCCGTCGCCGATATGGGGCAGTGCCCGGTCGAGGATGACGTACATCGAATAGTCGAGGTACGCCTTCTCGGTATACTCGCGCAGAGAGAGACGTTCGACGTCGCCCTCCGCCACCTGAATATCCATGGTCATAGCACGTTGACCTTATTCGCGATCGTGGAATCGTCTAGGGGATCACCCCTCCGCAACTAGTTGCCAGTGGCGTCGAATCGCGGCTCCGGGGGCCGCTCGCCCTTGGCGCTTGTGGCGTGGCGCTATACTTCGATGTCCGCCAGGTTGCCGTAGTCTTCGAGCCAGCTCTTGCGGTCGGAGGCGCGCTTCTTGGCCAGCAGCATGTCCATCATCTCCATGGTGCCGTCGCCGACCTCACGGGTGAGCTGCACCAGGCGTCGGGTCTCCACCGCCATGGTGGTCTCGCGAAGCTGAAGCGGGCTCATCTCGCCCAGGCCCTTGAAACGCTGCACATTCACGGTCCCGCGCTTGCCCTCGAGCTTGCGCAGGATCGCCGCCTTCTCACTCTCGTCCAGGGCGTAGTGCACCTCCTTGCCCAGGTCAATGCGGTAAAGCGGCGGCATGGCCACGTATACGTGGCCGGAGTCCACCAGCGCCGGGAAGTGGCGCACGAAGAGCGCACACAGCAGAGTGGCGATATGCAGGCCATCGGAGTCGGCATCGGCGAGGATGCAGATCTTGTGGTAGCGCAGCTTGGAGAGGTCATCACTGACCGGGTCCATGCCGACGGCCACGGCGATGTCGTGCACTTCCTGGGACCCGTAGATGTCATGGGACTCCACCTCCCAGGTATTCAGGATCTTGCCGCGCAGAGGCAGGATCGCCTGGCTCTCGCGGTTGCGCGCCTGCTTGGCACTGCCACCGGCGCTGTCGCCCTCCACCAGGAAGAGCTCGCTGGTGGCCGGGTCCTGACCCGAGCAGTCGGCCAGCTTACCGGGCAATGCTGGCCCCGAGGTGACCTTCTTGCGCGCCACCTTCTTCGAGCTCTTCTGGCGACGCTGGGCAGCGCTGATGACGAGCTCCGCCAGCGCCTCGGCCTGGTCGACGTGATGGTTGAGCCATAGCGAGAAGGCGTCCTTCACCACCCCGGAGACGAAGCCCGCCACCGTGCGTGAGGAGAGCCGCTCCTTGGTCTGGCCGGCGAACTGGGGGTCGAGCATCTTCACCGAGAGCACGTAGGCGACCCGCTCCCAGAGGTCTTCGGCGGTGAGCTTGACGCCTCGCGGCAGCAGGCTGCGGTACTCGCAGAACTCACGCAGCGCCTCGAGCAGGCCGGCCCGCAGGCCATTGACATGGGTGCCGCCCTGGGTCGTGGGGATCAGGTTGACGTAGCTTTCCAGCAGCGGCTCGCCACCCTCGGGGAGCCACTGGATCGCCCAGTCCACCCCGTGTTCGTCATCGGCGAAGTGGCCGATGAAGGGTGAGGCCGGCAGAACCTCGTAGCCGTCGGTGGCCTGGGCCAGATAGTCGCGAAGGCCATCCGCGTACTGCCAGACGCTCTCGTTGCCGTCGGGCTCGATCAGGGTGACCTTGAGGCCCGAGCAGAGCACCGCCTTGGCGCGCATCAGGTGCTTGAGGCGGGAGAGCGAAAGCCTGGGGCTGTCGAAGTAGCTCTCCTCGGGCCAGAAACGCACCACCGTGCCGCGGGCACGCTTGGGGGCACTGCCGATCACCTGCAGGGGAGAGGCCTTGTCGCCGTGCTCGAAGGCCATGCCATGGCGGTTGCCGTCGTGCAGCACCTCGATCTCCAGGCGCTTGGACAGGGCGTTGACCACCGAGACCCCGACGCCATGCAGGCCGCCGGAGAACCGGTAGCTCGACTGGGAGAACTTACCGCCGGCATGCAAGCGGGTCATGATCAGCTCGACCCCGGAGACGCCATGCTCCGGGTGGATGTCGATGGGCATGCCGCGGCCATCGTCACTCACCTCGACGCCGCCGTCCTCGAAGAGCCGGACGGTGATCTCACCGGCGTGACCGGCCAGCGCCTCATCGACGCTGTTGTCGATGACCTCCTGGACCAGATGGTTGGGTCGCGAGGTATCGGTATACATGCCGGGGCGCTTGCGGACCGGCTCGAGGCCGGAGAGGACCTCGATGGAGCTGGCACTGTATTGCGTCATGCATCACCCAAAGTGGTTGCGATCATTCGTTTCGCCCGGGATACCGGCTAGCCGCTCCGGCGGCAGGTGATAGCCGCCGTGGGCGAGGATCGCCGGCAGGTATGTCGCCAGGGCCGAGAAGCCATGATCCCCCTGCGGCTGCAGGATGGCCCTGGCGCCACGGTAGAGGGCGAAGGCCCGCCGGGGGTCCAGGGTCTCGTCGGCCGTGCCCAGCAGCAGCAGGTAGCGCCCGGCCGTGACCCGTTCGGGGGTCAACGCCTCGAGCTCCTCGAGATGCGCCTCCTCGATGGCGAAGCGCTCGCCGGTGTAGTCGTTGTCGAAGCGCTCGCCGACCCAGTCCGACACCAGCTCCGCCGGGGCCACCGCCGGGTTGATCAGCACCCCCGGCAGATCATGGCGCTCGGCGAGCAGGGTCGCCAGGAAGCCGCCCATGGAACTGCCCACCACCATAGGCGCCGGCCCAAGCTCCCGGAGCCTTGACTCGGCAAGCACCAGGGAGGCATGTGGCCGGTGCGGCAACTGCGGGGTCGCACAGGGCAGACCGAGTCGCTCGCAGGCGCCACGCATCAGGGCCGCCTTGGGCGAACCGCTGCCGCTGTTGAAACCATGCAGGTAGAGCACGCCGCTGGCGGACGGCATCCTCGGGGCAGCACTCAGCATACCGCAACCCCTGTACAAACAGCCAGTTTCATCACGGGCCGTCCTCCGCCGCCCAGACGGCCTCGATCAGGCCGCGGGTGGAGTCATCCATGCTGGCGATGTCCCCCTGATGCTCGAGGATCCGCTGCGTCTCGCCGGCGATCTTCTTGCCCAGCTCCACGCCCCACTGGTCGAAGGGATTGATGTCCCAGATGGTCGCCTGGACGAACACCTTGTGCTCGTAGAGGGCAATCAGCGCCCCCAGGCTCGCCGGCGTGAGCCGGTCGAGCAGCAGGGTGCTGGAGGGCTGGTTGCCGCGATAGCGCTTGTGAACCGGTCGCGGACCCTCATCGTCTATGGCCTCGTCGCCGAGCATCAGCACACGCGACTGGGCGAAGCAGTTGGCGAGCGACAGGCGATGCTGGCCCATCAGGTGATCACGCGTGGCCGGATCCTCCACATCGTCATAGCGCACCAGGGAAGCGATGAAGTCACATTCCACCGACTGGGTGCCCTGGTGAAGCAGCTGGTAGAAGGCATGCTGGGCATTGGGGCCCAGCTGTCCCCAGAGCACCGGACAGGTGGAGTATCCCACGGCCTGCCCATCATGGGTCACCGACTTGCCGTTGGACTCCATTTCCAGCTGCTCGAGATAGGCGGCGAAGTACTCCAGACGGCCGTCGTAGGGCAGGATCGAGTGTGCCCGGATGTCGAGGAAGTTGACGTTCCAGATCCCCGCCAGGGCCAGCATTACCGGCAGGTTGTCCTCCAGGGGCGCCTCGCGGAAGTGGCTATCCATGGCATGGGCGCCGGCCAGCAGCTCGCGGAAGTTCGCCATGCCGACCACCAGGGCGATGGGCAGGCCGATGCCCCCCCACAGGGAGTAGCGCCCGCCGACCCACTCCCAGAACTCCAGCTGGTGGGCCTCGGCGATGCCCCACTCGCTCATCTTGTCGGTGCTCGCCGATATCCCGATGAAGTGCTGGCGCATCACCAGTTCGGCGTCGACGCCCTCCTCGCGGCTCTCGCCCATCAGGCGAGCCATCAGCCAGTCACGCGCTGTGCGGGCGTTGGTGAGGGTATCGATGGTGGTGAAGGACTTCGACGAGAGCACGAAGAGGGTGGTCTCGGGGTTGAGCCGGGACAGGTAGTCGGCCAGTTGGGAGCCGTCCATGGTGGAGGCGAAGTGCACATCGATGGCGTGTATCCCCTCCGGGCGATAGTCGGCCAGGGCGTGGGTCACCATCAGCGGTCCCAGGTCGGAACCGCCGACGCCCAGGTTGACCACATCACGAATCGCGCGGCCGGTGGCGCCGCGCCATTGTCCCTCGTGGAAGCGCTCGACCATGGTCGCCATGCGATCCAGCGTCGCGTGCACCGAGGGCACCAGATCCTCACCTTCCACCACCAGGCTGGCCTCCGGCGGCAGCCTCAGGGCGGTGTGCAGGGCCGGCCGATCCTCGCTTCGGTTGACCCGCTCGCCGGCGAGCAGGGCGCGGATGGCCTCGGGCACCTCGGCCTCACGGGCCAGGTCGAGCAGGCGCCCCAGGGTCACCTCGTTCCAGCGCTGCTTGGAGAGATCCAGGGTCAGGCCCGCCGCCTGGCGGGTAAAGGCCGCGTGGCGACCGGGCTCGCCGGCGAAGAGCTCGCCGAGGTGGGCGGCACGCATCCCATCGGCGTGTTCGGCCAGGGCCTGCCAGGCACTACGCTGGTCGATGGTGGGCTGTGTCATGGGTTAGTTCTGGACCTCCTGTCGTGCAGCCGATGTGGTCGAGGCGTAGAATGGCGCCCCTTACTCCATGCTATCCGGCCTGTTCCATGAGTGACGCATCTTACCGTGACGCGATCTTTTCGACACCCCTCGACCGGGTGGCGCGCTTCTCGTTCGACGAGAAGGTCGTCGCCTGCTTTCCCGACATGATCCGACGCTCGGTGCCGGGGTACGGCCAGATACTGGGCATGCTGGGCCTGATTGCCTCCCGCCACCTGCGCCACGGCGCCCACGTCTATGACCTGGGCTGTTCGCTGGGGGCGGCCGGCCTGGCGCTGGCCGGCACCCTCCCGCCGGACGCCTTCCGCTATACGGGCGTGGACCTCTCCCCGGCCATGGTCGCGCGGGCCCGGGAGACCCTGGCGGCCGAGTGTCCGGCGCATGCCATCGAGGTGATCGAGGAGGACATCCGCCGGCTCGACTACCGGCCTTCGGGCATGGTCGTGCTCAACTTCACCCTGCAGTTCCTGGCCCCACAGGACCGCGACGCGGTGGTCGCGCGCCTGTTCGAGGCGCTGGAGCCCGGCGGAGTGTTGGTGCTCTCGGAGAAGATCAGGGCCGCCGACGAGCAGGAAAACGCCTGGCTGGTGGAACGCTACCACGACTTCAAACGGGCCAACGGCTATAGCGAGATGGAGATCAGCCAGAAGCGCACGGCGCTGGAAAACGTGCTGATGCCAGACACCCTGGAGGGCCATCACGAGCGACTGGCCCGGGCCGGCTTCCCCCGATCGCAGACCTGGTTCCAGTTCCTCAACTTCGCCTCGCTGATCGCCTTCAAGGACGCCGTCGCCCCGGCGCCCAGGGGGGAGTAAGGTGCCGATCGCGCCCGAACACCGCGACCTCTACCGCGCCTTTCTCGACCAGGGGCTGGATATCTGGCTGGCCCGGCTGCCCGACCAGCTGGCCCGAGGGCTGGACCGCCGGCGTTTTGGTGACCTGCCCGCCTGGGAGAAGGCCGTGGCCAAGTTGCCCAAGCTGCCCGAGACGCGCCGCGTCCACCTGGATCGCGACACGGTTAGCATCGAGGCCGCCCTGGACGAGAGCCAGCGGCGCCGGTGCGAGAACCTGCTGAGCACGCTCATGCCCTGGCGCAAGGGGCCCTATCAGCTCGCAGGCATCCACATCGACACCGAATGGCGCTCGGACTGGAAATGGCAAAGAGTCGCCCCGCACCTGGCCCCGCTGGCCGGGAGACGGGTACTCGATGTAGGCGGCGGCAACGGCTATCACGCCTGGCGCATGGCCGGCGCCGGCGCCTCCTTCGTGCTGGTGATCGACCCCTCACCGCGCTTCTTCTGGCAGTTCCGGGCCCTGCGCCACTTCGTCGGCGACGCCGACGGCCAGCGAACCCACTTCCTGCCGGTGGGCATCGAGGAGGTGCCCGAACGGCTCGGCTTCTTCGACACGGTGTTCTCCATGGGCGTGCTCTATCACCGTCCCTCGCCGCTGGAGCACCTGCTGCAGTTGAAGGAAGCCTTGCGCCCGGGCGGCGAACTGGTTCTGGAGACCCTGGTAGTGGAGGGTGACGCCACCACGGTGCTGCTGCCCGGAGAGCGCTACGCCGCCATGCCCAACGTCTACTTCCTGCCCTCTTCCGCCGCGCTCTGCCAGTGGCTCGAGCGTTGCGGCTTTCGCAATGTGCGGGTAGTGGACGAGGCGTTGACGACCACCGACGAGCAGCGCGCCACCGACTGGATGACCTTCCAGTCGCTTTCCGACTTCCTCGACCGCGACGACCCGACCCTGACCCGCGAGGGCCATCCCGCCCCGCGGCGCGCGGTGGTAATGGCCAACCGGCCGGAATAGGGACGCTATCGACGCAGGATCACCAGCCACCGGCCCAGGTTGAGGATGCTGGCCAGCGAGGCCGCCACATAGGTGAAGGCACAGGCGGTGAGCACATGGCGGGCGCCGGGCATGTCGCTGGCGGGGATGTACTCCTTGAGCATCGGCAGCGCCCGCTGAAAGCTGGCATCGAACTCCACGGGCAGGGTGACCAGGTGCACCAGCGCCGCGGTACCGAAGCTGATCACCGCCGCGGCCACCACGATGGCCAGGCCACCGGGAAGGCGAGTCAAGGCGAAGAGGAAGGGGGCGGCCATCATCAGCAGTGCCCCGATCTTCTCGGCCTTCTGCGCCACCGCGATCAGCCGGGAGCGGGCCAGCAGCGGCGCATAGCCCTGCTGGTGCTGGATGGCATGACCCACTTCGTGGGCCGCCACCGTAACCGCCGTGAGCGAGCGCCCCGTATAATTGCCACGCGAGAGCCGAACCCGACGCGCCTCCGGGTCATAGTGGTCGCCCTGATCGGTCTCCTCCACCTTGACACCCTCTAGGCCCAGACGCCGGATCAGGTGGTCGGCCAGCTCGCCCCCGGTGCCGGGGTAGTCCTCGCGACCCCGGGCATGGCGCGCCAGCACCCACTTGGCCCAGACATTGGGCAGCAGGAACAGGGCCAGCAGCAGTGCGATTGCCAGGACGATCATCGGGCAGGCTCCGGAGTAGGGTCAGATCATTGGACCTACCCTACCAGAGCCGGTTTCCTGATTTAGCCCAGTGGGATGGGCATACCCGGTGACAGGCCTCCGAGTGGGCGCTGTGAATACGTCCCTGTACGCTACCGATGCCATCCATGGCATAGGACCCCCTCCACGACCTGTCCCCCGGCACCCCTTATCGCAGCAACCTACCAGAAATCACCGCAGAAGCTCGCGCAAGTCCTTGGCCTCCCAGTGAGGGAAGTGCTTGCGCACCAGGGCGTTGAGCTCCAGCTCGAAGCCGGTCCAGTCCACCTCGCCGGCCGGGCGGAGGCCGGACCGGGCGACGGCACGGATCATTCCCGCCCCCACCGTGACGTTGGAGAGCCGGTCGATGACGATGAAGCTGCCCGTGCCCGGGCTCGTGGCGTAGTCGTCCAGCGGCACCTCGGCGGTCAGCTCGACCCGGCAGCGGGCGATGGCGTTGAGCTCGAGACGTCCGGCCGGATGGCGCGCCTGGCTGTTGACGTCCACCTGGTGGAGGATCTCGCCGACCTGGCCCGATACGGAGCGTCCGGCCAGGCGGATATCGACCTGGCGCCCGGGCGCCAGCGCCTCGTCGTGCATCCAGACGATATCGGCCTCGAAGGCATCGGCCAGGGCGACCTCTGCATCCTCGGCGACGATCCAGTCGCCGCGCGAGATGTCGATCTCATCGCTCAGGGTGACGGTGATCGCCTGGCCCGGCCAGGCGGCCTCCAGGTCGCCGTCGAAGGTGACGATTCGCTCCACCGTCGAGGTCCGCCCGGAGGGCAGGACCTTGATGGCCTGGCCCGGGCGCAGGATGCCCGCCTCCAGGGTGCCTGCATAGCCACGGAAGTCGAGGTCGGGGCGGTTGACGATCTGCACCGGCAGGCGCAGGTCGATCAGGTTGCGGTCACGGCTGATCTCCACGCCCTCCAGCAGCTCGAGCAGCGGCGGGCCTGGTTGTCCATCGACCGAGTACCACGGGGTCTTCTCGCTGCGGTTGACGACGTTGTCGCCCTCCAGCGCCGAGAGCGGCACGAAGTGGATGTCGGGGGCGTCGAGCTGCTCAGCGAACTCACGGTACTCTGCGACGATCTCCTCGAAACGGGCCTCGTCGAAGCCGACCAGGTCCATCTTGTTGACCGCGATCACCAGGTGCTGGATGCCCAGCAAGTCGGCGATGAAGCTGTGCCGGCGGGTCTGGGTCTGCACGCCGTAACGGGCATCGATCAGGATGATCGCCAGGCTCGCCGTGGAGGCGCCGGTCGCCATGTTGCGGGTGTACTGCTCGTGCCCCGGCGTATCTGCAATGATGAACTTGCGCTTGTCGGTGGAGAAGAAGCGGTAGGCCACGTCGATGGTGATGCCCTGCTCCCGTTCGGACTGCAGGCCATCGACCAGCAACGCGAGATCCACCGCTTCGCCGGTGGTACCGCTCTTCTTCGAGGCCTGGGTGATCGCCGCCAGTTGGTCGTCGAAGATCATCTTGGAGTCGTGCAGCAGCCGCCCGATGAGGGTCGACTTGCCGTCGTCGACGCTGCCGCAGGTGATGAAGCGCAGCAGGTCCTTGTTCTCGTGCTCGTGAAGATACTGCTCGATATTGTCGGCGATGAGGTTGGACTGGTGTGACATCAGAAATAGCCCTCGCGCTTCTTCTTCTCCATGGAGCCCGCCTGGTCGTGGTCGATGGCGCGGCCGCTGCGCTCGCTGGTCCGGGTGAGCAGCATCTCCTGGATGATCTCGGGGAGGGTATCCGCCCGGGACTCCACGGCGCCGGTCAGCGGGTAGCAGCCAAGCGTGCGGAAGCGCACCCACTTCTCCTCCGGCACCTCGCCCTCATTGATGGGCAGGCGGTCGTCGTCGACCATGATCTGCATGCCGTCGCGCTCGACCACCGGGCGCGGGGCGGCGTAGTAGAGCGGCACGATGGGAATACCCTCGAGATGGATGTACTGCCAGATGTCCAGCTCGGTCCAGTTGGAGAGAGGGAAGGCGCGGATCGACTCACCCTTGTTGACCCGGGCGTTGTAGAGGTTCCAGAGCTCCGGGCGCTGGTTCTTGGGATCCCAGCGGTGATGGCGATCGCGGAAGGAGAACACACGCTCCTTGGCGCGGCTGGCCTCCTCGTCGCGGCGCGCCCCGCCGAAGGCGGCATCGAAGCCGTACTTGTCCAGGGCCTGCTTGAGGGACGCGGTCTTCATCACGTCGGTATAGCCACTGGAGCCGTGGTCGAAGGGATTGATGCCGGCGGCGCGTCCCTCCTCGTTGATGTGCTCGATCAGCTCCATGCCGGATTCCGCCGCCATGCGGTCGCGGAACTCGATCATCTCGCGGAACTTCCAGGTGGTGTTGACGTGCATCAGCGGGAACGGCGGCGGGCCGGGATAGAAGGCCTTGCGCGCCAGGTGCAGCATCACCGAGGAGTCCTTGCCGATGGAGTAGAGCATCACCGGGTTGGCAAACTCCGCCACCACCTCGCGGATGATGTGGATCGACTCGGCCTCGAGCTGCTGCAGATGGGTGAGTCGCTGGCGCGAGGGCGTCAGGTCGCGGGCGGCGGCCTCGACGGCGTTCTCGCGGGACGGTGCGGAAAGACTGCTCATGGCCCGGCTACCTCGCATGACATTGGGCGGGAGAGATCATGCGACACAGGGTAACGTCGAGTCGATAATAACTCAAAAGAATCAATGACTATCTTTTTATGCTAATTTCGACTATAAGATCATCAGAGATCGACGCGTTCCACCCGGGTCTCGAACCCGCCCTTCCCCAGATCGATGAGGCGATAGCCGGGCCGCGAGGCCTCGTCGAGGGCGAAGGTCGTGGAGCCGGGCAGGAACTGGTCGGTGGTGGCGGGGCAGCCGTAGACCGCCACCTCACGGTCGGCCAGGGCATGAACGCCCTGGAAGGCCTGATGCACATGGCCGAAGAACACCCCCCGCACCTGGGAATGGGGCGCGACCACGCGCCAGAAGGCCCCGGCATCGGCCAGGCCGATCTCGTCGAGCCAGGCCGAGCCGACGGGCAGCGGCGGATGGTGCATCATCAGCAGCGTCGGCCGGTCATCGCCGGCGAGCCGCTCGCCCAGGTCCGCCAGGCGCAGCGCCCCCAGCTCACCCCCCGGCTGGCCGCTGATATGCGTATCCAGCAGCAGAACGCGCCAGTCATCCAGGTCCAGCTCGTCATGCAGCGCGTGGCACTCGGCCATCAACGTCGGCTGGTCATGGTTGCCCGGCAGCCAGCACCAGGGGGCGTCGAGCTGCGCCAGGGCCCGCTCGGCCAGCCGGTAAGAGGCCGCCGTCTCGTCCTGGCTGACATCTCCGGTGACCAGCACCCGTTGCGGTCGAGCGCGGTTGACCGCCTCCACCACGGCGTCAAGCTGGCGCAGCGGAACACCGATCCGGCCATGCGCCGAGGGATCGGCCAGCAGGTGGCAGTCGGTGATCTGGATCAGACGCATCGGGCCAGAAGGCTTCTCAGGGCAACTCTCATGAAGGCATCTGGGGCAGGTCGAGGGAGTGGCCATGGGCCAGTCCATGCTCCAGCCACTCGCCGAGGAAACGGTTGAGCTGCAGCTTCTCGTCGGGCTGATGCATGCGGGAGTTGGGATAGCGGTAGCGGCCGTGGAAGTGGCGCTGACGCTGGAAGTCGGTGACCTCAGCCATGCGCACGTCGTGGTAAAGGTGCACGCGCATGCGCGGCGTATCGATCACGGCATCGAGCCCTCCACGCTGGGAGACGCGCACGATGCTGGTGTAGGGAGCACGCTCCTGGAGCTTGAGGCACAGTGCCCCCAGACGACGGCCATTTTTGACCAGCGCAACCTCACGGGTCTCGCCGACCGCCAGGTCACCCAGCAGCCGGCTGAGCCGGATGAAGTTGGCGGTGCATTCGCCCTGCAGGGTCTTCAGGTCGGTGACATAGGCGTTTCTCGGCACGCTACCTCCTTGCTCGCAACGATGCACGCTCACCGGCCAGCCAGTGGAAGGCGATCAGGCACATGGCGTTGTCGAGTCGACCGGCCTGGAGGAGTTCCCAGACCCGAATGAACGGTAACACATGCACGCGGATATCCTCGTGTTCCTCGTCCAGCCCATGCACCCCACCGAGACCACGGCTGTCGACCAGTCCACAGAACAGGGTGACACGCTCGTCGCAGGCCCCTGGGCTGGGGTAGTAGGTGTGCAGCTCGATCAGCTCGCCCACCTCGCAGCCGGCTTCCTCCATGGCCTCGCGACGGGCTACCTCGGCGACACCCTCGCCGCGCTCGACCAGCCCGGCCACCACCTCGAGCTTCCAGGGGGAGTCGGGGTCGTCGATGGCCCCGGCCCGAAACTGCTCCACCAGCACCAAGGCATCGCGCTCCACGTCGTAGAGCAGCACACCCACGGCATCATGGCGATGGTGTACCTCGCGCACCATCCGGTCGCTCCAGCCGCCCTCGAAGAGGCGATGGCGCAGATGGAGCTCCTCCAGGCGGAAGAACCCCTCGTGCAGGCAGCGTCGCTCCTCCAGCGCCACGTCGGCGGCCGTGAAGGGTGCCGTGAGGGTGAGATCATGATCGTCTACAGGCGGACGAGTGTCGCTCATGCCGGTCTCCCGATCACACAAAGTGACCATTATCAGTACCGGGAGCAGGAATGCCAACCGCCCTGCCCCGAAGGCGCCCCCTCGACGACGGGCGTCCAGCGGCTTGGCGACGGGTGATCCGATGGCGTATCTTGCGTCTCTCGACGACAGGAGGACGCGACGGATGAAGGGCCGCAACATGACGCGCTGGCGCGACCCCGCCAAGGACCCGCGTCAGGAACCCAAGAGCAACCTGATCACCGCCGAGGGGGCCGAGCGGCTGCGCGGCATCCTCGACCACCTGTCGCGGGTCAAGCGCCCTGCCCTCTCCGCCAAGGTGGGCGAGGCGGCGGCACTGGGCGATCGCAGCGAGAATGCCGACTACACCTACAACAAGAAGGAGCTCAACCGGGTCATCGCCCGCATCCGCTACCTCACCAAGCGCCTCGACGAACTGACGGTGGTGGGCCGGCTCCCGGCGGATACCCAGAGGGTCTACTTCGGTGCCTTCGTTACCCTGGAGGACGAAGAGGGCGAGGAACTGGCCATCCGCCTCGTCGGCCACGATGAGACCGACACCGGCAAGCACTGGATCAGCGTGGACGCTCCCCTGGCAAAGGCACTGCTCGGCAAGTCGCTGGACGATGAGGCGATCGTCGCCGCCCCCGGGGGCGAGACCACCTACCTCATCACCGAGATCGCCTATCGCGACCCCCAAGCCTGATCAGGTACTCGATCCGTCCTTGACGGCCCGATAGACCCGAAAGCTACGGTCGTCGGCCAGGGTCTCGAAGGCGCCGAAGGCGCGTGTGAGCAGATCCGGATAGGGCAGGAAGGCGTTGGCCACCATGATCAGCTGGCCCCCGGGGTTCAGGTGATCGGGCGCCTCACTGATAAGCCGCCCCGCCGGGCCATAGTCGATCGCTCGCTCCTGGTGGAAGGGCGGATTACTGACGATGGCGTCGAAGCGCCGGGCGCCGAGCGCCGAATAGACATCGCTTGCCAGGGCCTCGCCGGAAAGCCCATTGGCCGCCAGCGTCCTGCGCGTCGCCTCCACCGCGAAACCGTTGACGTCCACCGCCGTGACCCGCACCCCTCTCCGCGCCAGCCAGGCGGCGAGGATGCCGTCGCCACAGCCCATATCGAGAACATCGGCGAGAACATTGCCGGGCAACTCGTCAGTCACCTCTCCCAGCGTCTCTCCCAACACACCAGGCAGTTGCTCCAGCAGCAGACGGGTACCATCGTCGAGCTTGCCGTGACCGAAGACCCCGGGGTGGCTGACCAGCCGCAAGCCATCGGCCTCGAAGCTCTTCCAGGCCTCATCGGGGTCTATCCCCACCCGGCCGAGACGGGTTGCGTAGAGGCCGCAGCGCCTGGCGCTGTCCACCTTGCGACACCCAAGCCCCAGGGCCGCCAGCACCTTGAGCACTCGCTTGATGCCCCCCT
This sequence comes from Halomonas aquatica, assembly GCF_040196335.1. NCBI lineage: Bacteria > Pseudomonadati > Pseudomonadota > Gammaproteobacteria > Oceanospirillales > Halomonadaceae > Halomonas > Halomonas aquatica. Next base: position 121,862 of record NZ_JBEGCJ010000001.1, read on the forward strand.
GATTCTCGCCCACCAGCTGCAGCGGGGTGCCGGTTGGCAGGTGGGCACAGAGCCACAGCAGCCACCATTCGCCCAGGGCATGGCTCTTGGGCCAGAACAGCACCACGCCCGGGGGAGCCGGTTCGACGACCTCGAAGGGCGAGACCGCCGACCGCCCCCGGGCCTGCCAGGCCGAGAGCACCGACTGGTCGGCGGAGAGCAGGCTCCCCTGCCCCGCTTCCAGCCAGCGGTCCCGAGGAGGCGCCACCCACAGCCAACCGCGATAATCGAACGCCTGTCGCTCCAGCAGCTGGCAGACGGGGGTCTCTGCGCTCATTCGCTCGCCTCCTGTGGGGGATGCGTCGGACGCTCCAGGGTATAGAGCAGGTAGCGGCCCAGCCGCCAGTGAGGATCCACCCGGCAGTAGCGATGCTCCAGCGCCAGCAGGCGTTCCCGCTCGGCCTGGCTTTCCGGTGGCCGACGCAGGTAGTCGGAGAACACCCGAATGCCCGCCACCTCGCGGATCACCAGCCCATTCTCGGCGCTCCAGGCCTCCACCTGCCCATGGGTCAGCGGCGAGATCGGTGTCAACCGCTTGCGAAGCCCCTTGCCCTCGAGCCGGTCGGCCAGGGCCTTCTCCAGGTTGCCCTTGACCACGTTGGAGAGCCTGAGCGCGTCGCGATTGAACACCATCAGCGAGAGCTGCCCGCCCGGCGCCAGCAGGCCCGCCAGCAGGGCCAGGGCGACGCGCGGGTCGGCCAGCCACTCCAGTACCGCGTGGCAGGCGATCAGCGGCCAGGGCCCGGGCGCCTGTTCGGGGAGGTCCTGAAGCGGGGCCTGAAGGAAGCGCACGTTTTGCTCTTGCAGGGGTTCCCGGGCCCGCGCGAGCATCTCGGCGGAGGGTTCGGCCAGCGTCACGGCATGGCCACGCCCGGCGAACCAGCCGGCCAATTGCCCCAGGCCACCCCCCACGTCGAGCAGCGGCTGGCCCTGAAGGTCGAGCATCTCGGGCAGCAGGCGGTCGAGCAGTGCCAGGCGCAGCTCGCCGCGGGCCCCGCCATAGAGACTCGCGGCGAACTTGTCGGCCAGGCCGTCGAAGTGACGATCGCCTGCCGGCGAGAGGGGAGAAACGGGTTCGGTCATGCCGGCCACCGGAAGCGGGTTTGCGGCGCATTCTACCCGGTAATCGCCCCGGACTCATGGGTGGCGGCGGCTGCCAGGGCAGCCGCGGGTTTATCTCGGCGGTTCAGGCGCTTATAATGCGCCACGTCTCGCCCCCATAGCTCAGCTGGATAGAGCGTCCCCCTCCTAAGGGGAAGGTCTCAGGTTCGAATCCTGATGGGGGCACCAGAATCTATATATAAAGCAGCTATTTACATCTAATGCCGATGGCGATTTTTTGTTGGGCTGTGCCGCAGGTGACATATAGGTGACAAGCTTCGGAAACAGCCAGCAACGCTGAACCATCGAACCTGCCCTGGCCCGACCTCCCTCCCCCTTGCGGGCTTCGTGGCGACTCCGATCACCTCATCCCGCCCCCCTGACAAAACTGACACAGCCCTCGGCGCAGCTCTCCTCCTTGGTAGACTTAGGATGCTAAGCTCCATCACAGGCAACAGCCAGCCACCAAGAAGCCGGCAGCCGGCAGCCGGCAGCCGGCCGAAGCTAAACGCCAAAACAACGCTTTGCTCGCTACTCCCAGGCACTCCAACAGCAGACCAAGCGCGCGCAGGAACACTGGCAGGAGGACCTCGGCCCGGAGTATCCGACCGTGAGCAACCCAGAGCGTGTATCCGACTGGGAGCGCCTGTTCTATCGCGCCATGTATCAGGCGGGCATACGCGCCATCCCGCAGTACAAGGTCGAGAAGTATGACCTCGACTTCGCACTGTTCGATGGCGAGCGCAAGTTGAACATCGAGATCGACGGCGAACGTTACCACCGCAATTGGACTGGCGAACTGTGCCGTCGCGACCAGATGCGCAATCTGCGACTTTTCGAGCTTGGCTGGGAAATCAAGCGGTTCTGGGTATATGAAGTTCGGGATGATCTTAGCCGCTGCATCCAGAAGATCAAGGAATGGCAGGAGAGAGAGACATGAGTCGATACAACCCTCATCACGAAATAGATGCCCTGCTAAATGCGGCTCAGCGGTGGCGGGATCACTGCCTGCTTGAGGATGGGAGTCTGTTCACAGATACCAGCCTATGGACATTGAAGCACCTCGATGAACTGGAGCGTGCCTTCAACCAGAATCCGATCGAGGGGGGCGAAACTTTCACCGACAAGCTGGCTATGCAATTGGCTGATGCCTCTCCTGAGGCCATCCAACTGATGGCGGAGCTCAACTGGCTTCTGCTGCTATTCTCCAGCAATATTAAACCCGATACCAAACGCAGTCAGATCCGTCAGATCTGGGAATTGAGCGGATTACCCTTCCCGGTCGACACCCCATTGATTGCTGACCATGTTCTTATTGGCGTAGGGAGCACGGGGACGGGTTTTAATACCCATCGCTGGCGCGAGCTGGTATTTCTCATCGATGTCATGAGAGCCTTCAAGCAATTGGATGCCTCCACACGCCAGAAACTCTTGAATTCTCCCTGGGAGTTCTGCGACTGGATGGCCAGCATCCCAAGGGAAGGAGCTCGCCAGTTCCGGCATGTCTTGCGTTTTTTGCTCTTTCCCAGTGATTTCGAGCGAATCTCGGTGACCCGAGACAAGACAGCCGTCCTAGAGTCGATTTCCGGATTACCCAAGTCCAGGATCAGAAATATGCTCGACAGAGAGCTCGACGAGGCTCTACTGGAACTGCGTACAAGACTCGAGAAGGAGTACGGTACCGATGTCGATTTCTATGTGTCGCCTTGGGTCGATAGCTGGCAGCAGACGCAACGAAGCTGGCTGATGGCCTGGAGCCCGGACCACTGGCCCTGGAAGTCGTACCAGGATGACCGACTCAAGATCGCCAGCGGAGAGAACGTTACCTTGCCGTGGCGAACCTCCTCCATCCAGCCGCGTGAGGGTGAAACCTTGTATCTGGTGCGTGTGGGGCAGGAACCGCGGGGCTTGATCGCCCGCGGCAATATCGCTTCGGCGCCGTATGAGGATGCCCACTACGATCCGGAGCGGGCCGCCAACGGAGATACCGCTCGGTTCGTCGATATAACCCTGACCGACCTGCGCGACCCTGATGTGGACGCCTACATCAGCATGGCCGACCTCCAGGCCGGCACTACTGACGGTCAGACCTGGTCGCCGCAGGGTTCGGGCATCGAGATCAAGTCACTCTCGGCCAAGCTGGTCGGCAAGCTGTGGGAGAAGCTGCCCCCGGTGAAGGTCTCTGCCGCCAAGCCCGACACCCCCAAGCAGCAGGCCATCCAGATCGCCCGACCGGTCAACACGATCTTTTACGGCCCCCCCGGCACCGGCAAGACCTATCACCTGCGCATCCACTTGATGCCGCGCTACGAGAGCCAGGCCAATCAGGCGCCCACCGGCGAATGGCTGGAGGAGCAGCTGGCGAACACCTCCTGGTGGGAGGCCATCGCCCTGGCGCTGGCACACCTGGGCGGAAATGCCAGCGTGAACCAGCTGTTGATTCACCCCTACTTCAAGGCCAAGGCGCGGGTACAAGGGCGGGCCAACAACCCCCACCTGCGCCAGACCTGCTGGGGGACATTACAGCAGCACGCGGTGCTGGATTCGGAAACGGTCAAGACGGCCGCCGAGAAGCGAATCTCACCGCTGGTCTTCGACAAGCAGCATGGCGGACGCTGGATCCTGACCGGCGAGTGGGAGGAAGTGGGCGAGGAACTGCGTGAGAAACTCACCCAGTTGCAAAGGGGACCCGCCAGCGACGACGCCCGTATCAAGCGCCACCTGACGGTGACCTTCCACCAGTCCTACAGCTATGAGGACTTCGTCGAGGGGATTCGCCCGCAGACGACGGAGGAAGGCGGCATCAGCTATGAGGTTCGCGACGGTCTGTTCAAGGCGTTCTGTAAGCGTGCCAGCCAGGACCCCCACCAGCGCTATGCGTTGTTCATCGACGAGATCAATCGCGGCAACATCTCGCGCATCTTCGGCGAGCTGATCACCCTGATCGAGGCCGACAAGCGCGCCTGGTGGGACGAGGAGGGCCAGCTGGTCGAAGGGATCGAACTGGTGCTGCCCTACTCCGGCGAGCGCTTCGGGGTGCCCAAGAACCTCGATATCTACGCCACCATGAACACCGCCGACCGCTCCATCGCGCTGATGGATGCCGCGCTGCGGCGGCGCTTCCACTTTCAGGAACTGATGCCGGAGCCCAAGCGGATTCCTGGCAGCCAAGGGGACGGCTACATCCCCGACGGCGAGGGTAGCCTTCTCAATCTGCGCGCACTGCTCAAGGCCATCAACCTACGCCTGCGCTATCTGCTGCACCGCGATCAGACCTTCGGCCACGCCTACCTCACTGATGTAAAGGATCTCGATGCCCTGCGCCAGGTGATGGTCTTCGACATCATCCCCATGCTGGCGGAGTACTTCTATGACGACTGGCGCCAGATCCGCCGAGTGCTGGCCGATGAAGGGGCCGATGCCGAGCAGCAGCTGATCACCGCCACCACCCTCGACCCGGCCCAGCTATTCCCCGGCAGCGACGATTTGCTGGCTGAGCGACCAGACTACCGGGTAAAAGCGCCTGATGAGATCAGCGCCGACGCTATCAGGAAGATCTACGAGTCGCTGGAAGGCGAGGCATGAGGCAGCTGACCGCCTACGAGCATGGCTGGCTGGATTTCGGCGAGGGGCGCGACCTAGCGCTGCATGAAGTCGAGGCGCTAGCCTCCGCGGAAGGGGTGCTTCCACCCGGCTGCCTGCAGTGGGGCCACCGGCGGGTTAAGTTTACCCAGTTCTGCGGCGTGGTTCAGGTGGACGGGCTGCAGGTGGAGGTGCTGCCTAAACTCACTCCCTACCAGACCGAAGCTCAGCAGCGTGACACCCTACTGACCATGCTCGCCTGCGCCGGTGACCTGGAGGGCGTGGACAACCTGGGTGCGGGACTGGCGACCAATCGAACCACCCTGCTGGACCTGTTCATCCGCCATTTCGCCCATCTGCTGGAACGACAGCTTCAGCAGGGGCTGCTGCGCGACTACCGGGACATCGACGACACCCTGGATCAGGTACGCGGTCGCATCGACCTGGTGCGTCAGCAGCGCGAGAACCTCTTCAAGCCACAGCGCCTGGCCTGCCGATACAGCGAGCTGGTCGCCGACATTCCGGTCAACCGCCTGCTCCACAGCGCCTTGCGGTTGGTGATATTACTCTGCACCAGCCCCATGCTGGCTCAGCAGCTCCACGCCCTGCGCATGCGATTCGGCCAGGTCGGCACCCTTGCTCACCATGAACGGGGGCCCGCGGCCGATCAGCTCAACCGGATGCAGAGTCGCTATTACCCGCTGGTGGCGCTGGCCCATCTGTTCCTGGACGGCCAATTCCTGGATGCCCGCTCCGGGCGCCAGCAGGCCTTCAGCCTGCTCTTCGACATGAACCGTCTCTTCGAGCGCTATACCGCCAGCCGGCTCAGGCCGTTGGCGAGCCGTCATGGGCTCAAGCTGATGGAGCAAGGCCCTCGCCGCTACCTGGGCCAGGAAGATAACGGCCGCGGCCGCCTGCAGATGCGTCCCGATATCAGCCTGCGGGATGTCAGGGGGCGCCCGGTGGTCATTCTGGATACCAAGTGGAAACGCATCGAAGGCCCCGTTGCGCTGGCAGCACTCTCGGCGGCGGACCTCTATCAAATGGCGGCCTATGCCACCGCCTACGGATGTGGATCAGTCGTACTGCTCTACCCTGAACAAGCCCATCTCAGGTCGGGACAGACCCACCACCTCACGCTGGCGGGTCCTCAGAGGGTCAGGTTAACCCTAGGCGCTATCCCTTTAGATGGTCAGCTAATCAATACTGACCTGCTGGAAGAAGGCAGCCAATCAATGCGAGATGAACTTCAGGCAGGTGTTGCGCCTGTCACACTTATTTGATGAGTTTCAGAAACCAGAAAAATACGACGGCAGGGAAGAAAAAGTGATGAAAAAAGGAATCCTAGGAGTACTCGCCGGCGCGCTGCTGACAACGACCTCATCAGTGGCATTGGGCAGCTGCTATTACAGCTCGGTTCAAACCCCTACGCCCTTCATGGGCAACCATGGCGAAATTTTCCAGCTGATGGACGGGTCATTTTGGGAAGTGATCCATGAGTATGAATATCTCTATGAGTATTACCCAGAGGTGGTGGTCTGCCCTAACCGAGGGCAATTGATGATAGACGGGAAGGCGCTAAATATTCAGCAGGTAGCGGGTGGAGGCACGGCATCAGGAAGCAGTGGGAGCATCATCGAGTCTCACATTGATGGTGAATTCGAAGGCTGGGAGGGTGAGACTATCTTTCGGCTAATGAATGGTCAGATCTGGCAGCAGAGCAGCTACTCCTACCTCTACAGCTACAGTTATAGTCCACGGGTCGTCATTATGCGGCTACGCGGCGGATACGAGATGCAGGTTGAAGGTATCGATCAGCGCATCCAAGTCCACCGGCTGCAGTAACAAGTAGGTATCTCTCCTCTTCATTATGTGAGAGGCAAGGTCACTGCGCTCTCTTACAAGTAGACTCGGCGATCTCCTACAGCAAGCAGTGTCATCCTCAGCCACGATGACACATGCAAGGGTGTCGCCGGAAGTATTCGGCCCGGCCGTCCTATAGCTCGCGGCACCCAGCACTAAGGAATGGTGAAGTGCCAAGGAAGGCTTTCCGCCCTCCTGGCTCACAATGCTCTATATCAGTTGAGAAGGGTCTTCCTGCTTCACGTAGCCGAGCTTCTGGTTCAGCCTGTCAATCTTGTCTCTCAGCTCCTCGCTGCTCAGGTGCGCGTAGGGGCTTTCCGAGTCGGCTTTCTGATCTTAGTCGAGCTGATAGGCCTAGCGCTCTCCCTTCACGGTCTTCATCAGGGCGTCGATACCGGCATTGAGGCTGCGCGAGAACTTGTCGTGGTTCTCGTCCGTGATTTCCATGGTGGCCAGGTGTTGGGCGAGATGCTCGGCGATGATCCGCCACTGTGCGATGGACTTGCGGTGGGCCTCGACAATAGAGGCCGCGTCATCGCTGGCGGCCTGGATGATGCGCGCATCGTCGCTGTGCGCGATAGCTTGGCACGGGTGGCGGCGCGGACTTCGTCGGAAAGATCCCGCTGCCAGCCTAGCGCCCTGGCCCTGCTGCGCAGGGTGGACTCGGGCACCTAGTGCCTGGCGGCGAGGTGACGGATGGAGAGCTGGCCCGCGCGTAAGTCGCGCTCAATGGTCTCCCAGTCGTACTAGCTCATAGTGCTATCCTCCCGGATGGCATGGTGATAAGGCCCCAGCTCAAAGCCGGGGCCCGTGAGGTGGTGAAGTTATAAATTAGTGCTTGCGCTTACCTGGCTCCTTCAGCATCTCGCGATACAGCTTGCTGGCCTCCTCGGGCTCCATGCGCTCCATTTCAGCAGCGACCAACTCAATCCGCGTGACTGTCTCGGCGCCTTCATGCTCGTGCCTGTCGGTGAACAACTTCAGATGCTTGCCCAGCATCTCGTAGCCTTTCAGCGCGTTGCTGGCGTCATAACGATAGGCCACGGCCATCTCGCCATCGAGCGTCTCAATCATCATGGGCTCGCCACGTGAATTGCGCACGACCTCGCCCTGCTCGCAGCGACGGACGTTGTGCAGGATGCCTTGCAGCACCATGTCGGCGTTGATCTGGGTTCGCTCTGAGCGCTCCTGGGTCCGAGCCTCGATGGCAGACGCTATGTCAGGTTTTGACAAGTTCTCGGCACCCACCTGCCGGGCGGTCTTTTCACTGTAGCCGGCACGGATGGCCGCCTGGGTGGCATTGAGGTCGATCAGATATTCATCTACAAACCGGGATTGCTTTGGCGTGAGTCGAACTCGGGTCATGAGGCGATCCTCTCGGATGGCTGGACTTTCATTATATCTCGATCATGAAGTAAGTTGATATCAGCAACGAAATCAACGGGTCATGAACATCGTCCGCCATCGTCGTTGACACCCTTTCAGCTCACCGCTAACGTCTATCTCAGCGCCGATTTGAACACCAGCTTGCGGGCGCTCTACAAATCCAGCTAAAGCGACCCCAGAGGCCCGCTTTAGCAAACGCTGAGTGGATTTTTTGTTGTCTGGCCTTCGGGCCACCGCCGATTTAAGCACCAACTTGCGGGCGGGATAGAAATGCAGCTAAAGCGGCGCCGTGACTCCCATCCCCCGAGTCGGCGCTTGCCGACCGATTCCAGGGGGAACCAGGAGTTCACATGCCCTACCTTCATCAGCCGCCCCACGACCTAGAGTTGGACGTCTGGCTCAAGCAACCCGAAAACCGCTTGAGCGTACCCGACGATGCCGAACTTGCCTGCCTGCAGGAGATCCATCTGGGCGTCGTTGACGTGATCCCCGAGGCGCTGTTCTTCCGTCGCCATGACGGCTTGGACGAGTTGTGGGCCGCTGGCCTGACCCACGGTGCCCCAGGCAAGCCGCGGGAGGAGCAGTTGGCCAACGCCTATCAGCAGGGGCGCGTGGCATGGGCAGGCAGCCAGGGTACCCGCGCCACGGGGGTCGAGATCCTGTTTCGTGCCCTCACCGCCGCCCGCCATGGCCATGTCTGGCCCGAGGCCTTCCGCGAAGGTCCCCTGATCACCGAGTCTGTCCATCGCCGCATCGTCGGCGAGTTGGAGGCCGAGGTTGAGCGCAACCGCCAGGAGGCAGAAGCGCAGTCCCAGGCCACAATCATCGCCATGGCCCATAAACTAGGCCTTCGACCCGAGCCTGCCGGTGCCTCCCCCTCCGCGTGGTACGCCGACTGCCCCGGAAAGAGCCATCGACTGATGATCAGCAGCAGCTCTAATCAGTTCGGCTGCGGCTACTGCCGCGTGAAGGGAGGCACCGCCGAGCTGGAAGCGTTGGTAAAGCAGCGCAAGGAGGCCCGCTCATGACCCGCCACCACCTCTTCACTTCCGAGTCGGTCTCCGACGGGCACCCCAACAAGTTCGCCGATCGCATCTCGGATGCCATCCTCGACCGCTGCCGGAGCTCTAGTCCCTGGCCAATTAGTGGCAGTGGATGAGCGAGATCTCTGCGAGCAAGCGACGTCTGCTTAGGCCGCTGTTGACTAATACAGACAGCCCCTCTTCACTTTGTTACGCTAAGATTTATTAGAGCACTTAACAGAAAAGTGCCCAGGAGTCGCAGGGACGCACGACTGACAAACCAGGAGCACGTCCCTCGAATCGGAGCATGGCCGCTCGCAGACGTCGGGGGGAAGCATGGGTCAAGACCAGCAGTTTGCGCCGGGCATGCGCCTGGAAATCCGCGACGCGGAGTGGCGCCTCACGCGCCTGGATCATTCGAACGACGGTGGCTACCTGCTCGGCTGCACCGGGCTTTCCGAACTGGTACGCGGCCGTGATGCCCAGTTTCTCAGCCGTCTGGAAGATGAGATCCGCATCCTCGACCCGGCCACCACCGAATTGGTCGACGACATCTCGCGGGGCTACCGCGCCGGCCTGCTCAACCTGGCCACCCAGCTGCGCGATACCGCCCCGGCAGATGATCGCATCCACCTCGGCCACCATGCCGCCATGGATGCCCTGCCCTTCCAGCTCGAACCCACTCGTCAGGCGCTGGGCCAACCCCGGGCGCGCATCCTGATCGCCGACGCCGTTGGTCTCGGCAAGACCCTGGAAGCCGGGATCCTGACCAGCGAGCTGATCCACCGCGGACGCGGCAAGCGCATTCTGGTGCTGGCGGTTAAATCCATGCTTGGCCAGTTCCAGCAAGAGTTCTGGAACCGCTTCACCATCCCCCTGACCCGACTCGACTCCCAGGGGTTAGCCAGGGTACGGGGCCGCATACCGGCCAACCATAACCCCTTCCACTACTTCGACCGGGCGATCATCTCCATCGATACCCTCAAGCAGGATATCGAGTATCGCCACTACTTGGAGCAGGCCCACTGGGACATCATCATCATTGATGAGGCCCATAACGTCGCCGAGCGCGCCGGCGCCCACGGCGCCTCGCAGCGCGCCCGCCTGGCCCGGCTGCTAGCCACACGCTCCGACACCCTGATCATGCTTTCGGCCACGCCTCATGACGGCAAGGCCGAGAGCTTCGCCAGCCTGATGAACATGCTGGACCCGACCGCCATCGCCAATCCCAGCGACTATGCCAACGAGGACTTCCGCGACAAGGGCCTGGTGATCCGCCGCTTCAAGAAGCACGTCCGCGACCAACTCGGCGACTTCCCTGACCGCGAGATCGCCCGCCACCACGCCCCGGCCAGCCGCGAAGAAGAGCACGCCTTCGACGAGCTGATGAACGTCACCTTCCACACCCTGGACGGCAAGCGCACCGCCGGCAGCGGCCTGTTCCGCACCCGCCTGGAGAAGACCCTCTTCTCCAGCCCGGCTGCCTGCTTGAGCACCATCACCAATCGACTCAAGCGCCTTGAAAAGCAGGCACCCAGCCCCGAACGTGATGACGATATCTCGAGTCTAGAAGGCCTGGCCCTGGCGGTTCGCGCCGTCACCCCGGAGCGCTTCGGCAAGTACCAGGCACTGCTCGAACTGCTGGGCAACAGGGCCGGACAGGGCGAACTGGGCTGGCACCGCGACGCCGATGATCGTCTGGTGATCTTCACCGAGAGCCTGGTCACGCTCGCCTTCCTCGAGGAACACCTGCCCGCCGATGCCGGCCTCAAGGCCAACCAGATGGCGGTGCTGCGTGGCACCGACCGCGATCGTGACCTCATGGCCACAGTGGAGGCCTTCAACCGCGGTGACAGCCCGCTGCGCCTGCTACTGTGTTCAGACGTGGCCGCCGAGGGCATCAACCTTCACCACCGCGCCCACCGCCTGGTGCACTTCGATATCCCCTGGTCGCTGATGGTCTTCCAACAGCGCAATGGCCGCATCGATCGCTACGGCCAGACCCAAGCCCCCCAGATCCGCTACCTGCTCACTGAATCGAGGCACCCCAAGGTGCGCGGCGACCAGCGCGTGCTCGAGGTGCTCATCGACAAGGACGACCAGGCCAGCCGCAACATCGGTGACCCCTCGGAGTTCAGCGCCGGCCGAACTCAGGAAGAGCAGGAAGCCCAGGTGACCGAGGTGCTGGAGCGCGACAACGACCCCAATGACCTCTCAGACATCTTCGCCGGCCTGCTCGACGACCAGCTCGCCCAGAGCGAGTCGCCACTCGAGGCCTTCATCCCGGACAAACCTCAAGCCGCCAGCCTGGCCGAGCTGACCGCCCAGCCACCCAGGCTCTACCCCAGCACCCTGGCCTGGAGCCGCGCCGCCATCGACTGGCTGCGCCAGGAGATGCGAGACCAGGGCCAGGAACTGCAGGCCAGCGTCGACGAAAACGCCCAGCGACTGGAACTGGTCGCACCGGCGGATCTGCGCCAGCGGCTCGCTTACCTACCACGGGAGATCCGCCCCGAGCACGACCGCTTCATCCTGACGGCCGATATCCATCGCATGCAGCAGGCCCTCGACCAGGCCCGCCAGGAAGACGACCCCTGGCCCGCCGTGCAGTACCTGTGGCCGCTTCACCCGGTAATGGAATGGCTGCGCGACCGCATCCTCAACGCGTTTGGCCGCCACACCGCCCCGGTGATCCGTGTGCCCGGCCACCTCGCGCCAGGCCAGGCACGCTTTCTACTTCAGGGCGGCTATCCCAACCGCCGAGGTCAATCGCTGATCCAGGCCTGGTGTGCCGTACCGGTGAATACCGACAACGGCCAGATCGGTGATCCCATGGCCCTGGAAGACGCCCTGGCCGAGCTGTCACTCGACCCCACCGCCCTGCCCAACCCCGGCATCCACGGCGACACTAGCGCCCTGCAGGCTGCCCTTCCCGGTGCCGTTGCCGCCGCCCATCGCTACCTGGATGCCACCCGAGAGGTCCGAGAATCCGAGCTCAACGAACGCCTCAATGTGCAGATGCAGTCCATGGACGCCCTCAAGGCCCGCCACCGCCGGCAGATCGAGCTCGACCTCGCCGCCAGCCGCGAACAGGAAGGCCGCAAGCAGCGCCGCCGCGATGAGCGCACCGCCCAGCTCGAGCGCGTCTTCGACGACTACCTGGACTGGCTCGAAGCCACCCAGCAGATCGAGCGCCAGCCCTGGCTCCAGGTCGCCGCCGTCTTCACCGGCGATCCCGCTAGACCTGAGACTTCACCGGCATGATGGCCTGGCCAAGGAAACCGACATGACCCAATCGCCATCTTCAAGGCCACAGGCTGATATCGCACCAGTCGATGTCCTGGCCGGCCTGGGCGGGGCCGAGCGCGACGTGCTCGCCACCTTCCTCGCGCTGTTCGATGACAGCAAAATACGCCGCCGCCTGGTCAAGCGGGCCGAGGATTTCTACGAGAAAGTCTCAAGCTACGGAAAGACGCCATCGGAGGAAGAGTTCGACGTCCTTGCCCTGCCCGCTCCAGACAGCGAGGAAATTCAGCAGAACGCCCGCGAAATCGGCCAGCGCCAGGCCCACTGGCAACATAGTGAACACAGTGACGACATGCTACGCCTGCTGCTGTGGATACGCCTGCGCGACGCACTGGACCTACCCGCCCAGTTGACCAGCACCCATCGTGGTTGCCATTACCTGGCCGACGACATGGTCGCTCGGCTGCTTCAGGTGCTCGACCCACCCAACGTGAAGAAGTCGAGTCGTCGCTGGCTGAAGAAGCTCGGCAGGAAACAGGAGGGCGGCCACACGGCCACGCTTTCAGATATCGTGGTGCCGGTTCTGGATGAGCTGCTGAGCGAAGACGCCAAGGCGAAGTCACGCGATACCTTGTCGCCAGATGCCGAGCAGCGGCACCAGGCGCTGGCCGAGGCCGTGTCCCTGCTGGGCAGGATCGATGCCGACCGGCTGGAGCGTTTCCTCGACGAGGCCAGCGCCAACAGCGCCAATGACGCCGCCATGCGCAACACGGCGATCCTCGGTAGCTCACTCACCGCCGTGGGCGTCGGCGTGGGCGTCAGCGGTTTCGCCCCGTACCTGCTGGCGGCGCAGGCATCAGCCTTCATCCCCGTGATCAGTGGCCCTACCCTGGTCTCGTTTGTCTCGGTCATCAGCAACCCCATCACCATTCTGGCGGCGACCGCCACCGCTGGAGTCCACTTCGTCAAGAAAGCTGAAGACCGAGTCAATGCGCATGTCGCTGCCAGAGTGATCTCTTTGCTGGCCCTGACGGGCCTGCAAAAAGGCCACCTCGCACTGAACGCCACCTTGCAGTGCTTCACCCTGACGCCTTATCTGCCCAATCGATGGGACACCTCCGACAAGCTCTGGGGCGGACAGGAAACCATCGACGCCTATCAGGCCGAATGGCAGCGCCTGGCAGAACTCGCCGACACACCCAACCCGCGGCCTTCGGCCGAGACAGAACGGGTCATGGCGCGACACGTCGAGTCAGTCGGTGACCGAGCGCCAGCCGAAACTGCCAGCCCCCTGACCGGCAACGAGGCGGGCAACCTGGCCGCCATGGCCGGGCTGACTCTCGGCGATGTGCTATACAACCTTGCCGCCATCGAGCCCGAGGTCATCCAGGCCGCCGACTTCTCGCGCACCGCTGATATCGACAGCCGGCTAGACTTCGCCACCCTCGCCGAGCAGATACAGGGCAGCAGTCAGGTCGCCGCTCTTGGCGCCACCAGCCATCTCCAGGGCTACGTTGCCGAACAGGCTGTCGCCGCGCAGCTGATGGCTCAGGGCCACACCGTCAGCCTGCCGGAGACCGCCAACAACCCCGGCTGGGATCTGCTCGTCGATGGACAGCCCATGCAGGTCAAGTTCCACGACAGCCTCGCCGGCCTGCACGAACACTTTGCACGGTATGACATCCCCGTCATCGCCAATACCGAGCTCGACGGACGCATCCCCGAAGAATGGAGCGACCAGGTATTCTTCCTCGAAGGCCTCAGCAACGCCCGAATCGAGGCACTCACGACGCAGTCTCTCGAGGCCGGCGCCGAGGTATTCAGCCCGGATGTCGTGCCTGCAGCCGCCCTTATCACGATTACGCGCAGCGTACTGGCCTATCAACGCGGTCAGCTGAGTGCCCGGCAGACGCTCGAGCAGATCATGCTCGATGGCGGCGTGCGAATCGGCCTGGCCAGTGCCGGGGGTCTCGCCGGCCCCATCATCGGCGGCTTCATGTTCGGTCCGGCTGGCGCCCTAGTATTCGCCTCGGGCGGCCCGATACTCGCCCAATCCCTTACCCCCAAGGTCAGCCAGGGGATTAAGCATCACGCCTCCGGGGAAACGTACCGGGTATGGCAAGCCGAAGCCCATATTCGTCTCGATGCCCTTCATGGCCGCCTGCTCAATGCCCTGACCGCCAAGCGCGAGCAGATCGACACCAAGCTCGAGCGCTGTCCCGACAACTCGGCGGGCGACTACCTGCGCTGGCGGCTCAACGACGACCGTCGCCACACCCAGGAAATGCGGATTCACCTTCTCCGCCTGAGCGGTCAGGACAAACCCAAGGCCGAGACGCGCCTGCGCGAAACGCTTGAGCTCCTGGCCAGCGCCGGCCTTCACCCCGCGCATTACCAGGCCGAGCTCAGGGCCGTGACCGAGCACTTTGGCAAGCGCCCAGGGCTTGGAGTCACCGCCAAGGACTGGACGCGCAAGGCTGGAGAAACAGTTCTCACCGGCGCTAGCCTCGCAGGCGGTGTCTCCGCGGACGTCGGCAGCACGGTGTTGCGCAAGGCTCGCGAGAAGCGCGGCGGCAACAACCCGAAGGGCCGAGGCAGCCGATAGGCGCCCCCTTCCAACGACACCTGAAAAGAGCTCTCATGGCATACGCAGGCATCGTCAACGACAACGAGTTCTACAGCGAGCACTACCTCGCCGACATCTTCGAGGGTGACATCCGCGGCGTGCTCGAGGCCTGGCAGCAACACGCCACCGATAGCGGCGGCGAGACGCCCTGGGCCCTGATGCGCCGCGGTGCCCATGAGCGGCTGCGCGAGATCGAGGCCGTGCACGCCCTGGCCCGCCGCGGCCGCGCCCGAGAGGCGGTGGAGGATGCCCGGGCTCTGGCTCGCCCGCTGCTCGAGGCTTTCGGCTACAAGACGCAGCCCGAACGGCGCCTGCTCAGCGACGATTGCGAGATCCCGCTGCTTGCCGAGCTTTCCGCCCAGAACGGCGCCCCGCTGCTTTGGGTCATCGAAGCGCTGCCCCTCGAGGAGCCGGAGGGCGACCCCCTGGCCGCCGCGCCGCTGATGGAACAGTATCTCTCGCTCTCCGAGACCCCGCTGCCCACGGCCCTGCAGCGCGATCTCGACTCACAGACGCCGCCCAGCTGGCAGGGCCTGCTCTCCCGCGAGGTCTTCGCCCGCGAACGCCCGCCGCGCTGGGTGCTGCTGGTGGCGCCGCACCAGTGGGTGCTGATCGACCGCACCCGCTTCGCCCGCGGCCAGTTACTGCGCTTCGACTGGGTGGAGCTGCTCGCCCGCCGCGAGACCGAGGCGCTGAAAGCGGCAAGCGTCTTGCTGGGGCGCGAATCTCTGCTCGAGGCCAACGGCCAGAGCCTGCTCGACAGTCTCGACGAGAACGCCCACAAGCACGCCTACGGCGTCAGCGAGGACCTCAAGTACGCCCTGCGCGAATGCATCGAACTGCTCGGCAACGAGGCCGCCCGCCAGCTCGTCGAGCGCGCCCGCGCCCGCAAGGAGGGCATCTACTCCGGCCAACTCGACCCGGACCGCCTCTCCCGCGAGTGCCTGCGCACCATGTACCGCCTGCTGTTCCTGTTCTACATCGAGGCCCGCCCCGAACTCGGCTACGCCCCGGTAGACAGCCCCGTCTACCTCAGCGGCTACTCCCTGGAGGGCTTGCGCCAGCTGGAGATGACGCCCCTGACCAGCGAGCGCGAGCGCCAGGGCAGCTTCCTGCACCACTCCATCACCCGGCTGTTTCACCTGGTCCACGACGGCGTGGAAGCCCCCACTACCGACAGCCTCGATTTCGACGGCCTGAAGGTCGAGGGAACCGCCGGACGCCAGGCCGGGCGCAGTGCCTTCACCCTGCCGGCGTTGAAGAGCCACCTGTTCGACCCGGAACGCACCCGCCTGCTCGATAGCGTGGTCTTCCCCAACGCCGTCTGGCAGCAGGTCATCCACAAGATGTCACTCTCGCGGCCCACCACCGGCGGCCGGGGAAAACGCCGCCGCGGACGCATCAGTTATGCGCGCCTGGGCATCAACCAGCTCGGCGCCGTCTACGAGGCGCTGCTCAGCTACCGCGGCTTCTTCGCCGAACAGGAGCTGTTCGAGGTCAAGAAGACCGGCGAGGCCAACCCCGACCCGCTGGACACCGGCTACTTCGTCACCGCCGAACAGCTGGAACACTTCCGCGACGACGAGAAGGTCTACGACCGCGACGACGCCGGCCACCGGGTGCTGCGCCGACACCCGCGCAGCAGCTTCCTCTACCGCCTAGCCGGCCGCGACCGCGAGAAGTCCGCCTCCTACTACACCCCGGAGGTGCTCACCCGCTCGCTGGTCAAATACGCCCTGAAGGAACTCTACGCCGAGCAGCTCGACCCACTGCCCGATGACGCCGCCCGCGCCGAGCGCCTGCTCACCCTGACCCTCTGCGAGCCGGCCATGGGCAGTGCCGCCTTCCTCAACGAGGCCATCGACCAGCTCGCCGACAAGTACCTGGCCCTGGCCCAGAGCGCCCGCCAGCAGGAAGACCAAAACGATCGTGAAGCGAAGAGCGCCGACAGGATCGCCCAGGCCGACTACGCCGCAGAGAAACAGCGGGTGAAGATGTACCTGGCCGACCACAACGTCTTCGGCGTCGACCTGAACCCCGTGGCCGTGGAGCTGGCCGAGGTCTCGCTATGGCTCGGCGCGCTCTCCGCCGACCGCTTCGTGCCCTGGTTCGGCTTTCAGCTGCGCAGCGGCAACTCGCTGATCGGCGCCCGCCGCGAGGCTTACCCGGCCAGCGCCCTGAAGCTCAAGCCCAAGGACCCGGCGGCCTGGCTCAACCGCGCCGGCGATGCCGTGGCACTTTCCACCGACGACGACAGCGAAGATACCCCGCTCGGCGAGCGTATCTGGCACTTTCTGCTGCCGTTCCCGGGCATGGCGGATTACACCGACCGCATCGCCCGCCAGCTTTTCAGCGAGCAAACCAACGCCATCCGTCAGTGGAAGCGACAATTCACCAAGCCCTTCGCCGCCGACGAGCTAAAGCGCCTCACAAGGCTCAGCGCCGAGGTGGAGGCGCTGTGGGTCGAGCACACCCGCGAGCTGGCGCGCATTCGCACCCGCACCAGCGACCCCTATCCCATCTACGGCCGAAAGGCCATCGGCGAGCCCACCAGCCTGGCCTTCAAGGATGCCCTGGAAGCCTCGCTCACCCAGCGTTACCAGCAGAGCGCCCCGGCCTTCCGCCGGCTCAAGCTGGCCATGGACTATTGGTGCGCGCTGTGGTTCTGGCCCATCGACCGTACCGAGGAACTGCCCAGCCGCGAGGAGTGGCTGTGGGACCTGGAGACCCTGCTGCTCGGCGACACCATCGGCGGCGGCCCCAGCCACGACACCCCGGACCTCTTCCAGTTGGAACCGGACCGGGTGGAGGAAGGCCAGCGCTTCGTCGACCGCTTCGGTGTGGTCAAGCTCGAGACCCTGTTCCGCGCCTGCCCGCGGCTGGCGCTCGCCGACGAGCTGGCCGAGCAGCGCCGCTTCTTCCACTGGGAGCTGGAATTCGCCGATATCTTCTCCGGTGCCCTCAGCGGCCGCCGCGGCTTCGACCTGGTGCTGGGTAACCCCCCCTGGCTCAAGGTGGAGTGGCAGGAAGGCGGCATCATGGGCGACCACCAGCCGCTCTTCGCCCTGCGCAACATCTCCGCCAGCAAGCTCGCCGAGATGCGCGAGCAGGCCTTTAACGACCATCCCGACCTGCTCACCGCCTGGCGGGAGGAATACGAGGAGAGCGAAGGCACCCAGGCGTTTCTCAATGCCGCCAGCAACTACCCGCTGCTCAAGGGCGTACAGACCAACCTCTACAAGTGCTTCCTGCCCACCGCTTGGCGGTTGGGCAGCGAACAAGGGGTGGCCGGCTTCCTCCATCCCGAAACTGTCTACGATGACCCCAAGGGCGGCGTCTTCCGCGAAGCGATCTATCCGCGGCTAAGGGCGCACTTTCAGTTCATCAACGAAACCAAGTTGTTCGCCGAGGTCCATAACCAGACGCTTTTCAGCATTAATATCCATGGGCCCCTCGAGGGAAGCCCGAGCTTCTGGAATCTCGGCAACCTCTTCGTGCCCAATACCATCGACGCCTGCTTTTCACATAATGGAGAGGGTGAGGTACCCGGCATCAAGGAAGAATACGAAGGCCAGGACGGCCGCCCACGCGTGAAATGGAACGTCACCGGACACCGCGACCGCGTGATCCAGGTCGATACGGATACGCTGGGGCTCTTCGCCTCGCTCTATGACGAGGCCAGCACGCCACCATTGCAGGCTCGCCTGCCGGTCCTGCATGCCCGTCAGTTGCTCAGCGTACTGGAACGCTTCGCCGCTCAACCGATACGCCTTGGGGACCTCAAAGACGAATACACATCGACGGTAATGTTCGATGAGACTTATGCCCAGCGCGACGGCACCATTCAGCGAGAAACACGCTTTCCCCAGGATTCCGGCGAATGGATCCTCAGCGGCCCGCACTTCTTCGTCGGCAACCCACTATTCAAGTCACCACGCCCAGGCTGCAAGAGCAACAAGGATTACGACAATCTAGACCTGGAAGCCCTGCCCGACGACTACCTGCCGCGCACCAACTACGTGCCCACTTGCGGTGCAGATAGCTACGCCGCCCGCACACCGCGCGTCAGCTGGATAGAGGAAGGGGAAAGCCAGCCCAGAAAGGTAACGGAGTATTATCGGTTCATCAGTAGGGAAATGCTTAGCCAATCTGGTGAGAGAACACTGATAGGCGCACTGTTACCCAAGGGACCTGGAAATATCCACACATGCATCCAGCAAGTGTTCAAGAGTGAACAGGAACTCCTGACCTTCTATATCGGCGCGCTTTCTGTTCCAGTCGATTTCCAGGTAAAGACGACTGGAGCAGGCCATGCTAACAAAAGTGTCATCGCCAAGTTCCCGATGGTTCATCTAAAAGGCACAACCAGAAATTCAGCAATGATTCGTGCCTTGTCACTTGCGTGCCTCACAAGCCACTACGCCGATCTCTGGCACTCCTGCTGGCTGGATGATTTCAAGCAGGCCCGCTGGGCCAGCCGAAGCTCGCTGCTGGACCACAACTTCTTCGCCAACCTCACCTCGGAGTGGCAGCGCCACTGTGCGCTGCGCAGCGACTACGCCCGCCGCCAGGCCCTGGTCGAGATCGACGTGCTGGTTGCCCAGGCGCTGGGAATGAGCCTGGAAGACCTCAAGACTATCTATCGCGTGCAGTTTTCGGTGATGCGCCAGTACGAGGCCGACACCTGGTACGACGCCCGCGGCCGCATCGTCTTCACCCCCAGCAAGGGCCTCGTCGGCGTCGGTCTGCCCCGCAAGGCCAACAGAAAGGACCTGGACAAAGATATCCACTACTCCATCGAATCCCCGGACCGCAAGGGCTCTTCACAAAATTACGGTATCGCACTGGGCTGGGAAGACATTCAGGACATGCAGGAAGGCGTCGTCCGCAAGACCTACCTGGACGACACCCTCCCCGACGGCCCCTGGGAAAAGACCGTGGAATACCACGCCCCCTTCACTCGCCCGGATCGGGAGAAGGATTACGAGGAAGCCTGGGCGTTTTTTGAGAATTCACAAAACTAATGTTTAAAAGCAACGTGCATCATCGCCAGTCCGAAAAAGGCTGAAAACCAAAGAAACAAAACTCATGAAAAAAGCACAAGGGAATCATCATGAAAGGAAAAATTCTGATAGCTGTAAGCATCGCTCTTCTTGTCACGGGCTGCACTAGCGTCGGTGTCACGCCTGTCAATAATTTTGCGGCCAAACCCGCCAGTTGCCAACTCGATATCTATGTCAGCGAGTCTGATATTCAACGCTCTTACCAGACCGCCTGTCTGATCGATTCGCGCACTGGAACCACGGCATTTCACCGCAAGAATGCCGCCGCCGCCATTGATCACGCGCGCGCCGAGGCCTGCGGTTGCGGTGCCGATGCCATGCTGATCAATGCAACGGATACCCAAGGTGTCACCATGACCACTTGGGGCCAGGGAAAGGCCATCATTCAAGCGATTCGTTATAACGACTAATCATCACGCGACACCTCTCGAATAAGCCGGAGTAGCGCTTTCGGACTGACAACACCATCTGCCGGAGCAGTGTATGAAAGAGTTCAGGATCTACCAGCACCCCACAGGCAAGCAGGAAGCCGTCAAGCAAGGCTGGTCATGGCCAGGATTCTTCTTCGGCCCCATCTGGGCACTGGTGAAGAAACTGTGGGGGCTGGGTGCTGTGCTGCTTGTGGTCGTACTCATGCTCAGCGCCCTTCCTGTTGAGACAGAGGTCGGCATGTTAGCCAGCCTCATCGTGCTGGTGATCTATATCGTTTGTGGCGTCAATGGCAACAACTGGCGCGAAAAAAACCTTAGATCACGAGGCTATGACCAACTCGACACAGTGTCGGCCGCAAATCCTGATGGGGCGATAGCGGCATATATTAAAAGCTCCAGAAGTCATGCCGAATGAAAGAGTTGGTGAAAATCCTCAAATCGCAGTCTCAGTCCGAAGAGTTCGACGCGATCAAGATCACGCTGGCGTCGCCAGACATAATTCGCTCCTGGTCCTACGGCGAGGTCAAGAAGCCCGAAACATTCGACCATCGCACATTTAAACCGATACGTGATGGTATCTTCTGTGCCAAGATTTTCGGGCCCTTGAGGGATTTCTCATGCCTTTGCGGTAAATACCAGCGAATGAAACACCGTGGCATCATCTGCGAGAAGTGCGGCGTAGAGGTGACCAAGGCCGCGGTGCGCCGCGAGCGCATGGGCCACATCGAGCTGGCAAGCCCGGTCGCGCACATCTGGTTTCTCAAGTCGCTGCCGTCACGCATCGGCATGTTCCTGGACATGACGCTGCGCGACATCGAGCGGGTGCTCTACTTCGAGAGCTTCATGGTCATTGACCCAGGCAAGACCACCCTCGAGCGGGGACAGCTGCTCAACGACGAGCAGTACTTCGAGGCCCTCGAGGAGTTCGGTGACGACTTCAACGCCCACATGGGTGCCGAGGCGGTCCAGGCGCTGCTCAAGGACATCGACCTCGAAGAGGAGATCGGTCGCCTGCGCGAGGAAATCCCTCAGACCAATTCCGAGACCAAGATCAAGAAGCTCTCCAAGCGCCTCAAGCTGCTGGAGGCCTTTCAGGGCTCGGGCAACGACCCGGCGTGGATGGTCATGGAGGTGCTGCCGGTCCTGCCGCCGGATCTGCGTCCGCTGGTGCCGCTGGATGGCGGCCGCTTCGCGACCTCCGATCTCAACGACCTCTACCGTCGCGTGATCAACCGCAACAATCGCCTCAAGCGGCTGCTGGACCTCAATGCGCCGGACATCATCGTGCGCAACCAGAAGCGCATGCTGCAGGAGTCAGTGGACGCGCTGCTCGACAACGGACGCCGTGGCCGGGCCATTACCGGCTCCAACAATCGCCCACTGAAGTCCCTGTCCGACATGATCAAGGGCAAGCAGGGGCGTTTCCGCCAGAACCTGCTGGGCAAGCGCGTCGACTACTCCGGCCGCTCGGTGATTACCGTCGGCCCGACCCTGCGTCTGCACCAGTGCGGCCTGCCGAAGAAGATGGCGCTAGAACTGTTCAAGCACTTCATCTATTCAAAGCTGCAGTCCCTGGGCTATGCCTCCACCATCAAGGCCGCCAAGAAGATGGTCGAGCGCGAGCTGCCGGAGGTGTGGGACATCCTCGCCGACGTCATCCGCGAGCACCCCGTGCTGCTCAACCGCGCCCCGACCCTGCACCGCCTCGGCATCCAGGCCTTCGAGCCGTTGCTGATCGAGGGCAAGGCGATCCAGCTGCACCCGCTGGTGTGTGCCGCCTACAACGCCGACTTCGACGGTGACCAGATGGCGGTGCACGTGCCGCTGACTCTGGAAGCCCAGCTCGAGGCCCGCGCGCTGATGATGGCCACCAACAACGTGCTGTCACCGGCCAACGGCGAGCCGATCATCGTGCCCTCCCGGGACGTGGTACTGGGTCTGTACTACATGACCCGCGAGCGTATCAACGACAAGGGCGAGGGCATGGTGTTCTCCGGCCTCGACGAGGTGGAGCGCGCCTTCGGAACCCAGAGCGTGTCCATGCATGCCCGCGTCAAGGTTCGCCTGGACGAGGTCGAGTTCGACGAGGAGACCGGCGAGCAGAGCCGCCATCGTCGCATCTACGACACCACCGTCGGCCGGGCGCTGCTGTTCCGCATCCTCCCCGATGGCGTGCCCTTCGAGCTGGTCGATCAGCCAATGAACAAGAAGGCGTTAAAGCGGCTCATGCTCTCTGCTCATGGGCTTGTGAGCAGTACCGAGTGGGTCAAAATGGCAGATAGGCTGAAAGATCTCGGTTTCCGGTATTCAACCTTTGCGGGCATATCACTTGGCATCAACGACTTCGTCATCCCGGACGAGAAGGCCGAGATCGTCGATGCGGCCGAGGACGAGGTGAAGGAGATCGAGGACCAGTTCTCCTCCGGTCTCGTCACCGCCGGCGAGAAGTACAACAAGGTCATCGACATCTGGGCCCGGGCCAACGACCAGGTCGCCAAGGCGATGATGGCCGGTATCTCCAAGGAGACCGTGGTGGACCGCGACGGCAAGGAGGTCGAGCAAGACTCCTTCAACAGCGTCTTCATCATGGCCGACTCCGGCGCCCGGGGTAGTGCCGCCCAGATCCGCCAGCTGGCAGGCATGCGCGGCCTGATAGCCAAGCCGGACGGCTCGATCATCGAGACACCGATCGTCGCGAACTTCCGTGAGGGCCTGAATGTCCTGCAGTACTTCATCTCGACTCACGGCGCGCGCAAGGGCCTGGCAGACCAGGCGCTCAGGAGTGCCAACTCCGGTTACCTGACCCGTCGCCTGGTCGACGTGGCCCAGGACATGGTCATCACCGAGCCGGATTGCGGCACCGACAAGGGCCTGACCTTGCATCCGGTGATCGAGGGCGGCGACATCATCGTCTCCCTGGCTCAGCGCGTGCTGGGCCGAGTGGTCGCCCAGGACGTGGTCGACCCGGCCAGCGAGGACGTGCTGATTCCGAGTGGCACCCTGCTTGACGAGGCCTGGTGTGCCGAGCTCGACACCATGGGCGTCGACGAGATCGTGGTTCGCTCGACCATCACCTGCCAGACCGCCCATGGCGTCTGCTCGGCCTGTTACGGCCGTGACCTGGCGCGCGGCCACCAGGTGAACATCGGCGAGTCCGTAGGCGTCATCGCCGCTCAGTCGATCGGCGAGCCGGGGATGCAGTTAGTGCTGGATAGTAAAAAGCGCTCGAGTGCTGTGCTGCGCGGCACGCCAGTTTCTGATGTCCAGGTCAAGCACGGCGGCAAGGTGCGCCTGCACAACATCAAGCACGTCGAGCGCAGCGACGGCAAGCTGGTGGTGGTCTCCCGTTCCAGTGCTCTGGCCGTCGCCGACGACCAGGGTCGTGAGCGCGAGTACTACAAACTGCCCTACGGAGCCGAGTTGTCTGTAAAAGGGGGCGAAATAGTAAAGGCGGGCGATATAGTGGCCAACTGGAACCCCCATATACTGCCTATCATTTCTAAAGATGAAGGAACGTTTGCTTACGATCAGGATGGCCTGTTCGTTTATTTCAAGACGAGCATGGGAGACAAGAGTAAACCCCGGAAGAGTAAGTTATCCCTCTGGGCAAGATCTTTGTTAGGCAATGTAAGCACTGACAAAGAAAAAAATTGGGTGCATCGTTCACATTATCCTATACCACCCATTCCTAGGCCCCTATTTTCTTTTCACAACGGGGATAGGGTTAAAGTCGGTGACGTTTTAGCTTGGATTCCGTCGAAAGTTGTTGTTAATACAGACATTACGGTTGGCCTGCCGCGGGTCACCGACCTGTTCGAGGCACGCAAGCCGAAGGAGCCGGCTATCCTCGCCGAGATCAGCGGCGTGATCAGCTTCGGCAAGGAGACCAAGGGCAAGCGTCGCTTGGCGATTACCCCAGAAGGCGGCGACCCTTTTGAGATGCTGATCCCGAAGTTTCGCCAGATCGCGGTGTTCGAGGGCGAGTCGGTCGAGAAGGGCGAGGTGATCTCGGACGGCCCGAGCAACCCGCACGACATCCTTCGTCTGCTGGGTATCGCCGAGTTGGCCAAGTACATCACCACCGAGGTGCAGGATGTCTACCGCCTGCAGGGCGTTGGCATCAACGACAAGCACATCGAGGTGATCGTGCGTCAGATGCTGCGCAAGGTGGAGATCACCGATGCCGGCGACAGCGACTTCATCCCGGGCGACCAGGCCGAGCTGGTGCGCGTGCTCGAGCAGAACGCCCGGCTGGAGCCGGAGGACAAGTTCCCGGCGAAGTACCAGCGGCTGCTGCTGGGTATCACCAAGGCCAGCCTTGCCACCGAGTCGTTCATCTCCGCGGCCTCCTTCCAGGAGACCACGCGTGTGCTGACCGAGGCGGCGGTGACCGGCAAGCGTGACTACCT
The DNA here is from genome assembly GCF_040196335.1 of Halomonas aquatica. Lineage (NCBI taxonomy): Bacteria > Pseudomonadati > Pseudomonadota > Gammaproteobacteria > Oceanospirillales > Halomonadaceae > Halomonas > Halomonas aquatica. The sequence goes on from NZ_JBEGCJ010000001.1 coordinate 146,630, forward strand.
GCGTGGCCTGAAGGAGAACGTGGTGGTGGGTCGCCTGATCCCGGCGGGTACCGGCCTCACTCATCACGCGGAGCGTCGCCGCAAGCGTGAAGACGCCGAGCGGATGCTCCACCCGTCGGCCTACGACGTCGAGCAGGAGCTGGGCGCCCAGCTTACGGCACTGGACTCAGACGACGATGAAATCTGAGAAAGTTGGCTCTTCGTCTTCGAGATTTTCTGAATGAAAATAGACTCTCAGATTTTTGCCAAATAAACCTCACAATCAAGGACGAAATATGTCATTTTTTGGCAATATAAAAAATGTTACCGTCTCGACAGCTAAAGCCATCAGCAATGGAGTTGAGCTTCTGGATGAGCTGGCAGATGGAGTACAAAAAAGTTCAGAACTGCTCCTCCTGAAAACCCAAGCCTCAAGCTTGGAGAATGAAATAAACCGCCTGATCGGCAATTCCGACGACCTAATAGCAACTAGCGAAAAAAGACAAGCACTATCAAAAAAATATGACGAAATTATCGCAAAAACATTGGGTTATGAGAAAGACCAATACGTAAGAAAAAATAAGTTACTAAAAAACGACATAGAACTCTCCAGTATAAGCGAAATAGAACAAAGGGTAAAAAATAAAGAGCAGGATCTTACTTCTCACACATTCAAACTGGCAGTCACTGAGATACGCAGACTTGAAAGTATAAAAAAAGACCTTGAGAACTTGCTAAAAATAACTCAATCCAAGGAACATGAGTTCGCTCATCAAAAATCACTTGAAAAACTCAACAGCATTACAAAAAGAATAGCTAATCTTCAGGAAAAGAGACACGAGAAAATTATCAGCAACTACCCTTCTGGAGAGAAAGAATATAAGGAACAACTTTATGATGGAAAAAAACATGGAACGTCCGAATTCTGGCATGAAAACGGCACAAAGGAAAAAGAAATTTCATTTTCACATGGAGAATTAATCGGCACATCAAGATACTGGAGAAACGACGGCACGATATTGTCTGAAATATCGTACCAACCGACACATGGCTCCTTTACTCATTCTGCCTTTTACAGAAACGGCACGAAAATAATGAAGTCCTCACTAAAAAATAAACAAGGACATGTAGATATCTGGCTTTGGGATGGAAGCCTTGTTTGCAGAGCAAAAATTAAAAATAATAAAGTTAATAAGCTACCGGCATTTATAAGAGCAGCAATGAAAAAAAATCTTTGGGCAACCCTTTACAGGGCAAGAAAGCCTGGCTTACAACAGGACATGTTAACCGAAATGGAAGAAACAGTAGAAATTTACACTAGGTTTTCCGATGAACTGTTAAAACACCTGACACATGGGAAAGCTTCATAAAAAAATGCATAAGCCACCTGAATTCAGGATCAAAAAAATCTTGGCAACCAGGCAGCTCTGAAACATTAAAGGCTCGCATCAGGAACATTGAAAAACATCGCAATATATAAAATGGCCACAAGGGCCTAAAGGGAGCTGAAGTATGGATTTTTTTACCGCACTTTTGCGCGGTCCAAGCGGATTGGAAACCTACCTATCTGCCGCCGATGCCGGCGCAGTTACCAGCATATTTTTCGGCCTTATCGCAGGTTTCTTTGCCATTGCGCTGGTCTGCTACAAGACGGACAAGCTCAGAAGCCTGACGCACTACACACCCAACCTGCTCACCTCGCTGGGGATGTTGGGCACCTTCGTCGGGATCGTTATCGGCCTCTTGCACTTTGATACGGATAATATCGATGGAAGTATCAGCCTGCTACTCGGCGGTCTGCAAACTGCGTTCATGACCAGCCTTTTCGGCATGGCCATGACCATAGCCTACAAGGTCATCACTGGCCTCCCCTGGGTGCAGCCGAAGGCGAATTTTGCCAGCGGTCCGGACGAGATAGGGCCGGAGCATATCCACCAGCTGCTACAAGAACAGAACGAAAATATCGCTAGTCTGCATCAGGCAATTGCCGGAGATGACAGCGATACCCTGACGGGACAGATTCGTCTGCTTCGACAGCATCAAGACGACAACCACAAGGCGCTTGCCAAGGAAACCAGCCGCCAGGCAGATGCTGCTGAATCGCTGGGTCAGACCGCCGAAATCCAGCGCGAGCGCTTCGACACCTTCACACGTGAACTCTCGACACAGATGAATGATTTCGCGGAAATGATGTCAAAATCTGCTACAGAACAGGTAATCAATGCCCTCAAAGAGGTCATCCAGGACTTTAATAACCAGCTGACCGAGCAATTCGGCGAAAACTTCAAGGCTCTGGATGCCTCGGTTAAGTCGCTGGTCGAGTGGCAGGAGAACTACCGCCAACAGCTGGGCGAGATGCGCGACCAGTATGCCCAGGGCGTCACCGCTATTGCCCAGACAGAGGCCAGCGTTGCTGCAATCAGCGACAAGGCCACGGCGATTCCAGAGACTATGAGCGGTCTCGAAACCCTGCTCACCGCTACCCAGCGTCAACTAGATGACCTCGAGTCACACTTAGGCGCCTTCAAGGACATGCGTGACCGAGCCGTTGAAGCCGTGCCGGAGATTCGGCGCCAGGTCGAGGAGACCGTCACCGAGATCAATCAGGCCGCCCAGAGTGCTGCACAGGAACTGATGACAGGCAGTGCCAGCATGAAGGATGAACTTCTCCAGGGAAGTGCGAACATCAACAAGGAAATGATCGAGGGCGCCAGTGGTCTCAATGATCGGTACAATCGCGTCCACGAATCTCTGCAGGGTACCTCGGATCATCTTTCTGACCAATCCGACAAGATCGCAAAGAATCTGGAAGATGCTTATAAAGATCTCAACACTCGTATCGCCGACATGACTACGCATCTCACACATCATAGCGAGCAGCTAACGAAAACCCTTGGCGAGGCTGGCGAGGAGACCCAGAGCCAGCTACGTCAGGCGCATGGTCAGTCTCGTGAGCTGCTTGAAAGCGTTCAGAGCCAGCACCGCCAGGCGCTCGAGGCGGCCAGCGAACGATATCAGCGCGAGCTTAGCGCGGCTCAACAACAACTGAATGGAGTGCTCAAGGAAGTGGTGCAAAGCACCGGAAAATCCGTTAGCGATCAGGTCGGTGCTCTTGACCAAGGCATGCAGGAAGAGCTTTCCCGGTCTCTAACACAGATGGGCAACCAATTGGCCCAGATTACGGGTCGCTTCACCCAAGACTATCAGCAACTCACCAATGAGATGCATAAGGTAGTGCAGTCCGGTAATAACGGATCATACTCATGAGCCGCCTGAACACTATTTTCGGTCGTGGCAGCTCCGCCGGTAACGAGGAAGAGCACCATTGGCTGAGCGTCTCCGATCTGATGGCCGGGTTGATGATGGTATTCCTACTGATCTCGATTGCCTTGATGCGTCATGCCTTGGATCAGCGTGATCGCGTCACCCAGGTAGCCGAGGCTTATCAGGAAACCCAGGTCGCGATCTATCAGGCCTTGATGGATGAATTCTCCGATGACCTAGAAACCTGGAAGGCCGAGATTGATTCCGATACCCTGGCGCTGACCTTCCAGTCACCGGATGTGCTTTTTGCCACCGGATCGGCTCAGCTTCGCCAGCGCTTCGAGGGCATACTAGACGACTTCTATCCCCGTTATCTCGAGGTACTCACGCCCTTTCGGGAAGCCATCGACGAGATCCGTATCGAGGGCCACACCTCCAGCCGTTGGAACAGCGGCGTGGGCGAGGACGAAGCCTACTTCCTCAATATGCAACTTTCTCAGGACCGAACTCGCTCGGTACTGAGCTATCTGTATCAACTTCCTGAGACACAGTCGCAAAAGAACTGGGTGAAACAGACCACCGCCGCAGTGGGCTTCTCTTCCTCACATCTTGTGCTGGATGATTCCGGACAGGAAGACCACGAGCGCTCGCGCCGGGTGAGCTTTCGCATCTTGACCAATGCCGAAAGCCAGATCAGAGAAATTCTATCCGAGGCAGATTCATGAAGCTCGAGATTGACTTAAGCACCTTGCGTGCGGCTGTAAGTCGCATGGGGCCACCGCTGCCAGTCGACTTGGATCTCACAAACTCGCTTTCACCACCCGTTACTGGAACTCCCTCCCCAACCGAGGCCCCACCTGTATTCGAACCAGGTGGCGAGGAAATCACCAAGGGAGAGTTCGATGAAATAGAAAAGACTGGTAATCTTCTGGCATACAAGGGCCAGCAGATTCTGCTTTATATGCCGGGTCACCCTCAGAACCGTTTCGAAGAGGCACAAGTCGATGCACTTAATGGAAACCGGGTACATGTTGCCTTCTGCCAAAAACTGGAGGAAATGAAACAAAGCGGCCGGTTTGAACGCTACATTGCCACTCAGGACCAACATGGAGAGTTTCGCATATACTCTCGTGAAAAGCCGTCGTATGAGGTCAAGGTGCCGCTGCGAGTCTGCATGCTATGCCTGAAAAAGCTCAACTACAAGGGTTACAGCAATCCTGGTAACAAGGCGGTGTTTGCCAACTTTTCATTCCGTGAGTTCTTTCAATATTACGAGTCTTTCTTCAGCGAGCATCCGGCCACTGAACCGCGGACCCATGAGGAGAAAGGCTATACCCGAGACTGGCCGGAGCTTTCGAGGGCTTATAGGGCTTCAAAAGATTACACCTGCGAAAGCTGCAGTGTAACGCTCCAAGGCCATCGCCACCTGTTGCACACCCACCACCTCAACGGAGTTCGCGATGACAATTCCGACCATAACCTCAGGGCGCTCTGTGCGGATTGCCATAGCAAGCAACCTGGCCATGATCACATGGTGGTTACTCATGATGACCGCCATACCATTGCACACCTCCGCCGCGAGCAGAAATGCGCAGATACTGCCGACTGGCAAGAGGTTTTCGACTTGGCTGACCCCGGCCTCAATGGTCTGCTGCACCATCTCAAGACGCTCAAAGCACCATTGCCGGAGGTGGGCCTGGACGTTCAGGATGAACGCAAGGCAATCGTCGCCAACCTAGAGTTGGCATGGCCTGAAAGGCGTGTGGGCGTCGCGATTGGTCCCGATGACGCCAATCAAGCCCGAGTGCAGGGATGGCGAGTATTCAGCGTATCTCAGTGCCTGGATAGCCCGCAAAAACTTAAACGTCAGATTGATTAACTGACTGAATTCAAATCCAGCCCACAGGAACAGAGCATACAGTCGAGAGCTTTTAAGATACAATCGATAATCCGGCGTAACGGTATTATGCAATGCATAATATCTTGGCTTCTCGTTTTTAAATTAATTAACGAAAAAAACCTTTTTATTGGCTCGAACTAAATATTCAAGCTTCAAGAACATGTAAAACTTAAGGCCCTAGCATGCTCAGATTTAATTGTGGCCTCGAATTTAACATTATTTTTCTTCATTTATACTAATTCTGAAAATTTAAATTAAATAACCTTTCTATTTTTCAGCTCATAATAACATCTTCTGCATGCATCAACATCGGCCTTTGCATCGTGTGCATTCTGCATTGATTTCGCAAACAGGAACATATGCAATTCCTCGAGCTTGGGCCATTTATATCCACTCCTGTTTCCCTTGACAGGTAACTTGCAAAGCTCGGTCGATGACCGCATGGTACAGCAAGAATCTATCCCAATTAAAGGATGAGGCTTACCATTCCTTTTGAATTCCTCCTTAACAAAGTTATCATCAAATTTTATATTGTGTGCTACAGCAAGTTTTGATCCCATTGCTGCTCTTTCGAATTCATCAAGAACACCTGCTATTTCAACTCCCTCACGCCTTGCTATTTCCGTAGTAATCCCATGGATTCTTGCCACATGAGCTGGTATCTTGAAACCAGATGGATAGATTATATGGCTCTGTTCATCCAATAAATTCCCATTAACATCCGTGAGAGCCCAAGCGATTTGAACAATACGATCTGACTTGGCACTCAGCCCCGTGGTTTCAACATCAAAAAATAGAATAGACGTCCTACCTATCTTTGCCTGGACAGGTTTTGGTGCTGGTGTCGGTTTCGGGGCTGCCGACGGCTTCAGTGCTTTGGTCGGCTTCGGTGCTGGCGTCGAGCTAGATGCTGGGGTCGGCTTGGGGGCTGGCGTCGGCTTCGGGGCTGACGTCGGCTTGGGGGCTGACGTCGGCTTAAGTGGCGATGTCACCTTGGTCGCATCGCCACTTCCTCTATGGAAAATATTTCCCCAGTTCTTGAAAAGCAAGATGAGAAATAATGCCCATACTGTAATAGCAAAGATGATTGATAAATCCATGAAATATCACCTGTTATTTCTAATCACCCCACCTGCCAAACGGCATCTACACTGGCACTTACATTTATCGTGTCAGGATTATGATAACCCTCCTCAGGCTCTTCGGAAGATTTTCTATACAACGCCATACCTGAAAAGGCTCTACTTTTTAATTTATGATCATTAAAATCAGATTGGAGTCGGTGCCGGGCAGCATCCTCCCTGACCTCGACCAAGCTTAGCAACGAGACACCAAGCGCCTCTGCCATACCCTGAGCCTTTTCTTTAGCATTACTGGTCGCTTTTTTCACTGCTTCAGTCTGAAGTGACTCTGGATTTTCGAGCTGATAATGAACACCTTGAATAATATTCACTCCTTGAGTCGTCAAAGCATTTAATACCGATGAAATATCGTCAACATCATGACTTACCAAGCTGACAGTTCGCAATACTCGTGTTAAATAGACCTCTTCTTCTTTTATTCCACCAATTCCTGGATCTGCCTTCACACGTTCAACCCTAAACGTACCTGTCTTCAACACACCCTTCCCTATCCCGACTTCATCTAGATATGCAGCAAGATTCAGGATCCTGTTCTCTAAATCCTTTTTCGAACTCTGAAGATCTTTTGGTTTCGGACTTTTGTTAAACTTACCTTTTCCGCTCGAAACAGACTCCCAGAATGCCGCGCTTATTATCACCTTATCCGGCTTCGCATCAAGGTGTGCTGTTCCAGTAACCCTAATAACACCTGCTTCATTTCCGCTCGTCATAAGGCAGCCTCGAAAATCATTTTTAATACCTAAGCAGACAGCCTAGTATAAGGATCAAGGAATTTCTTGGATGATTTTTTCTGATGCACATTGCCGAACCCTCGCTTCTCATCCGTATCTCGCGCAGTTGGCATGGGGGGATCTCCACAGCAGCGCTCTACGAGGCCACCCGTGGCGTCTGGAAGATCGGCGAGCGCCGCGAACAGGTCGAACTGGTCTTCGCGGTGGCGTCGGGGGTCATTCGCGAAGTCTATCGTGTGCATGCCTGGCATCCGGCCGGCACCACGCTCTATCACACGCGTGTGCCGGTAGATGTCGCCATCCAAGGCCGCTGGGAATTCACCGGTGAACAGGCTGAAGAGATGATACGGTCACGCTATCTGGGTATCGACGTGACCGGTTACTTCTCGCAGGGCAGCAGCAATCCGATCCAGTATGTCAATGTTCCGATCAATCCCTGATCGGCCACCCTGACTCGGCGGCCTTGGAAGGATCGGCAATCTGCCGCAGTCTTAAAGGCGTATTGCTTGAATCCCAGGAGTTGGCCTTGGAAGCGCTCAATATCGAAGAAGAAAACGCTGTTAACCAGCTGATGAGCGGGCGTCGTGGCGCCCGGGCCGATGACCTGATCCGCCAAGGTGTGCCCCTGGCGGCGCTAGACCGCCTGTCCCAGCATGGGGTGGACGTCATTCGCCTGGGCATCATCAAGCCACGCACCTTGAGCCATCGTCGCTCGCGGGGCGAGGCGCTCTAGGCAGAACAAGGCGATCGCCTGTATCGCGCCAGCAATATCATCCTGCTCACCGAGGAGGTCTTCGGCAGCCAGGAGAAGGCTGCTCAATGGTTGCAGAAACCGAGGAAAGCGCTGGGCGACATCAGCGCCCTGGATGCCATCGCCACTACGCCGGGCTTCATTGCTATCGATGAACTCCTTGAGCAACAGCGCTATAGGCTCATCGCCTCGGGGATACCTGGCTGAAGGAGGCTTAGACCCTTTTGATGCAGGTGCCGAGCGTGACCGTTACCCATAATTGCAACTACCTCTTCAACCTCCTTCATCTGACGCGACCCGGGTCGAGCTGACCCACTTCGCGTTTCCGCTCGATCCGCGACTGTTTCCAGTAGCGGAATGAATCCCCATTGGCAGCGTCCAGCCCGTGCGTCTCCTGTCGCCTGGCTGACGAACAGGTAGATGGCCTGCAAGCCGGGCAAGGCCTCGGTCAGCAGGGTGATGCAATATACGAATTACCGGTTTTCCTTTAAGGCGCTGCCTGGCTCGCGGCGAACTCCATCATACGAATTACAGGTTCAGCGGACGATGTCGCAAGCGCGCCATGTGATCGCCAGCCAGAAGCGGGCACCTCTCTGCGGTTTTTGTTAACTTGGCTTCAGGCTTGCGTCCGCGCGAGGGAATGCCAAAGGAGCCTGCATGCTGCCGAGTATCGTCGCCCATGAACTGCAACTGAGCCTGCATGATTATCTACGCGCAGCCTTTCCGATCTCCACGGCGATGTTCCGCGGAGACGGGGAGCATGGTGAGACGGCGCTGATCGAACGTTTCCTGGCCACGCCGGGCAAGCTGATCAAGGGGCCGTATCTGTCGCTGGGCCTGCCTTTCCGCCGTGATGATCAGCCCCCGCCCTTTCGCCATCTCGACCCCGGGTTAGCGCCCTACTGCCATCAGCAGCGCGCCTTCGAACGGCTGTGCGGCGTCGACAAGCGCTCGACCCTGGTGGCCACCGGTACCGGTTCGGGCAAGACGGAATGCTTCCTGCTGCCGATTCTGGACCACTGTGCCGCCCTGCGACATGACCCGGCCGTCACGGAAAAGCGTGGCATCAAGGCGTTGATCATCTACCCCATGAATGCCTTGGCCAGTGACCAGGCGCGCCGCTTCGCCAGGGAAATCCACAAGCTGGAAGGCAAGCTGACCGTTGGGCTGTTCACCGGCGACGACCAGGCGGTGCCGGGGAAGACCATGACCCCGGAGGGTGTGATTACCGACAAGGAAACCCTACGGGAGCACCCACCGGATATCCTGCTGACCAACTACAAGATGCTGGACTTCCTGCTGATGCGGCCGAAGGACCAACCGCTATGGCGCTACAATGCGCCCGGCACCCTGCGCTACCTGGTAGTGGACGAGTTGCACACTTTCGACGGCGCCCAGGGCACCGACCTGGCGTGCCTGATCCGTCGGCTGCGCGAACGCCTTCAGGCCGGACAGGCGCTGGCCTGCGTGGGGACCTCGGCGACCATCGGTGATGCCAGCGCATCCGAACAACTGCGGGACTATGCCGGCGAGATCTTCGCCACCGCCTTCGAAACCGACAGCCTGATTCTGGAAGATCGCCTCTCGCCGGAGGAATACCTGGCCGAAGCCGAAAGCAAACTCGGCGGCCCGGCCTTCCACACCTGGCCCGAGAGCCTGGCCGAGCGGCGCCAGCTCGACCCCCAGCGTTATGATCGACCCGACACTTATCTGGCGACCGCATTCCGACAGTGGTTCAGCGTCCACGATGCCGAACCGACTACCGATCCAGCAGCGCTGGGCAGTGCATCCCATCCTGACCATGGGGAAGCATGCGTGGCCCTTGGCGTTGATCTCAAGCGCCACGATGCCTTCCATCGCCTGCTGCGTGACAGCCAGGGCGTCACCGACCTGAGCGAACTGCTGGCGCGCTGGAAACGCGATCGACGACTGACAGAGGAGCCCGAGGTACTTCTTCACAGCCTGCTGGCGCTGGTCTCGGCAGCCCGCGAGGTCGTAAAGCGCGATGATGGCTCGCGGATACTGGTGCCGCTTCTTACAGTCCGCTTGCAGCTATGGCTACGCGAACTGAGTCGCATGGTGGCCAATGTGGCCGAGACCCCAGATCTCACCCACGCCGATGATGATCCTCAGGGAAAGCCGGCCGGCGGGCGGCCCGCCGGACTGGCAGGAAGTGACGCCCCCCTGCGCCTTCCACTGGTGCATTGCCGCGACTGCCATGCGGCGGCCTGGGGCACCCTGAAACAAGAGGATGATCCTCATGTCTCTCGTGATCTGGCGGCCTTCTATCGGGTCTACTTCCAGCAGGGGCCGGATCTGTGTCTGCTCTACCCGCTGGCCGATGACGCCAAGCCGCCCGAGGATCGTGCGGGACAGATCAAGCAGCTGTGCAGTAGCTGCGGATCGTTGCACAACGGCAAAGCCCGGAGCCAGTGTGCCGGCTGCGAATCCGCGGCACTGTTGAAGGTCTGGCAGCCCGGCCTGCAGGAGCGACGCCAGGAAAGGCTTGTCGCCAGCACTGACCACTGCCCTTGGTGCCGCGCACGGGGCGGGCTCTCGATCCTCGGCTTTAGAGCGGCGTCGCTCTCCAGCACGCTGCTGGGCCGGCTCTACCAGTCACCCTACAACGACGACCGCAAGGCCATCGCCTTCTCGGACAGCGTGCAGGATGCCGCCCACCGGGCGGGCTTCTTCGAGGCGCGCACCTGGCGCCAGGCCCTGCGCCAGGCGCTAGATGGCTGGTTGTCTGCTGATGGTCAGGGGCTGTCGCTGGATCAGTTGGGCCATGAGTTCGCCTCCGCCATGCACCGCAATGCCGGCAGCGATGCGGATTTCGTCGGCCGCTGGCTCGCCCCCAACATGGCCTGGCTCAAGGACGCCGATATCCTTCAGGCCGAGGGTAGCCTGCCCGCGGGCAGCGACCTGCCCGAACTTGTCGCCAAGCGGCTGGACTGGGAGGTGCATACCGAGCTTGGCCTGCGCAGCCAGATCGGTCGCACGCTGGAACGCCAGGGCCGGGCCAGCCTGGCGCTCGATCCGGCGCTGCTCGAGGCGGCCTCCGAGCGCCTGGCCGGTGACTGGTCGGAAGAGTTGCCGGGGATCGGTACGGTCGACTCCCTGCAGGCCCGACGCTTCCTGCTGGGCATGCTCCATCGCATGCGCATTCGCGGCGCCTTCGATCACCCCGAGGTCACGGACTACGTCAAGGAAGGCGGTCAGACCTGGTTCTTCCGCAGCCGGCCCTTCCTGCCCAACTACGGTCCGCGCTCGGCACCCCCGGCCTTCCTGACCCTGGAACCGACCGCGAAGACATTCGACAGCGTGACGGGATCGAAACAGAACTGGTACGCAGCCTGGTTCCTTAAGCTGCTGGAGGCCGACCAGGCCCTGGCTGGGGATATCACCCAGGCCTATCAGCTGGCGCTGCGGGCGCTGGAGCGAGAGGGACTGGTGCGCCCGATAGCCCAGCTCCGCCAGCACAGGGTGTGGGGCCTGACGCGCCCTCACTGGCGGGCCGTTTCCCAGTTGCTGGCATTGCGCTGCTCGGGCTGCGGCCAGCGACATCAGGTACCCGCCACTCAAGTGATGCTCTGGCAGCAGATGCCTTGCCTGCAGCCCTATTGCCGGGGCCAGCTGGCACTGGCTGAATCCCCACGCTGGGAGATCGCGCCTTCGCGCAGCAACCCGACCCGGGTAGTCAGCCACGAGCATACCGGGCTACTCGATGCCGACACCCGTGCACGGGTCGAGCACTCCTTCATCAACGGCGACCGCCCCTGGGATATCAACCTGCTTTCGGCGACTCCGACCCTGGAGATGGGTATCGATATCGGCGACCTCTCCTCGGTATTGCTCTGCTCCACCCCACCGGCTCAGGCGAACTATCTGCAACGCATCGGCCGGGCCGGCCGTCGCGACGGCAATGCCCTCAACGTGACCATCGCCAACGCGGCGCCCCACGATCTCTACTTCTATGCCGAGCCCGGCGAAATGATGGCAGGCAACGTGCAGACTCCCGGCGTCTTCCTGCAGGCCACCGCCGTACTGGAGCGCCAGCTGCTGGCCTATGCCTTCGACCACTGGGTTGCCGAGGCGGCGAATTCCGGCACGCTGGAAGAAACCATGTTGCCGAGCCGCCTCTCGCAGGTACTCGACAACGTCTTGCGCGATGCCCGCACCGGCTTCCCGTACCCATTGCTGGCATTCATCCGAGAGCGACGCCGGCCCCTGCTCGAGGGCTTCTGCGCGCTTTTTCCAGCGCTCGGCGAGGACGCCATCGAGCACCTCAGGGTCTATCTGCAAGGGAATGCCGAGGATAGCCGCAGCCTCGAATACCGCATCACCAACCGTCTATTGCACAAGGCAAACCAGCGTCAGAGCTGGCAAGCCACCATCCGCGATTACAAGAACCAGCTGGAGCGTTGCCGCAAGGAGCCCGACGATGAGGCCAATCGTGAGGCCATCGCCGCCATCACCACCGAACGCCAGGCATTGATGCAGTTGTCGAAACGACTGGGGCAACAGCAAACCCTGAACTTCTTCACCGACGAGGGGCTGTTGCCCAACTATGCCTTCCCGGAGGAAGGCGTGACCCTGAACGGCGTGGTAGTGCGCTCGGTCAGCAAGGCACAACGCGCACAGGCCAACGGCAAGGAAGGCGAGAAAACCGCTGCCAAGCCCTATGAGATCGTCAGCTACGACTTTCAGCGCCCGGCACAGAGCGCGCTGGTAGAGCTGGCCCCGGAGAACACCTTCTACGCGGTGGGCCGCGCGCTGAAGATCGACCAGGTAAACCTGCGGCTGAACGATGTGGAGCAGTGGCGGCTGTGCAACCATTGCCATTTCAGCGAGAACCTGGGCAAGGGAGATATCCACGGCGCCTGCCCGCGCTGCGGCAGCCCCCAGTGGGGCGATGGAGCTCAAAAGCGCTCCCTCCTGCGCCTTCGCGAGGTCACCGCGAATGTACGTGACCGCGACAGCCGCATCGGCGATGACAGCGAACAGCGGGAGCCGTCTTTTTATACCCGCCAGATGCTGACCGACATCGCTCCGGGAAGCGCACGCTTCGCCTACCGCATCGATGACCCGGAGTGCCCCTTTGGCTTCGAGTATGTGCCCCAGGCACGCTTCCTAGAGATCAATTTCGGCCGCCATGACGACCAGGCGCCGTCGCTGTCCGTGGCCGGCGAGGAACGCCCACGTAGCGGCTTTCGTGTCTGCAAGCATTGCGGCAAGGTGCAGCGCGCCCAGATGAAGGCCTTCGAGCGCCATCAGCGCTTCTGCAAGCTGGCCGGCCGTGATGCCGTCGAACAGGAAAACGACTTTTTCGACAGCCTTTTCCTCTACCGCGAACTCGCCTCCGAGGCCCTGCGACTCTTGCTGCCGCTCTCGGATGTGGCGATCTCCGACACGGCGCGCCACTCACTGATTTCCGCGTTGCATATGGGCCTAAAGGCACACTTCCGTGGCAGCGTCGATCACTTGCGCATCACAGAGCAACAGACACCCGGCGACATGAACGGCCCCTCGCGCCACTATCTGGTGATCTACGACAGCGTGCCCGGTGGCACCGGCTACTTGAAGGAGTTGATGCAGTCACCCAAAACCCTGCTCAGCATGCTGGAAAAGGCCCATGCCAAGCTGGATGCCTGCCGCTGCCAGGATGACTCCGATCTGGATGGCTGCTATCGCTGCCTGCTGGCCTATCGCGAGAGCCGGCATATGGCAAAGATCTCGCGACGCTTGGCTCGCGACCTGCTCGGCCGAATCCTCGATCGCCAAGACATCCTGGTGGAGGTCGAAGGACTCGAACAGATCGACCTGAATGCCCTGGTAGAAAGCGAGCTGGAGCAACGCTTCATCGACCGCCTGCCGACATTGGCGCCGGGCATCCGTCTGGTACCCGAGTTGGTTGACGACAACCCCGGTTGGCGGCTGACACTCCGAACAGGCGAGGAACGTCTGACCAGCTGGCGTATCGAGCCTCAACGCACCCTGGGCCCCACGGAACATGTGGAAAGAGCCACTCGACCGGATTTCGTGCTCTGGCCCGCCGCGGAGGACAACCGCGGTGTACGCCCCATCGCACTCTATCTCGACGGCTTCCAGTACCATCATGATCAACTCGACGGCGACACAGCCAAGCGCCAGGCGGTACTGGCCTCCGGCCAATTTCATGTCTGGACCTTGGGCTGGCGAGACCTCAACGATGAGCCACTGACAGGGTCACTATGGTCCCGTCATGCCCCCCATCACCTCGGGCAGGCCTATGACGGACTGGCCGACAAGCTGGGCATGACCAGCCGTCACGATGGCCTGAAGGATCTCCAAGTGAGCTCGGTGACCTGGCTGCTCCATTACCTGCGCGCACCCAAGGAGACCGCCCGGAGACTCGCAGAGTCGGTCATGGGCCAGGCCTTCCAATGGCTGGACCAGCGCACGCTGAAAGAGCCGACGTTATGTCAGGCCATGGATCAGCAACTGGCTGAAAGGGCTCCCCCCGGCATTCGTCATGAACTGCTCGCCGATCCCACTGGCGAGAGAGGCTCTCGACAACTGCTCGGCGGGGCCATGGATGCCCTGGGCAACGGTGCCGAACATGGGGGCATGCCAGGCACCGAGGTGGCGGTCAGCATCGCGGCGGAGGCCCTGAAGGATGCCCGTCGCCTGACCCGCGAGCTGCAGCTGCACCTGAGCCTGGATGACCGCCACCTTCCGCAGAGCTCCGAGGGCGAGGCACGCTGGCGCACCTTCTGGCATGCTGCCAACCTGTTGCAGTTCCTGCCGCGCTTCTCGCTATGCTCGATGCGCGGTGTGGCCAACCATCTGGTGACAGATGCCGTGGCCAAATGTCCGCTGCAACTTGCCCGTGACGAGCCCGCCACGGCATCCGAAGGAACGCCCGAGCTAGACTGGCAGGCACTGGTCGATGACGAGCTAACCCTGCTGCCACCCGAGTGGATCCTGGCGCTTGGTGAACGCGGACTGCCAGCACCCACGCCGGGGCTGGATATACTGGATGCCAACGGGGAAGCCAGCATTACCCTGGAATTGGCCTGGGAGAAAGACTGTGTCGCCGTGGTCATCTAGGACGACCAGCCAGCCGGCTGGCGTGAACAACTGGCGGACTGGCGGCTCATCACCACCCATGACGACGACGCCATCGAACGGCTGGCGGACTGGTTGAGGAGCACATCATGAGCGAAATCACCGTCGCCCTGTCCCAGGAATTTCTAGAGGCCTATGCGCGCATACCCCGGCGCAAGCAGGGCAAGGTCATGGCCATGGTCACCAAGTTTCGTGAGAACCCTCGCTCTCCGGGGCTCAACTACGAAACGCTGGCAACCCCGGACCCCAACCTGCGATCGATCCGCGTCGATGACGAATACCGCGCGATTGTGCTCAAGCCCAAGCATGGCAATGTCTACGTACTGATGTGGGTCGACAAGCATGATGATGCCTACACCTGGGCCAGTCGCCACCAGATCGACATCCATCCACAGACCGGCAGCCTGCAGATCCTCGCTTCCAGCACCGAGCAGTCCCCGGAACCCACGACGCAAAAGACATCTGAAGCAACGCCTTCCTCGGAAGAAGTGGCCGCGACAAAAAGCCAGCCGCTGTTCTCGATACGCGACAGGGAGCTGCTGCGACTGGGGGTACCGGAATCAATGGTGGCGTGGATCAATGCACTGACCAACGAGGCCGAACTGCGCGCTCTCGCTTCTAACCTGCCGGAGGAAGCTCTGGAAGCCCTGACGTTCCTCTCACAAGGGGAGCCACTTGACGTAGTGCTGGAGACCTATGGCGTACCCGACCAACCTCAGGCGATCGATCGCGAGGACTTCGCTGCCGCCCTCAAGCGGCCCGACAGTCAGCGTCGCTTCCGGGTCGTCGAGGAGGAACGCGAGCTCGAGCGGATGCTCCAGGCGCCCTTGGCCCATTGGCGCGTCTTCCTGCACCCTTCCCAGCGTCGGCTGGTGGAGCGTGACTGGAACGGTGCAGTGCGTGTGCTCGGCGGCGCCGGTACCGGCAAGACGGTGGTGGCCATGCATCGCGCCCGCTGGCTGGCACGGCGGTTGATCGAACAGCTGGACAGCCGAGACGATCGCCGGGTTCTGATGACCACTTTTACACGCAACCTGGCCACCGATATCGAGCAGCATCTGCATCAGCTGTGTGATACCGATGAATTGGCACGTATCGAAGTGATCAATATCGACCGGCTGGTATCGCGGCTGGTCCGGCAACCGGGGGCACCGCGCCTGATCTATGACAGCCAGAAGGCATACCGCGATATCTGGGACCTGGCGCTCCAGATGTGCCCGATGGACCCCGATCTGCCTGCCTCCTTCTACTGGGAAGAGTGGAAACAGGTGGTGCTGCCCCAGCATGTGCTGACGCGACAGGACTATTTCCGTGCCTCGCGCACCGGACGTGGCGTGGCGCTCAATCGCCGCCAGCGAGCCGCTCTGTGGCCAGTGTTCGAGGAAATGCGCAGCCAGCTCAGCCACGCCAGGCTGCGCCCCTTCGAGGATGGTGTGTTCGAGGCGATTGCCATGGACGAACGTGGTGAACTTAAATCACGCTTCGCCCATATCATCGTCGATGAGGCTCAGGACTTCGGCACCGAGACCCTGTCGCTATTGCGCCATCTGGTCCCTGAGGGCGAGAACGACCTGTTCATCGTCGGGGATGGCCACCAGCGTATCTACGGAAGGCGGGCGGCCCTGTCACGCTGTGGCATCAACATCCGCGGGCGCGGCAAGAAGCTTCGCATCAACTATCGCACTACCGAGCAGACCCGGCGCTTTGCCGTGGCACTGCTGGAAGGCCAGGAGATCGATGATCTCGACGAGGGGAGTGACGGCCAGGATGATTATCTCTCGCTACTTCAGGGCCAAGCACCAGAGGTCACGCACTACGCAGATTTCGACGCCGAGATGGATGCCCTGGCTCTACGACTGAAGTCCCTAATTACGGATCACGAGGGAAAAGCCCCTCATGATGGAAGAGAACACCAGGAAAGCCGCAGTGCCGATTGCTGTGTGACAGCACGCACTCAACGCCTCCTGGACCAGGTAGCCAATGCCCTAGCAGCTCGTGGCGTGACGACACGGCCCCTATCGCGCAACGAAGCTGACGACCCGGAACAACCTGGCATACGGCTCGCAACCCTGCACCGTGTCAAGGGACTAGAATTCCGCGTGATGTATATCGTCTGCGTCAACGACGGCGTGGTACCGGCCAAATCCGCCTCACGCACCGAGGACCCGGTCGAGAGAAAGAATCGCGACATCAATGAGCGGGCTCTGCTGCATGTTGCCGCCACCAGAGCCATCGAACGGCTGTTCATCACCAGTAGCGGCAAGCCAAGTGGCTTTTTAATTCAATAGCCCTGTCCAAGGTGATCCAGGCCCTCGCCCAACCTTCCTCACAGAGGATGGCAATCAACCTGACACAAAGTGTCTGGTTGTGATCTCTCGGTAGGTTGTTCATCCGGAGCCTACCCGGAAAACTGGGGGGTATGAACCAAACCAACCTCCAGGAAGCCCGGATGAATACCCATCAGGGCCTGTGTCGGCGGCTGAGGCTGAAACACCGCCGGACCAAGCCGTACAGCCCACGCACCAACGGCAAAGAAGAGCGGTTCATCCAGACGGCGCTGTGTGAGTGGGCCTAAGCTCGGTTATACGGAGGTCATCCCGTATAGCCATTGGCCAATGGCAGTAGGCGGGTCAGGACATAACTGGTGACCGGTGGTAGCAATTCTCCCTGCCGAAACACACAGCACAGATATCCACGACGCCGGCTCTCATCGCCCAGAAGATCCTCGCGGGTTCCGGACTCACCTCCGGCCTCGATTACCACATCTTCAACGTCAGCATCGGCACCATCATCCAGTTGACTCGATGTCGCCTTCTTGAGGTTTGACCAGGGCGGCACCACCTCAGGATCGATACGGGCCTGACTCAACTCCACCCACTGCTCTCCGGCTGAAGGGCCATCCGAGATACTCATCCTCAAGCCGTGCAGCAATCGATAGACAGCTTCCGGCGCCCCCTTCCCCACCTCGAGGCAGCGTACATCTTGGCTATCAGCGAAATCCATGACGCCGATCGAAGCTTGCCACCCATCCCGATGAGCCACCGAATAACGATGAGCATTTGCGCCCATTTGCTCGCGGCTACCAATCTTCGAAGCCTGGATTCGCGTCTTTCCCTCATAGGAAACCTTTACCTTGCCGACTTCCATTATCCCTCCCGCTGAGAGTAATTCCGGAAACGCCAAGGCTAAGTATTGTACAAACTGGTGAAATTCGCTGAACGGCTGGCCATGGCACTCTGGATACACGGACTTGAGATATCCAGCTGAGGGACTCGCTGAGGCTGTCGCGAGCCTCATCCTGGGTGATGGCCTGCCACACCAGCGACTCGGTATGCTGGTGCACTGCCTGGGTGCTACCCGGATGCTCGAAGCAATCAGCGATGGTGAGGTTAGCCGGTGCGGCGTGTGTCTAAGCCTCCCGGCCCAGAGAGTGGATGTCATCTTGTGGCGAGGTAAATCAGCAATGCTTCCTCCTGGATCGGGAGGTGTTGACCTTGGTAGCGACTGTCCGAAACAGCCGTCCGCCCGGTTATAGAAAACCGGACGGACGGACACGGACAGTACGTGACAGAATCGGACGCAAACCGGACGCAAACCGGACACGCTTTCATTCCACCAATTGCACATAGGGCGGCACCAACCGCACCTTTCCCGCGCTAACCAGGCTTTTCTTCACTTCAGAGAAACGCCGGCGGTTGAAGCCTTCACCGGCCAGTTCGTCTCGCCAGTCATCAATATTTACCTTGGCTTCTTCGGGGTCACCACCGCTGTACTCCAGACGTTCGCGCTGGTCATGGTACAAGGATCGCAAAGCCGCCAGCGCCTTGGTCTGATTTTTCCCCCTGCCCGCCTTCCCTCTGGCGGTCGGCTGGTAGTCGCGCACGGCTTCTAGGGCAGCGCCCCATACGTCCCTGCCTTCATCATCCACCAGCGGCAGCTTCACGCCTTCCAGCTTGAAGGCTTGCAGCTTCGGAAAGTCGGCATCTTTCATCTTGGTGGCCTCCAAGCAGACGATGCCCGCTCCATCCTTGGCCACACGGTATTCAGCATCCACAGCGCCCTTCAGCACAGTGCTTCCTCTGGCGCCCCTGGCGCTGTCCTTCCCGCTGTGATGTACCACGCAGACTGTCGCCTGCCAGCGCTGGCGCATCGCGTCCAGGGTGCGAATGAAAGCGGCCATGTCCTTGCTGCTGTTCTCGTCAGCAGTGCCGAGGTTCCGGGATAAGGTGTCCACCACAATGAGGACAGGTGCCTGGCCGGTGGACTTGGCGCGTGCTTCCACGGCGTCTAAGACTTCAATCGCGCTTTCCCGATCAGCCAGGCTGGCGGCGACATAGGACACGAACAACGGCGCCACTTTCAGGGACACATTGCTTGCCAGTTCCCATGCCTTCAGGCGGCGAGCAATACCGTTATGGCCTTCACCAGCCACCACGAACACGGCGCCTTGCCGGGTCTGATGTCCATGCCAGGCGGTACCGGTCGCCACGCTGGCGGCCCAATCCAGGGCCAGAAACGACTTACCGTGACCAGGCTCGCCAAAAACAAGCGCCAGAGAATCAGCTTCCACGAATCCCCGCACCAGCCAGGCTATTGGCTTCAGGTGGGCCAACATGTCACCAGCGCTAGCGAAGCTAAAAGTCATCGGACTCTCCCAGTTGCCTCGCGGACCGCATGACGACAAGCGGATTGCCAATCACCTGGCAGTCGCGCGCAACGCTCAGCGATCGCTCTCCGTTCAGGCTTAGAGCTGTCATACGTGTCATGAAAAGGAAGCAATTCCAGGACCCGCCTGATACGACTGCGCCGGCACCAGTAGGAGGCCTGGTAGAAATGGGTAGGGATAGTGACGCAGCGGCAATAAGTGCAGCTCACGACATATTGTCCATCCCTGCCTCTCAGGAATATCTCCCTGGCCGCCTGCTGGATGACGCTGTCTGGGTGGTTGATCAGTATACGATCGGATAAAGAAATCCAGCTCATGATATAGCCCTCCCTGCTTCTGCGGTGGAGGCAAAGCTTTCTGCAGCCTCCAGCCACTCGAGTACATCCTTGAGCCGGTAACGAATGGCGCGGCCACGACGAACAAAGCGTGGCCCAGGCCGACCCAGCAGGGTGCCGGTACAGCGCGCCTTACGGGCGGTGGTGGGTTGGGCGGGGATCAGGCCGGGGAAGACGGCCTGCTCCGGCAACTCAATCAATGCCGGGTCTAAGCCGTCACGGTAGCGGGCCAGGGCATTGGCGAGAATGTCGCCGGGGATTTGCGTCTTGATGGACATCTAAGCGTCTCTAGGTTGCGGGTTGACGTTTAGATGGTGGCCACAGCCGGGGCTGCCATGGTGCAGGTGCAAAATGCAGATTGCAGATTGCAGACTATTGACGCTTCTTGGACTCCCATGCCTTGACCGCAGCACTAACATGCTCTTTCAGCTTGCGGTCACCCATGTTCGTGACGTCGCTCGGCATAATATCCAACATATCCTTGACGATGCGAGACGCCTTGGGTCGTATCCCGTGACGATAATCTGGGCCATGTTTACTGGCATAAAGCTCCACCAACAGTCCGAACGCCTCAAGGTTTCTCAGCTCATCACCTTCGGCGAGCTTATGGGAAGATTCTAAATCAAGGCTTTCGATGAATGCATCGAGATTTTGACGGCGAATTACAACCTTGCTGTCATCAGGTAACCTGCTCATTGGATGCCATCTATCCGATACATTTTTCCCTGCATCTGAATCAACAAAATCAACAGGAAATATTGAGAAATCTTCCGAGGTTATAACGCTCTTTTCTTGCAAGCAATATATTATACCATCACGCTGAATCCAGGCACCATCTAGCTCCCACAGGACATCTTTTGGACCCGATATTAGCTTCTGATAAAGTTTTTTAACGCTAGCTTTTTCTGCGGCCAACATTGGCAAATCCCAAACACCATCGACTTGAAGCACCTCATCTTTCCAAATTATTATTTCATCGCCTTTGATATGTGAAGAAACCGGCATTACAACGAGCTCACCTTTTCTCACAGGCTCTATTAACTCAGGATATTCTGAAAACAAATGAACCGAATTCTTTTTAGGGACATAAATTCCATTTTTTGCTATATCACTGAAGTTAACTATTAAAAAAACCGGAACTTTCCCGGGGGGGACAAAAATCCATCATGCCACCATCAACACTTACAACTGTTCCTTGAATTGCACCTGCTGGCGCCAACATCACAGACAAGGTCAATCTATTTTCTAGCCCAAACTGGAGTATATCTTGTGGCCTTACATTTTCTGCTAATGACATGGACAAATATGAAGACGCATCCTCTAATGTTAGCCAGCTTTGAAGACGGTATAACCGCGACTGAATACTCATTTCAGATCCTTTTAATGCTCACTATATATGGAATGGATAGTCAACACAGTGTAGTTGCAAAAGATTCAGGAGCCACCATAAGCCAAGTTATCGGGGCAGGCTATCACCACTGGCGCCAGCCCTATCGAACCAATCCCAGCGACTCGCTCTCTTCGTCTGATGCGTCCGGTTTTTCCATATCTTGTCTGAACGTTTGCTGAGCAAATGCCTCAACCGCGTCGCGAGTGTGATCGGGGCGCAGGTGAGCATAGTGCTGAATGGTGGTCTGAATATCGGAGTGCGCCATCAGCCTGGCCACGGCCAGCAGGTCGGTACCCGCCATTACCAACTGGCTGGCGAAGTTGTGGCGCAGGGTGTATAGCAGTAGACCGCCGGGTAAGCTAGCCAGTTGGCGGATTCGCGCCCATGGCTTTTGCATCGCGGTCCCGCTCATCCGCTTGCCCGTCTTCGGGCTGGGAAATACCAACCCATTGGCAGGCTCTCCCTGCTGCTGGTGCCACGCCTTGAGCACGTCCACGGCGGCGGTGGAAAGCGGGAAGGTCATCGGCTCGCCCCGGTGGTGGGCGGTCTTCTCGATCACCTTGCGGATGGTGCGGAAGGTCAAGTTGACATGTTCCCAGCGCAGGCCGAACAGGTCGCCCGGCCGGAAGCCGGTGTAATACATGGTCAGTACCCACGGCTTGACGTGATCCACGAACGCCACGCTATCCAGGTCGGGCAGATACGCCTTGCCATGGGCACGACTCTGGCGCCGCTGCTCTCGCTTCTCCTCCTGGTAGGCGTCCAGCGCGGCGAACAGCGCTGCCACCTCATGACCCTCAAGGTAGCGCCGTTTCGACGCTTGCTCGGCCATCTCCTCCTCACTCGTAGCGGGCTTCTGCAGTTTGACGCCAGTCAGCGGGTTGGCCGGTATCACCTTGCGCTCGGCAGCATGTGTCAGCAGAGTGCCAAGCGCCCCATATGCCCGGGTCAGGGTCGTGAAGGCAGGAGGCGGCAATTCGGCTTCCTTGCTGGCCTGCCATCGTTCAACATCGGCCTGGGTCAGGCTGCCCATCGGCTCGTCGAGCCATTCGGCAAAGTGGTTTTCGATGCTCTGGATTGTCGCCTTGCCGCGCTTCTTGCGCCTCTGGTAGGCGGCATAGGGGCCCGCCAGGTAAGCGCGTAGGGTCTGCTGCTGCTGGTGAACGGCCTCGGCCTTGGCCTCTTCCAGTACAGCACGCGGGTCACCACCTTGAGCCACGATGGCCAGTGCCTCGGTAGCACGCGTTCTGGCCTGGGCAGCGGTCAGCGGCCCGTATCTGCCAAGCGTCAGTAGGCGCCGCTGGCCAGTCTTTGTGCGGTAGTAGAGGCGGAAGGTCAGGCCCCGCTTGCCGGGCCGAAGATGGAAGCCCGCCAGGTCGGTATCCCATACATCACTGGCCGGGGAATGCTTGGCCAAGCGCTCCAGCGCCCGGGTGGTCAGCTTCATCTGGGCAGTGTCTGCCATGCCAGGCGGCCCCGCTATAGGTGACAAATAGGTGACAAATAGGTGACATCTGCAGGATATCTCGGGCATCTTTTAGCCACAAGCGGAACACTCAAAAACACCTTCAAGATACTGATTCAATAGATATAAAAAGATATGGCTTGTTCTGGATGTTTCTGGCTGGATATGGCCATAACTCCCTCCTAAGGGGAAGGTCCCAGGTTCGAATCCTGGTGGGGGCACCAGGATAATCAATAAGTTATCACTCCCTCCTCCCCAGCAGCCCAAGAATCGCCTCCAGCCCCAACAGCGACCCCAACAAGGTTGCCTGGTAGGCATCCGACAGCGCTGCGCCAAGGCCCCAACGCCGGCGGTCTAAATGCCCAAGTGCAGCACCTTACCTGCCCGACAAGGTGTTGACATGACTCTCTTCTGTCGCCAGGCCTAGTTTTCCAGAGACGAGTCGTCAGACACCAAAATACGAGAAATCACATCTAGCTGACCATGCAATGTAGCCTTCAACGAACCAAGCTCCATGTCGTCTGATTTCACGAAGTCTATGAACAACACATTCAGCAGGTTAAAAAGCAGAGAGCCAATCACTGCAGCATCCACACCAGGGACGACATCTCCCCGCTCCTGCAAGACAAGCAGCAAGCGCTGCACCTGATTTCTCAGTCGCTCGTCCAGAAGGTTGTATTTGAGGCCGTTCGGCGTATGTGGCGACTCGATCGACGTTGCCATCGCCGTGCGCCACATCTCCTTGTCCAGATAGTGCAGTGAATGATCGTAGTAGTGATCGATCAGTCGCGTCAGTGCCTTGAGTACCGGCCGTGGTGGAGACGCGAGCAGACATTCGCCTGCCTCCAACACTTCTTTAACCTCCATCGAGACGATGGCGATGAGGATATCGCCCTTAGTCGAGTAGTAATTGTATACAGTCCCCACGGAAACGCCGGCCCGTTGGGCCAGATCCTCCATGCGCACGTGCCGATAGCCATCTCGACGAAACAGCTCTGTCGCGCTCGTCAGGATGCGGTGATTCCGATCTGCCTTCTGTCTCTCGCGCAAGCCAGCCAAGCCAGGCCCCCAGAGCGTAATTTGCATTCAACGTCATTATCCGCTAAAAAAATGAACGGATTCAAGTTTTACGCCACAAGTCCAACAAACCAGGAGGCTTCCCCATGAACCATCTCCGATTCAGTTATGTCCTCGCCCTGCCGGCAAGCCTGATGTTGACAGGTACCGGCTCTGCTCAGGCGGCTGACAGCCTGAACGCACTGGTGTGGTGCGATCATACCGACCCTGCCCTGATCGAACCGTTCGAGAAAGCACACGACGTCAAGGTCAACCTGCGTGAGTACGAAGGGACGGGGGCGGCATTTGCCATGCTCGAACAGTCCCGTCCTGGCGACTGGGACGTACTGGTAATCGATACGGTCGATGTGCCACGCGCCGTAGCGGCTGGGCTTCTCGCCCCACTCGATGCCCAGGCCCTGCCTACTGAAGACTTCTTCGCTGACATCGTGATGCCCTCCAGCAACCAGGTGAACGGGGAGACATATGCGGTGACCGAGAAGTTCGGCTTCAACACCATCTCATACGATGCTGAAACCGTTGACCCCGCTGATCTCGATAACCTGCTGTCGATCTGGGGTGATGAACCTGCTGGACGCATCGCCATCTACGATTACTACCTTCCGGTAATCGGCCTGGTCGCAACAGGACTTGGCATGGATACCAGTGAGCTTACCCAAGACGACCTGCCGGCTATTCGAGAAGAATTACTGAAGATGAAGGAAAACGCTGGATCCGTGGGGGCAGTGGTTGCAAGTCAGACAGCTCTTGCTACCGGGGAAGCAGACATTGTGGTTGGCGGCGGTGAGTGGCTTACCGCGGTTCTCTCCGAAGAGCAGCCCAACCTCACGTGGACAATCCCTGAGCAAGGGGCCGTCCGGTGGTCGCAGTCGATTGCTGTATTGGCAGGAAGTGAAAAATCAGAGCTGGCGGAGTCCTTCGTTCAGCATGTGGTGAGCCCGGAAGGCCAGGCGGCGCTTGCTACGTCTTCGTGTTATTGGGGAATGCCGGCCAACCGGAAGACCGGAGATATTCTGAGCGAGGAGCAGAAATCGGTTCTGCGCTGGGACCAGCAGGATGACTATCTGGCCCGTAGCCAGCTCTATCCGTCACCCGATGCCGAACTGGACGCGGCAATGCAAGACCTCTGGTTTGAAATGCTGCAGTACTGATTATCATGGCTTCGTCATCAACTACACGGGGTTGGGGCTTCATGGCCCCCGCCCTACTCTGGACGCTGGCCTTCTTCGTTGCTCCTTTCACGATTATGGCGGTCATGAGCCTTGCCTCGCTGGAAGGGCGCGAGTTGGTCTGGTCGTTGAGTCTCGACAATTACCAAAAGCTTTTTACACAGGCATATCTCACCAAGGCCATATGGGTTTCACTACAGATCACGCTAACCGTTACCGTGATCTCGATCCTGCTCGCCTATCCGCTGGCATGGATCATCGCCTTTCGTGTTCCCAAACGCTGGCAGCGACTGGTGCTGCTACTCAGCATTCTGCCCTTCTGGACCTCCTATGTGGTCCGCTCTTACTCATGGCTATTGGTCATGTCACGCGAAGGGGTTATCAATAATTCGCTGATGTCGCTGGGACTGATATCTGAACCTCTTCAGATGGCGAGTTCGCGATTCGCCACCGTTACCGGTTTCGTGCATTTCTTTGTCATGTTGCTCACGTTGACGATCTTCGCCAATCTCGTGCAGCTATCCCCGAACTACCGCCGCGCCGCCATGGACCTGGGTGCCTCCGGCTGGCAGGCGTTTCGTCACGTCATTCTGCCGTTGACGATGCCCGGCATCATGGTAGGAGCCTTCCTGACATTCGTGTTGTGCATAGGAGACTACATCACTCCCCAGATCCTGGGCGGGAACAATGAGCTTAGCGTGCCGCAGGTCATCATGATGCAGCTTGGCCGCCGAGGCGACTTCCCGCTGGCATCCGCCATGTCCCTGGTGCTGATGGGCCTGGTGACTTTGGCCTATATCGCCACCGCGAGATGGCTGCGACTGGACAGGATTTAGTTTATGCGCGTGATTCAGTGGTTTTACCTGGCCGTGGCCTTTGCCTTTATCTACTTGCCGGTGGCCTCTCTCGTATTGTTTTCATTGAAGGATGGCAACCTGCCTTTGCCTCCCTTCGAGGGGCCAACGCTTCGGTGGTATCAGGACGTACTGGGCGATCACCAGTTGATGGCGGCACTGGGCAACTCCCTGCTGGTCGCCGTGGTGTCCTCATTTACAGCATGCACGCTGGGCTTCCTGGCCGCTTACGGGCTGGCCAGGCATGTGTTGCCCGGAAGCGCTTTCATGCGCGGACTGCTTATCGCCCCGATGACGGTCAGCTACCTGATCGTCGGCCTGGGCCTGCTGATCGTGTTCAATCAACTGGGCATCGGGCTATCTCTTTGGGCCGCAGGCACCGGTCACGTCGTGATCAACCTGCCGCTCTGCTTCGCGATCATCTATGCCTCGATGGGGGCTCAACAGCAGAACGCTGAACATGCCGCACGGGATCTTGGTGCGAATGAGGCTCGGGTGATCACGCTGGTGACGATCCCCATGTTGGCCCCTGCCATCCTGGCGGCCTTCTTCCTGGCCATGACACTAAGCTGGGACGAGTTCGTGATTGCCTTCCTGCTGACCCGCTTCGACGTCACCTTGCCTGTCGAGATCTGGAGCCTGCTGCGCTCCGGGCTTTCATCGAAGACCAATGCGATCGGCAGCCTGGTGTTTCTGGGATCGGTAACCGTGGTCCTGCTGCTTGAAATATTTCTCTTTGGACGACGCCGCGCATGACAGCATCTATCTCCATCACCACATTGCACCACCAGTTCGGTGACTTCCAGGCACTCAAGGACATCAACCTCTCCATAGACGCTGGTGAGTACACCGTATTGCTAGGCCCTTCAGGTTGTGGGAAGACTACCCTGCTATCAGTGCTTGGTGGCTTCCTGGTCCCCACACAGGGCAACGTCATGATTGGCGACAACGACATGACAAGGGTGCAACCGGCCAAACGGCCGACTACCACCATGTTTCAGGACTATGCACTCTTTCCGCACATGACGCTGCAGGATAACGTTGCTTTCGGATTACGCATGCGTGGCATGGCCAAATCAGAACGGCATGCCAAGGCAGATCAGTTCCTTGAACTGGTGGGACTTCGCCAGGACGGCACCAAGAGGCCTCATGAACTCTCCGGTGGCCAGCGGCAACGCGTTGCGCTGGCAAGAGCACTGGCAGTGAATCCTGACGTGCTGCTGCTGGATGAGCCGCTCGGTGCACTCGACCTGAAACTGCGGCGATCCATGCAGGATGAGCTGAAGGACATTCAGCGTGAAGTCGGCACCACCTTTGTTCACGTGACACATGATCAGGAAGAGGCAATGGCCATCGCCGACCGGATCGTGGTGATGAATGCGGGTCGCATCGAAGATCAGGGCGCACCTGACCGTGTCTATCGTCGCCCCTCCAGCCTATTCGCCGCCAACTTCATGGGTGAAATGAATCAGCTCCCGGCATGGTGTGAACAGCACGGCGTCAAGACCGCATTGGGGTACCTGCCCGGCCATGATACCGCCAACAGCACCACGCAGTGGACGGCCTGCATTCGCCCCGAGCAATTGACCTTCGAGCCACATGAGTGGTCGCTCGGCAGCGCAACGATTATAGACAGTGCGTTCTTCGGATCCCACTACCGGTGCCATTTGCGGAGCGACGAGGCACCGGAGCTGACTTTGGTAGCCTACCTGCCTCCCAGCGCAGCTCCCAAGCCAGGGACCAAACTGCCCATCTATGCTAACCCTGCTGATATCAGCCTGTTTGCCACCGAGGAGTCGAAGGAGGCGATCGAACCATGAACCATGCCAGACCTGAAGATTGGTACGCCACCAAGCGTGTGGGAGACGAAGTCACGCTGATCTCCGAGCCTTTTATCAAGGCGTTCTATCGCTGCAACATCTGGCACGTGCGCGGACGGGAACGCGACATGCTGGTGGACAGCGGCATGGGCGTACTTTCCTTGCGCGAATGGGTTCCACTAGTGACCGAGCGGGACCTGACCGCCGTCGCTAGCCACACCCATTTCGATCACATCGGCTGTCACCACGAATTCAAGGATCGTGTGGTGCATCGTGCCGAGGCAGACATCCTGGCCAGTCCTGGCAGACCCGAGACGCTGGCTGATCCCTACGTGACGGACGACATCTTCGATCGGTTGCCGCCATCTCCCTACAGTTCTACCACCTACTCGGTGAAGTCAGCACCCGCTACGCGTCTGGTGGAAGACGGTGATGTCATTGATCTGGGTGACCGGGTCTTCGAGGTGATTCATACCCCAGGACACTCACCCGGGGGTATTGCCCTGTGGGAGGCGAGGAGTGGCATTCTGTTCTCGGGGGATATCGTCTATGACGGCCCTTTGATCGAGGATACCTATCACGCGGATGCCGAAGACTACGTCCGTTCGATGAAGCGCCTTTACGACCTACCTGTCAGGGTCGTGCATGGGGGCCACTTCCCCAGCTACGATGGTAAGCGGCACAGAGAGATCATCGGCCAATGGCTGACAGATAAAGGCGTGTGATGAACATTCACAGCCACGGTTGTTTTAGCAAGCTCAAGCAAATGGCCGTCCATATCTCAGGACGGCCATTTGGCTTGCGTGAACACAAAGGGCTTGGCGTCCAGGCATATCTCACGCATCAGGCCCGATCAGATGCTTCACCTCCAGATATTCCGCCAGCCCCAAAGGGCCCAGCTCACGCCCGATACCGCTGATGCCGAAACCGCCCCAGCTCACCTCGGGCAACACTATCTGTTCGCTGTTGATCCAGATGCTGCCGGCACGAACCTGCCGCCCTGCTCTCCGGGCACGCTGGATATCGCCGGCAACCACCGTGGCCGCCAGGCCGAAAGGGCTGGCATTGGCGAGCTCAATGGCCGCTTCATCGCTGGAGACGCTTCGACCGCAGAGCACGGGGCCGAAAATCTCCTCCTGCCACAGGCGACTCTCGGTCGGAACATCGCGGTAGAGCACCGGTGCGACGAACTCGCCGCGATCGGGGAGCTGACGGTCCCGGCCATCGCGCACCGCAACCAGCCCCTCTTCACGAGCTAACCCTAGGTAGCGCTCGACCGCTTCGCGCTGACGGGCGCTGGACATGGGGCCCATATCGGTGTCGTCGGCCAGAGGATCGCCAAGGCGAATGGCGTCGATGCGCTTACCCAGCGCCGCATAGAGGGGCTCCGCAATGGCATCGTGGACGATCAGTCGCGAGGTGGCGGAGCAGATCTGGCCAGAATTGAAGAAGATGCCAGCCATCACCCAGTCGGCGGCCTGCTCGACCTCGGCATCCTCCAGCACCAGGATGGGGGACTTGCCGCCTAATTCCAGGGAGACTTTACGGACTCCCTTGGCCGCCGCGTGCATCACCTTCTCTCCCACCGCATTGCTGCCGGTGAAGGAAAGCTTGTCAACGCCAGGGTGAGCGGTGAGTGGCGCGCCGATACCCTCGCCGTCACCGTGCACCAGGTTCAGCACGCCGGCGGGCAAGCCCACGGCCTCGGCGATCTCTGCAACCGCTTGCTCAGGCAGCGGTGTCACCTCGGAGGGCTTGAACACTACTGTGCATCCTGCCGCCAGGGCCGGAGCAATCTTCCAGGCACTGGTCACCAGAGGGAAGTTCCACGGGGTGATCAGGCCCACTACCCCAACAGGGTCTTCAAAGCACTGGGCTTGGATACCGTCAAGGCCATGCTCGACCATACGTCCCTGACGCGCCTCCAGCTCGGCCGCCTGACCCGCGTAGTAGCGGTAAGCGGCGATGGCATCATCAAGATCTATACCCGCCTCAGCCAGGGCCTTGCCGTTATTGCGGGAGGAAAGACGCATCAGCGCATCGCGGCGCTCCTCCAGCGCGTCGGCAAAGGCGTATAGAAAAGCGCCCCGGCGCTCACCGCCAAGAGCCTGCCAAGAAGGCAGGGCATGACGAGCGGCGGCTACGGCGGCGTCCACATCGGTGGCATCACCGCCGGTGACTTCGGCGATTGTCTCCTGACGGTAGGGGTCTGTGACGGGTAGGCGACGACGTCCTGCGCTCTCGACCCAGCGGTTGTCGATGAATTGTCTTGTCAGCTCTTGCATGGGCGACTCTCTCGCAACGGGATTACAGGTCGAAGGGATGCTATTCCTGCAACGAGGCATTCCAGGCGGCCGCGTCGATCTCGATCAACGATGGTCCCTGCTGGGGGCGCTCGCGGATCGCCTCGGCCAGCGATTCAGGATCGCCGACGCTACGGGCATAACAACCGAATCCGGCGGCCAGCATCTGGAAATCCGGCGCCTGGATATCTACCCCCAATCGCGGGACATCCGCGCTATCCATGTAGCGGCGAATCTCTTCATAGCCCTGGTTGTGCCACAGCAGAATCAACACCGGCAAGGCCTCCTCCACAGCACAGGCCAGCTCGGTCAGGGTGAACATGATGCCGCCGTCACCCACCAGTGCCACGACAGGCAACTCGGGCTTCCCAAGGCTGGCCCCCATGGCGGCGGGCAGGCCATAGCCAAGCGTGCCGTAGCCCGTCGAGGCGTTGAAGAAACGCCGTGTCGCCGGCTGTGACACCAGGTGGTTGGCGGCATAGGTGGTGGCGCAGGAGTCACCGACCAGGATGGCCTCCGGCAGGGTGTCACGGAGAGTGTCGAACAGCGACACATAGGGCGCGAACGCCGGGTCCTGCCACAACGCCAGCGCCTCCCGAGTCGCTCGTGTCCGTTCCTCACCGTTTTTTCGAAGGGGAGTCTGGCTGAAACGGCTAGCCAGTGCCTTGAGGGTGAGCCCGGCGTCCGCCATAAGTGCAAGATCCGCCGGCTGATTTCTGGCCAGCTGCTCGGCGTCGATATCCACGCGGATCAGCCGCCCGCCAAGGGAGAACCCGTCATCGAAGACGACGTCATAGTCGGTCTCGCCCAGCTCGGTGCCAATGGCGAGCACCACATCGGCATCGATGGCCAATTTGCGCACGGCGGGCAGAGAGGCATTGGCGCCCAGGTCCAGGGGATGGTCGATGCCAAGAAGCCCCTTCGCATTGATCGTGGTGACCGCCGGGGCGTCCAGGGCCTCCACCATCGATCTCGCGGCACTCGGCTCCTTGATGCAGCCGCCGCCCAGAAGCACCAGGGGGCACTTGGCCTGCCTCAGCCAGTCACCCGCCTTCTCAAGAGCCTCGAGATCCGGCGATGCACTGGCAAGTGACGTACGTCGCCAACTGGCCGGTTCCTCTACCGGAGCATCGAGGAGATCGATGGGGATCTCGATGTGCACCGGCCCCGGGCGCCCAACCTCGAACACGGAAAAGGCCCTGGCCAGCACCTCGGGCAGCGCCTGCGGTTCCAGCAAGGTATGGCTGAACCGCGCGAGCCCCGCGATCAGCTGCTGTTGGCTCGGCAGTTCGTGCAGCCGGCCCTGACCGCGTCCCAGTGTGTCGTGACGATTGACGCTGGAGATCACCAGCATGGGGACCGAGTCGGCCAGCGCCTGGCCCATGGCCGTGGCGATGTTCGTCATCCCGGGGCCGGTGATGATGAAGCACACCCCCGGCTGGCCGGTGGCCCTGGCATAGCCATCGGCCATAAAGCCCGCGCCCTGCTCGTGGCGCGGGGTAACATGCCGGATGCCGCTGGCTGTCTCTCCTCCGCCCAGCCCACGATAGAGCTCGACGGTATGGACCCCTGGGATGCCGAAGACGGTATCTACGTCATAGGTGTCCCGAAGCAGACGGATGAGCAGTTCTGCACAGGTCATTTAGCGCCCCTCATCCCACCAGCCAGTGGGCCATGACGACGATGATCGGCAGGGTGATGGCGGTACGGATCAGGAAGATGGCTACCAGTTCCCACAGTTTGAGAGGGATCTTCGATTTCAGCAGCAGCGCGCCGATCTCGGACATGTAGACCAGCTGGGTCAGCGACAGGCAGGCAATCACGAAGCGTGTCAGCTCGCTATCGATGTTGCTGGCCAGCACCGCCGGCAGGAACATGTCGGCGAAACCAACCAGGGTGGCAGGCGCCGCGGCCTCGGCCTCCGGCAGGCCCATCCACTCAAGGACCGGCACCATGGGCATGGAAAGCCATGTGAACAGCGGAGTGAATTCGGCCAGGATCAACGCCACAGTACCGATGGCGATAACCAGAGGCAGCAGACCGAAGAAGATATCGGCGACGTTGAACATCGCGACGCGCAACAGCTGACGCGGGCCTGGCGCCTTCTCGGCGCGGGCGACGGCCATCCCCAGGCTGTAGCGCAACAGCCCCTGATCCCCTGTACGCTCCTCCTGCAGCTGACAGCCCACCGGCTCATAGTAGCTGTTCGACTTGAGTGAGAGCGGCGGGATACGCGGCACGATCACGGCGGCCACCAGACCGGCCACCACCACCGTCAGGTAGAAGGGCACGAAGAGGTGATTGATACCGATGAAGCTGGCCACCAGGAGCGCGAAGGCGATCGAGACGATGGAAAAGTTGGTGGCGATGGCCGCCGCCTCGCGGCAGTTGTAGAAACCCTTCTCATACTGCTGGGTCGTGATCAGGACGCCGACGGTGCCGGAGCCCATCCAGGAGGCGGTAGCATCGATGGCGCTGCGGCCGGGCAGGCCGAAGATCAAGCGGAAGGGAGTGCGAAGCAGGCTGCCGATGAACTCCATGAAGCCGAAATCGACCAGGAACGGCAGCAGGATGGCGGCAAAGAAGAAGAAAGTCAGCAGGACCGGCGCCAGGTCATTGAGCATGACGCCACCAGTGTAGGAGGCGGTAACAAACTCGGGACCGACCTTGAAGTAGATCATCAGCGCGAATATCGCCCCTAGCCCCCGCATGATAGTCCACGGGAGGGTCACGTCGAACAGCTCTCCCAGCGCGCTGCCTTGTGCCCAGGAAGGCCTGGAGGCCTTCACGTAGAGGGTCAGCACAAACGACAG
Source organism: Halomonas aquatica (assembly GCF_040196335.1). NCBI lineage: Bacteria > Pseudomonadati > Pseudomonadota > Gammaproteobacteria > Oceanospirillales > Halomonadaceae > Halomonas > Halomonas aquatica. Next base: position 179,396 of record NZ_JBEGCJ010000001.1, read on the forward strand.
GCAGAGTACCAGGGTGGCGATGGCAGGCAGCGACTCACCCAGCAGGGCCTTGAGCCAATCGGCGGCAAGGCCCATGCCAATATTGATGGTATCGCCTACCGAGAAAGGCACCAGGAACAGCAGAACGCCCATCAGCGACGGTACGATGAACTTGATCAGGCCGTGCCGTGACAGCGGCTCGCCTTCAAGCGCTATGTTGTCGGAGCTATCGAGAGAAGATGGCATGGATTACCTCAGGTTGACTTGTCATTGTGAAAATCTATGGCTGACCTGTATTCAGGCCAGACGCTTCAATCGCGACGCTTGACGCCCGGCAATACGCAAAGCATCTCGTAGAGCAGGGTGGCGCCAATCAAGGCGGTGTTGCCGCTGGGGTCATAGGGCGGTGCCACTTCCACCAGGTCACCGCCTACCACATTGAGCCCGGCTGCGCCTCGCACGATCTCCAACCCCTGCTGAGAAGTCAGGCCTCCCATCTCGACGGTGCCGGTGCCCGGCGCGACCGAGGGATCGAGGGCATCAATATCGAAGGAGATATAGACGGGCCCGTCGCCCATCTGCTCTCGCACTTCGGCCATCAACGGGGCGAGCGACCTGTACCAGCACTCCTCGGCCTGTACGACGCGAAAGCCCTGCTCGCGGCACCAGTCGAAGTCCTCTGCGGCGTAGCCGGTACCTCGCAGGCCGATCTGGATCACCCGCTGGCTATCCAGCAGGCCCTCCTCCTGAGCGCGGCGGAACGGGCAGCCATGCGCCACCTCCTCGCCGAACATCGTGTCGTTGATGTCAGCATGGGCGTCGATATGGATCAGCCCGACCGGGCCGTGCTTCTTGGCAATGGCCCGGAGCACCGGCCAGGTCAGGGTGTGATCACCGCCAAGCGTAAGGGGCGCGCAGTCGTGGGCCAGCACCCGGTCATAGAAGCCGGAGATGATGTCCAGGTTCTTGGGCAGGTTGAAGGTGTTGATCGGCACGTCGCCAATGTCCGCAACCTGGAGGCTATCGAAGGGTGCCGCCCGGGTCGCCATGTTGTAGGGACGCAGCATCCGCGACTCATCGCGAATCTGGCGGGGTCCCAGGCGGGTCCCGGGGCGATTGGAAGTCCCGATGTCCATGGGAATGCCGATGAAGGCTGCATCCAGACCCTCGGCGCCTTCCTGGGTCGGCAGGCGCATCATCGTCGCGGGCCCACCGAAGCGCGGCATGTCGTTGCCACCCAGGGGCTGGTTGAACTCACTCATGCAAAGGTCCTTTGCTTTTCTGGTCGGTGATGAATACGCAAGGTTCACATTAAATGTGCACAAACCATGCCACCCGGATTTCGGGGCCTGACCCAAACAAATGATTCATAACTAGATCACTCACCATCCAACAATGATGCAATAATGAATCATTGATGCATTCATGAATCCAAGGTCGACCACATGAGCAACATCGACAGTCTCATCCTCAGGACCATCATCGATACCGCCCATGACCACTACTTCGTGGTCGATGCCGACGGCAAGGTTCGCTATGTAAGCCCCAGTGCCGCGGCGGTATATGGCATCTCCTGTGAACAACTCCTGGCAAGCAGCGTGCAGCGTCTCGAAGACGAGGGGGTGCTGAATCCATCGATAAGCATCGAAGTGATGCACACTGGAGAACCAGTACAGCTCGTTCAGTGCACCGGCACCGGGCGCCAGGTGATTGCCCAGGCCCATCCGGTCTTTGAAGCGGGAGAGCTGGTGGCCGTCGTCAGCCGTTCCATGGATCTCACCGACCTTCAGCTGCTGCAGCAGGAATACACCTTGCTGCAGCAGCGCTTCAGCGACCACCTGAAGCGCAGCCAGGCACTCGAGCAGGAGGGTGCGACACTGGAGAGCGAGCTCGACGAGCTGGAGGTCAAGAGCCCCCTGATGCGGGAGGTGGCCCTGCTGCTCCGCCGGGTTGCCCCCACGGACGCGACGGTGATGATGCTCGGCGAGTCCGGGGTCGGCAAGACGGCCTTCGCCCGTCAGCTTCATCGCTGGAGCCCTCGACACGACGGCCCCTTCGTCGACGTCAACTGTGCCGCCATACCCGAAAGCCTGTTCGAGGCGGAGATGTTCGGCTATCGTTCCGGGGCCTTCAGCGGCGCCGCTCCCGGCGGGCGCATCGGGCTGATCGAGCAAGCCGCAGGCGGTACGCTCTTCCTCGACGAGATCGGCGAGCTGCCCCTGGGGGTACAGACGAAGCTACTGAAAGCTATCCAGGATGGGCGCATCTCTCGTCTGGGCGACAACCAGTCACGCCGCGTCGACTTCCGCCTCGTGGTAGCCAGCAACCAGGACCTCAGCCGACTAGTGAAGGAAGGGTCGTTCCGCCTGGACCTCTTCTACCGACTGAACGTCATACCCGTCACCCTGCCGCCACTACGAGAGCGCCGGGAGGACATTCCCGGCCTGGTCGAGCGGCAGCTGAAGCAACTCAATCGACGCTATAGGCAGGAGAAACTACTCGCGCGGAGCAGTTGGAAGTCGTTAATGCGTCAGGACTGGCCCGGCAACGTGCGGGAGCTTGAGAACTGGCTGGAGCGGGCCTGGCTATCCAGTGATGACACCATCCATGCCGACACACCAGTTCCTGCCCATCCGGTCACAGCGACAGCCAACGCCTCCGACCAAGGCGTTCCAGACCAAATCTCCTTTCCGACTCTCCACGAGGAGGAAGGCCTCAAGGACGCTCTAAGCCGCGCCGAGCGCACCATCCTTGCCGAGTTCTGCGAGTCTCTGCCCAGCACCTATGCCATTGCCGAGCGACTCGGCATCAGCCAGCCAAGCGTTGTCAGGAAGCTCAAACAGCATGGCCTGCGCATCCAGCGATGAGTGAATCGAGTGTTCGCATCTCCATAGCGGCCTGATGCCCAACGACAAGGCCCCCGGCGCATTCACGCCGGGGGCCTTGCTGTCCAACAGGCGTTCAGGACCCATCCAGCGTCCTGGCAGCCATTCTCCTGTCAGCGATCCAGCCGCTGCACCTTCAGCTCGTAGTTGTTGACGCCTCTCGTGTTACCGAACTTCTGGCCCTGCACGCGGATGCGATAACGGCCCGGTGAAAGCGCCGTCTCCATGTCGACATCGCCGTCGAAGCCCTGACCGGCGCCCTCGGCGACCACCCGACCGGACGCATCCAGCACCTCGAGGACGATGCGGTAGGTGTCCTGGTAGCCCGGCGGATAGGTGGAGGTGGTGATAGCGACCCGACCCTGCTCGGCCACCTCGAAGGTCAGCACCTCGCCCCGGGCGCGAATCTTCACGTCGGTGACGATGGTCTGGAAACCAGGCGCGGCCTCGTCACGCTCGGGTGACCCTTGCGCCACGGAGGCCGACGCCTCGGGCGAATCTCCGGTGGCGGCTGTGGCCGTCGCCGCCGCGCCGGACGCCACGTCACGTCGAGGCGCTGCAATGGTCGCCACGTCATCCTGGTTGCGCACGAAAACGCTGCCGCTGGCGTCACGCCCATTTCCGGTGAAGACCAGCCCGTTGCCATCGCTGACGGCCTCCTCCAGTCGCCGTCCCTGGTCATCCAGTCCGACGATCCGGATGGAGTAGCCATCGCCCGCCTTGCCGCGGGTGCCGAAGCGTTGGGCCTCGACGCGCAGGATGTAGTCGCCGGGGGACAGGCGCTGACGCAGGGCCAGGCCGCCGTTCTGTCCTAGCGCCTCGCTGCGGGCGATCACCTGCCCCTGGGCATCCTCGAGGACGGCTGCTATGCGGTAGTCCTCGGAGTATCCGGGGGTAACCCGGCTCTCGACCAGGTAGGTACCGTCCTCGGTCACCGAAAAGTCGTGGGCGTTGACGCCCCCGAACAGAAAGCTGCGGCTGCGAGCATCCGTATCGGACTGCAGGAAGCCGGTCAGATCGAGTTGCTTGCCCTCTTCACGGAACCGCTTCTCCACCTCGTTGGCAGGCGCCGTGGCACTGCCGAGCATGAGACCCAGCGACAGAAGGCTGACGGTGATAATGGGCTGTTTCATGGAACCTCGCCTCAGAGAATAAAAAAGCCGACCCCTGAGGATCGGCTTTCTGGATCTAAGACCGCTGCAGCAGGATCAGGCCCTGCATGCAGGGGGAATTAGAACAGGTAGGCGGCGCCAACGGCGATGCTGTCACCCTCGTCGAGTGCGCGGTCATACCAATAAGCCTCGGCGTAGGTGTAGAAGGCATCGGAGATGTTGTAAGTTGCGCCGATCGCAAACTCGTTGTAGCTCTCGTCCCCCTGCTCGTTCGGCCAGTCGCCGCTGGTCACGGCGTCGTCGACGGTATCGACCAGGGTACCACCACCCACGTCGACATACTGGTAGGCGGCGTAGATGTTGCCCATGCCGTAACCGTAGTCGGCGCTCAGGCCGTAATAGTTGACGTCGGATACGACGTCGGTACCGGCATCGAAGCGCTCATACTTGAGGGAGAGGCGCAGGGTGTCGATGGTGTACTGGGCGTTGATCCCGTACTGGTCGCCCGCGTCGAAGTCACCGGTGGTGACGACGGAATCGGCATCGGTGCTGGTGTAAGTGCCGTCGTTGTTGCCCAGGTTGTCGTAGGCCGCGGCGATGGAGAAGGCACCGGCGGTGTACTTCACGCCGCCGAAGAAGGAGGCGTCGCCGCCGGAATCTCCCACGACGCTCACGGTATCACCGGCAGCAGATTCGAAGTCATCAACGGAATCTGCTTCTTCTGCGTCACCCTGGATCTGGGTGCCCAGGGCGAACTGCAGGCCGCTGAAGGAAGGCGACATGTACTGCAGCTTGTCACCCTCGCGGGAATCTTCGGTGCTCACATAGGCACTGTTGGAGTCCGAAAGGCTCCCATATTGATAGCTGGTGAACGGGTCCTGGATCCAGTCATCGATCAGCGGATCGTAGGAGCCGAGACGAACATCACCGAAGTTGCCCATCAGGCCGAAGTAGGCCTGGTCACCGGTATCCATGCCACCGCCGTCCTGAATTTCGTCGGCGTCGCCTTCGAACTCGTACTTGAAGTAGCCGCTCAGGCCTTCAGAGATCTGGTGGCTGCCGGACACACCCAGGGTGGAGCCGTTGTCTACCAGCGAGTCTTCGGATTCGACGGTACCGTCGCCTTGAGCCTTTTCCTTGCTGGCGTAGGTCAGCTGGACGTTGCCGTACAGGTCAAGTTTGGTGCCGTCCTGGTTGTAGACGGTGGCAGCCTGGGCGCCGGAAGCGGCCAGTGCGCCGGCAATAGCAGTCGCTAACAGTGTCTTTTTCATTGCGATGTTTCCTTATTGTCTAGCTTGCTGTTTCGATCGTAGCTGCCCGTTCTTGATGAGCGGGTCAGCGGGCTTGGCCGGTCTTGGTGCCGGTTCTCGTGCCTGCGGGCTCCCTCCCGGGAGGTGGCAGGTCGCGAGCCAGACCACGGCTAAGCCTTGTTATAGTCCAATGCTCGCAAGAGGAACTTTATACCGGGTATCGGGGGGAACGCAACAAGAAAAAACACTGTTTTCATTCGCCGCGCACATCCACAACCGGTGCCTCCTCCTGCTCCTTGCGATTCGGGCGCCATCCCGGCGAGCCCTGCGCCCCCTCCGGCTTGCCGCGGCGATGTTGCCGCCGAATCGGGCGCCTGGCGCGATGAGCGGGCTCATGATGCCCTGCCAATATGACGAAGACAAGTCAGGGGGAGATCAACGCTGGTTATGCTTGGCCAGCAGGGCGGAGAGCTTCTCGTCCAGGGTGTCGGCGCCCCCGCTCTCGGGGGCGCCGGAGGAGGGGCCGGCAGGGCGCGAGGAGGCAGACGACGACCCAGGGGAAGCATTGTGCGTGCCGGCCTTGTTCGTGTGAGCCTTGTGCTCACCGTCCCTGTTGTCACCGTGGCCGTCACGCCTGCCCTGCCCTTCGGCGCGTCTGTCGCCCTTATCTCCTCTATCGCCCTTGTCGCCAGAGCCGGCCTCGCGTCCCTTGCCGCGGGGTCGGGCCGAGCGGGCGGACTTGCGGCGATCGGCCTGCAGTCGCTCCAGCTTCCTGTGGGCATGCTCGGCGGCGGCGGTATCCACCTGGCCCGCCGGTTCACCGGCCAGGTCGAGGCGCCAGGCCCCCTCGCGCACCGACTTGAGGTAGCGCGGCAGGTTGACGTAGCAGGCCAGCGCCCGGCGCACGAGCTTCTCGGGCCAGGGCTCACGCTCGGTCAGCTCCTCGTGGATGCCGACCTTGAGTGGCCGGGTATGACCCTTGAAGAAGGTGGCCGAATAGCGCCGGTACCACTCGTCCAGCAGCGCCTGGGGAGACGGAGCCTCACCGATGTCGAGCTCAGGGGTCGTGCCCGGCTCTCCGGTAACTTCAGCGCGAGCTTCGGGGCGAACGTCGGGGCGAACGTCGGGGCGAACCTGGTCACGAACACCGGCGGAGACATCCCCCGAAGGGTCGGCCGGGTCAGCCGTCGTCTCGGGATTTGGGGCGGAGGTGCTCTCCGACTCGGGCGACTCCAGGTTGGGCGACTCGGAGCTGGGCGAACCGGGTTTAGGCGAATCGGAGAGCGCCTCGGCGGCCTCGGGCTTTCGCGGGCGACGACCGATCAGGGCGGAGAGCCCAAGGGCCCGTCGCGCCTGGCGATGGAAGAGCATCGTTCCCGCCTCGGCGGGATCTTTTTCCAGCAGGCGCAGGTTGTGCGCCTCGAGTTCACGGTTCTGCTCATCGAGCTCGCGGTTCTCCTCGGCAAGCTCGAGGCGGGTGGCCTCCAGCTCAGTGATGCGAGCCTGCATCTCGGCCAGCCGGGACTGAAGGGCATCCTGCTGCAGGCGGGATTCCCGCGACTCGCCCAGCAGGGCCGCAACGCGCCGCTCCAACTGTTCCAGCAGGTGTGTTGAGCGTTCCTCGTTCACGTCCTGGCCCTCCAGTGCGCCATGCCCCTGACTCGTCCGGCCGCTGCCGGCTCCGGCCGGCAATGGCACTTGCTGCTCAGTCTGTGCCAGGCGTGGCCTGGTGACAAATGTCGGTGGCAGGCGACGCCATCAGCGACGCTGCCCTTGATATCGACGGTACTCCACGAAATCATAGCGCGGCTGGCCCTCGGCAGGCTCGCCGGCCACACGCTGCTTCTCCTCCCAGTCGCCCATGTCGAGCTCGGGGAAACGGGCATCGCCCTGGACCTCGATGTCCACCTCAGTGAGGTATAGCCGGCTGGCGCAGGGCAGCGCCTGGGCATAGATCTCGGCCCCGCCCATCACCATGATCTCCTCGACGCCGTCGATGGTGGCCTGCTGGTCGGCCAGTGTCAGCGCGGAGGCGATGTCATGACAGACCCGCACGCCGTCGGGATGGAAGTCGGGATCCCGGGTCACCACGATATTGAGACGCCCGGGCAGCGGCCGACCGATGGATTGAAAGGTCTTGCGCCCCATCACCAGCGGCTTGGCCTGGGTCATCCGCTTGAAGAACTTCAGGTCCTCCGGCAGGTACCAGGGCAGCTGGTTGTCCACGCCGATCACGCGATTGCGGGACATGGCGGCAATCATCGCGATGGGGATGAGGGTCTCGTCGGTCAAGCCGCTCGCCTCGCTCATACGGCCACCTCGGCCTTGATATGGGGGTGTGGGTCGTACCCCTCGATGGCGATGTGCTCGAAGCGGAAGTCGAAGAGATCGTCCACCGAGGGGTCCAGCACCAGGCGAGGCGCCGGGCGCGGCGTGCGCGAGAGCTGCTCCTCGGCCTGCTCGAGATGGTTGAGGTAGAGGTGGGCATCGCCCAGGGTATGAACGAAGTCACCGGGCTCGAGTCCCGCGACCCGGGCGATCATCTGGGTCAGAAGCGCGTAGCTGGCGATGTTGAACGGCACACCGAGGAAGATGTCGGCGCTGCGCTGGTAGAGCTGGCAGGAAAGCCGCCCCTCGGCCACGTAGAACTGGAACAGGCAGTGGCACGGCGGCAAGGCCATCTCGTCGACCAGCGCCGGGTTCCAGGCCGAGACGATCAGCCGGCGCGAGCGCGGGTTGGTGCGAATCTGCTGGAGCAGGTTGACGATCTGGTCGACGTGCCCGCCTCGCGGGTCGGGCCAGCTGCGCCATTGGTAGCCGTAGACCGGCCCCAGGTCGCCGTTCTCGTCGGCCCAGTCGTCCCAGATGCGCACCCCGTTGTCCTTGAGGTAGGCGATGTTAGTGTCGCCGGCCAGGAACCACAGCAGCTCGTGGATGATCGAGCGCAGGTGCAGCTTCTTGGTGGTGACCAGCGGGAAGCCCCGCGAGAGGTCGAAGCGCATCTGGTGGCCAAACAGCGAGCGTGTGCCGACACCGGTGCGATCATCACGCTCCACGCCATGGTCGAGCACCTGGCGCATCAGGTCGAGATAGGGCTGTTCCAGTGCCGGCTGGGCATCGTCGGTGTGCATCGTCTGGGCGGCCCCCGGGTCGAAGATGTGAGTGAGCGAATCGGGAGAGTCTACCGTCCGTCTGGCCCCCTCGCTAGCCGAGTCGGGCATCCACCGGCTGACGACGGGACCAGGTGACCAGCAGGATGCCGGCGACGATCATCGGCAGGCTCAGCAGCATGCCCATGGTCACCCAGCCCAGGGCGATGAAGCCAAGCTGGGGGTCGGGAAGGCGCACGAACTCCACCACGAAGCGGAACACCCCATAGAGCAGCAGGAAGAGGCCAGAGACCAGCCCACGGCGACGCGGTGTCGCCGAGACCCACCACAGCAGCGCAAACAGCACCGCACCCTCCAGCGACGCCTCGTAGAGAGACGAAGGGTGACGCGGCTCCGGACCCATGCCCGGGAAGGGCATGCCCCAGGGCAGCCCGGTGAGACGACCGGGGAGTTCGTGGTTGATGAAGTTGCCGATGCGCCCCGCCCCCAGGCCGATGGGTACCAGGGGGGCCACGAAGTCGGTCAGGGTGATGAAGGCTAGCCGTTTCCTGCGGGCGAACCAGAGGGCGGCTAACAGCACGCCGATCAGGCCGCCGTGGAAGCTCATCCCGCCGTCCCAGACTCGGAAGATCCACAGCGGGTCCGCCAGCCACTGGGACAGCCCATAGAAGAGCCCATAGCCCAGGCGCCCGCCGGCCACCACGCCGATGGCGGCATAGAACAGCAGGTCGCCCACATCGTCGCGGGTCAGGCCGATACGCTGGGCCCGGCGACGCCCCAGGAACCAGGCGGCAACGAAACCGACCACGTACATCAGGCCATACCAGTGAATCTGGAAGGGACCGAACGAGATGGCCACGGGGTCGATGTCGGGATAGCGCAGCATGGGATGCCCTTGAAAAACGATTAGAGGAGAAACTTCAGGCCCACCACCGCCAGCAGGGCGGCGAAGGAGAGGCGCAGCGCCCGGGCCGACAGCCGATGGGCCAGTAACACCCCGAGGCGCGCGAAGGGCACGCTGGCCAGCACGATGCCCAGGAAGGCGGGCAACATGACGAAGCCGACGGCCCCTGACGGCAACAGGGGGTTGCCCCACCCAACCACCATGAAGGTGGCCGCGCCGAACAGCGCGATGGGCAGGCCGCAGGCCGATGAGGTACCCACGGCCTGGGTCATGGTGGCCCCGCAGCGCGACAGCCAGGGCACGCTGAGGGTGCCCCCGCCGATGCCGAACAGCGCCGATACGCCGCCGACCACCACCCCCGCCAGACCCATCGCGGCAGGACCGGACTGCGCCCCGCCTGGCCTGGGGCCTCGCCCCAGCGCCATCTTCAACGCGACCAGTATCACGAAGAGGCCAAACAGGGTTCCCAGCAGCCCGCCGGAGAGGCTGCCGGCAACGAAGACCCCGGCGATGGCGCCGAGCACCAGCCCCGGCAACATCGCCAGGAACCAGTCGCGGCGGATGCTGCCGCGACGATAATGCCCCCAGGCCGAGGACGACCCGGTCACCACGATGGTGGCAAGCGAGGTGCCCACGGCCAGGTGCATGGCCACTTCCGGGGCCACGCCCTGCCATCCGAAGGCGGCGATCAGGGACGGCACGATGATCAATCCGCCACCCACGCCGTAGAGGCCGGCCATGGTGCCGGCCACGGCGCCGAGTAAAAGGTAAGCGGCGAGGGTCAGGACGAGGCTCATGCGAGATCGGCTTTTGGAAGGGCCGGCAGCCACAGCCGCAGCTTGTCGACCAGCGCCTGGGGCTGATAGGGCTTGGCCAGGCAGTCGTCCATGCCAGCCTGACGGAAGCGGCGGCGATCCTCGTCGCTGGCGTTGGCGGTCAGCGCCACCAGGATGCTGCGCCGGCGAGGCACCTTGTCGGCCTCCCTCTCACGCCAGTGCCGGCTGGCCTCCACACCGTCCATGCCGGGCATGAAGATGTCCATCAACACCAGGTCGAAGGGCTCGCCTTCGAGCAGTGACAGGGCCTGATCACCGCTGGTGGCCGTGGCGACCTCGAGCCCCTGGCGCTCCAGCACCTGCCGCGCCAGGGTGAGATTCACCGGGCCGTCATCGACGATCAGCACCCGCCATTTCCCGGAGGGCGTGGCCGTCACGGGCACCCTGGAGGTATCACTGGGCTCGCCGAGGTTCTCCAGCAGCAGCATGGCATCGGCCAGACGCTCCCGCAGCGAGAGCAGGGCCGCATGGTCGCGATCTCCGCTCCCCTGCCCACGGGTATCGCTCTCCAGCACCCCGGTCAGCGAGGTCATCAGCGGGCTCAACGACTGCTGCAGGTGGGAGAGGAAGACGGACTTGATGCGCGAATCCTCGCGGGCCCTCACCCGCCCGGCCTCCAGCCGCTCGAGCTGGCCCTTGCAGGCCTGGAGGTCGCCGGCCAGGCGCCACTCGGCGTCACGCCTCTGTTCGAGGTCACCACGCCAGCTTTCCACCAGGTCCTCACAGGAGTCCGCCAGGGCCTCGAGTCGTTGCGAAAGCGGCAGATCATGGCGCTGAGGCCGGTGGTGTCGAGCCAGATACGCCTCGAGACCGGCCAGGGCCTCGTCGACTTCACGTTGTTTCCCGCGCAGGCGCTGCCGGAGCAGGGTCATGAAGACCGCCCCGTTGAGGCTGCTGCCCAGCAGCATCGCCAGCAGCAACCAGAGGGTGGCGCCCCACGAGGCATGTGTGGGCATCATCCACCACAGCAAGACCCCGACCACCAGGCAGAGCGTCACCAGGGCTACCTGAGCCAGCAGCACCGGCCAGAGGATCGGCCAGACCAGACGCGTCCAGAAGCGGTCCATGCTGAGATTGTCCTGCATTGTCATCCCTGGGTAAGCTCAACAGTTAACTGAGTGTACGCGGCCGTGTCGGAGCTGTCATGACGGCACCTTCCCCCCGGGCCTGCAGCCGGCTAAGCTGGCCCCATGTGCCTGATCGCCTTCGACCATCGCCCCGGCAGCGACTATCCGCTGCGCCTGGTGGCCAACCGTGACGAGTTCCACGCCCGGCCGTCGGCGCCGCTGGCAGCCTGGGATGAGGCCTCCGCTATCGTCGGTGGCCGAGACCTGGAGGCCGGCGGCACCTGGCTGGCCGTGCACCGCCGCGGCCGTGTCGCCGCCGTGACCAATGTCCGCGACCCTCGCCTCAACATGCCACCGGGTGCACCGAGTCGCGGCGAGCTGGTGCGCGAGGCCCTGGAACACGACGACCTGACGGCCTGGCTAGACCGGCTGGCGGGCGGGGCGGCCCGGAACTATGCCGGCTTCAACCTGCTGGTGGGTGACGGGGAGACGCTTTGGCATCTGCATCGTGGCCTCGACGATATCCGCCTCAGACAAGTTCCTCCTGGCCTGCATGGCCTGTCCAACGCCAGCCTGGATACTCCCTGGCCGAAACTGATCGCTGCCCGACAGGGGCTCGAAGCCGGCCTGCGCCATGGCCGTTGGCCGGCGGAAGCCCTGACTGTGCTCGGTGACGCCCACCTCTTCGATGACGACGAGCTGCCGGAGACCGGCGTGGGACTCGAACAGGAGCGCCGGCTGTCGTCCTGCTTCATCGTCGGCAGGGACTACGGCACCCGGGCCACCACCTGGCTGACCTGGCACGGCGATGGGCGGATCGAGATCGGTGAGCGCCGCTTCGGACCGGACGGGGTGCCACTTGGGGAAAAGGTGGAGCGGCTATCCACTAGCCAGCAATAGCAGCCTTGCTCTCGAGGCAGTGGCTGCCATGGCCACCATCATTTCCAGAACACCTCCCCCGATCGCGCTGCAAGCAGCGCTCCCGCAGAGGGGTGCCAGGGCACTCAGTCCCTTGGCGGCAGCAGGTGGGCGAGATCCCAGCCGCCGAGGCGTTCCGCGAGATGGCGGCGCACATCTCCGGGAGAATCGAGCCTGAGGGTCTCATCGACCAGCTCCCGGGCACTCTCGAGGGGCACACGGCGTATCGCCGCCCTCACCCTCGGCAGGCTGGGCGCGTTCATCGACAGGGCATCGAAGCCCATGCCCATCAGCAGCAGCGCCCCGGCGGGGTCCCCGGCCATCTCGCCACACACCGAAGTCGGCATGGCCAGGCGCCGGGTATCGTCGCCTAGCCGCGCCATGGCCGAGAGCACGGCGGGATGGCAGGCGTCGTAGAGGTCGGCGACCCGCGGGTTGTTGCGATCCACCGCCAGCAGATACTGGGTAAGGTCGTTGCTGCCCACCGAGAAGAAGTCGACGCGCCTGGCCAAGGCATCGAGCTGGTAGAGGGTCGCCGGCACCTCCAGCATCACTCCCACCTTGGGTCGATTGACCGGCACCCCCTCCTCGCCGAGCTCGACGATGGCGCGGTCGAGCAGGCGCATCGCATCGTCGACCTCATCGACATTGGTGACCATGGGCAGCAGCACCTGCAGGTTGTCGAGCCCCTGGGAGGCGCGCAGCATGGCGCGCAACTGCACCATCAGCACCTCGGGGTGATCGAGGGTGACCCGGATGCCGCGCCAGCCCAGGAAGGGGTTGGCCTCCTCGATGGGGAAGTAGGGCAGGTCCTTGTCGCCGCCGATGTCCAGGGTGCGCATCACCACCGGCAAGGGCGCGAAACTCTCGAGCTGGTCGCGATAGAGGCGGGTCTGTTCCTGTTCACCGGGGAAGCGCTCGGTGATCATGAAGGGCACTTCGGTGCGATAGAGCCCCACCCCGCCGATGCGCGACTTGAGCGACGCCACGGCGTCCACCGTCAGGCCGGTGTTGACCATCAGCGGCATGTCATGGCCATCCGGGGTGCGGCTGGGCAGGTCCTGCTCGTGCTCCAGCACCTCCATCAGCGCCAGCTCCTCGTCGATCAGGCCCTGGTAGTGGCTCTCGAGCTCCGGCGAGGGGCGAACGAAGAGGCGCCCGCGGTGGCCATCCAGCACCACCCGGTTGCCGCCGAGACGCGGCAGCGGCAGGTCGACCATGCCGGACACGGTGGGAATGCCCATGGCCCGGGCGACGATGGCCACATGGGAGGTACTGGAGCCGCGCACCGAGATCAGGCCGGCGAGCTTGTCGCGAGGGACCTCGCCGAGCAACGCCACACTGATCTCGTCGCCCACCAGGATGGTGCTGTCGGGATAGACCTCCGGGTTCTGGGGGGTCTCCTCCTGCAGGTGGGCCAGCACCCGCCTGCCCAGGTCGCGGACGTCCGCCGCACGTTCCCGAAGGTAGTTGTCGTCAACCCGCTCCAGGTACTGAACGTGGCGACGCACAACATCGGCCAGCGCGCCGGGCGCCCACTGCCCCTCGCGGATGCGATTCTCGACCTCCTGGGAGAGAGCCGCCTCGCCGAGCATCTGCTGGTAGACATCGAACAGCGCGAGCTCCTGGGCGGAAATGCGGCTGGCAAGACGCTGGCCCGCGGAGCGGATCTCCTCGCGGACCCGGCCGATGGCCTCCTTGAAACGGGCGATCTCGTACTCGACATCGGTGGGTACCAGGTCGGGTACGCTGTTGAGGTCAGCCGGAGCGGCGATGACGACCGCCTCGCCGATGGCCATGCCGGGCGAGGCCGCCACCCCGGTGAATCGAGCCTCACCCCCGGGCAGGCTCGGCCGATTGAGCCCGCCGGTCGCCAGGGCATGAGCCAGCACACCGGCCAGCTGGGCGGCCATGGTAACCAGGAAGGCCTCGTCTTCCTCGTCGAAGCGCCGCTTCTCGGACTGCTGCACCACCAGAACGCCGAGCATGCGGCGCTGGTGGATGATCGGCACGCCGAGAAAGCTGGAATAGCGCTCCTCGCCGGTGGCCTCGAAGTAGAGGAACTGAGGATGGGCCTGGGCATCTTCCAGGTTGAGCGGCTCCTCGCGCTTCGCCACCAGGCCCACCAGGCCTTCGCCTACCTCCAGGCTCACTCGCCCCACCGCCTGGGCACGCAGGCCGATAGTCTCCATCAGCACCAGTCGGTCGATGGCGCTGTCGAAGAGGTAGAAGGAGCATACGTCGGTGAGCATGGCCTTGCGGATGCGTCGCACCATGGTGGCCAGGGCCGCGTCCAGGCTGCGAGCTCCGTTGACCTCCTGAATGATGCGTCGCAACACCTCGAGCATCGGCGTCTTGTTTTCCATGGTGGTTGTCTCTCGCCTCGCTGAGGAAATCCGCGACCGTCAGGCCCTCGACTCATCCATGTCCGAGTGCCAGCCGCTGTGCCCGGGACGACAACTCGCGCAGGGCGCGACGGTAGACCTCCCGCTTGAAGGGCACGACCTGCCCCAGAGGGTACCAGTAGCTGACCCATCGCCAGCCATCGAATTCCGGCTTGCCGGACATGTCCATGCATATCCGGCTTTCCTGGCAGCGGATCCTCAGCAGGAACCACTTCTGTTTCTGGCCGATGCACACCGGCCTCGAGTGGGTACGAACCATGCGTCGCGGCAGGCGATAGCGCAGCCAGCCCCGGGTACAGGCAAGGATCTCGACGTCCTCGGCGGTGAGGCCGATCTCCTCGTGCAGCTCACGAAAAAGTGCCTGTTGCGGATTCTCGTCAGCCTTGATGCCACCCTGGGGAAACTGCCACGCATTCTGCCCTACCCGACGCGCCCAAAGCAGCTGCCCCATCTCGTTGGCGATGATGATGCCAACATTGGGGCGAAAGCCGTCAGCGTCGATCACGGACTTCACCTTAATGGATCAAGTAATGAGACCATTCTTCCACAAGGCCACAAAGAGCATCAATACAACCGGGAAGTTAGTGATGAACCGGCGGCGATCCGCCCCCGGGCTTGTGCTCGAAGCTTGCCATCGCTTCTGCCATAATCGCCGACCTCGTCGTGACCGAGACACCTACCGGTCCACCCACACCGACAACACATGAGGGAAACGCAGTGAGCCTGGCCATCTTCGACCTGGACAACACCCTGCTGTCGATCGACAGCGACCATGCCTGGGGCGAGTTCCTGCTGGAACAGGGCGCCGTGGACCCGGTGACCTACCGCGAGGCCAATGACCGTTTCCTGGCCGACTACGAGGCGGGCACTCTGGACATGCAGGCCTTCCTCGAGGTAGCCCTGCGACCACTCGCAGAGCACAGCCCCGAGCAGCTCGCCGCCTGGCATCAGCAGTTCATGGCCAGCAAGATCGAGCCACACATCCTGTCCAAGGGCGAGGAACTGGTGGCCCGCCACCGCACCCGCGGCGACACCCTGCTGATCATCACCGCCACCAACCGCTTCATCACCGGCCCCATCGCCGAACGCCTGGGCATCGACGACTTGATCGCCGTGGAGCCCGAGATGGTCGATGGGCGCTATACCGGTCGCACCGTCGGCATCCCCAGCTACCGAGAGGGCAAGGTCAAGCGTCTGGACGCATGGCTTGCCGGCCAGGACCTGTCCCTGGACGGAAGCTGGTTCTACAGCGACTCCCATAACGACCTGGCGCTGCTTGAGCAGATCGACCACCCGGTGGCGGTGGACCCCGACCCAAGCCTGCGCGAAGTGGCCGAGGCCCGCGGCTGGAAGATCATCAGCCTGAGGGACTGAGCGGCCTAAGGATACTCGGCAAGAACCGAAAAACCCGCCGGATTCGATCCAGCGGGTTTTTCATTTACAGCCGTTTAGCCAGAAGCCCGTCAACGAGCAGCTCGGCGCTTGTAGCTCGGTGCTGCTTAGCCCAGCAGATGCTCGACGGCGGCGCGCTCCTGGCGCAACTCGTCCTCGGTCGCCTGCATGCGGCCGCGGCTGAAGTCATCGATCTCCAGGCCCTGGACGATCTCGTACTTGCCGTTCCGGCAGACCACCGGGTAGGAGTACATGATGCCCGGCTCGACGCCATAGCTGCCGTCGGCGGGGATGCCCATGCTCACCACCTCGTCGGTGCCCAGCGCCCAGTCACGCATGTGGTCGATGGCCGCGGAGGCCGCGGAGGCCGCGGAAGAAGCCCCGCGCGCCTTGATGATGGCGGCGCCGCGCTGCTGCACGGTGGGGATGAAGTCGTTCTCGTACCAGTCGCGATCGACCAGGTCCAGGGCCGGTTTGCCGTCCACCTTGCAGTGGGCCAGGTCCGGGTACTGGGTCGCGCTGTGGTTGCCCCAGACCACCATGGACTCGACGTCGTTGACGTGCTTGTCGGCCTTCTGGGCCAGTTGGGTCTTGGCGCGGTTGTGGTCCAGGCGCATCATCGCGGTGAACTGACCCGCATCAAGGTCCGGCGCATTGCAGGAAGCGATCAGGGCGTTGGTGTTAGCCGGGTTGCCGACCACCAGCACGCGCACGTCACGGCTGGCATGGTCGTTGATCGCCTTGCCCTGCACGGAGAAGATCGCGGCGTTGGCCTCGAGCAGATCCTTGCGCTCCATGCCCGGCCCCCGCGGACGGGCACCGACCAGCAGGGCGAAGTCGGCATCCTTGAAGGCGACATTGGCGTCGTCGGTGGCAACGATGTCCTGCACCAGCGGGAAGGCGCAGTCATTGAGCTCCATCACCACGCCGTTCAGGGCGTCCATGGCCGGCGGGATCTCCAGCAGTTGCAGGATGACCGGCTGGTCCTTGCCCAGCATGTCGCCGGAGGCGATACGAAAGGCGAGGGAGTAGCTGATCTGGCCGGCAGCACCGGTGATGGCAATACGGACGGGGTCTTTCATGGTAGCTCCTTGGGTTGTCAACACGCGGGTTGTCGCCGTGAGGATGAGCCAGGTGGGCCGGCGGCCCATCTGACCGGAATTCGAACCGCCAAGATGTTATGCCTGCACTGCACAAAACTCAATTCGACCTGCGACTAGACCCGCCAGGAAGACCACTCCCTCGCACGGAGGCCATGGGCGAGCCAGAGACACTCCGGGCCCGCTGGGCTATGCTGGCCGCCTGGCCCCGGGTATTTGCCAGCCCACACTATCGAACGCCGCGTCGCACCAGGGAAGGTCCGAATGTCTCGTCGTCTCCCCCCACTCCCCCTCCTGCTGGCCCTCGGGCTGGCCTGCCTGCTGCTGCTGTGGCTCGCCCTGGGCGATATCGAGGGCTTTCGCGACGCCCCCCCGGAGCGTGCCGCGGCCGAAGGGCCGACGCCGACACGGGTCGAGGTGGTGGAACGCCACGCGGCCCCCTACACGCCACACCGAGTCCTGCAGGGCCAGCTGGAGGCCCACCGCGAGGCGGACCTGCGGGCCCGTACGACAGGCCGGGTGGAGGCCTTGCCCATCGCCCTGGGCGAGCGGGTCTCCGCGGGCCAGCCCCTGCTGGCACTCGCCCGAGAGGCGCTGCCCGCGCGGCTCGCACAGGCCGAGGCGGAGCTGGCCCTGGCCAGGGCGGAGCTCGCCGGCGCCGACCGCCTGCACCGCCGCAACCTGGTCTCCGACACCGACATCCTGCGCCTGCAGAGCGAGTTGCGCCGGTCCGAGACCGAGGTCGCCACCCTGCATCGCCAGCTCGATGACACCCGTCCCGAGGCCCCCTTCGACGGCGTACTCGACCGCCTCGACGTGGAACTTGGCGACCTGGTCCAGGCCGGCGAGACCTGGGGGCGACTGGTCGACGACTCCAGTCTCACGGCCACCGCCGCGGCGCCCCAGCGGGATGTCCTGTCGCTGGCTGCGGGGCTTCCCGCGGAGGTACGCCTGCTCGACGGCTCACGCCTGCCCGGCACGCTGACCTTCGTCGCCCACCGGGCCGACGAGACCACCCGCAGCTTCCCCGTCGAGGTCACGGTGGAGAATCCCGACGGACGCCGCCTGGCCGGCGCCAGCGCCACCCTGGTCATCCAGCTGCCCGAGCGTCGGGTGCACCGGCTCTCCCCTGCTCTGCTCGAGCTGGATGAGAAAGGGCAACTGGCGGTGAAGAGACTGGATGAGGACGACCGCGTGGTCATCTCCCCGGTCGAGCTGGTCGACGCCGACGCCGACACCGCCCGGGTGGCCGGCCTGCCCGAGCGGATACGACTGATCACCCTGGGCGGCGGCTTCGTCGATGGGGGCGAACGAGTGGAGGCCGTCATCGCCGAACCGCGCTCCGCGGCACTCGACGATGCGGCCGAGCATCTCGGCGACCGGGAATCGCACTGAGATGCGCACCCTCATCGAGGCGGCACTGGATCGTTCCCGCACCACCCTGCTGCTGCTGGTCGCACTGCTGCTCTCGGGGGTCGCCGCCTGGCAGGCGATCCCCAAGGAAGCCAACCCCGACGTCACCATCCCCATCATCTATGTGTCCCTGTCGCTGGAAGGCGTCAGCCCCGAGGATGGCGAGCGGCTGCTGGTACGCCCCATGGAGCAGGAGCTACGCAGCATCGAGGGACTGCGCAAGATGACCGCCCAGGCAAGCGAGGGCCATGCCGCGGTGACCCTGGAGTTCGATGCCGGTTTCGACCCCGACCAGGCGATGACCGACGTGCGTGAGAAGGTCGACATCGCCAGGGCCGAGCTGCCCGCCGAGGCCGATGAGCCGAGGGTCACGGAGGTCAACGTGGCCCTGTTTCCGATCCTCTCCATCGGTCTCTCCGGGCCCCTCGAGGAGGGCCGGCGACTGGCCGTGGCCCGCCGACTGCAGCAGGAGATCGAAGGCATTCCCGAGGTGCTCGAGGTGGACATCGGCGGTGACCGCGAGGACCTGCTGGAGATCGTCGTGGACCCCCTGATCCTCGACAGCTACGGGATCGAGTTCAACACCCTGTTCACCCTGGTCAGCCGCAACAACCGCCTGGTGGCGGCCGGCAGCCTCGACACGGGTGCGGGCCGCCAGGCCATCAAGGTCCCGGGCGTGGTCGAACGACTCGAAGACGTCATGGCGATGCCCATCAAGGTCGACGGCGACCGGGTCGTCACCTTCGGCGACGTGGCCTGGATCCGCCCCACCTTCAAGGACCCGGAAGGCTTCGCCCGCATCGACGACCAGCCCGCCCTGGTGCTGGAGATATCCAAGCGTGCCGGCGCCAACATCATCGCCACCGTGGCCCAGGTAAGGGCACTGTTCGAGGCGGCGGCCGACCTGCTTCCCGACGAACTCGAGGTCACCACCATTCTCGACCAGTCCGAGACGGTTCGGGACATCCTCTCGGAATTGCTCAACAACGTGGTCACCGCGGTCGTGCTGGTGCTGATATTGATTCTGGCCGCCATGGGGGTGCGCTCGGCGCTGATGGTCGGGCTGACCATTCCCGGCGCCTTCCTCACCGGCATCCTGATGATCTGGGCACTGGGGTACACCCTCAACATCGTGGTCATGTTCGCGCTGATCCTGGTCGCCGGCATGCTGGTGGATGGCGCCATCGTGGTCAGTGAGCTGGCCGACCGCCACCTGCGCCAGGGCCAGTCCCCCCGGGAGGCCTGGACCCAGGCCGCCACCCGCATGAGCTGGCCGGTGATCGCCTCCATCGCCACCACCCTGGCCGTCTTCGTGCCGCTGCTGTTCTGGCCGGGCGTGGTGGGCCAGTTCATGAAGTACCTGCCCATCACGGTGATCCTCTGCCTGCTGGCGTCGCTGGCCATGGCGCTGGTGTTCCTGCCCACCCTGGGCGGAGTGTTCGGCGCCCGCAGCGTAGCTGTCGTCCGCGACACCGACATGGTCACCGCCGGAGGGAGGCTCTACCGGGGCTTGCTGGCCCGCATGCTCGCCTGGCCGGGGCTCACCCTGCTGGTCGCCCTGCTGATGGTGGCCCTGATCTACGCGACCTATGCACGCTTCAACCACGGCGTCGAGTTCTTCCCCAGCGTCGAGCCCGACACCGCCCAGGTGCTGGTGCGCTCGCGGGGCGACTTCTCCGCCGAGGAGACCGACGCCGTGGTGCGTCGCGTCGAGTCACGTCTCGCCGGCATGAGCGAGGTCCAGGCGCTCTATGCCCGCTCCTTCGCCGTGCCCGACCAGCAGCTGGGCGGCGATGTGGTGGGCGTGCTGCAGTTCCAGCTGATCGACTGGCAGAAGCGCCGCCCGGCCAGCGCGATCCTTGCCGAGATGGCCGAGCGTACCCGTGACCTGCCGGGCCTCAAGCTGGAGTTCCGCGAACAGGAGAGCGGCCCCGCCGCCGGCAAGCCCATCGTGCTGGAGATCAGTGCCCAGGACCCGGCGCTGGCCGACCGGACCATCGAGTCGATTCGACGATCCATGGAGACGCTGGGCGGCTTTCGCGACATCGAGGATAACCGCAGCCTGCCGGGGGTGGAGTGGCGAGTGAAGGTCGATCGCGAGGCCGCCGCTCGCTTCGGCACCGACGTGGCAAGCGTCGGCAGTGCCGTGCAGCTGCTCACAACCGGGCTACGCGTGGCAAGCTACCGACCCGCCGGCGTCAACGAAGAGGTGGATATCCGGGTCCGCCTGCCGGAGGGCGCCCGCTCGCTGGACCAGCTCGGCCGCCTCTCCCTCGACACCCCTCGGGGGCAGGTGCCGATCTCGCACTTCGTGTCATTGGAACCGGCTCCCAAGGTCGGTGTGCTGCACCGTATCGACGGGCGCCGGGCGATCACTCTGGAAGCCGATGTCTCGGCGGGATACCGTCCCGATGAGCGCCTGGAGGCCCTGATGGCGGCCATGGAGGCGCCACCCGATGGAGTGGTGGTCGACGTGGCGGGAGAACAGGCGGACCAGCAGGAGGCGATGCAGTTCCTGACCACCGCCTTCCTGGCGTCGATCTGCCTGATGACACTGATCCTGGTCACCCAGTTCAACAGCCTCTATCAGGCGGCGCTGGTGCTCTCGGCCATCGTCTTCTCCACCGCCGGCGTGCTGCTGGGCCTGCTCGCCACTGCCCAGCCCTTCGGGATCGTCATGGTGGGCATGGGCATCATCGCCCTGGCGGGGATCGTGGTGAACAACAACATCGTGCTGATCGACACTTACAACCAGCTGCGTGGCGATGGGCTCTCGCCCGGAGAGGCGGCCCTCGAGGCCGGCGGCCTGCGTCTGCGCCCGGTGCTGCTGACCGCCGTCACCACGGTACTGGGCCTGATGCCCATGGTGCTGGGCATCAATGTCGACCTGCTCACCCCGAGCCTGGGCATCGGGGCCCCCTCGACCCAGTGGTGGACACAGCTTTCCAGCGCCATCGCCGGCGGCCTGACCTTCGCCACCGGGCTGACGCTGCTGCTCACTCCCTGCATGCTGGTGCTGGGCGCACGGTTCAGCCGCACGCGGTAGGCATGCTCTCCTGGCAGGCCGAGGACGGTGCCCTCAGACCCGGGAGTCGACCGGAGCGTGGGCGGCATCAGGCGAATGAGCCGCATGCAGCCGGGCGATCAGCTGGTCCTCCAGCTCGAAGCGCTGACCGAGCCCCTTGGTGAGACGGTCGATCCAGGCGGGCAGCCGGACGAGGCGCTGTTCGCAGCGCTCCGGGGTGGCGTAGTCCTCGTCGAAGGCGAGCACCAGCTCGGTGGACATCTCGAGACGCTCCATCAGCTGGTCCGCCAGTTTCAGGGCGGGCTCGTCGTCGAAGGCACGGGCTTCTTCGCGCAATTGCGGGTAGATCTCGAAGTGGCCGGCACTGATATAATCCATCAGCAATTCGCTGAAGGCGTCGATACGGGCCTTGTCCACGATCTCCCTTTCGTCGCCGCAGGCATCCTTGAGTTCAACGAAGTTGATCAGCAATTCACGGCGCTCATCGAGCCAGCGATCGATCAGCTGGTGCACTCCACCCCAGCGCTCCCGGGAATTCTTGCAATCTTCCAGCATGGGTTCCTCCCTTGCTCGATGGCCGGCAGCGACAGCGCGCTCGACCCGCGAGACAACAGACTCGCGCCTGCCGGGGGCGGTGTCAATCCTGTAGACCCGGACAGCTCGAACCTCATGATGCCTCCGAGGCCCGCCAGGAGGACAGGATGCATGCATCCCGACAGAAGTGTGGAGAGACTGTCGCGGCATTCGTAGTACATTGATTACTAGCACCTTGTAACGGTGAGAGAATCCGGAGCAGGATGACGCGAGTGCCAGCCGACCTTCAGCGTGCGGCGCAGCGCTCGCCCAACGACACCATCAGGACACCAGAGGGTATTTCCATGAACAAGCTGACCCGTGCCGGCCTTGGCCTGCTGATGACGACTGCCGTAGCCACGGCCCAGGCCGAGGAGGTCAGGATCGGCATGATCACCACCCTCTCTGGCGGTGGCTCCCATCTCGGCGTCGACGTGCGAGATGGCTTCATGCTGGCCATCGAGCAGGCACAGCGCGACGACATCGAGGTCCTGATCCAGGACGACGCCCGTCGTCCCGACCTGGCCAAGACGCTCTCCAACGAGTTCATGCAGCGCGATGACGTCGACATCATGACCGGCATCATCTGGTCGAACCTGGCCATGGCCGTGGTGCCGTCGGTGGTTCGTCAGGGCACCTTCTATCTCTCGCCCAACGCAGGGCCCTCGGACCTGGCAGGCCGCCTCTGCCACGAGAACTACTTCAACGTGGCCTACCAGAACGACAACCTGCACGGCGCGATGGGCGCCTACATGCGCGAGCAGGGCTTCGAGCGTCCCTTCCTGATGGCCCCCAACTACCCTGCCGGCACGGATGCCCTGGCCGGCTTCAAGCACCTCTATGAGGGCGAGGTGGTCGACGAGCGCTATACCCAGCTCGGTCAGACCGACTACGCCGCCGAGATCGCCCAGATCCGCGCCAGCGATGCCGACAGCCTGTTCTTCTTCCTTCCCGGCGGGATGGGCATCTCCTTCATGAAGCAGTGGGAGAACTCGGGCGTCGACATGCCGGTGTTCGGCGCGGCCTTCTCCTTCGACGAGATCATCATCAAGGCGGTGGGCGACGCGGCGATCGGCGCCATCAACACTTCGGAGTGGGCCTATGACATGGACAACGAGGCCAACCGGGCCTTCGTCGAGGCCTTCCGCGAGGCCCATGACCGCACTCCGACCCTCTACGCGGCTCAGGGCTACGACACCGCTCGGCTGATTCTGAGCGCCCTGGACAAGGCGCACCCCGACGACAAGGACGCCTTCCGCGAGGCCCTTCGCGCGGCCGACTTCGCCTCGGTGCGCGGCAAGTTCCGCTTCGGCTCGAACCAGCATCCGATCCAGGACATCTTCGTCCGCGAGGTGGTCGCGGGCGAAGACGGGGAGCCCACCAACCGCCTGGTCGGCATCGCCGTCGAGGACATCCAGGATGTTTATGCCGAGCAGTGCCAGATGTGACCTAAACCCCGGGCCGCTCGCGGCCCGGTTGCCCCGCTCCCCAGCCATGGACCCCCTGTCGTGAGCCTAACCTTGCTGATCGAGCAACTCATCAACGGCCTGCAGCTCGGTACCATGCTGTTCCTGATGGCCAGCGGATTGACGCTGGTGTTCGGCGTGATGGGGCTCATCAACCTGGCCCACGGTTCCTTCTACATGGTCGGAGCCTATGTGACCGCCCTGGCCACCGCCTCGACCGGCTCCTTCCTGCTGGGCCTGGCCGCCGGCACCCTCGCGGCCGCCGTCGCGGGTGGCGTGGTGGAGTTGCTGGTAATTCGGCGACTCTACCGACGCCCGCACCTGGACCAGGTACTGGCCACCTTCGCCCTGATCCTGATCTTTTCGGAGGGCACGCGCTGGCTCTTCGGCTCCTCGCCGTTGTGGCTCAGCCCGCCCGAGTGGCTGTCAGGCTCCGTGGCGCTGCCCGGCGGTTCACGATATCCCGTCTACCGACTGATGATCATCGCCGTGGGCGTGATCATCGCCGCCGGGCTCTACCTGCTGATCTCTCACACGCGGCTGGGCATGCGCATCCGCGCCGGCGAGAGCGACCGCGAGATGATCGGTGCGCTGGGCATCGACATCCAGCGGCTCTACACCCTGGTGTTCGCCCTGGGCGCCGCCCTGGCGGGACTCGCCGGCTCCCTGGTGGGCGGGCTGCAATCGGTGCAGGTGGGAATGGGCGAGCCGGTGCTGATCCTGGCCTTCGTGGTGATCGTCATCGGCGGCATCGGCTCGATCAAGGGCGCCCTGCTGGGCGCGGTACTGGTCGGCGTGGTGGACACCCTTGGGCGCATCTTCCTGCCGACCCTGTTCGGGCATTTCATGAGCCCATCGGAGGCCGCCGGTGTCGGCACCGCACTCGCCGCCATGCTGATCTACATCCTCATGGCCGTCATCCTTGCCTTCAAGCCGAAGGGACTCTTTGCCGCCCATGACTGAGCCCCCCCACGATACTTTCCCCGTCCTCGAACGATCGGGCGCACCGCGGCCCTGGCGCCATCGTCAGGGCCTGGTACAGCTCGGGCTGCTGGCGTTGACGCTGCTGGCCCCGCTACTGGCGCACCTGCTGGGCGAAGCCTACTACGTCAACCTGGCCACCCGCATCGTTCTGGTGGCGATGGCGGGGGTGGGACTGAACCTGGCCCTGGGCTACGGCGGCATGATCAGCTTCGGCCATGCGGCCTACTTCGGGGTGGGAGGCTATGCGGCCGGCATCAGCGCCTACCACGCCTTCGACGGCAGCCTGCTGATGGGCCTGCCCGGCAGCGACGACATGCTCGTGATCTGGCTGGTGGCGCTGCTGGCGTGCGGCCTGCTGGCACTCGTGATCGGTGCCGTCTCGCTGCGCACCGGCGGGGTCTACTTCATCATGATCACCTTGGCCTTCGCCCAGATGGTCTACTACTTCGCCAATTCCTGGCCGAGCTACGGCGGGCAGGACGGCCTGCCGATCTACCTGCGCAATGGCCTTCCAATGGTCGACAGCCAGGACCCGCTGAGTTTCTTCCTGATCTGCTTCGCCCTGCTGCTGCTCGCCATGGCGATCACCTCGAGGCTGATGGCGTCACGCTTCGGCGCTGCCCTGACCATGGCGCGGCTCAACGAGACCCGGCTGGCCACTGCCGGCATCTCGCCCTACCCCATCCGCCTCACGGCCTTCGTCATCTCGGCCATGATTACCGGGCTCGCCGGCGCCCTCTATGCGGACCTCAACGGCTTCGTCAGCCCCGCCATGCTCAGCTGGCACATGTCGGGGGAGCTGATGGTGATCGTCATCCTCGGCGGGGTCGGTCGTCTCTACGGGCCGCTGGCCGGCGCCATCGTCTATGTGCTGATGGAGACCCTGCTGGGCGGGCTGACCGAATACTGGCAGTTCTTCCTCGGCCTGGTGCTGCTCGGCGTGGTGCTGTTCGCAAGGCAAGGCGTGATCGGCTGGCTGGCCGGGGGGGAGCCGCATGGGTGAGGTGGTGCTGTCGATCGAGGGGCTGCACAAGCGCTTCGGCGCCCTTGAGGCCACCCGGGACGTCTCGCTGGACCTGCGGGCCGGCGAGATCCATGCCCTGATCGGTCCCAACGGGGCCGGCAAGTCGACCCTGATCGCCCAGATCGCCGGCAGTCTCAGGCCCGACGAGGGACGCATTCATCTTGCAGAGCGCGACATCACCGGGCTGGGCGTCGCCGCCCGGGCCCGCCTCGGCCTCGGTCGCAGCTTCCAGGTCTCGTCGCTGGCCGAGCCCCTCAGCGCGCTGCGCAACGTGATGATCGGTGCCCAGGCGCGGGCGGGCCACAGCTTCCGCTTCTGGACGCCGGTGGCACGCGACGCGCGGCTGGTCACCCCGGCCCGGAAGGCACTGGAGCGGGTGCACCTGGGCCACCGTGCCGACACCCCGGTGGCGGCCCTTTCCCACGGCGAGCGCCGGCAGGTGGAGGTGGCCTGTGCCCTGGTGCTCGAGCCCCGCGCCTTGCTGCTCGACGAGCCCATGGCGGGCCTCGGGCCGGAGGGCTCGGCGCGACTCACCGAGCTGCTCGAGACCCTGAAACGCGAGGTCCCCATCCTGCTGATCGAGCACGACATGGACGCGGTCTTCCGGCTGGCGGACCGCCTCTCCGTGCTGGTCGACGGCAGCGTCCTCGCCCATGGCGACAGTGACGCCATTCGGCGTGACCCGCGCGTTCGGGAGGCCTACCTGGGAGACTGAGATGCTCACGATCACCGACCTCGAGACCTTCTACGGGCCGTCCCAGGCGCTGTTCGGCGTCAGCCTCCATGTCGAGGCTGGCGAGATGGTGGCCCTGATGGGGCGCAACGGCATGGGCAAGACCACCACCATCCGCTCGCTGTTCGGCCTGACCCCGGCGCGCCGGGGGCGGATCGAGTTCGAGTCCCGGGAACTGCGGCGGCTGCCGGCGTACCGCATCGCCCAGCGCGGTCTCGGGCTGGTGCCCGAGGGGCGCCGATGCTTTCCCAACCTCTCGGTGCGCGAGAACCTGGTCGTCACCGCCCGGACCGGCCCCTGGGACCAGGCTCGGGTCGAGGCACTCTTTCCGCGGCTGGCCGAGAGACGAAACCAGATGGCCGAGACCCTGTCGGGCGGAGAGCAGCAGATGCTCGCCATCGGCCGGGCACTGATGACCAACCCCCGCCTGCTGGTGCTCGACGAGGCCACCGAGGGCCTGGCCCCGGTGATCCGCCAGGAGATCTGGTCGGCGCTTCGCCGGCTCAAGGCCGAGGGTCAGTCGACCCTGATCGTCGACAAGTCACTCAGCGAGCTGCTGCCGGTCGCCGACCGCTGCACGATCCTGGAGAAGGGACGCACGGCATGGACGGGCAGGCCCGAGGCACTGGACCACCGACTCCGCGACCGCTACCTGGGGGTATAGGCGGCGCGCCCCTCAGCGATGGAAGGCGGCGATCTCGTCGATGAAGCGCCCGCCGGGGCGATAGTGGTCGAGAATCGAGAAGTGGTCGTCGCCGGAGAGCAGCTCGCTTTCGACCCGACACCCCTGCCTTCTCAGGTGCGCGGCCTGGGCCTGCATCTGGCGAGCGAACTCATCTGACTCCTCGCTGCCGGCGACGAGACGCACCTCGGCCGGCACGCGGCAGAGCTGCAGCACGGGGCTGTAGTCTCTCACGTCACGACCGGTGAGCTGGAGCTTGGGCTGCAGCCAGGACCAGGGGAAGGGCGCGAGGTCGTAGAGGCCGCTGATCGAGAGGGCGCCGCGGATCAGGTCGTCGGGCAGGCCGTACTCCTCTTCCCATCGGGTGGCGAGCAGCATGGCGCACAGGTGCCCCCCCGCGGAGTGGCCGGAGACGCTGAGCTGATTCGGATCCACGCCCAGCGACGCCCCATGGCTATGCATCCAGGCCACCGCCGCCCGGCTCTGGCGGACCACCTCGCCGAAGCGCACTGCGGGACAGAGGGCATAGTTGACTACCGCCACGGTGATGCCCGATGCCACCAGGCCGTCGGCGACGAAGCCGAACTCGGCGTGACCCAGCGCGCGCCAGTAGCCGCCATGGAAGAAGAGATGCACCGGACCGCCCTCGATGCCGCTTTCGAAGACATCCATGCATTCGGCCAGGGTCGGCCCATAGGCCAGGTCGGGCGTCAGGCGATGGTGCTGACGCGAGCGGGCGCTGCGCGAGCGCCAGTCGGCGATCAGGGCCGCGCCATCGCGCCCCCGCATGGGGTCATAGGCCCGGTCGATCTCCTCCTGGGAGGCCAGGTGGCGATAGAGCATGACGCCTGCCTATCCCACCCAGCGAAAGCCGGGGTGAGGCCGGTTGGCCAACAGCAGCAGGCCCAGCGGGGCAAGCGCAAGCACCAGGAAGCCAAGCAGGGTCCAGCCGGGCAGCGAGATGCCCAGCAGGAGGAAGCTGATCTCGGCACATTCACCAGAGCCCGTGAACACCCGGGACACCACCTGCTGCCATGGCAGGATCTCCATCATGTAGTCGAGCCCCGGGCCGCAGGTCGGCACCTTGTCGGCCGGCAGCGACTGCAGCCACAGGTGGCGCCCGGCCGCGGCGATGCCGCCACCCACGGCAGCCAGCGACATCAGCCCGTAGAGCACCGCCCCGAGGCGGCCGTCGGGGTTGTGGAGCGCGGCCACCAGGAATACCGCAGCGGCGGCAAGCACCGCCACCCGCTGGAAGATGCACAGCGGGCAGGGCTCCAGCCCGACGACATGCTCGAGCACCAGGGCCACGCCCATCATCAACACGCAGAAAGCGAGGCCGGCGAGGCTCCACTCGCGCACGTCCAGGCGTCGAAGATCGTCGATCATGATGTCTCTCCCGTCTGCAGCGGAGTAACGCTTCTGACCTCGCGGGCACGCTCGAAGTAGCGGGCCAGGAAGGTATCGAAGTCCTCGTCGTCCGCGGCCTCGATGTCCGCCTGTTGTGTGTGGGAGGTCGCCACCATCTCGTCGAACAGCGCCTCACGGGCCGGGTCCATGGGCGTGTCGCGAAAGCCCTGCGCCTGTTCCCGGGCGAGGCCCAGCATCGCCTCGAGGAAGGATTCGCCGGTCGACTCGAGCCGCGCCAGCATCTGCCCGGAGGGCGTCAGTGCCGGATCATCGAGACGCGGAGCCAGGGCGGCCAGGGCCTCGCCATGGGGCTCGCCCTCTTCCTGTCGGTCGAGCAGTTCCGCCACCGGGACCATCTCGGCAAGTATCTCCCCGCCCCAGTCGGCGATGGCGCGATGCCGGGCGCCCTGCAGCAGGCGAAGCGTGGGGTCCCTGCCTCGCTCCACCACCAGGCGGCGGTTGTCGTCCAGCCGGTCACACTCGTCATCGGGTATCCACGGGCTCTCGCTGAGCAGGCACCACATCAGGAAGGTGTCGATGAAGCGAATCTGGGTCTCGTCGACGCCCAGCGACAGGAAGGGATTGAGGTCGAGGCAACGCACCTCGATGTACTCGACCCCGCGGGCCTCCAGCGCCTGGCTGGGCGTCTCGCCCTGGCGCGTCACCCGCTTGGGGCGGATGTCGCTGTAGTACTCGTTCTCGATCTGCAGGATATTGGCGTTGAGCTGGCGCCACTCGCCCGTCTCGTTCACGCCCAGTTTCCGGTAGTCCTGCCAGGGGGTGGCGATGGCGTGACGCAGGGTGTTGACGTAGTTGGATAGCGAGTTGAAGCAGATCTTGAGCTGCTCCTGGACCTTGTTCTGGTACCCCAGGTCCGACATGCGAAGGCTGGTGGCATGGTTCGATACCAGGGTGTCCTCTCCATGTCGGCGAAGCTTTCGCGGGACGTCGCCGGTAGGCATGAAGCTGCGGTCAAGCGCCGGCGAGGCGCCGAAGAGGTAGAGCAGCAGCCAGCTGTGGCGACGAAAATTGCGGATCAGGCCGAAATAGCGCGCCGAGCGGTAGTCACTCAACGACGTATCGGTATCACCGTCGATCTCGCGCAGCAGCTGCCAGAGGTCATCGGGCAGCGAGACGTTGTAGTGCACCCCGGCGATGGACTGCATGATCCGCCCGTAGCGCAGGTCCAGCCCCTTGCGGTAGACATGCTTCATGACGCCCACGTTGGAGGCGCCGTAGTCGGCGATGGGCACGCTGTCGTTGCCGTCGAGTCGTGCCGGCATGCTCGCCGGCCAGATCAGCTCGCCTTCCAGGTGACGGTAGCTGAAACGGTGCAGGTCGCCGAGGAAGTCCATGGCATCACTCGGCCGGCAATAGACCGGGGTAATGTACTCAAGCAGCGCCTCGGAGTAGTCGGTGGTGATGTGCGGATGGGTCAGCTTGGACCCCAGGGCCGCCGGATGCGGAGTGGCGGCGATACGCCCCTCGCCATCGACACGCAGCCCTTCCTTTTCGATGCCGCGCCGCAGTCGGCCGACTCGACCCTGGTCGGCCAGTTCCTTGAGTCGATCGACACGGGCGATAAGCGATTCGGACAAGATGGTCACCCCATGTGTGGTAAGGCGGGCGCCTGGGCGCCCGACAAGCATCAGATTATGGCGCCGGACGGCGGCGCCTTCAGGTCAGCGGTCCTTTCTGGCCTGCAGCAGCGCCTCGCCCAGGGCGCCCATCTGCCCCCCCTGCTCCGGCGCCTTGCTGCGGGCGGCCTTGCCGCGGTCACGGGTCTCGCCGGGCGCCCGGCGCGCCTTGCCGGCGGGCCGGCCATCGCCCTGGGCGTCGGGCTGGTCATCCAGCCGCATGGTCAGGCCGATGCGCGAGCGCGGAAGGTCCACGCTCATCACCTTGACCCTGACGATATCACCGGCCTTGACCACCGTTCGCGGGTCCTCGATGAAGCGATCGGAGAGCGCCGAGATGTGCACCAGGCCATCCTGGTGAACGCCGATATCGACGAAGGCGCCGAAGTGGGTGACGTTGGTCACGCTGCCCTCGAGGATCATGCCGGGCTCGAGATCCTTGAGGGTCTCGACACCCTCACGGAACTCGGCGGCCTTGAACTCGGGGCGCGGGTCGCGTCCCGGCTTGTCGAGCTCGGCGAGGATATCGCTGACCGTGGGCACGCCGAAGCGCTCGTCGGCAAACTCGGCGGGCTTGAGCGACTTCAGGGTGGTGCTGTCGCCGATCAGGCCGGCCAGGTCGCGACCGCTTCGGCTGGCGATACGCTCCACCAGCGGATAGGCCTCGGGGTGAACGGCGCTGGCGTCCAGCGGGTTGACGCCGTTCATGATGCGCAGGAAGCCCGCACACTGCTCGAAGGTCTTTGGCCCCAGCCGGCTGACGTCGAGCAGCGCCCGGCGGCTGGTGAAGGCCCCTTCGGTGTTGCGCCGGGCGACGATGTTGTCGGCCAGCGCAGCATTGAGGCCGGCCACCCGGGAAAGCAACGCGCTTGAGGAGGTATTGAGATCCACGCCCACGGCGTTGACGCAATCCTCGATCACCGCCTCCAGGCTCTTCGACAGCTGCAGCTGGGAAACGTCGTGCTGGTACTGGCCCACGCCGATGGACTTGGGCTCGATCTTGACCAGTTCCGCCAGCGGGTCCTGCAGACGACGGGCGATGGAGACCGCGCCGCGGATGCTGACGTCGAGGTCCGGAAACTCCCGGGAGGCGAACTCCGAGGCGGAGTAGACCGAGGCGCCGGCCTCGCTGACCATCACCTTGGCGAGATGACGCTTGCCCCGCCCTTGAGACGAAGAGAAGGCCTTGACCAGTTCGCCGGCCAGGCGATCGGTCTCGCGGCTGGCGGTGCCGTTGCCCACGGCGATCAGCGCCACGTCGTGCTTATCCACCAGCTTCGCCAGCTCGGCAAGCGAGGCCTCCCAGGCGTTGCGGGGCGCATGGGGATAGATGGTGGCATGCTCGAGGAACTGCCCGGTGGCATCCACCACCGCCACCTTGCAGCCGGTGCGCAGGCCGGGGTCGATGGCGAGCGTCGCCTTCTGGCCCGCCGGGGCGGCCAGCAGAAGGTCCTTGAGGTTGGCGGCGAAGACCTCGATGGCCTCCTGCTCGGCGCGTTCGCGCAGGCGCCCCATCAGCTCGGTCTCGAGGTGTGTGTAGAGCTTGACCCGCCATGTCCAGCGCACCACCTCGGCGAGCCAGCGGTCGGCGGGGCGTCCCTGGTCACTGATCGAGAAGTGCCGGGCGATGGCCACCTGGGCCGGGTGGACCGGGACGTCTTCCTCGCCGGGCAGGCGCAGGGTCAGCGCCAGCACGCCCTCGTTGCGGCCTCGGAACATCGCCAGCGCCCGGTGCGAAGGCACCTTCGCGAGCGCCTCGTCATGCTCGAAGTAGTCTGAGAACTTGGCGCCCTCCTGCTCCTTGCCGGCGATCAGCCGGGCACACAGCTCGCCCTCGCTCCACAGCCTTTCACGAAGACGGCCCACCAACTCGGGCTCTTCGGCGAAGCGCTCCATGAGGATCTGCTTGGCGCCGTCCAGGGCCGCCTTGGCGTCCTCGATGGCGGGAATGTCGCCATCGGCGGCGCGAAGGTAGCGCGCCGCCTCCGTCTCGGGATCCAGGCCGGGATCGGCCAGCAGCGCATCGGCCAGCGGCTCGAGTCCCGCCTCGCGGGCGATCTGGGCCTTGGTGCGACGCTTCTTCTTGTAGGGGAGATAGAGGTCTTCCAGACGCTGCTTGGTACCGGCGGCGCGGATACTGGCGGCCAGCGCGTCGGTAAGCTTGCCCTGCTCGTCGATGGCGGCCAGCACGGCCTCCCGTCGCTCCTCCAGCTCTCGCAGGTAGGCGAGTCGCTCATGGAGCTGGCGCAGCTGGATATCATCCAGCCCGCCGGTAACTTCCTTGCGGTAGCGGGCGATGAAGGGAACGGTGGCCCCGCCGTCGAGCAGCTCCACCGTGGCCGAGACCTGCGGCGGACGAACGGCGAGTTCCTCGGCGAGGCGGGTGATGATCTTGTCGTGTGCGTCCATGAAATCCTTGGCAATCAAACGTCCAGACGATCGCGACAAGGTATCACAATCGTCGTTCAGGCGGGGACGAATCGCAGTGCCAGGCCATTGTTGCACCAGCGCAGGCCGGTGGGCGCCGGGCCGTCCTCGAACACGTGGCCCTGGTGGCCGCCGCAGCGGGCGCAATGGTACTCGGTACGTGGCCAGATGGCCTTGTAGTCGACCTTGCTGAGCAGGTGTCCTTCCACATGCTCGAAGAAGCTTGGCCAGCCGGTACCGGAATCGTACTTCATGGCGCTGGTGAAGAGCACCAGATCGCAGCCCGCGCAGTGGAACTCGCCTTCCCGCGTTTCCTTGTCCAGGGGGCTGGAGAACGCCGGCTCGGTACCCTCCTTGCGCAGGATATCGAACTGCGCCTCGGTCAAGCGCTCCCGCCACTCGGCCTCGGAAAGCTCCAGCACCTCGAGGCCCGCGGCACGCTTCAGATCAGGCTTGGGCCGGGCCAGGGCCAGCCCGGGGATCAGGCCGACGATGCCGCCTGCCCCCACCAGCCCGAGGAAATGACGTCGTTTCATGATCGTCTCCATATAGATGCGAAAGGGGGAAGGGCTTGTTCCCTTCCCCCCTAGGACCACCGACCTTGCCGACGGTTCGCGATGACCTGACCGTCAGACCAGGCTGGGACCGGCCTTGAGGATCGACTCGTTGACGCCGTCGAACTTCTTGAAGTTCTCGACGAACTTGGCGGCCAGCTCGTCCCGCTTGCGGTCATAGGCGGCCTTGTCTTCCCAGGTTTCCCGCGGGTCGAGCAGGCTGGAGTCGACGCCCGGTACGGCAGTGGGCACGGCCAGGTTCAGGCCCTCGACCGAACGGGTCGCGACGTCACGCAGCGCGCCGGACTGGATGGCGCTGATGATGGCGCGGGTGGTCGGAATGGAGAAGCGCGCGCCGCCCTCGCCGTAGGCACCGCCGGTCCAGCCGGTGTTGACCAGATAGACCTGGGCATCCTTCTCGGACACGCGGCGAACCAGCAGGTCGGCATACTCCCGGGCCGGGCGCGGGAAGAAGGGTGCACCGAAGCAGGTGGAGAAGGTCGCCTCGAGACCGGCAGAGGAGCCGACCTCGGTGGACCCGACCTTGGCGGTGTAGCCCGAGAGGAAGTGGTAGGCCGCGGCTTCCTTGGACAGCACGGAAACCGGCGGCAGCACGCCGCTCATGTCGCAGGTCAGGAAGATGATGGCATTGGGTTCGTCGGCACGGTTCTCGACCACGCGCTTCTCGACATGCTCCAGCGGGTAGGCGGCACGGGAGTTCTGGGTCAGGCTGTCGTCGACATAGTCCGGCTCATGGCGGTCATCGAGGACCACGTTCTCAAGCACGGTGCCGAACTTGATGGCATTCCAGATGATCGGCTCGTTCTTCTCGGAAAGGTCGATGCACTTGGCATAGCAGCCGCCCTCGATGTTGAAGACGGTGCCCGGTCCCCAGCCATGCTCGTCATCGCCGATCAGGAAGCGCGCCGGGTCGGCGGACAGGGTGGTCTTGCCGGTACCGGAGAGGCCGAAGAACAGGGTGGTCTCGCCATCCTCGCCCACGTTGGCGGAGCAGTGCATCGGCAGCACATCGGCGGCCGGCAGCAGGAAGTTCTGGACCGAGAACATCGCCTTCTTCATCTCGCCGGCATAGCGCATGCCGGCGATCAGCACCTTCTTCTGGGCGAAGTCGAGGATGACGCAGCCGTCTGAGTTGGTGCCATCCCGGGCCGGATCGCACTCGAACCAGGGCGCATTGAGGATGGTCCACTCGTCCTTGGTCGACGGATTGTAGGCCTCTGGGCGCACGAACATGGTCCGGCCGAACAGGTTATGCCAGGCGGTCTCGGTGGTGACGCGGACCGGCAGGTAGTGGACGGGGTCGCTGCCGACGTGAAGTTCGGAGACATAGGACCCGCTGCTGGCCAGGTAGTCCTCGACTCGCGTCCAGAGCGCATCGAACCTGCCGGCCGAGAAGGGACGATTGACGCTGCCCCAGTCGATCTGGCCGCTGGTGCTCGGCTCGTCGACGATGTAACGGTCCTTGGGGGAGCGACCGGTGCGCGCGCCGGTGTTGACCACCAGGGCGCCATTGGCGGCCAGGTGACCTTCCCCGTTGGCCACGGCCCGCTCGATCAGCTCGGCACTGCAGAGGTTGACGTGGGAAGTGGCGGCTTGCTGGGGGGCGGCTTGAGTCGTGGTCATGTCGTTTCCTGGGCCTTGCGGCCGCTTCTCTCTCGTGTGCCGGGCGTCGGTGACGCAACGTGGGTCATGCCATGATCGCCGCGTGCGGGGGTATTCCCGTCTAGTCATTGGCGATCGAACCGGAAAATCGGCGCCATTATGGCAAAAAGCCGGCCGCCGGGAAACGCCATTTTTGGGCGAAGTTCTTGTAGTTTTACTACTACATCGACGCCGTTCACTACCGCTCACTCCAGGACGCATGCTGCCCTGCAGCACTCGGCAGCGACCCCGGTCAATGCACGATGGGTGGCGGCCCCTGTGGGGCTTCCAGCATCGCCTCGATCTCCACGGCCGAGAACTCGTAGCGGGTATGGCAGAAGTGGCACTGGGTCTCGATGCCGCCCTGCTCTGCCAGCACTTCGCGGAGCTCCTGCCCGCCCAGGGTCATCAGACCGTTGGCGATGCGCTCGCGAGAACAGGTGCATCCGAAGCGCAAGGACTTGGGGTCGAAGACCCGGACCTCCTCCTCGTGGTAGAGCCGACGCAGGACCTCGAGCTGCTCGAGGCCCAGCAGTTCCTCGTCCTTGAGTGTCTCGGCAAGCTGTACGGTGCGCTCCCAGGCATCGTCATCCTGATTGATCGACTCATCGGGTAGTCGCTGCAGGAGCAGCCCACCGGCACGCCGGCCGTCGGCGCGGAGCCAAAGCCGGGTGGGCAGCTGCTCGGACTGGGCGAAGTAGGCGGCCAGGCAACCCGCCAGGCTGTCGTGCTCGAGGGCCACGATGCCCTGGTAGCGATGGCCACCGGTCGGGTCGAGGGTGATCACGATCTGTC
Organism: Halomonas aquatica; assembly: GCF_040196335.1. Classification (NCBI taxonomy): domain Bacteria; kingdom Pseudomonadati; phylum Pseudomonadota; class Gammaproteobacteria; order Oceanospirillales; family Halomonadaceae; genus Halomonas; species Halomonas aquatica. Next base: position 214,739 of record NZ_JBEGCJ010000001.1, read on the forward strand.
CCTCACCCACCAGCTCGCGGAAGCCTGCATCGTCGCCGGGAATCGCCGCATCCTCGGCCAGACGGGCGATGGCGCGCAGCTCACCTCCGGGGTTGGATTCGGCCATCAGCAGGGAAAGCGCTCCCTGTCCGCGCACCTCGATGCTCAGGGTGCCGTCGAGCTTCACGGTGTCGGTGAGCAGGGCCACCGCACACAGCAGTTCGCCCAGCAGGTGATTCACCGCGGCCGGGTAGTCATGACGCTCGAGCACCTCGGCATAGGATCGCTCGAGGGTGACGATCTCGCCGCGCACGTTGGTACGTTCGAAGAGAAAACGCTGGATCTGGTCGTTCATGTCGTCTGGAACCTGAATGGTGAATAGCAAATGCGGGGGGGGGCTGTCGGGCATGGAAACCGAGCACAGGCTCACTCGCCGGAGCGCTCCTGGAACCGCTTTATTTCCCGGCGCTGCTTCTTGTCGGGTCGCTTGAGCGGGTGCTGCATGGCCTGGTTGGTCAGGCGCCGCGCCTCGGCCTCGCGTTCGCGGCGCTCGATGCTATCGGACGTCTCGACATAGAGCGCCCGGGCTTCGGGTGCCCCGCGACGCTGGTCGGAGAGGGCCAGCACCTCGACTTCCATGATGTCCCACCCCTGAGGGACCTTGACCAGCGCGCCGACCTCGACGCCCTTGCTGGTCTTGGCTCGGCCCCCGTTGTAGTGGACCTTGCCGCCCTCGATGGCCTTCTTGGCGAGTGCCCGGGTCTTGAAGAAGCGTGCCGCCCAGAGCCACTTGTCGAGTCGAACGCTATCCATGGCTTGCTCCGGGAATCGACGGCCGATCATCGGGCAGGATGCTGGCGAAGCGATCCAGGGCGATGAACTCCTCGAGTTCCTTCTCAGGCCGGCGGCTGTTCGGCTGCTTGATGCCCAGCAGGTGGCGGATGCCGAACTCGCGAGCGCTCTCGAGCACCGAGGCGTTGTCGTCGATGAAAAGGGTCCGCTCGGGATCGAAGGGCTCGATCTCCTGCAGGGCAAACCAGAAGGCCTGCTCCTCCTTGGGCACGCCGAGATCCGCCGAGGAGACGATGGCGTCGAGGTAATCCTCGAGCCCGGTGAGCGGCAGCTTGAGCGCCAGGCTCTCACGATCGGCGTTGGTGGCCAGCACGACCCGGGGGTGGGCCGCCTTCAACCACTGCAGGAAATCCAGGGCGTCGCTGCGAAGGCCGATCAGGTGCTGCACCTCCCGCTTCAGCGCGACCACATCGACCCCCAGTTCGCGGCTCCAGTAGGCCAGGCTGTACCAGTTGAGGGTGCCCTGCTCACGGATGATTCGCGCGCGCACCTCCGCCTGGGTGGAGTCGTCGAGACGGTGCAACTCCACATAGCGGCGCGGCAGGTGCTCGAGCCAGAAGTGGCTGTCGAAGTGCAGGTCCAGCAGGGTGCCGTCCATGTCCAGCAGGACGGTATCGATGGCGCGCCAGTCGATCATCGCTACTCCGGGAGTGAGTCGGGGGCCGTTGGGACGTAGTATTGTATCGAATCGCCATGGATGACGCATAACGCCCGTCATCTCCCACGCCCCTACCGCTCGCCCTATCGATCTCCCTATCCATTTCCCTATCCATCGCCAAACGGAATACCGCCATGTCAGACCCGCACGATGCCTCCCGACACTGGCCTATCAAGCCACAGATCCTCGACCGCCGCAGCGTGGCGCGCAGTCGCCTTTTCCACGTGGAGGAGCTGGACCTGCGCTTCTCCAATGGCGCCGAACGCACCTTCGAGCGGCTCACCGGCACCGGCCAGGGTGTCGGCGCGGTGATGATCGTGGCCATGCCGGACCCCGAACACGTGCTGCTGATCCGCGAATATGCCGCCGGCTTCGAGGACTACGTACTGACCCTGCCCAAGGGGCTCGTGGACCCGGGCGAGGACATCGTCACCGCGGCCAATCGCGAGCTGATGGAAGAGTGCGGCTTCGGCGCCCATCGCATCGAGCCACTGGTGGAGCTGTCGCTGGCCCCCAACTACATGCGCCACCGCATGCAGGTCCTGCTGGCCACCGACCTCTATCCCAAGCGGCTGCCGGGTGACGAGCCCGAGCCGCTGGTCGTCGAGACCCACGCCATCGACGAATTGTCGGCATTGCTGGCCCGGGAGGACTTCCACGAGGCCAGAGCCATCGCGGCACTGTTCATCGCCAGGGACAAGCTGCGCAGCGAGGCTCCCGACGAGGCCGGGCTCTGGTGAGCCCGGCGCGGTCCGCGACGATGCCGCCTAGTGACTCTGCAACCGGCGAACCTTGCTGTCGCCTTCCTTGAGCTTTACCCAGCGGCCCTGGCGATAGCTGTCGAGCCCCGTTTCCAGGAGAGTCATCACGTCCAGGGCTGACTCGCTGGTCACCGGCGGAGATGTGCCCTTGAGCAGCGCCTCGGCGATGCCGGAATAATAGGCGGTGTAGTCGCCCGGCACGACCGGTGCCTCGCGGCTCACCAGGGCGACCGACTCGCGGGTTTCCTCTTCGTCTCCCCCTCCCTCTTCAAGGGTGAGCGTGCCGGGCCAGGCATCCACGCCCCAGCCCGGCATCGGCTGCTGTCCCGCCTTGAGCCACCCCTCCTGGGGGTCCAGCCCGTATTTGACGAAACTGCCGCGGGTCCCATGTACCCGGAAGCGGGGCGTCGGCTCGGCCACCAGGGAACTGGCCTGCAGGGTCACCCGCAGGTGGTCATACTCCAGCAATGCCAGAAAGTCATCGTCCACCTCGGCCCCCTCGCGGGCGGTGGCCAGCTCGAGCAAAATCGACCGGGGCATGCCGAAGAGCTCGTGGACCTGATCCAGCAGGTGCGGCCCCAGGTCATACCAGATGCCGCCGCCCGGCTGGTGGCGCTCGCGCCAGCGGTCGGTGACCCGGGGTCGGAAGCGGTCGAATCGCGACTCCAGGGCCACCACCCGGCCGAGGGTCCCGGCATCGATCAGCGCCTTGAGGGTCAGGAAATCGCTGTCCCAGCGGCGATTGTGAAAGACACTAAGCAAGCGCTCAACCAGGTCGGCCTGGGCCTTGAGCAGGCGGGCCTCGGAGACGGTGATGCTGAAGGGCTTGTCGATCACCACGTGCTTGCCGGCATTCAGTGCCGCCTTGGCCAGCGGGAAGTGGGTCTCGTTGGGGGTGGCGATCACCACCAGATCGATGTCGCGTCGAGCGAACAGCTGCGCCGCCTTGGGCAGCACCTCGACCCCCGGATGATCGACCTGGACCCGCTCGGGATCGCCGCTGACCACGGCAGCGAGTTCCAGGCTCGGCGCCGCCTGGATGAGCGGCGCATGGAAGGTGCGTCCGGCCATTCCGAAGCCAACCAGGCCGACGCTGATAGTCTTTGTCTTCATGATGTCGGCTTCCCTGCAGGTGTCACGAAACCCGGCACTCGGCCGGGATGGGCATGCCGGTGGCGGCTCTTCAAGCCTAGTCCAGCTTCGCCAGGTCTCGCACCGCGCCCTTGTCGGCGGTGGTGGTGCGCACACGATACTCGGGCATGGTGTTCTCTTTTCTTGAGCGGTATCCAGTGGAGGCGATTCTGTCATGGGGCCGCACGGCAGGCCAGTGGCTAGGACAACACCAGCGGGCTGGTGTCGGGCAGCGACTCAGTGCCGTAGAGCACCCAGACGTCCAGCGCCGGACCGAGATCCTTCATCAGTAGCAGCGCCCCCTGCTGGTGTGCCAGCGTATCGCGGGCACAGATGCCGGCATCGACCTCCCCTGCCAGAAGCCCCTCGGCAACGGCCACAATCGTGGCGTAGTGGCGCTGCTCGGCAAAGGCCGAGAGGTCGGTGTAGTGGCGGGTGGCCGGTTGCAGCCCCACGCTGAACGGCTCTGCCACCTTGACGCGTCTCAGCAGTGCCAGGGGGCGACTGCCGGCGACGAAGGTATCCACCGGAAAGGCACGATGCATGGTGCGACCCACACAGTCGGCATGGCTGAAGTGCGCTGTACACTGCAGCACCCGATCGACGTGGCCTGACACCAGCGCCTCGAAGGCCTCGGGAAAGGCATCGAATAACTGAACCCGCGCCTCGGCGGGGCCGCGCCGCCGGGGCGGATAGCCCTTGCCGGTGAGGTGGCCCGCGCCGTGGCGTTTCTGGTCTCCCCCGACAACACCTTCATCTCCGGCGACACTCTTGTCATCGATGACGGCGCCAGCGTGGCGATGTAGCCTCAATGCTCGCTTAGGCGACAGGCACCAGCCGCCCCATCTCGAGCCGACTGCGCCGGTCGGCCAGTGCCTCGATGTCGTCTCGGTCGTGGCTGACCAGCAGCACGGCGGCCCCCGCCGCCTTCTGCCGGCGGACCAGGCCCCAGAGCCCATCGCGGGTCGTCTCGTCGAGCCCGGAGAAGGGCTCGTCGAGCAGCAGGATCCGCGAGCCGCGCAGCAACGCCCGCAGCAGCGCCACCCTCTGGCGCTGGCCGCCGGAGAGCTCCGAGGGCAGGCGGTCATGCAGGCCCTCGAGGCCCACCTCCGCCAGTCCCTCCCGGACCCGGGCGCGCTGTTCCCGGGACAGGCGCATGTCCGGTGCCAGGCCGAGCCCCACGTTGAGCCAGACCGGCAGCTGGTCGAAGAGGTTGTGCTCCTGGAAGACGGTGGTGATGCCGCGCTCCCATGGCGGCAGCGCCAGCAGGTCCTGGCGCTGCCAGGCGAGGCTGCCGCCGGCCGGTTCCAGGAAGCCAGCCAGCAGGCCGAGCAGGGTACTCTTTCCGGCACCCGAGGGGCCCTCCACCGACAGACACTCCCCGGAGGCGAGCCGGAAGCTGAAATCGAAGTCCGGTGTTTCACCGGGATCAAAGCGATCGTAATGAAAGATCAGGTCACGGCACTCGAGCATGGCGCTCCTCGCGGGCGAAGCGGTTCCAGGGATAGCGGGGCGTGCTGCGGGTCAGCAGGCCGAGCAGCACGAACACCAGCACCACCAGCGCCAGCAGCAGCAGCGCCGTGGCGGCGGCGCCCTGCCAGCGATAGCCGCCCAGCTGCTGATAGAGCAGCATGGGCAAGGTCGGCGCCGAAGGGCTACCGAACAGGGCGATCACGCTGAAGTCGCCAAGCGACAGGGTCATGGCATAGGCCAATGCCAGGGCCAGGGGACGACGCAGCCGCGGCCAGACCAGCCAGCGCAGCCGGACGCGCCCGCGGATGCCGAACTGGTCGGCCAGGCGTTCCTCGGGGGTCGACAGGCCAGGCAGTGCCCCACGGATCACCTGCATCGCGAAGGGCAACGCCATGAAGGCATTGACCAGCACCACCAGGCCATAGCCCTGCCAGCCGCTGCCCAGGGTCGGGCGCAGCAGCAGGAAGAGCCCGGTCCCCAGCACCAGCGACGGGATCACCAGGATCAGCTGGCCGCCCCCCTCCATCAGCAGCGCCGCTATCCCGTGCCGTCGGGCCTTGAGCCATCGGCTGCCCGCAAGCAGGGCCAGGGCGATGGCCAGGGCACCGAGCGCCGCGGCCAGGGCCATGACCAGGCTGCGTGCCGTCGCAGGCCAGAGGCTCGCCTGGTGTGGCAACTCCGGAAGCCCGGCCAGGCCCGCGACCAGTACGGCAACCAGGGGGGGCAGCAGAAGCGCCGCCAGCGCGGTGAGCCAGATGGCGTCGGTGGCCATTGAGGCGCCGACGGCGTCGCGGCGACGCCAGCGCCCGCCGGCCGGCAGGGAGACGCTGCCCACCACCAGCGAGGGCGTGCCGCCCCGGGAGAGGGCCAGCAGCCAAAGCGACAGGCAGAGGGTCAGCTGGGTCAGCGCCAGCAGGGCCGCCAGCGCCAGGTCATGGTCGAACTTCAGCGCCTGATAGAGCGCCACTTCCAGGGTCGAGGAGCGCGGACCGCCGCCCAGCGTCATGACGATGGCGAAGCTGGTGAAGCAGAGCGTGAAGACCAGCGCCGCCAGCCTCGGCAGCAAGGGCTTGAGGTTCGGCCACTCCAGGGTGCGCCACAGTGCGACCCGCGTCAGGCCCAGTTGCGAGGCCAGCCGCCAGTGCGCCGGGGGTGCCGTCTCCAGGACCTGCAGCATCAGCCGGGCCGAGAGCGGCAGGTTGTAGAAGACATGGGCCAGCACGATGCCTGAGAGGCCATAGAGGTACCCCGACTCCGACCCGGCCAGCCACTCCCAGAGCGGTGCCGCCCAGCCGCGGCGGCCGTGCACGGCCACCAGGCCAAACAGGCCGATCAGGGTAGGCAGCACCAGCGAGAGTTCCATGGCACGCAGCAGCAGGCCCCGCCCCGGGAAGCGCGGGCGCCGTGCCAGGGCCAGGGCCACCGGCACGGCGAGCCCCACGGCCAGCAGGGTCGAGAGGGTCGCTTGCCAGAGGGTGAAGCGCAGCACCGCGGCGAGCCAGGGCTCCTGCCACAGGGCCGCCGGATGCAGTCCCCGCGCCTGCCACAGCAGGGCGCCGAGACTGCCAAGCCCCAGCCCCGCCACCGCCGTCAGGGCAGCGAGGCCGAGACCCGGCGGCCAGCGGGACAGAGTGGCCCAGCGCGCAGGCGCGGCTGCGCCGGTCAGCGCACGCTGGCGTTCAGCCACTCGCGAATCCAGTCACGACGCTGCGCGCGGACCTCCTCGGGCGTGAAGGTGAGGCTCTCGGGCTGTATCAGCCGGTCGAAGACCTCGGGCAACTCGTCGCCCAGATCGATGGCCGGATTCATGACGTTGCCCAGCGGGATATGACGCTGGAAGTCCGGCGTCAGGATGAAGGCGAGGAAATCCCGAGCCAGTGCCGGCTCCCCGGTGGATCGCAGCATCGCGGCGGTCTCCACCTGCAGGTAGTGCCCCTCCTCGAACTCGGCGGCCTGGTAGCGCTCGGTCTCCTCTACCGCCATGTGGTATGCCGGAGAGGTGGCATACGACAGCACCATGGGCGCCTCGCCGTTCATGAACAGCGAGAAGTAGGCCTGGCTCCAGCCGTTGGTGACGGCGAGCACCCGCTCGTTGAGCCGTTCCCAGATGGCCGGGGCCTGGTCGCCATAGACCTTCCTGATCCACAGCAGCAGCCCCTGACCGGTGACGCTGGTACGCGGGTCCTGGAGGATCAACCGGACGTCCTCGGGGGCCTCGAGCAACTCGGCGAAGCTGCCCGGCGGCGTCTCGAGCTGCTCGGTGTCATAGACGAAGGCGAAGTGACCCCAGTCGTAGGGCAGGAAGGTATCGTCGTCCCAGTCGACGGGAAGCGCCAGCGGCGCCAGGTCGGCATTGTGGGGGGCCAGCAGGTCCAGCTCGCGTGCCTCGGCCATCAGGTTCATGTCCAGGCCCAGCACCAGATCCGCCCCGCTGCCCTCACCTTCCAGGCGCAGGCGCTGGAGGATGTCGATCCCGCCGGGCAAAGCCACGAACTGCAGGTCGCAATCGCCGCAGCGAGCCTCGAAGGCTTCCTCGATGCCCGGACCCGGGCCCCACTCGGAAACGAAGGAGTCATAGGTGTAGACCGTCAGGGTGCGCTCGGCGGCGGCGGCCGTTGCGCCGGCGCTGAGGCCGGCCAGGGCCAGGACGCCTGCCGCGATCATGGGGTGCATGGTGGTTCCTCTTGTGGGGTCGGGGGATAGTGCGTCACGCACCCGGGTCGTCGCAATGGCTGACCGCGATGGCTAGCCGAACACCACCCCGGCCACGTCGCGGAAATGGCCGGCGAAATGCACCGTCATGCCCTCCTTGAGGTATTCGGGCAACTCATCGTAGTCGCGGCGGTTCGCCTCGGGCAGGATCAGCTCGACGATCTCGCTGCGGCGTGCCGCGATAACCTTCTCACGGATGCCGCCCACCGGCAGCACCTGGCCGGTCAGGGTGAGCTCGCCGGTCATGGCCAGGGGCCGGTCGATGGAGCGATGCCTGGCCAGCGACAGTAACGACGTGGCCATGGTCACCCCGGCCGAGGGACCGTCCTTGGGCGTGGCCCCCTCCGGCACATGAAGATGCACGAAGGCCGAGTCGAAGAAGTCCGCATCGGCCCCGTAGTCGCCCAGGTGGCCGAGCACGTAGCTGTAGGCGATGTTGGCCGATTCCTTCATCACGTCGCCCAGCTGGCCGGTGAGCTTGAAGCCGCGATCCAGGGCGTGCACCTTGCCGGCTTCCACGGAGAGCGTGGCCCCGCCCATGGCGGTCCAGGCCAGCCCCGTGACCACGCCCTCGCCCTGCATCACCTTGTCCCTTCGGAAGATCGGCGCGCCGAGGAACGTCTCGAGGTTGTTCACCGAGACCCGCACCGACTGCTGATCACCCTCCAGCAGCTTCACGGCCGCCTTGCGCACGATGCGGTGCAGCTGCTTCTCGAGCTGGCGCACCCCGGCCTCCCGGGCGTAGCCCTCGATGACCTGCCGCAGGGCCGCATCGGTGAGGTTGATGCGCTTCTTGGGGATGTTGTCGCGCTTGAGCAGCTTGGGCCAGAGGAAGTGCTTGGCGATGGCCACCTTCTCCTCGGCGATGTAGCCCGAGAGGCGGATCTGCTCCATGCGGTCGAGCAGCGCCGGGGGGATCGAGTCCAGGGTATTGGCGGTACAGACGAAGAGCACCTTGGAGAGGTCCAGGCGCACGTCGAGGTAATGGTCGAGGAAGTCGACATTCTGCTCCGGATCAAGCACCTCAAGCAGCGCCGAGGCAGGATCGCCCTGAAAGGACTGTCCCATCTTGTCGATCTCGTCGAGCATGATCACCGGGTTCTCGACCTCGACTTCCTTGATGGCCTGGACCAGCTTGCCGGGCATGGCGCCGATGTAGGTGCGACGATGGCCCTTTATCTCGGCCTCGTCACGCATCCCGCCGACCGAGAAGCGGTAGAACTCACGCCCCAGGGCCTCGGCGATGGAGCGCCCCACCGAGGTCTTGCCGACCCCCGGGGGCCCGACCAGCAGCAGGATCGATCCGCCAACGTCGCCCTTGAAGGTGCCCTCGGCGAGGAACTCGACGATGCGCTCCTTGACGTCGCTGAGGCCGTCATGATCGCGATCGAGGACCGTGCGGGCGTGGCCCAGGTCGAGCTGGTCCTGACTGTAGACACCCCAGGGCATGGCGGTGAGCCAGTCGAGGTAGTTGCGGGTGGTGCCATATTCCGGCGAGCCGGTTTCCAGTACCGAGAGCTTGTCGAGCTCGTCGTTGATGCGCTCCATGACCCGCTCGGGCACCACGCACCCCTCGAGTCTCGCCCGGAAGGTGTCGACGTCGTTCTCGCGGTCATCCTTGGAGATGCCCAGCTCACGCTGGATCACCTTGAGCTGCTCGCGCAGGAAGAACTCGCGCTGGCGCTCCTGCATCTGGGCATTGACCTGCTCGCTGATCTCGCTCTGCAGCTGGGCGACCTCGATCTCCTTGCGCAGCAGCGGCAGCACCTTCTGCATGCGGTCCATGACCGGCAGGGTCTCCAGCACATCCTGCAGCTCGTGCCCCTTGGCCGAGGTGATCGCCGCGGCGAAGTCGGTCAGCGGCCCAGGCTCATGGGGACTGAAGCGGTTCAGGTAATGCTTGAGCTCCTCGCCATAGAGCGGGTTGATCGGCAGCAGCTCCTTGATGCCGTTGATCAGCGCCATCGCATAGGCACGTGTCTCGTCTTCCTCGGCATCCACCGGTTCGCGGGGATAGCTCACCTCCACCAGGTAGGGAGGCTTCCTCGAAAGCCAGCGCTGGATGCGAAAGCGCCGCATGCCCTGGGCGATGAACTGGATCTGCTGGTCCTCGCCCTGCAGCTTGTGCACCCTGACCGCGGTGCCGATCTCGGGGAACTCCTCACTGCCGAGATCCTCCACGCCGGTCTCGCCGACGAAGGCCAGGCCGACGGTACGGTGCGGCGTGTTGCCGACGCAGTGGATGGTCTCCTCCCAGCGCTCGCGGTTGATCACCAACGGCTGGACCTGGGCGGGAAAGAAGGGCCGATTGTGGATCGGCAGCAGGTAGATACGCTCCGGCAGGGAGTCGCTGGCGGGCACCACCGCCTGGTGACTACCCGCACCCGGTATCTCGTCGTCGAAGACGTCATCGTCACTGGCATGGATCCAGTCCAGGCCATCCTGCATATCGTGGTCGTCGCTCATGCGTTCCTCGTCCTGGATCATCGGGAGCTATTCCCGGGGCTGCCCTCAGGAATGCGGGCGACGGGGCCAGACTTCAAGTCACTGTAGCCGCTCGAGGGCCGGTGGCAGAGGCCGTCCATTGATCCTGACACGGCCACGCACCACATCGATTTCCAGGTCCTTGGTTCCCAACGGCAGGCCGAGCCACAGCGCCACCACCTGAGGCACCTGGTTCCAGGCGATGTCCCCGAAGAGCCGTGAACGCCAACGGGCCTGTTCTCCGGGGTCGCCCAGCGCGACCAGATTCAGTTCATCGAGCCTGCGCGCATCGAAGAACAGCGCCCCGTCGCCACGAGCGTCCAGCCCCAGCATGGGGCTGTCGAGGTCGATGGCAAGGATGTCCAGCCGAGGGGAATCCTCGAGCATGCCCAGCAGGTCGGCCTCGAGGCGAGCCAGCAGTTCCCTGCCTTGCCGGCCGATATCACCCCGGGCCGCCTCGTAGCGCAGCACGGCCAGCACGTTGCGCAGCGCGTTGGCATTGATCCGCGACAGCTCCACGTCGATGCGACCGGTAAGCAGCACCTGGTCGGCGGTGACCAGCCGATCCAGAAGCAGCTCACTGTGGATGCGCAACTCCTCCTCGTCGAGGGACGTGCGGCTTTGCAGGACGAGCCCGTCGGCGTCCAGGTCGAGGTCCGGCTGGCGCCAGGACAGGCGCTCCACCCTGAGCAGGTCCTGCTGGGTGAAGTGATAGGCACCCTCGGTATAGGCATAGCGGCTCTCCAGCGTCACCGGGCCGGCCTCCAGGGTGGTCAGGCCATCGCTGAGCCGCCAGGGCGCGAAGATGGCCTGAAGACGCCAATCCCCGTAGACACCACCGAAGGTGACCTGCCCGCCGCGGAACTCGAATTCGCGCGCCTCCTGGCTGACGATGAAGGGTGCAAGCTGGAAGCGCCCTCGAAGGGAAGCCCCCAGGGTATAGTAGCGGGCTTGCCAGAGGGGCGGGGAAGAGGGCAGCAGATCGCCGAAAAGGCGACGGCCGTCAGTGCCGAGATGGGGCCGCAGCTCGCCGTCGATTCGTGTGCTGATCACCCCGTGACGTGCCTCATAGGGCAGCTCGAGGTGCCAGGCCCGGCCGAAACGGGGGGTCAGGTGGATGGTGCCGCGAGAGTCGAGCCATCCCCGGTCGACATCGGTTCGCTCGACCTCCAGTTCTCCCCTGGCGGCGAGATCCTCGAGGGCTCGGGCCAGCTCCCGTTCGAAGAGTACGCTGGCGATGAACTGGGCCACGCCCCAGAGCAGCGCCAGCCCCACCACCACAGGGACGATCAGTCGTTCCTTGCGCATCATGGCATTCCTTGTCCGCACCGCATCCAGGCCATTCCCGTGTCACCCGGCAGGAGAGAGGTCTGCCGGGCAGCCGGATCAGTGGAGCCAGAACCAAAGGTGCATGATACTCCATGCATAGATGGCGGCGAGGACGTCATCGATCATGATGCCGAAGCCGCCGGCGACCCGCCGGTCCGCCCAGCGGATCGGCCAGGGCTTGAAGACATCGAAGATACGGAACAGCACGAACCCCCACAGGGCGGCCTCCCAGGAGAAGGGCACGGCGGCCATGGTCAGCCAGTAGCCGACGAACTCGTCCCAGACGATGCCGGAGTGGTCGTGCACCCCCAGGTCGCGGGAGGTCTTGTCACAGAGCCAGACGCCCCACAGGAAGGTCACCACCACCAGGCCCAGGTACCAGTTCAGCGGCAGCTCGGACATGAGCCAGTAGAAGGGGATGGCGGCCAGGGTACCGAAGGTCCCGGGCGCGAAGGGCACGGTACCGCTGCCCAGCCCGAAGGCCAGGAAGTGCACCGGACGCCGCCAGACGCTGGCGGGAGCATGGTTCATGGGGCACCGCCTCCCTGGAAGTGCTGCCAGCCGCGCTCGCCGCTGACCGCCACCCCGCGCACGCCGGGCGCCTCGCTCACCCGGCCGACCTGGGTGAGCGCCAGGCCGAGCGCTGCCAGCCTCTCGCGGGCTTCGTCGAGATGCTCGGGCGGCAGGGCCACCAGCAGCTCGTAGTCATCACCGCCATGCAGCCCCGCCTCGAGGGCGCGCTCCTCGCCGAGCGCCGCCGAGAGCCCCTCGGCCAGGGGCAGGGTCTCGGGGGTCAGCTCGGCCCCGACGCCGGAACACTCGAGCACATGACCGAGGTCGGCCAGCAGGCCGTCAGAGATATCGATGGCGGCCATGGCAAGGCCGCGCAGCGCCAGGCCCACCTCGAGGCGCGGAAGGGGATGGAGGTAGCGTTTCAGCAGTGGATGACCGGCGTCTCGCTCGCCGCGCCGCCACAGGGCCAGCCCCCCGGCGCCGCCACCCAGCGCACCGGTCACCGCCAGCACATCGCCCGGGCGCGCCCCGCTGCGAGTCAGCGCTTGCTCCGGCGGCACCTCCCCCATCACCGTCACGCCGATCGAAAGCGACCCGCGGGTGACGTCGCCACCCACCAGGGCGGTGCCGGTGGCAGCGCAGAGCTCATGGAAGCCGCGGGCGAAGTCCGCCAGCCAGGGGCCGTCATCCGACGCCGGCAGGGTCAGCGACATCAGGCACCAGCGGGCACGGGCACCCATGGCGGCGAGGTCACTCAGGCTGACCGCCAGCGCTCGATGACCCACCGCCGCGGCCGGGGCCTCCTCGGGAAAGTGGACCCCTGCCACTGAGGTATCGACGCTGACGGCCAGCCGCTGGCCCGGCGTCGGAACCAGCAGGGTGCAGTCGTCACCCACACCCAGGCTCACGCCGTCCTCCGCCCCGGGCGGGTCGGGCGTGAAGTAGCGAGTGATGAGTTCGAATTCGCTGTGCATCGGGGCTGACCTTCAGCGGCGGCGAGCGGTGACCTCGACGGAACGCAGGCGACTGGCAAGCTTGTCGAGGATGCCATTGACGTACTTGTGTCCATCCGTGGCACCGAAGGACTTGGCGAGCTCCACACCCTCGTTGATCACCGCACGGTACGGCACTTCCATGCGCCGGGAAAGCTCGTAGGCGCCCAGGCGGAGGATCGCCAGCTCAATGGGGTCGAGTTCCTCGAGGCGGCGGTCGAGCAGCGGGGAGATGGCGGCATCGAGCTCCTGCCAATCACGCGCCACGTTGTGCAGAAGTTCGTGGAAGAGCGCGAGGTCGGCGATCTCCATGACCTTGCGCCAGTTCTCGTGGTCCTCGAGGTCATCGTCGGCCACCTGGCTGCGGAACTCCGACTCCACGGAGGTAATCGACTTGCCGGTCATCTGCCACTGGTAGAGGCCCTGGACGGCCAGTTCGCGGGCCGCATGGCGCGACAGCTGGGCCTTGGAGGGGCCCCGCATCCGCTCACCGCTCATTGCTCGCCCCCATCGTCGGCGTCATCGCCGAAACAGCGCAGCAGCGAGACCATCTCCATGGCCGCCATGGCTGCCTCGGCGCCCTTGTTGCCGGCCTTGGTGCCAGCGCGCTCGATGGCCTGCTCGATGGACTCGACGGTCAGCACGCCATTGGCCACCGGCGTGTCGAACTCCAGCTGCAGACTGCCCATGGCCGTGTTGCACCCTCCGGCCACGTACTCGAAATGAGGGGTGCCGCCGCGGATGACCGCCCCCAGGGCGATGACCGCATCGGGGCGTGCCACCTGCAGCACGCGCTTGATGGCCAGGGGCAGCTCCCAGGCGCCTGGCACGTGGACGATATCGATGCCTTGAGGGTCCACGCCATGGCGCACCAGGCTATCCACGGCGCCTTCGACCAGGCTGTCCACCACATGATGGTTGAAACGGCCGACCACGATGACGTAGCGACCATCGACGTCGATGAAGCTGCCTTCGACTTGGGAAATCGGTTGCATGGTTCTGTGTCCTGAAAGATCCGGTGCTGGAGGGTCCGGAGGCATGGCCGCGGCCATGCCATCATGTGAAAGGAGAGCGTGGCGCTAGTCGCCATGCTCCTCGCCGTGCACGCGCTCGCCAGGCTCCAGTCGCTCAACCACCTCGAGGTCGAACCCGGAGAGGGCGGAGAACTTCCAGGGCGAGCTCAACAGGCGCATCTTGCCGACGCCCAGATGACGCAGAATCTGCGAGCCGGTGCCGATGGTCAGGTAGTTGCCGGCGCCATCCGAGTTGCTGGTGCGCGGTGGCCGACGACGCTCCAGAAACACCTCGAGCAGGTCATGGAGGTCCTGACGCGGACGCCCGTCGTCGAGCAGCACGAAGACCCCTTGCTCGGCGCGGGACACCTCGGCCAGGGCCTGATGGGCGGTCCAGCTCGGCCTGTCGCCCTGCTGCAGGGCGAGCAGGTCGCGCATCGCATTGGCCAGGTGCACGCGCACCGTGGTCAAGGTCGAGGGATGCGGATCCCCCTTGACCAGCGCCAGGTGATGGGCCCCCTGGATGCTGTCGCGGAAGACGTGCAGGCTGAGCTCGCCGAATGCGGTCTCGACCGACGTCGATTCCACCGGCTGCACGGTCTGCTCGTTGTGGATGCGGTAGTGGATCAGGTCGGCGATGGTACCCATCTTCAGGCCATGCTCGACGGCGAAGCGCTCGAGCTCGGCCCGGCGGGCCATGCTGCCATCCTCGTTCATGACCTCGCAGATCACGCCACTGGGGTCGAGACCGGCCAGCGCCGAGAGGTCACAGGCCGCTTCCGTGTGGCCGGCGCGGCGCAGCACGCCGCCGGGCTCGGCCATCAGCGGGAAGATGTGACCGGGTTGGACGATATCTCCGGCCTTGGCATCGCGGGCGACCGCCGCGCGCACGGTGCGCGCACGGTCGGCGGCGGAAATGCCGGTGGTCACCCCCTCGGCGGCCTCGATGGACAGGGTAAACTTGGTCCCGAAGCCGGAGCCGTTGTCGCGCACCATCAGCGGCAGCTGTAGACGCTCGCAGCGCTCGCGGGTCATCGGCATGCAGATCAGCCCCCTGGCGTGGCGTGCCATGAAGTTGATGTGCTCGGCCTCGACCTTCTCGGCGGCCATGATGATGTCGCCTTCGTTCTCGCGATCCTCGTCATCCATCAGGATCACCATCTTGCCCTGACGGATGTCCTCGACCAGCTCTTCGATGGGGGCCAGGCCCCCGGATGAGGATTGCACCATGGAGTCTCCATTGATTCAGCGTGGTGGCTGTCGGTATCCCGCGACGATCGGGTCGCCATTGGGCGTCGCCACCTCGAAACCGCGTCAGGGTACCGTGGCGCGGCGGCGGGCGCCAGTAGAAGGCGCGGCGGCGGGCGCCAGTGAAGAGCCATCGCGGCGCGGCGGCGGGCGCCAGTGAAGAGCCATCGCGGCGCGGCGGCGAGGGCCGGTCTATGTACTCGAGCTGATCAGGCCAAAGGGCCCGGAATGTCAGACCAGCGAGGAGGCGCTGTGAACCCGTCCATGGGCGCTACCGGCGCCACCCAGGGAGCAGGAACTCCTCTCAGGCCTGCCCCCCGTGCCCCTCACGAGAGGTTGACGAACGCCGCCGGGGCCTGGCGGTGATCCGCCAGTCCTCGCCCACCGCGCGGATATCGAGGATCTCCAGCCCCTTCTGCTGGGCCATAAGGGAGAGGCCCGGCAGCTCGAAGAGCGGGCGGGCCTCGCCGCCGAGCAGGGTCGGCGCCACGAACAGCTGCATCTCGTCGATCAGGTTGGCCTCGAGCATGGCGCCGGCCAGCGTCGCTCCGGTCTCGAGCAGCACCTCATTGGCCTGTTCCTGTGCCGCCAGGTGGTGCAAAAGGGCATCGAGGTCGACCCGGCCATCTTGCCCCGCGGGCATCACCACCACCTCGGCGCCGGCCGCCTCGAGCCTTTCTCGCCGCTCGGTGCCGTGCTCGGCCAGGGTGGCCACCAGGGTGCGGCCGGGCTCGCGCAGGCAGGCCGCCGCCAGCGGGAGCCGCAGGCGGGAATCCACCACCACGCGCAGCGGCTGGCGGGCAGCGATCGCCTCGCCGTCGGGCAGCTCCAGCTGGTCGGAGCGCACGGTGAGCCGGGCATTGTCGAAGATGATCGACTCGACCCCGGTGAGGATGGCGCTGGAACGGGCGCGCAGGCGCTGGACCTCGCGGCGGGCGCGGGGCCCGGTGATCCACTGGGACTCGCCTGAGCGCATGGCGGTTCGCCCGTCCAGGCTCATGGCCATCTTCAGACGCACGAAGGGTCGGCCATGGGACATGCGCATCACGAAGCCGGGATTGAGCGCCAGGGCCTCGTCCTCCAGCACACCCACGTTTACCTCGATGCCGGCCTCCCGCAGCATGGCGATGCCCTGGCCGGCGACCCGG
Source organism: Halomonas aquatica (assembly GCF_040196335.1). Taxonomy (NCBI): domain Bacteria; kingdom Pseudomonadati; phylum Pseudomonadota; class Gammaproteobacteria; order Oceanospirillales; family Halomonadaceae; genus Halomonas; species Halomonas aquatica. The sequence continues at coordinate 231,032 of NZ_JBEGCJ010000001.1, forward strand.
GGGTTGGGGTCCTGCATGGCCACCACGACCCGCTTCACCCCGGCCTCGACCAGCGCCAGGGCGCAAGGGCCGGTGCGTCCCTGGTGGGAACAGGGCTCCAGGGTCACGTAGGCGGTAGCGCCGCGGGCGGCCTCCCCTGCCGCGCGCAGGGCATGGACCTCGGCATGGGGCTCTCCGGCCCGCTCGTGCCAGCCTTCGCCGATGACCCGCCCTGCCTTGACCAGCACGCAGCCGACCCGAGGATTGGGATCGGTGGTATAGAGACCGTGGCGCGCCAGCTTCAGGGCGAGCGCCATCCAGGCCTCGGGCCGGGTCGGTGCAAGCATCAGGACTCTCCGGAGGAGTCGACGGGAAAGCCGGGTTCCTGGGCCAGCCGGTCGATCTCGGCGCGGAACTCGTCGATGTCCTGAAAGCGGCGATAGACCGAGGCGAAGCGGATATAGGCGATCTGATCGAGGCGCTTGAGGGCCTGCATCACCTCCTCGCCGATGTCCCGGGCGTGGATCTCGCGCTCGCCCCGGGCCCGCAGGTGCTGGCGGATGCGCTCCACCGCCGCCTCGATCGACTCGGCACTGACCGGACGCTTCTCAAGGGCGCGCAGCATGCCGGAGCGCAGCTTGCCCTCGTCGAAAACCTCCCGCGTGCCGTCGGACTTGATCACCCGCGGCATCACCAGTTCGGCGGTCTCATAGGTGGTGAAGCGCTCGCCGCAGCCCGCACACTGTCGACGACGCCGCACCTGGTCGCCCTCGACCACCAGGCGGGAGTCGGTCACGCGGGTATCGTTGGCGCCACAGAAGGGGCAATGCATAGGGGGGAACCCGACGTCGATGATAGGGTGTCGCTGCATTGTAACGGTTCACGACGGGAGCGCCCAGCGCATCCGGGATGGCACGGCTCCTGCAAGACCCTGTCATCCCCTGGCCAATGGAAACCACCATGCCCCAGTCACGCTCGCTCGCCAGCCCCCTGGACGAGGCTAGCTTCACCGCCCGCGCCCGGAACCACCTCGACGTCATCTATGGGCCGCGCCGGGAGGAGGTGCTGCGACGCCTGATGACGCTGCTGTCGCACCGGCGCGGTGCCCTGCCCCCCCGCGGGCCTGACGACGACGCCCCATTATGGAGCGAACGTGACCAGTGGCTGATCGGCTACGGCGACAGCCTCCTCAACGGCGACAAACCGCCCCTGGCGGTACTGCACTCCTTCATCGAGGCCCACCTGCCGGATACCTTCAGCGGCGTGCATGTGCTGCCCTTCTTTCCCTGGAGCAGCGACGACGGCTTCTCGGTGATCCACTATCGGGAGGTCGACCCGGCCCTGGGCGACTGGTCCGACATTCGCCGACTGGCCGCCACGGGAGACCTGATCGTCGATCTGGTGCTCAACCATGTCTCCCGGGAGTCGCTGTGGTTCGTCGACTACCTGAGCGGCAGTCTGCCGGGGCGCGACTACTTCATCGAGATGGACCCGGACACCGACCTCTCCGCGGTGGTGCGTCCGCGCAGCAGCCCGCTGCTGGTGCCGGTTCCGACCCGTCGCGGAACTCGCCACCTCTGGGCGACCTTCTCCGAGGACCAGATCGACCTCAACTTTGCCAATCCCGATGTGCTGCTGGAATTCATCGGCATCCTGCTCTTCTACATGGAGCAGGGCGCGCGGGTCATCCGTCTGGATGCCATCGCCTTCCTGTGGAAGGAGCCGGGCACCCCATGCATCCACCTGCCCCAGACCCATGAGGTGGTCCGGCTGCTGCGCGCCGTGGTCGATCACATGGCGCCGGGCACCCTGCTGCTCACCGAGACCAACGTGCCCCATCGGGAGAACATCAGTTACTTTGGTCTGCAACGCCTTTCAGGCGGGGGCCTGGAGGGCCCCAACGAGGGCCTCGATCGATCATCGGAAGAGCAACAAGAGATGCTGGCGACGCCGGACGAGGCGCATCTGGTCTACCAGTTCCCGCTGCCACCCCTGTTACTGCATACCCTGACCAGCGGCGAGGCGGGGACCCTGGCCGGTTGGCTCGAGAGCCTGCCCGAGCTGCCACCTGGCTGCAGCTATCTTAATTTCACCGCCAGCCATGATGGCATCGGCGTCCGGCCGCTGGAGGGCTGGTTGCCGAGCCACGAGTTCGATGCCCTGCTGGAACTGATGCACCGTTTCGGCGGTTTCGTGAGCATGCGCACCGATTCGCAGGGACGGGACATTCCCTACGAGATCAACATCACCTGGTTCGAGGCCATGAAGGGAACCCGCCGCGGTGCCGACCCCTGGCAAGTGGAGCGCTTCCTGTGCAGCCAGCACCTGATGCTGGCCCTGCAGGGCATTCCCGCCCTCTACATCCATTCGCTGACCGCCTCCCTCAACGACCTGGAAGGCGTGGAGCGCACCGGCCGCCTGCGCGCGATCAACCGGCACCGCTGGCAGACCCCCGTGCTCGAGGAACTGCTGGACAGCCGCAACACCCCCACCCGAGAGGTGTTCCTGGCCCTCAAGCGTCGCCTGGCCGTGCGCCGCCAGGAACCCTGCTTCCACCCGGATGCGCGGCAGCGCGTGATCCCGACCCCACCGGAGCTGCTGGTACTGGAGCGTGGCCCACTGGCCGACGGTCGTCGCCTGCTGGCGATCCACAACGTCACCGACCGCCGCCAGCCGCTCGTCCTCGAGGCCCTGGCCACGCCCGGCTGGCACGACCTGATGGAGGATGCGCCCTGGGCCGGAGGAGGGGCCGGAGAAGGGAACGAGGAAGGTACCGCAGAAACAAGCCTGGCTCCCTACCGCAGCCTCTGGCTGGTGGCCCCGGGGCGATAACCGGGGCCGATCGATGGGCGAATAATCAGTGAGCGACAATCAGTGGGCCGAGTGCTTGCCCGTCTCTTCGCCCTTGATCATCTCCATCGGCTTCAAGCGCCTCACCGGCGCCTCTACGACCAGGCGCTCCCCATTGTCCAGGGTCAGGGTCAACTCGACGCGTTCGCCTTCTACCGGGACAGCAGCCAGATCGAACATCATCAGGTGCCAGCCCCCCGGCGCCAGGTGCACGGTCTCGCCGGCCGGCAGCGGAATCGCCTCGACCCGGCGCATCTGCATCACGCCATCCACCATCACATGATTGTGAAGCTCCAGGGTCACGGCCAGGGGCGAGCGCCCCCCTACCAGGGCCAGATCTGTCTCGCCCGGGTTGCTCAGCGTCATGAAGGCGGCGGTGGTAGTGGAACCCGGTGGCACGGCCCGCACCCGGGGATCGTCGACGGTGATCGACTGGGCCTCTACGGCGGCGCTGAACACCGCGAGAGGCAACGGGGAAAGGCAGAGCAGGGCGAGCGGGAGGGCGGCAAGGCGCATGGGGTAGACTCCGGTATTCACGGCAAGGACTCGAGCCTATCCTGACATGACAGCGACGGGCAGCGGGGTGCGACATCTCGCCTCGCCGCGCGACTCGGCGGCTACTTCATGGCTGGTGCCGGCGTGAAAGGATGGGAACTCCGGGGCCCTGGACGGGTCCCCAACTCACCCCCTCCTCGCCCTACCGACATCCCCTCATGACAGGACATCACGATGCGAACCCTCTCCCTGACAGTCGGCCTGGTCTCGATGACCGCCGCCACCATGCTCAGCGCCGACACCTCATGGCCCGCCCCGATCCAGGCCCTGGTGGACCAGGGCCTGGAGGTTCACAGCGAGTTCGAGGCGCCGGGTGGCCTTGACGGCTTCGCCGCCAGCCACCGCGGCCGCGAGATGGCCGTCTACCTCACGCCGGATGGCGAGCATGCCGTGGTCGGCACCCTCATCGATGCCCGGGGCAACGACCTCTCCGCCGCCCCGCTGGACGAGCACATTCGCAGCGCCCAGGAGGCCGAGGTGTGGCGGCGGCTCGAGCAGAGCCACTGGATCCGGGATGGCGATCCAAAGGCGCAGCGCATCCTCTACACCTTCACCGACCCCAACTGCCCCTACTGCGCGCGCTTCCACGAACAGAGCCGACCCTGGGTCGAGGCCGGCAGGGTCCAGCTACGCCATATCATGGTGGGCATCCTGCGCAACGACAGCCCGGCGAAGGCGGCCGCCCTGCTCGGGGCCGATGATCCCGTCACGGCGTTGCAGGACCACCAGGCCAGCGAGGGCGGCATCGCGGCCTCGGCGCAGCCTCGCGAGATCGAGGAGCAGGTCCTTGCCAACAACCAGCTCTTCGAGGGCATGGGACTGATGGCCACCCCCACCACCTACTACCGCAACGACGATGGCCGCCTGGAGCGGGTCGAGGGGGCCCCCGACGAGGCACGCCTTGCGGCGATGATGGGCACATCGAGCCCCTGAAGCCATTGTCTCGACCGGACACCTCTGCATCCCGCAAACGGGCCCGAGCATCACACCATCAACGATCATCCACGAAAAGCCCACCGCCAGAGAATGACGTCACGGCTGAGTCGTCGCCGGGCGGACTGTACTCACACAGTTGCGACCATTCCTCTTGGCACGGTAAAGCGCCTCGTCGACGCTCTGAATCAGGGTTTCATGATCATTGCCATCCTGGAAGCTGGCCACTCCGATGCTCACGGTGATCCTCAGTTCTTTCAATTCGGGATGTAGCTTGGCGGGCACGTCCACGGATTCGCGCTCAATGGTCTCGCGCAAGCGTGCCGCCAGGTCAACGGCGGTTTCCAGGGGCGTACTCGGGGCCATCACCATGATCTCCTCCCCGCCATAACGCGTCACGACATCCGTCGTTCTTACCGAGTTGACGATCACCTGGGCCAGTTCCGCCAGCACGACATCACCCACCTGGTGACCATAGCTGTCATTGATGCGCTTGAAGTGATCAATGTCGAGCAATAGCAGCGAAAGCGATATGCCGTAGCGATTAGCGCGGTCGATCTCGGTCGCGAGGCAGCGATCGAGATAGCGTCGATTGTATAACTCAGTGAGGGGATCGGTAATGCTTTCCTGCTCGAGCACGGGCATGCGCTGTATGTCGCGGGTGGTCTTCAGCGACAGATAATTAACCAGCAGCACGAAGCAGGCCCCCAGAAAAAAAATGCCGGGGACAACCAGATTGGCGAGCCGCTCATGGGCTCCCCAGAACACGCCGATGTACGCCGTATAACCGATGATGAAAATCATGATCAGGGCGGTAAGGACATACCAGCTTTGTCGCAGCGCCTCGCGCGGCAACAGGGCCATCAACTTCCAGATGGGAAAAACCGAACAGACCAGGATGCCGACCCCCGACACCACCAGCCCCGTGGCGATGAAATTCAGCATCTGGGGGAATAGATCATGTCTTTTCCCTCCGCAGGGACTGATGCCTTGCCGGCATCGGGCAACCACCGACGGGGACGAGCCCAGTTCCGTCACTCAACGGCTGGCATCTTAACAGGCGCAGTATGAAGAATCTCAGACTTTCAACCGCGGGTCGAATGCCTCATTGCCTAGCAGCATAAGAAGACGGTTTAAATGGCTCAGATCAAGACTCGGCATGATGCTGCCTGAAGTCGACATCGTCTGATGAAAACAGCCCGGCCAGACGCGGCCAGGGCTCACCGCCTTTCATGTCCATTGGTAAATGGCAAGCATCCATCCACCGCTGACGGCGCGGTGGAGGATGAGGCGAGAGGAGATGAAGCGGCAGAGCCGGTCAGCCCCTGGCAGGGATTGCCCGCGCCAGGAACCAGCCGATCACCATCGTCACCAGCATGGCGAGAAGCGGGCCGGTGATCCCGCCGATGGAGGCAAAGGCCGGCCCGGGACAGTAGCCGGAAAGCCCCCAGCCGATGCCGAACAGGGCGGCGCCACCGATCAGCCGGGCATCGAGGTCGGTTCGCGTGGGCAGGTGGAAGCGCTCGCCGAAGACCGGGTTGGGACGGCGCAGCACCAGCCGGTAGCCGATGAAGTTGGTCACCACGGCGCCGCCCAGCACGAACATCAGGGTCGGGTCCCAGGCGCCCGCGAGATCCAGAAAGCCGATTACCCGGGCGGGGTCGGTCATGCCGGACACGGCCAGGCCGAGACCGAAGATCAGCCCGGCGACATAACCCATCAGGGTCTTGAGCCTATCGGTCTTCAGGGTCGTGGTCTTCATGCGCCACCTCCGATCACGTGGCGAACCACGAAGACGGTGATGATGCCCATGACCAGGAAGGTCACCGTGGCCACCAGGGAGCGCACCGACAGCCGCGACAGGCCGCAGACGCCATGGCCGCTGGTGCAGCCGCTGCCGAGACCCGTGCCGAGCCCCACCAGCAGGCCGGCCACCAGCATCAGCGGGATGCCCCCCGCGGGCTCACCGATCACTTCGCCCGGGGCGCCGGCCACGTTGCCGAGGCTGAATGTCGAATCGCCGATCCCACCGCCGGCGAGCATCAACATGATCGGGCCGCTGATCAGACCGAGCAGGAAGGCCAGGCGCCAGGCGCTGTCCCCTCGGGGCCTCGTCGTGACCAGGGTCCCGATGATCCCGCTGATGCCAGCGATGCGACCCAGGGTCGCCATCAACCAGGTAGCCGAGAGGCCGATCAGGATGCCCCCGATCAGCCCCTGCAGACTTGCCATCCAATCCACGTGTCATGTCCTCCAGAACGAGTGTGTCGGTCGTTTACTTCTGCGTCTTGCAGGTACTGATGCCCAGCAGGCGATAGGCGGGGCAGGTGTTGAGCAGGCCAGTGACCAGCGGCACCAGCCCGATCCAGCCCCAGGCCCCGATCATGCCTGTAATGGCCATCCCGATCAGAATGGCGCCGATGACGATGCGAACGATCTTGTCGATACTGCCGACGTTCTTCTTCATGGTGACTCTCCTTGTTGTCAACCGTGACGCCGGCCCCAGGCCGGGCGTCGCAATGCCAGGTGGGCAGAGTCCCACCCATGGCTACCCAGTCTATTTGCTACCGGCGAGGCCCGCTCCACCACATGCCGCCCCCGAGGTCTCGGCCATGACGTCATCATGCAGCGCACGCCAGGCGTCATAGGTGCTCAGGAACACCCGGCCGGTCAGCTCCCGGCAGAACTCGGTATGCTGCAGGCGGTCCATCACCGGTCCCTTGACCTCGGCCAGATGCAGGGTAACAGCGGAGTCCTTCAGGCGGGCGTTGATCGCCTCCAGGCTCTCCAGCGCCGAGGCGTCGATAACGTTGACCGCCTGACAGGCCAGCACGATATGCCCGAGACCGGGCTGCCGGGTGGCGATCGCCATCACGGTATCCTCGAGGAAGCGAGCATTGGCGAAGTATAGGCTCTCGTCGACCCGCAGGATCACCAACCGCTCGTCGGTCTCGACCGCGTGGCGCTGCACGTTGCGAAAGTGCTCGCTCCCGGGGACCCGACCCACCACTGCGCTGTGCGGGCGACTGGTGCGATACAGGTGGAGCCCGAGTGACAGGGCCACACCTGTCAGGATACCGCTCTGCACGCCATGGACCAGGGTCAACACCAGAGTGGCCAGCATCGCCACTCCGTCGGCCCGGGAATAGGCCCAGGTACGGCGAATGGCGGGCAGATCGATCAGGGTGCCCACGGCGACGATGATCGTGGCGGCAAGCGTCGCCTTGGGCAGGAAGGCCAGCGGCGCGGTCAAGGCCAGGGTCGCCACGGCGATGCCCACGGCCGTGAAGGCACCGGCCAGCGGCGTGGCGGCACCCGCCTCGAAGTTGACCACCGAACGGGAGAAGCCACCTGAGACCGGCGATCCACCGCTCGCTCCCGCCCCGATATTGGCCAGCCCCATGGCGATCAGCTCCTGGTTCGGGTCAATACGCTGACGCCGCTTGGCGGCCAGGGTCTGGGCCACCGAGACCGACTCCACAAAACCCACCAGGCTGATCAGCACTGCCGCCGGAAGCAGGCTCGACCAAAGTTCGGGCTCCAGGCTAGGGAGCGCCAGGGTCGGCAGTCCGCTGGGCACCTCCCCGACCAGGGCCACGCCCTGCGCGCCGAGTCCCAACCCCCAGGCCAGCAGAGTGGTGACGATCACCGCCGACACCGGTGCGGCCTTTGCCAGCAGGTCCGCGACCGTCACCGATAGCCCCAGGCGCATCAAGCCACCCTTGAGATGACGCCGGCACAGCAACAGATAGCCCCAGACACCGAGACCGATCATCAGGGTGATGACGTTGATGCCCGAAAGCCCCGCGACCAGCGACGAGCCCATCTCCACCAGGTTGTGGCCAGACGCCTCGACGCCCAGCACATGTCGCAGCTGACTGGCGCCGATCAGGATGCCCGAGGCGGTGACGAAGCCCGAGATGACCGGATGGCTGAGGAAGTTGGCCAGGAAACCCAGGCGCAGCAGGCCCATGGTCACCAGCAACACGCCGGACAGGGCAGCCAGCACCAGGGCGGCCCCGACGTACTCGGCGCTGCCGGGGGTGGCGATAACGGAGAGCGCCGAGGCGGTCATCAACGAGGCCACCGCCACCGGCCCCACCGCCAGGGTGGCGCTGGTTCCGAAGACGGCATAGAGCACCAGCGGCAACATGCTGGCGTAGAGCCCCACCTCCGGGGGCAGGCCGGCCAGCAGGGCATAGGCCAGCGCCTGGGGCACCAGCATCAGGGTGACGATCACCGCCGCCAGCAGGTCACGCGCCAGCAAATCACGACGGTAGCCGCGCAGCCAGCCGATCAGGGGAATCCAGCGTGAAAGGGTCATGGGCGTATCGTCATCTGGCCTGCCCCGCCTCGGTCACGGCAATGCCCGCCGCGCCGCCGCCGAGGACGACGACATCATGTCGACGGGAGGCATTCTCGGGGGTCGTGTCGTGCATGGCATGGCTCCAGGGCGGATGTAGCGTTGTCGTACCAGGCGCCCGTCAGGGTTTAAGCATCTCGTGGATAGGCTGGGGGTCGTGGCCGGCGGCGTGAGCGGCTGCCAGCAGTGCCGGAATGTCGCAGCCGGCTTCACGGGACCGGGCCTGGGCCCAGAGGTGCACGGCCCGCTTGCCGGTCCTGCAGAACGCCAGGATGGGCGAGGGCAGCCCGTCGAGGGCTTGGCCGAAGGCCTCGATGTCGGCCTCTGCATAGTCGCCCGGCGTCACCGGGATAGCGCGCCATTCGAGGCCCAGTTCGGCGGCCCGGGCGCTCAGGGCACGATCGTCGGGATGATCCTCGGCCTCGCCGGCACGGCGGTTGCAGATCACCGAGCGGAAGCCACGACGGGCGATCTCGTCGAGATCGGCAGGCGTGACGGCATCGCTGATGGCGAAGCCGGGTTCGAGTTCTTGGATCTGCATGGGCACTCCTGAGACAGACGGGGTTTCTGATCGAAGACGTTACATGGGTCGAACCAGCGTCAGAACTTGTTGATCGGCACCTTGAGATAGACCTGGCCGTTGTCCTCAGAGGGCGGCATATGACCGGCGCGCATGTTGACCTGCACCGACGGCAGGATCAGACGGGGCATGCCCAGGGTCGAGTCACGCTCGGTACGCATCTTCACGAACTCGTCCTCGCTGACCCCCTCGTGGACGTGCACGTTGTGGGCACGCTGCTCCGCCACGCTGGTCTCGTGCTGGTACTCCTCGCGATCCGGCGCCTTGTAGTCATGGCACAGGAACAGCCGGGTCTCGCCCGGCAGGGCCAGCACCTTCTGGATGGAGCGGAAGAGGGTACGCGCATCGCCGCCCGGGAAGTCACAGCGAGCGGTGCCGTAGTCCGGCATGAAGAGGGTGTCGCCGACGAAGGCGGCATCGCCGAGCACATAGGTCAGGCAGGCCGGGGTATGGCCCGGGGTGTGCAGCACCCGCCCCTCCAGGTGGCCGATGGTGAAGGTATCGCCCTCCTCGAAGAGGCGATCGAACTGGCTGCCGTCGCGGGCGAACTCGGTGCCGGCATTGAAGGCCTTGCCGAAGACATCCTGCACCACGGTGATCTGGGCGCCGATACCGGTCTTGCCGCCAAGTTTCTCGACCAGGTAGGGAGCCGCGGAGAGGTGGTCGGCGTGGACGTGGGTCTCGAGGATCCACTCCACCTCCAGGCCATTATCGCGCACGAAGGCGATGATCTCGTCGGCGGAGCGCACGTCGGTGCGCCCGGCGGCATAGTCGAAGTCGAGCACCGAATCGAGGATCGCACAGGCGCGGCTGCCAGGGTCCTTTACCACGTAGCTGAAAGTGTTGGTCGGCTCGTCGAAGAAGCAGGTGACGATGGGACGGGCTGAATTCGGGTGAGACATGCGGGGACCTCCGGAAACATCGCAGCCTAACGACACCCCCATCATAAACCATTATCGGTTATAACATTATACTTTTTCGGGATTAAAGACCGTCACAGCCAGTTCGCACGTTATCGGCTCACCCTCGGCGGAGATCGCCGGGCCTAGAGCTCGATGCGATCCCCATAGGTGGGAATCTCTGCCTCGATGTCGCTCCCGGCGAGGGCCGCCTGCAGTGCCTGCTGGGCCCCGGGCTCGCCATGCACCAGGTAGAAGCGCGGCCGGTTGCGGAAGGCGCCGGCCCAACCCAGCAGTTGGGTCTGGCCGGCGTGGGCCGAGAAACCGCCGATGGTATGAACCCGGGCCTTGACCGCCAGGTCGTGGCCCATCACGCGGATCCGCTCGGCCCCGTCGACGATCTGGCGCCCCACGGTGCCCCCCGCCTGGAAACCCACGATTACCAGCCGGGTACTGGGCTTCTCGAGGTTGTAGCGGAAGTGGTGGATGATACGCCCGCCATTACACATCCCGGCGCCGGCGATGATGATCGCCCCGCCGTGGATGCGATTGATGGCCATCGACTCCTCCACCGTGCGCGTCATGCGCAGGATCGGCAGATAGCGGCTGGTGTCGCCGCTGGCCGCCACGTTGAGCACCTTGATGTCCTCGGGATCCAGGGTCTTGCGGGCCCGGTGGTAGAGCTCGGTGACCTTGATCGCCATGGGGCTGTCGAGGAACACCAGCTGCTGACGCAGCCGCCCCTCATGGTAGAGCATGCTGAGGTGGTAGAGGATCTCCTGGGTGCGCCCTACGGCAAAGGCGGGGATCAGCACGTTGCCGCCCGCCTCATGGGCCTCTTCCAGCACTCGGGCGAACTCCTCGAGGGTCTCATCCAGGGGACGATGGTCACGGTCGCCGTAGGTGCTCTCCATCAGCACCAGGTCGGCGTCGTGGAGTTTCTCGGGATCCTTCATCAGCACCGAACTGGGGTTGCCAAGGTCCCCCGAGAAAATCAGGCGCTTGACCTGACCACCCGAGGGAATGGCCAGTTCGACGATGGCCGAACCAAGGATGTGGCCGGCATCGCGGAAGACCAGGCTGGCACCGCCGGGCAGCTCGACCGGCCGGCCATAGGGATGGGGCTCGCAGAGTGCCAGGGTGCGTTCGACGTCCTCGAGCTCGTAGAGCGGCTCGATCAACGGCTTGCCGTTACGCCTGCGCCACTTATTTTCCCACTCGACGTCCTTGACCATGATGAAGGCGGCATCCTGGAGCATGATCTCCAGCAGGTCGCGGGTGCCCCGCGTACAGTGGATCGGCCCGCGATAGCCCTCCCGAACCAGCTTCGGCAGCAGCCCCGAGTGGTCGAGATGACCATGGGACAGCACCACCGCCTCGACCTCACCGGCCAGTCTGCCGAAGGGGCGGGCATTGGCCTCATCCGCATCGCCGCCGCCCTGATGCAGGCCACACTCCAGCAACAGCTTGTGCGAGCGGCCATTGCCGTCCACCTCGATGAGATAGCGTGATCCGGTGACTTCCTTGACCGCACCCTGGAAGGTCAGTGTCGACATGGTCGCGCTCCCTGTGGCTGACATCCGGGGAGACACTGCCGAGGCAGCCCCCTGGCATCAGCATAACGGATACACGATCCTTCGGCGTCCGCTTGGAAGCAATAGTGGACAAACATCGTCAGGGGGAGGCATACGGCCTACAGAGACGATGCCGCCATCACGCCGCCGCGGGTACTCGCTCTCCACCTGGTGGTGGGGGGGGAGTGGCTAGACCTCCCCGGCGTTGTCGAGCTCCACCGCCTGGAACATGCGTTCCGGCAGATCGGGAATGGCCGCCTTGACCCGGTTCCAGCTAGGGATGAAGGGCCGCTCGCCGGGGTTGTCCTGGAAGGCGCTGCCAGCCTCGAGCAGGTTGGCGGCGAACAGCTCCACCGCCTGCTCCTCGGCGTGCCGGTCGAGGCGCAGGCCGTTCATCACGGCATCGTGGTCGTAGGCCTCGATCAGGTCCAGCGCCAGGCGGTAGTAGGTCGCCTTGATCGTTCGGAAGTCCTCGGCGCTGAAGGTCACGCCCTGAGTCGCCAGCTTGCGATAGAGCGACTTGGCGATATCGAGGCTCATGCGGTTGAGCCCGCCCGAGGCGTCCTCGGCGGATACCGGCTGATGCTTGTGGTCGTAGGCATCGGCCAGATCCACCTGACAGAGCCGCTTGGTGGAGTAGTTGCGGTGAACCTCGGAGAGCACGCCGATCTCCAGGCCCCAGTCGGCGGGGATGCGGATGCCGTCGAGCACCTCGGTGCGCATGGAGAACTCGCCGGAGAGTGCATAGCGGAAGCTGTCCAGGTACTCCAGGTAGGGCAGGGGGCCGTGGATCTTCTTGAGCGCCCGCAGCAGCGGAGTGACCATCAGCCGCGAGACCCGGCCATTGAGTCGCCCCTCGGCGATACGCGGGTAGTAGCCCTTGCAGAACTCGTAGTTGAACTGAGGGTGGACCACTGGATAGAAGAGTCTCGCCAGCAGCCCCCGGTCGTAAGTGAGAATGTCACAGTCATGCAGGGCAACCACCCGTCCGAGGCCCGAGGCCTGCACATAGCCACCGCAGTACCAGACGTTGCGGCCCTTGCCTGGCTGCTGGGGGGCCAGGCCCTGGGCCTCGAGCTCGGCGTCCAGCGCCCGTAGCCGAGGGCCATCGTTCCACAGGATGCGGTGGTGCTGGGGGAGCCTGGCGAAAAATTCCCGAGCCCGCAGAAACTGCTCCCGGTCGGCGCGATCCAGGCCGATCACCACCTCCGAGAGGTAGGGCACCCGGGCGATCTCGTCGACGATGTTGGAAAGTGCCGGCCCCTCCAGTTCGGAGAAGAGCGACGGCAGGATCAGGCTCATCGGGCGGCGGGCGGAGAACGCCACCAGGTCCGTTTCCAGGTCCTCCACTGGCCGGCGAGTCAGGTTGTGGAAGTCGGTGATGATGCCGTTCTGGTGGAAATCGCTCATGCCGGCACCCTCCCCTGCCCCCCCCGGTGATCGCTCTGTCTCACCACCGCGTCCGCCGATCTCAGTCGGCGGTCGGCTCGCCCCCACCAGTAGGCCACCCCCTCGGCCCAGCCGGCGGGCCCGGTAACCACGCTGCGGTAGAGCGAGACCTGGTCCGGCGACACCTCCAGGTCATGACAGCCGCGTATCACCACCGCCTGGTCGACCACCTCGAGCATAGCGATGTCGTTGGGGCCATCGCCCAGCGCCAGGGTCAACGGACGACTGCCGCGCAGCGCCTGAAAGCGCTCGATCAGCCAGCTCACGGCGCTGCCCTTGTGGCAATCGCCGGTGACGTGCCAGAAGCGGCCGCCGCGCACCAGGCGCAGGCCATCGCTCTCGAGTCCCTCCCGGAAGGTCGCGAGGCGCTCATCCACCTCCTCCCAGATCAGCGGCTCGCTGCCCTCGCGCATCCTCGCCAGGCGCGCCTCCGGCTCCGCCAGCCCGGTGAAGTCGACAAGCTCCTCCAGGGACATCTCACTCATGGTGGTGAAACGCACACCCAGCCGCTCGCGCCAGACCGAGAGGCGCTTGCGGATGAAGCCGATGTCGACCCCCAGGGTCCTGATCGCCAGACCGTCAGAGCCGGGGCCGCGCTCCAGCCGAGCATGGCTCCAGGAAAGGGGAAGCCCGGCCACGGCGCCGTTCTCGGCGATGAAGGGCGCGTCTGTCAGCCCCAGGGCCCGACGCAGCGGCAAGATCTCGCTGCGCGTCTTGCTGGTCACCGGAATCACCGGCACGCCCTGGGCCTTCAGCCGGGCGAGCCAGGGCTTGGCAGGTGCCCAGTCATAGCTGTGGTGGTCGAGCAGCGAGCCATCCAGGTCGGTGAAGACCAGGCGTGGCCGCAGGGTGGGGTCGCGTGGCGAGGCTGATGTGGAGGGCATGGCGTGTCCCGCTCCAGGGTGGTGGACTGTGGATGCCCATGCAGGGGGCGTGCCAGGGTGCAGCGAAAACACCCCGATACGAGAGCATAGGCTACCGCCACCTCAGCCGACACGAAGGGCGCACCAGAAACGAACACAAAAACGCCCCATCATGGTGCATCATGACGGAGCGCAGGAGCCCAGGCGCGGCAGCGCCCGAATCAATGAGACAGCGGCTCAGCCATAGACAGGCAGGCGAGTGCAGACCGCCTCGACCTCGGCCTTGACCTCGGCCTCGATGGCGGCGGTGTCTTCGCCTTTCGCCATCACGTCGAGGATGTCACAGATCCAGCCGGCGAGTTCGCGGCACTCGGGATCAAGGAAGCCGCGGGTGGTCACCGCCGGGGTGCCGATGCGCAGGCCCGAGGTCACGAAGGGGCTCTGGGGGTCGCCGGGCACGGCGTTCTTGTTGACGGTGATGTGGGCGCGGCCCAGGGCGGCATCCGCGTCCTTGCCGGTCAGGCCCTGCTTGATCAGCGAGAGCAGGAAGAGGTGATCCTCGGTGCCGCCGGAGACGATGTCGAAGCCGCGCTCGATGAACACCCCGGCCATGGCCTGGGCGTTCTTGACCACCTGCTGCTGGTAGGCCTTGAAGCCGGGCTCCATGGCCTCCTTGAAGCAGATCGCCTTGGCCGCGATGACATGCTCCAGCGGACCGCCCTGCCCCCCCGGGAAGACCGCGGACTGCAGCTTCTTCTCGATGGCCTCGTCGCCCTCGGCGGAGAGGATCAGGCCACCGCGCGGGCCGCGCAGGGTCTTGTGGGTGGTAGTGGTGACCACGTGGGCATGGGGCAGCGGCGTCGGGTAGACACCGGCGGCCACCAGTCCGGCGATATGGGCCATGTCGACCAACAGGAAGGCGCCCACCTCGTCGGCGATCTCGCGGAACCTGGCCCAGTCGATGATCTGTGAGTAGGCGGAGAAGCCGGCGATGATCATCTTCGGCTGGTGCTCGCGGGCCAGGCGCGCCACCTCGTCATAATCGATACGGCCATTCTCGTCGATACCGTATTGCACTGCGTTGTAATGCTTGCCGGAGAAGTTCGGCTTGGCACCGTGGGTGAGGTGACCGCCGGCGTCGAGGCTCATGCCGAGGATGGTATCGCCCGGCTTGACCAGGGCCTGGAAGACGGCACCGTTGGCCTGGGAACCGGAGTGCGGCTGGACGTTGGCGTAGCTGGCGCCGAACAGTTCCTTGGCATAGTCGATGGCCAGCTGCTCGACGATGTCCACGTACTCGCAGCCACCGTAGTAGCGCTTGCCGGGATAGCCTTCCGCGTACTTGTTGGTCAGCTGGCTGCCCTGAGCCTCCAGCACCCGGGGGCTCGCATAGTTCTCGGAGGCGATCAGCTCGATGTGCGCCTCCTGGCGAGCGACTTCCTTCTGCATCGCATCGAACAGGACGTCATCGAAACCGGCAATCTGCATGTCACGGCTGAACATCGGCGGGAAACCTCGCATCACGGGAGAATCTGGGCCCCACATGATACCCCAGCCCCCGGCGGCTTTCACATGAAAGGCGATCATGGGCAACCGCTGTCTCACTCAAGCTCCCGCGGCGCCCGCGCGCCGCATCGTCCGGCTCAGCGACTCTCCACGCGCATCTCGAGCCGCTTCGGCAGGGCCAGGGGGTCGGCGGCGAGCACCTCGAGCTCGCTGTCGGCGGGCAGGATCAGATGGATGGTGAGCTCGCTGGCCTCTCCCGCCATCATCGCCACCAGCCCGGTGAACAGCGCCTCGATCTCCGGGCCGAGCATCATGCCGAAGCCCTGGGCCTGGGTGCGCGCCTGTTCCAGGAACAACGCCTCGCTGACGCCTTGACTGGCCGCCATGATCTTCGGCAGGCGACCGAAGAGCCCCAGATCGGAAAGCGTCGCGTCGACACGGCCTCCCAGCAGGGTCACCCCTTCCAGGCTCTCCATGTTGGCCAGGAAGGCGGCCGGCTCGACACCTTCCGGCAGGCGCACCGGCAAGTCGGCATCCAGCGTCCAGCCGAAGGCTTCGTCGGCGGTGATCGTCAGCTCGCCCAGCAGGCGGCTGGCCGTATTCCCCGATTCCCAGCGCCCTGTGGAGTCCGCATCGAGCCGGAGCTGCCCGCTGCCGCCGGTCAAGACGTTGCTGGCCATGCGCAGTTGGGTGCGCTCCTCCTCCGGCGCCAGGGCGATCATCCTCGCCAGGTCGAGATCCAGCGACTCGAGCCGGAAGCCGCCTTCGCCGTCCGTCATGTCGCCGTCGACCTCCAGGGACGACAGAGTCGCCACGAGCCGGTCGGAATCGATGACCAGGTCGCGCATCTCGAGCCGATCGATTTCCCGTTGCTCTTCCGGACCCTGCAGGCCGCGCAGCCCCTCCACCCGCGCAAAGGCCAGAGAGAAGGTGCCACTGCCGAACTCGTCATCGCCCTCGGCCTGCCCCTCCAAACCGCTGACCTCCAGGCTGTCGATGGCATCCTGGCTCACCCCTGCGGCCTGCAGGCGCTCGACGGCGATCCGCCCGCGTCCCTCGCCGAACTCCTCTCCCAGCTCCTGCCCGGAAAACTCGGCGACCAGTGCCTCGACGACGAGCCCCCCGACCGTGAACCCCTCAGGCCAGGTCTCCTGATGGAGGGGCAGGACCGCTCGGGAAGGATCGTCGAGCAGCAGCGTCTCGGCGGTCAGCAGCGACTGCTCACGACCCGGCGTCTCCAGACGAATGCCCTCGATGCGTACCTCATCTGGCCGGTCGTAGTCACCGCTGACCTCGTAGCGATCGAGCCATAGCCGCTGCCCCTCGGGGCCGACGAAGTGAAGATCACTGGCGGTGACCCGCTCACGGATCATCGATTCGGCGACCTCGCCGATCTCGAGCGTTCCCTCGTCGGCAAACAGCGCCCGAAGATCGTCCTCCAGCCGCTCGGTCGGGGCACGGTCGTCGGCCAGAGCGGACACCGCCAGACACAGCAATGATGCGGCGAGCAGACTCGCCCTGATTACCGAACTCGACATGCGCATGTTCTCCTCCTTGATGGATGCACGGCCATGCGCGCACGGCCATGGTTCGGGACAGTCGTTGCTCCGCTCGAGTCTAGCCCAGCGGAGTTTCTCGAGCCGCTTCATTGACCGGCATCGTCATCCAGCCCGGTCCATTGCGGCGGGGCCGGTCAGCAGGCGAGCACGCAGGGGCTCGGCCTCATGATCATGCCTCAGGTCTCGCCGAGCAGGCCAAGGCTCGCCGCGGGGGCCTGGCGGCGCAAGTCCCGGGAGAGCAGGTGGCCGATCACCCCGATCAGCAGCGCGCCGCCCAGCGGCAGCGCCAACCAGAGCCCCCAGTGGAAACGAGGCGCCAGGTCGAACCAGGCCAGGTAAATACCCGCGGCGGCGAGTTCGGCGAGCAGCGCACCCATCAGGCCGCTGGCCAGGCCGAGGATCGCGAATTCGGCGCCCTGGACCCTAGAGAGCAGGCGGTTGCCGGCGCCGAAGACGCGCAGCAGGCCGCTCTCGTGGGCCCGCACCGGGCGGCTGGCGGTCAGGGCGGCATAGAGCACGCTGACACCGGCCAGCAGCACGAAGGCCAGCACCAGCTCCACCGCTCGGGTCACCTGGGTGAGGACATCGCGTACCTGGCCGAGGATGGCGTCGATGTTGAGCAGCGAGACGCCAGGGAAGTCGCGGACCAGCTGACGGAGCGTGTCGTTCTCGGCGTCGTTCAGGTGGAAGGCGGTGATGTAGCTGTGGCCGAAACGCTCCAGCACCCCGGGCGGGAAGATGACGTAGAAATTGGGTCGGAAGCTGTCCCAGTCCAGGTTGCGAAGACTGGCGAGTTCGCCGACGACCTCGGCGCTGCCGATGGTGAAGGTCAGGGTATCGCCGAGTTCCATCCCGAAACGCTCGGCGAGGCCATCCTCCATGGACATGGGCACCGGCGCCGGGCTCGCATCAGCAATGGGCTGGGCATCCACTGCCGTCATCCAGCCCTCAAACTCGTCGTTGTCGAGAGCATCAGAGCCGAGGGCATCGAACCACTCCCCCGCCACCAGGCGGTTGCCCTCGGGCAGGCGCTCCTGCCAGGTGAGGTTGAGCTCCCGGCGCAGGGCGTTATCGCCCCGGGCCTCCGGCGGCACCATCTCCCGCGGCGGCTCGCCGTTGAGGGCGGTGATCCGGCCGCGCACCATGGGATAGAGGGCGCTGCGGGCATCCACGGCACCCTCCAGCACCGTCGAGAAGGCGTCACGCTCGCCGGGCTGGATATTGATGGCGAAGTAGTTGGGAGTGTCCTCGGGGAGCTGGTCCTGCCAGGTGGTGAGCAGGTCGCCACGCACCAGGAAGATCATCGCCACGGCGAAGAAGGTCACCGAGAAGGCCAGCAACTGGCCGAGGCTCGCCTGGCGCCGCCGGGCCAGCTGCTGGCCGCCCAGGCGCAGCGCCTGGACAAGGCCGCCGTCCTGACCGCCGCGACGGGGCAGGCGCGAAGCGAGCCGGAACAGCAGCCCGAGCAGCAGATTGCCGACCCACCACAGCACCACCAGCATCGCCAGGCCGCCGACCAGCAGGCCGGCCGAGAGCAGCGGGTCGCCGGAGTAGAGCCACAGCAGTCCGCCGAAGACCAGCGCGGCTGCCGCCACCACCACCCAGGCCGAGGCCGGCAAGGGGTCGAGTTCGCGACGCAGCACCTTGAGCGCGCTGACCCGCTTCAGCCGCAGCAGGGTTGGCCCGGCGAAGCCCACCAGCACCGACAGCGCGGTGAGGATACCCAGCCATAGGGGCAGCACCCCGGGCGGCGGCAGCTCCAGCGGCAGGAAGGTGGTCAGCAGGCCGAGCAGCGCCGCCTGGCCGGCCAGTCCCAGCAGGGCGCCGACCACTGATGCCGCCAGCGCCAGCCACATCAGTTGCAGGGCGAAGAGCCGGGTGAGTTCGGCCTGAGTGGCCCCGAAGCAGCGCATCAGCGCCGCAGTATCCAGGTGACGATCCACGTAGCGCCGCGTGGCCATGGCCACTGCCACACCAGCGAGCAAGACGGCGGCGAGGCCGGCCAGGCTCAGGTACTTCTCGGCCCGCTCCAGGGCATTGCCCAGCCCCGGACGATCCTGCCGCACATCGCGAACCTCCACCCCGTCGCGGCGCAGTCGCTCGAGCAATGGCTGGACGCCGGCCACGGCCTCGGCGGGGCCCGCCGCAAGGATCTCGAATTCGACCCGGGAGCCGGGCTGCACCAGATTGGTGGCCGACAGGTCGTCGACGTGCATCATCAGTCGCGGATTGAAGCTGCCGAAGCCTGCCGACTGATCGGCCTCGCGTTCAATCAGGCCGCCCACGCCGAGCTCGGTTTCGCCCACCCGGATCCGGTCGCCAACCTCGACCTCGATCAGCAGCGCCAGGCGCGGGGCCAGCCAGGCCTCGCCGGGCGGCGGCCCATGGTCCAGCAGCTCGACCCCGTCGCCTCGATCGACATGGTTGGCGCCGAAATGCGGATAGACCGAATCCACGACCTTGAGACTGGCCACCTGGAAGGCATCGCCGTGGCTGACCATGGAGACCATGTCGACCTGGTCGCTGAGCACCAGACCGGCGTTCTCGAGGGTGTCGCGAACCTCCTGCTCGAAGGGATCGCCCTGCTCGAGCACCAGGTCCCCGCCCAGCAGTTGTCCGGCCTGGCGGGTCAGGCCCTTGTCCAGGCGATCGAGGAAGAAGCCGATCATCGTGGAGGCCGCCACGGCCAGAGCCAGGGCGATGAAGAGCGCGCGCACATCGGCGGCGCGCAGGTCACGGACCAGGCCCCGCAGGGAGAACCTCAGCAGCCGGGTCAGCGCTCCCGGGTGGTTGGCATCACTCATGCGCTTACCTCGTCCATGGCCATCTCTTCCAGCCGGCCGCCCTCCAGCCGCAGGCAGCGGTCGCAGCGCCTCGCCAGGGCGTGATCATGGGTCACCAGCACCAGGGTGGTGCCCGCCTCCTGATTGAGTTCGAAGAGCGCCGCGATGATGCGCTCGCCGGTGGCCGGATCCAGGTTGCCGGTGGGCTCGTCGGCGAATACCAGCTCGGCGCCGGTGACGAAGGCCCGAGCGAGGGCGACGCGCTGCTGCTCGCCACCGGAGAGCTGCTTGGGGAGGTGGTCCAGGCGCTCGCCCAGGCCCACCCGGGTCAGCCAGTCGCGTGCCCTGGCCTCGGCATCGGTCTGCGGCGTGAGTTCAAGCGGCAGCAGGACGTTCTCGAGTGCCGTCAGGGTGGGCAGCAGCTGGAAGTTCTGGAAGACGAAGCCCACCCGGCCGGCACGCAGTCGTGCCCGGCCATCCTCGTCGAGCTCACCCAGCGGCTGGCCGAACAGCTCAAGGGTACCGCCGCTGGGTGCGTCCAGCCCGGCCAGCAGACCCAGCAGGGTCGACTTGCCCGCCCCGCTCTGGCCGAGGATCGCCACGCTCTCGCCGGGGAACACCGTGAGGCCAAGACCACTCAGAATGGTGAGTTGCCGTTCGCCACTGCGGACCTGCTTGAGGAGTTGGTCGGCGTGTAGAATCGGTGTCAATTCCGTTCGAGAGGTGGTGGACATGATCAAGGGCTTCCCTGTTCCTGGAGTAAGAGTTAAGAGCAATTCACGGAGACGGGCGCGGGGTCTCGCGGACTGTCTCCGGGTGGCAACGGCGGCGGGCCTGGCCGGAGTGTTGGCCCTGCTGCTGGCCCTGGTCGTGCATCCCGCCCAGGCCGAGGAACGCCCACTGGTGCTGGTAATGGGCGACAGCCTGAGCGCCGCCTACGGTATCGAACAGCAGCAGGGCTGGGTCAGCCTGCTCGAGACGCGCCTGGACGGAAAGGCGCGGGTAATCAACGCAAGTATCAGCGGCGAGACCAGCAGTGGCGGGGCCAGCCGGCTTCCCGACCTTCTCGGACAGCACGAACCCGACATTGTTCTGATCGAACTGGGCGGCAACGATGGCCTGCGCGGCCTGCCGCCGCGGCAGTTCGAGGCCAACATGGCGGACATGATCGAGGCCAGCCAGGCCGCCGGTGCAGAGTTGCTGCTGCTGGGCATCGACATCCCGCCCAACTACGGCCAGGCCTACCGTGACGCCTTCACCGGGGTCTATCACCGACTCGCCGATGAGTTCGACGTTCCCCTGGTGCCCTTCCTGCTCGAGGGCATCGCCCTGGACGATAGCCTGATGCAGGACGACGGCATCCACCCCACCGCCGCCGCCCAGCCGCGCATCCTCGATATCGTCTGGCCCGATCTCGCGTCGCTACTGGAAGAGCATTGCCTGACCCTGGCGGCTCATGACTGAGTCGGCGCCGCCGGGGTCTTCTGCCACTGCTGGAGTCCCAGGCCACCGAGGATCAGCACCAGGCCGACCAGGGTGGAGGGCAGGATCGGTTCGCCGACGATGAAGAACAGCAGCAGCAGGGACACCGGCGGCGAGAGGAAGATCAGGTTCGATACCTTCGCCGTGCGCGACACCTTGTGGACGGCCATCTGCCAGAGCACGAAGGCGATGCCCATCTCGAAGAGCCCCACATAGACCCCGGCACCCAGCCCCGCCCAGCCATGCCACTGCAGCCCGGGGCCGAGCAGCAGCAGGATCGTCAGCACTGGCACCCCGACACTGAAGTTCTGCCACTGCGCGACCAGTGGCGGGCGGTGGTCGCGGGCATTGAGCAGCCAGTAGAGCGCCCAGAGCAGTGTCGAGACGAGTGCCAGGCCCACTCCCAGCGGGTCGGCGAAGGCCACGTCGAACACCGCGCCGCGGGTGGCGATCACCCAGACCCCGGCGTAGGCGATCAGGCCGGCCAGCACATCGATGCGGGTGAGACGATGGCCGAGCAGCGGCACGGCAAGAAAGGCCATCGCCAGCGCCCAGGTGTAGTTGAGCGCCATGGCCTCCTGTCCCGGAAGGCGATCATAGGCCCCGAACAGCACCAGGTAGTAGGCCACCGGGTTCATCAGCCCGGCCCAGGCCGCGGTGCGCCAGCCACGCCTGAGCGCCTGGCCAAGCAGACCCTGCCGGGCCACCAGCACGCCGATCAGCGCCCAGGATACCAGCGAGGCCAGCCACATCAGTTCCAGCGGCGACATGTATCCCAGCGCCACCTTGAAGGCCGTGGCGACCGTCGACCAGAGCGCCACCGCGCCCAGGCCGAAGAGCAGCGCCTGGCGATCATCGGGAGGGGTCACCTGGCTCATCGGTCGATATGCCCGAGGTCACGTGCGGGGTCGAGACGGTCGCGGACCGCCTGCTTGAGCGCCTTGATGTCGGGGAAGCCTCCGTCGCGCTTGCGCTCCCAGAGGGAGGCCTCGTCCATGAGGATCTCGAAGTGGCCCCCATGAGAGGGTGCAAGCTCGACGCCCGCGAGGTCCTCACCGAAGGTGGAAAGCAGCTCCTGAGCGTACCAAGCGCTGCGCAAGAGCCACTGGCACTGAGTACAGTAGTGGATTCTGATACGTGACATGCAGCCTCGAGTGTCGCGACAATGAGGCCTCGATGATAACAGCCAGGGAGTACCGATGGCCGCCTCCGAGATCAGCCAGACCCGCCTCTATGAGTGGCTCACCGGCGACGAGGACAGCCGGATGTGTCGGGATATTCCCGAGGCAGCCTGCCGGGAGCAGCCACGCAACTTCTTCCTGCATCTCGCCGCCTCCCTGGGCAACAAGCTGGCCGACGAACTCTCCAGCGCCCGCCTGGTGCTGCCCTGGTTGCTGGGGATGATGGGCGCCCCGCTGTGGATGGTGGGCCTGCTGGTGCCGATCCGTGAGTCCGGCGCCCTGCTTCCCCAGTTGTTCATCGCGGGATTCATTCGTCTCAAGCCCGAACGCAAGTGGGCGTGGGTACTCGGCGGGGTTCTGCAGGCCATCGCCGCGGCGCTGCTCGCCCTGCTGGCATTGTTCGGCAGCGGAGGCATCGGGGGTGCCCTGGTGCTGGTGGTGCTGGTGGCCCTGTCGCTGGCCCGGGGCCTGTCATCGATCGCCACCAAGGATGTACTGGGCAAGACCATCGCCAAGCAGCGTCGCGGCACCCTCATGGGCTGGAGCGGGAGCGTGGCGGGCGGTGTCACCCTCGCCGCCGGCGGCGTGCTGATGCTCTTCGGCGACCGTCCCGGGGAGCTGGCGCTGGCCGCGCTGCTCGGTGTGGCCTCGCTTGGCTGGGCCGTGAATGCCCTGTGCGCGGTGCGCATCGAGGAGATCCCTGGAGCCGTGGAAGGCGGCGAAAATGCCTGGGCCAGCATCAAGCAGGGCATGTGCCTGCTGCGAGACGACCGTGATTTCCTGCACTTCAACCTCTCGCGCACCCTGCTGCTGGCCAGCGCCCTGGCGCTGCCCTATGTGGCACTGCTGGGTCAGCAGCAGAGCGGGGCCGAGCTCGGCGGCCTGGGTATCCTGATCGTGGTCTCGGGCGTAGCCGGCATGCTGGCGAGTCCGCTGTGGGGAAAGCGCGCCGACGTCTCGAGCCGACGCGTGATGCGCGATGGAGGCCTGGGAACCGCTGCCGGCTGCCTGCTGGGAGCGGTTTTCGCCTGGTGGCCGGCGGCCTGGAGCGAGACCGTCTGGCCCTATGCCCTGGTCTATGCGGTACTGGTGATCGTCCACGTCGGCGTGCGGCTGGGCCGCAAGACCTATGTCGTCGATATGGCCGGGGCCGACAACCGGGCACTCTATGTGGCACTTTCCAACACCCTCACCGGCGTGCTGATGCTGGTGGTGGGCGGCATGGTGGGCCTGCTGGCCCAGTGGCTCGGCAGTGCCGGGCTGCTGGCGGTACTCGCCCTGATGGGCCTCGCCGCCGCCGCCAGCGCACAGTGTCTGCCCGAGGTGGAGTGATGGTTAGCCCTATCGGCGCGTTGAAATCCGGCCGCCGGCTGGCCATGATGTTGCTCATACCCCACCCCTTGCCGCCGACTGGATACGCGGCATGGGCACCGCGACAGGAAGCCCCTGCATGAAACGATCCCCGCTGATCAGCCCGGAACTGCTGGAACGCATCGTCGATGCCTCTGAGGATGGCATCGTGGTCGCCGAGCAGGAGGGCGACGAGAACATCCTGATCTACGTCAATCAGGGCTTCGAGCGCCTCACCGGCTACAGTGCAGACGAGATCCTCTACCAGGATTGCCGCTTCCTGCAGAACGAGGACCGCGACCAGCCGGGACTCGATGCCATCCGCCGAGCCATCCAGGAGGGTCGTCCCTGCCGTGAGGTGCTGCGCAATTATCGCAAGGACGGCACCCTGTTCTACAACGAGCTTTCCATCACGCCCGTGCATGACGAGGACGACAACCTCAACTACTACATCGGCGTGCAGAAGGACGTGACTGAACGTGTCGAGGCGCAACTGGAACTCGAGCGGCTTAAAGCCGAACACGACCTCTCCTGAATTCCGCGCATGGTCGGGCGCGGCTTCTAAACAGCTCCCGCTCATTGTCAGGCGCGGCCTCTAAACGGCCCCCGTTCATTGTCAGGCGCGGCCTCTAAACGGCCCCCGCATGGGCGGTGGCGGCGAGGCGGTAAAAAAGTCCGCCCGAGGCTTGCCCTCCTGTCGCCTTGAGTATATATAGCCAGCAGGCAACGAGCGTTGCCGTTGGCGCTTCTGGTTCCACTCCCCCGGGACGCGAAGCGATCGAGTGATCCGCCGAAGGCGGCAGCCTTCGGCCCCGGGCCATGGGAGGACTTCACATGAGCCATGAACCCCTTCTGGACACCCATTACGATGATGACCAGGACTACCTGGAGGCAGTCAATGACGACGAGGCCCGCCGACGCCCCGGCAGTCGGGCCGACACCCTGCGAGCCCGACGCCGCGTGGAGGCGTTGATCGAGGAGCGCCGTCTGCGACAGGCCATCGAGGACGACTGGTCCCTCTGGGAAGAGTTCGAGGAAGAAGAAGAGTAACGCCCTGCCTCACCACCCGGGGACGCTGGCCTTTGCCGTCCCCGGGCTCTATCATCGTGGCCACTGAAATTCCCCAACTAAAGTGGCTCTACATGGCGCAATACGTCTACACCATGAACCGGGTGGGCAAGGTCGTGCCCCCCAAGAAGCAGATCCTCAAGGACATCTCGCTGTCGTTCTTCCCGGGCGCAAAGATCGGCGTGCTGGGCCTCAACGGCGCCGGCAAGTCGACCCTGCTGCGCATCATGGCCGGCGTCGATACCGAGTTCGAGGGTGAGGCGCGCCCCATGCCGGGCATCAATGTCGGCTACCTGCCCCAGGAACCCCATCTCGACGACGACAAGAACGTCCGCGAGACCGTGGAAGAGGCCCTGGGCGAGATCAAGGCCGCTCAGGAGCAGCTCGACGCCGTCTACGCCGCCTATGCCGAACCGGACGCCGACTTCGATGCCCTGGCCGCCGAGCAGGCGCGCCTGGAGAACATCATCGAGGCCTCCGATGCCCACAACCTGGACCGCAAGCTCGAGGTGGCGGCCGAGGCCCTGCGCTTGCCCGACTGGGAGGCCCGCGTCGGCCATCTATCCGGTGGCGAGCGCCGCCGCGTCGCGCTCTGCCGCCTGCTGCTCTCCAATCCGGACATGCTGCTGCTCGACGAGCCGACCAACCACCTGGACGCCGAGTCAGTGGCCTGGCTGGAGCGCTTCTTGCACGACTACAGCGGCACCGTGGTCGCCATCACCCACGACCGTTACTTCCTTGACAACGTGGCGGGCTGGATCCTCGAGCTCGACCGCGGCCAGGGCATCCCCTTCGAGGGCAACTACTCCGGCTGGCTGGAGGCCAAGGAGAAGCGCCTCGAGCAGGAAGCCAAGCAGGAGGCCTCCAAGAACAAGGCCATCAAGCAGGAGCTGGAGTGGGTGCGCAGCAACGCCAAGGGCCGCCAGGCCAAGAGCAAGGCGCGCCTTAACCGCTTCGAGGAGATGCAGTCGGGCGACTTCCAGAAGCGCAACGAGACCAACGAGATCTACATTCCGCCCGGCCCGCGCCTGGGTGACAAGGTCATCGAGTTCCACGATGTGGCCAAGGCCTTCGACGGCCAGCTGCTCTACGAGGATCTGTCGTTCAGCGTACCCAAGGGAGCGATCATCGGAATCGTCGGCGGCAATGGCGCCGGCAAATCGACCCTGTTCAAGCTGATCTCGGGTCAGGAGCAGCCCGATGCCGGCGAGGTGGTGCTCGGCGACACGGTCGACATCGCCTATGTCGAGCAGCTCCGCGATGCCCTCGACAACAAGCAGACTGTCTGGGAAGCGGTTTCCGACGGCCAGGACATCCTCAACATCAACGGCTACGAGGTCTCCTCTCGGGCCTACGTGGGTCGCTTCAACTTCAAGGGCAATGACCAGCAGAAGCGCCTCTCGGAGCTTTCCGGCGGCGAACGTGGTCGCCTGCAGCTGGCCCAGACCCTGAAGCAGGGCGCCAATGTGCTGCTGCTGGACGAGCCCTCCAACGACCTGGACATCGAGACCCTGCGCGCCCTGGAAGAGGCCCTGCTGGCCTTCCCCGGCTGCGCCATGGTGATCTCCCACGACCGTTGGTTCCTCGACCGCATCGCCACCCACATCCTCGCCTTCGAGGGCGAGTCCCGGGTGGAGTTCTTCGAGGGCAACTACACCGACTACGAGGCGGACCACAAGAAGCGCGTGGGCAACGACACGCCGCACCGCATGAAGTACAAGCGCATAGACGCCTGACCGGCTTCGCCGGCGTTGGAAGGACGCTCGCTTCGCGGGCTGGAGCTAGAACCTATAACCTAGAACCTAGAAGAGAAACCCTGCGGCCGAGAGGTCCGTGGGGTTTCTCTTTTTTCGGGCTGGCACTCGGTGCTTTTAGCCTATCGCTGCCCGAAGGCGTTAGTAGAGCTTCGCCTCGCCCCGCGGGCGGGTCTTGAAGCGACGGTGCAGCCACAGGTACTGCTCCGGGTGGCGGCGGATCGCCGCCTCGATCACCGCGTTGACGCGGGCGGCATCGGCCACCTCGTCGTCGCTGGGGAAGTCCTCGAGGGGCGGCAGATATTCCAGGGTGTAGGTGCGATCGTCCGGATTGCGATGGAAGATCAGCGGTATCACCGGCGCTCCGGTCATGCGCGCGATGCGGGCGGTCATGCGCACTGTGGCCGCCTCGACGCCAAAGAAGGGTGCGAAGACGCTGGCATCGCGGCCGAAGTCCTGGTCCGGCGAGTACCAGACCGCATGGCCGGCCTTGATCCGACGCACCACGCCGCGCAGGTCGTGACGATCGAGGATCGCATCGAAATACGGGGCCCGGGCGCGCGCCATGAAGCGGTCGAAGAGCGGGTTGTCGTGGGGGCGCTGCACGGCGTCGGCGCGAAAGTAGAGCGCATGCAGGGCGCCCCCCAGGTCGAGGGTCGAGAAGTGCATCCCCAGGATCAACGCGCCCCGGCCCTGCGCCTGCAGCCGCGCCATGTGCTCCTGCCCCCGGAAGATCACCCGGTGGCGCAGGTGCTCGTGATCCCGGCACCAGCCGGTGGCCGTCTCGACCAGGCCGATGCCGTTGGCGATGAAGCTCTCCCGCACCAGGGCGGCCTGCCTGTCGGCGTCGAGCTCCGGGAAGCACAGCCGGATATTGGTCTCGGTGATGTGCCGGCGCCGACCGGCGAAGCGCCAGGCGGCCAGGCCGATGGCACGGCCCACCCACAGCTTCAGCCGCCAGGGCAGCCAGGCCACCGCGTACATGGCCCCGATGCCGAGCCAGGCGGGCCAGTAGCGCGGATGGGCGAAGGAGGTCTTGGTGGTGTCGTCCGTGGACATGCGGCTTCCCGTAGTGCGGCGATCAGTCCGCCCCATGGTACCGCCTGGGCACCCTGGGGAGCACCCCGGTGAGCAGGGTGTAGCTGATGGTGTCGCAATGGCGCGCCACCTCGTCCACCGACAGCACCTCGCCGTTGTCCGCCCGGCCCCAGAGCACTACCTCGCTGCCGATATCGGCATCGGCCAGGTCGGTGATGTCCACCGTCAGCATGTCCATGGAGACCTTGCCGGCCAGCGCCGTGCGCTGGCCGTTCACCAGTATTGGGGTGCCGTCGACCGCGTGGCGGTCGTAGCCGTCGCCGTAGCCGCAGGCCACCACGCCGATCCGCGAGGGCCGAGGCGCCCGCCAGCGTCCGCCATAGCCCACCGGCTCCCCCGCGGCGATCTCTAGCACGGCGATGATCGCGGAGCGCAGGGTCATCACCGGGGCCAGTCGGCGACTGGCCTCGTTGGAGGCTTCCAGCGGGTCGCTGCCATAGAGCATCACCCCGGGACGGTTCCAGGCACCGTGGGAGGCGGGCCAGGCCAGGGTCGCAGGCGAGTTGGCCAGGCAGGTGGGGGCGTCGAGCCGCCTCGCCAGGGCGTCCAGAAGCGTCATCTGGTGCTGGAAGTAGTCGGGCGCCAGGGCATCGGCGGTGGCGAAGTGGCTCATCAGGTGCAGGTCGCAGGCGTGCTCCGGGGCCGCGACGAGCCGCTCCCAGACCCGCTCCACCTGCTCGGGCGGAAAGCCCAGGCGATGCATCCCGGAATCCACCTTGACCCAGACCGGGATGGGACGGGCGGGACGATAGGCGAGCAGAGCCTGAAGCTGCCACTCGCTGTGGACCGCCATCCAGAGTCCCAGCGCCTCGACCCGCTCTAGCTCGGCGGCCTCGAAGACCCCCTCCAGCAGGACGATGGGGGCGGTGATGCCTCCCTCGCGAAGCGTCTCGGCCTCCTCGAGGCAGGCCACGGCGAAGGCCGGCGCCAGGTCTTCGAGCGCCCGGGCACAGGGCACGGCCCCGTGGCCATAGGCATCGGCCTTGATTACGGCAACGGCCTGGCTGTGGGGCGCCTGGTCCCGGGCGAGACGGTAGTTGTGACGCAGGGCGTCGAGGTCGATGTCGGCAATCAGCGGCCGGGCCATGATCGGTATCCTGTCGCGCCGTGGGGAGGCCATGATTATCCCCCAAAGAATACGGGATTTCATGGCAAGAGACGCTGCATGACATGCCCCGATTGGGGTTTCATTCCAATCAGGAGCTGATGGGCAGCTCGATCAACTGCCCATCGCGAACCTAACGGGATGGCCATGCCGGAGAGAACCTCCGGCGGGCGGTGTCACTCGAAGATGGCATCCAGGGAGAGGCCCTGCTTGTCGAGCATGCGGCGTAGCTTCTTGAGGGCTTCCACCTGGATCTGGCGGACCCTCTCGCGGGTCAGGCCGATCTCTTCGCCGACCTGCTCGAGGGTGGCGGCCTCGTGGCCCCGGAGGCCGAAGCGGCGAACCACCACTTCCATCTGCTTCTCGGTGAGCTCGGCCAGCCATTCATCGACGTGCTGGCGGACGTCACCATCCACCAGGGTAGACTCGGGGCCCTGATCATTGTCGTCGGCCAGGGTCTCGATCAGCGGCTTATCGCTCTCACTGCCCATCGGGTAATCGACGGAGGAGACACGCTCGTTGAGGCCCATCATCTTCTTGACGGCCTCCACCGGCTTGTCGAGGTGGTCGGCGATTTCCTCGGCCGTGGCCTCATGATCCAGCTTCTGTGTCAGCTCGCGGGCCGCGCGCAAGTAGATGTTGAGTTCCTTGACCACATGGATCGGCAGGCGGATGGTGCGGGTCTGGTTCATCAGCGCCCGTTCGATGGTCTGTCGAATCCACCAGGTCGCGTAGGTCGAGAAGCGGAAGCCACGCTCGGGGTCGAACTTCTCGACGGCGCGGATCAGGCCCAGGTTGCCCTCCTCGATGAGGTCGAGCAGGGTAAGGCCGCGATTGAGGTAGCGCCGTGCGATCTTCACCACCAGGCGCAGGTTTGACTCGATCATCCGCGAGCGACCCAGCGGATCTCCCTTGCGGGCCAGGCGCCCGAAGAAGACCTCTTCTTCGGGCGTCAGCAGCGGCGAGAAGCCTATCTCGTTGAGATAGATCTGCGTGGCATCGAGACTCTTTTGACGGTGATGACGATCCTCGCGACTCAGCGCCTTCTCGAAGGCATCCTCGTCGTCTAGCGTTTCCTCCTCGTCGCCCTCCTCGACCTCCAGCTCATCTTCCGCATCGACAGCGTCCTCATCCGTCTCATCAGCGGACGCCAGATTCACATCCTGAAGATCCCGTTCAAGCATGCTCATCAATTACTACCCCGTGGTTGCTACCGGGCGCCGCAGGTCCAAGGCCAGACGATCGACGCACGACATTATTATTGTGTTGCACCCAGGAAGTGCTGCATCAGGCAGCGGCCCGCCGCAAGGGTCAGCGCGTGGGCAGATACTCCAGGGGATCCTGAGGCTGGCCCTCCTTACGAACCTCGAAATGCAGCCTGACATCCTCGGCATCGCTGTCACCCATAGTGGCGATGACCTCACCGGCCTCGACCACATCATTCTCCTTGACGTTCAGGGTGTCATTATGGGCATAGGCACTCAGAAACTGATCATTGTGCTTGAGCAGCACCAGGTTGCCGTAACCCCTGACGCCGCTGCCTGCATAGACCACTATTCCGGGCCCTGCTGCCTTGACAGATTGCCCCTTTTGACCAGCGATATCAATGCCGGCGGTGATGCTGCCACCCTCCCCGAAACGGCCCACCAACTCGCCTGACGCAGGCCACTGCCAGGAGACCTCATCCACCGGGGTGTAGCGACGCCCTGACCGCTCCTCGGAGGAAGGATCACCGGCGACGGCGGTCCCGGCATCGGCTGCGGCCACGGTTTCGACGCCACGCTCTGGCGACGCCTGCGCGACCTCCTCGGCGCGATCCTCCGTCCCGGCGTCAGGCGTATCGGCTGCCTCCGACGCCGCCGCGTCGGACTGCTCGGCGCGAGCTCGCCGTTCGGCGAGGTCGCTCTCGCTCAGAGTGCCGTCCGCCCCGGGACTGTCGTAGCTGTAGACCGGCCCGGGACCCTGGTCGGCTCCCGACGGGGCATCGGCACTCTCCATGGCCGCCTGACTGGCCCCCTGGGATGAATCGCCGTCTTCCAGGGGTTCGGTCGAGAGACGGCGGTTGCGCTCGATGGCGGTCTCGTCGGGCAATAGCCAGTCGAGTTCTTCGCCGTCCCCGGCCGCCTCACCGCCGAGGCCGGTGGCCACGACGCCGGAGCTGCCGGAAACACCCGCTTCAGCGGCCTGGCCGGACGCCACGGCCGCGGCGGCCCCTTCGCCGCCCAGCGCTAGACGCTGGCCGGGCTCGATGCGATAGGGCGGGCCGATACGGTTGAGACGAGCCAGGTCACGGTAGTCCATGTCATGGCGCCAGGCGATGCCATAGAGCGTATCCCCAGCCTCGACGGTATATGCCGCGGGCCTCGAGTCCGCCCGGCTGGTCGAGAGGTCGCGGACCTGAACCGATCCGCTCTCGCCTTGCTGAGCGGCACAGCCGGCCAGCGCCAGCGCCAGCCCGGAAATCAGAAATACCTTATGCATCGACGTCTTTCTCCTTGTCAGCATCTTGTCGGGGCCCGGAGGCCTCATCCCGGCGAGTCGCCGGCCACGAGGCACCGGGGCCGGCGGAGCGATTGGCCCAGCCGATCAGCAGAACCAGTGCGGCACCGCCCAGCATCAGGACGATTACCGCCGGCAACCGGGCGGGATCACCGGTCAACTCGGCGAAGTCGGCCGGGGTCAGGAAGCGATAGTCGAGGGGGATCATCTGACCCTCGGGGCCCAGCTGGTAGCGTATCAGCTCACGCCACGGCCAGAGTACCGGCAGCGAGCCCACGATGAAGCCGACCAGCAATTGCAGGGTCGCGGTATGGTAGTGGCGCAGCAGCCAGGAAAGCAGGCGGGAGAAGCCGAACAGGCCGATCAAGCACCCCGTGCCGAATAGTGCGAGAAGCCCCAGGTCGAAGACGCGAATGGCCTGCATCACCGGGCCGTAGAGCCCCATGGTCAGCAGCAGGAAGCTGCCCGACACGCCGGGAAGCAGCAGGGCGCTGATAGCAATGGCCCCGCCCACCACCAGCACCAGGTCGGGATTGCCGAGCTGGGTGACCAGCGGCATAAGCGACGGCAGGCCATGGGCCAGCAGCAGGCCACCGGCCAGCGGCAGCAGATGCCACCACTTCCAGTCGGCCGGATGACGGCTGACCACCATGGCCGAGGCGGCCACCAGGCCGAAGAAGAAACCGTTGAGCAGCTGGGGATAGTCGTCCATCAGCCAGACGGCCAGATGCGCCACGCTGAACAGGCTGAGGAAGATGCCGGCCAGCAGCGGCAGGAGGAAGGCCAGGTTGAGGTGGACCACCAGCAACGGCAACCCGCCGCGCCGCCAGGCAACGAAGGCGCTGGGGCCGAACTGCTTGATGGTGTGGATCAGCTCCTCGTAGATGCCGGTGACGAAGGCAACGGTGCCGCCGGACACCCCGGGGACGGCATCGGCCGCCCCCATGCCGGCGCCCCTGAGAAAGATACCGAGATGACGCTTCAACGACGAACTCCTTTCAACGTATGACTCCTTGTAGCGAATGACGCCTGTCAGCGAATGACACCTTCCAGCAGCGGAACGAAGCGCACTGTTTCCAGCCGCTCGGACTCGAAGCTGTCTCCCCGGCGGCGCACGCGGGTCAGCCATTGCCGGCCATCCGGCTGGGCCAGCGGCGTGATCAGCACGCCCTCCTCGCCGAGCTGGGCGAGCAACGGCGCGGGCAGTTCACTAGCACAGGCGGTCAGCAGGATGACATCGAAGGGCGCCTCTTCTGGCCAGCCATGGCCCCCGTCGGCCAGGCGCAGATGGACATTGTGTGCCTTGAGCAGACGTAATCGCTCGCCGGCACGCCGGTGCAGGGCATTGATCCGTTCCACCGACCAGAGTTCCTGCACCAGGCGTGACAGCACCAGCGTCTGGTAGCCGGAGCCGGTGCCCACCTCCAGCACGCGGGACGGCGCCTCCTGGATCACCAGCTCGGTCATTCGGGCCACCATCCAGGGCTGAGAGAGGGTCTGGCCATGACCGATGGGCAGGGAGGTGTCCTCGTAGGCGCGATGCGCCAGGGCCTCGTCGAGGAAGAGGTGGCGTGGCTCATGGGCCATGACTTCCAGGACCCGGCGATCACGCACGCCGTGATCGGCCAGGCGGCCCGTCATGCGGTCACGGGTGCGCTGCGATGTCATGCCGACACCGCGCAGCAGATCAGATGAGGGCATCCAGCCAGTCCTGCACGTCGTCGCGCGCTGCATGCCGGGTCAAATCGGTCTGCAGCGGCGTGATGGAAACATGGCCCGCCTCGACGGCGGCAAAGTCGGTGTCCGGGCCATCGTCGGCATTCTCGCCCACGGCGGCGATCCAGTAACGCAGACGGCCTCGCGGGTCCCGTACCTCCAGGGGTCGGGCCGCCGGGCCGCGATAGCCCAGCCGGGTGACCCGAAAGCCCTGGATCTCGCTCCACGGCAAGTCCGGCACATTGACGTTGAGCAGGCTGCGCGGAGGCAGCGAGAGCTGGTCGGCCGCGCCCACCAGGCTCGCCGCCACACGCCCCGCCGTCTCGAAGTAGCGCCCGCCGACCAGCGACATGGCGATGGCCGTCATGCCCAGGTTGCGCCCCTCCATGGCGGCCGCCACGGTGCCGGAGTAGAGCACGTCGTCACCGAGGTTTCCACCGTGGTTGATGCCGGAGATCACCAGGTCAGGCCGTTCGTCCCAGACACCGTTGACCCCGAGATAGACGCAGTCAGCCGGCGTGCCATCGACGCTGTAGAAGCCGTTGTCGAGCGACGAGAGCGCCAGGGGCCGACTCAGCGTCAGCGAGTTGCTAGCCCCGCTCTTGTCACGATCGGGCGCCACTACCCGCAGCTTCGCATGGGCCAGCAGGGCATCATGCAGGGCACGCAGGCCCGGGGCATGGACGCCGTCATCATTGGAAAGCAGCAATCGACGCATCAAGGGCTCCTGTCGGAGGGCGGGGGGCCGAGAGTGGGATGGGAGATAAGCTCACGCAGCACCGCCGTGGCGAACGCGCCCCGGGGCAGGCTGAAGGATAGCCAGAGCGCCTCGTCACCGTGGCTCAGCGCCGGCTCAGCGAGGCGCAGCCGCAGCGACCGGCGCGCCAGGCGGACCCCGGCATGCTCGAGCCCGCCGCACAGGCCAGGATAGCCCGTGGCCAGGGCGGCCTCTCGGGCCCGGGCCTCGCAGGCGGCACGTGATGCGCCGACGCCCCACAGTATGCCGGCGGGATGCAGGTCGAGTCGTGCGGCCCTCTCGCGCAGCTCCGCGAGCTGCCCGGCGTCGTCCGGCGAGACGCCGAACTGGCTGGCACTGCCGTCGAGCATCACCACGTCGCCGGGCAGGGGGGTCGCCCAGCTGCCGTCGCGGATGCGCTCGGCCAGCAGCTCGTTGAACAGGAAGCTGCGGGCCGCCGAGAGCAGCATGCCCTCGCGATCATCACGCTTGCGCCAGCCGCGCGCCAGCACGGCACGGGCGCGCTGCAGGTTGCGGCCGTGGGGACCGAACCGCTGGGGACCGAAATAATTGGCGACGCCATCACGGCAGAGGCGCTGCCAGCGCGAGGCGAACCCGGCATCGGTGGTCGCCGCGCCGGTGAGCCGCAGCTGGAAGCGGTTGGCCCGGTGCACGCCTCGCTTGAGCTTGCGGGGATGTCGGGCCTGATCGAGCACCCGGATGCCACGATCGGCGAGCCGCTCGACCAGGTCCTCGGGGGCATCTCGGCCCGGCAACTGCACCGAGAGCCACTGGCGCGTCACGGCCACGCGATCCTTCATCCCGGCATAGCCGACCACTCGGGGAGAGACTTCGCAGAGCCGGGCCAGGTCCCGGGCCACCATGGCGGTGGTCAGGTCGCGCTTCTCGATGAACAGCCAGAGGTGCTCGCCCTCGCCCTCGGGCGCGAAGTCGAGGACCTCCTCGACCCGGAAGTCCTCTGGGGTGGCGCGATAATCGCCGGTCGGCGGGGGACCGCAGTCGTCGTCCAGTACTCGCGGCCAGGCCGGCGGCCAGTCGATGGCATCCTCGGGTCCTGCCGACGCGGGCTCACTCATCGGCCGCCTCCCCAGCCTGTCGAATCAGCAGCACCACCGCCTCGGCGGCGATGCCCTCGCCTCGGCCGGTAAAGCCGAGTCGCTCGGTGGTGGTGGCCTTGACGTTTACCGCGGAGACCGCCACGCCGAGGTCATCGGCCATTTGAGCGGCCATGGTGCTGACATGCGCCGCCATCCTGGGTGCCTGGGCGAGTACCGTGGCGTCCAGGTTGCCGACACGGTAGCCGGCCTGACGTACCAGCCCCGTAACATGGCGCAGCAGGGCACGGCTGTCAGCACCGGCCCAGGCCTGATCGGTATCGGGGAAGTGGCGACCGATGTCGCCGAGCGCGCAGGCCCCCAGCAGGGCGTCGCAGACCGCATGCAGCAGTACGTCGCCGTCGGAATGGGCCACGAAGCCGTGGTCGAAGGGAATGGCGACACCGCCGATCATCAGATGATCGCCCTCGCCGAAGCGGTGGACGTCGAAGCCATGGCCGATTCGCATCATGCGCTGTTCGCCCCGCGCGGGGGCGCCTCGGGAGTCGACGAGGCGGCCTGGGCGGCCAGTTCATGGGCAGATTCCTGGGCAGACAGCACCAGCTCGGCCAGGGCCAGGTCCTCGGGGTGGGTGATCTTGAGATTATCGCGACGCCCGGCCACCAGTTGCGGCGCCAGCCCGACGACCTCGACAGCCGAGGCCTCGTCCGTCACGCGAAGGCCCCGCGCCAGCGCCTCGTTCAGGGCACGGCGCAGCAGGCCGAAACGGAAGCCCTGGGGCGTGAGGGCATGCCAGAGCCCATCGCGGGACTCGGTGGCGCGCACCCGCCCGGCGCCATCGTCGCGTTTCATGGTGTCGGCGACCGGCGTGGCCAGGAGCCCACCCACAGGATCATCGGCGATGGCAGCCACCAGCCGCTTCAGGTCGCCCACGGTGACACAGGGCCTGGCCACGTCGTGGACCAGCACCAGGTCGTCGTCCGCAGCATCCGGGGCGATACCGTCCAGGGCATTCGCCACCGAATCGACCCGCTCGGCCCCGCCGGGGGTGCGTCGCCAGTGAGCGAAGGGTACCCAGGCGGGGTCGAAGTGGTGATCGTCCGGGTCCAGGCAGAGGCACAACCGCGCCCCGGGGAGCGCCTCATGCAACCTTGTCAGGGTCCGCACCAGCAACGGGCGGCCAGCCAGCGGCAGATACTGCTTGGGCCGGTCGGCGCCCATCCTTCGCCCCTGCCCCGCCGCGGGCACCACGAGCCATATCCGGCCGCTCACTGGCGCGCCTCAGCACCCGGGGCCGGCATGCCGACCAGCTCGGCATTGACCTCTAGACCAGTGGAGTCCACCGCCACGCCGGGCACCCAGAAGAACTGCTCGTCGGTGCGCACCATGCCGATATCGCTGCGCGCGCGCTCCTCGATGGCATCGAGACCGGTCTTGAGATCCACGACCTCGGCGGCGAGCCGCTCCTTGCGCGCCCGCAGGGGCGCGTTCTCGTCCTCCAGGGCGGCCACACGATGGCTCACCTCGCTGAGCTCTCGCATGCCTCCCTCGCCGAGCCACAGACGATACTGCAGCAGGGCGATAAGAAGGGTGAGCACGATGGCCAGCCACTTGAGCATGCAGAGGGTTCCGTCACGAGATATTCGATGTCGGCATTATGCCATTTTCAATGCCCGCCGGCAGGACCTCCGGGACAATGTCTCGGGTTTGAGGCCGGTCGCTTCGGTGCAGGGCGCCATCACCACGCCGGCGACGGATGGCACGGGTCCGACCGTCCGCACACTGGAGCGTCAGTCGCTCCGGTAAGGTAACGCCGCCTCGGCCGCTCGGCAGTAGCCATCGACATGGGCCGCCTCCTCGGCGCAGAAGCGCGCGACGGCATCGCGCAGCCGGGCGTCGGCGATATGGTGCAGCGAGGTGAGCCGCTGCGGGGCGAAGCCCCGGGCGAGCTTGTGCTCGCCCTGGGTGCCGGGGTCGAAGAGCGTCAACCCCCGCTCCAGGCAGTGTTCGATCCCCTGGTAGTAGCAGGCCTCGAAGTGCAGGCAATCCGCTTCCACCTCGCTGCCCCAGTAGCGCCCATAGAGGGTGCGCGCCCCCTGCAGGCAGAGCGCGGCGGCTACCGGCCGCCCCTCCCGGCGCGCCTGGATCAGCAGCAGTACCTCAGGCAGGGTGCGACGCAGGCGTTCGAAGAAGTCGAGGTCGAGGTAGCCATGTCGGCCGCGCTCCAGGTAGGTGATCTCGTAGCAGCGGAAGAAGTGCGCCATGGCCGCCTCGTCGATGGCCTCCCCCTCCAGGCGGTGCAGGGTCAGCCCCTGGTCGGCCACCAGTCGCCGCTCGCGCCGGATCGCCTTACGCCGCTTGGCGGTCAGTGCGGCAAGGAAACCCTCGAAGTCGCCATAGCCGCGATCTCGCCACTGGAACTGCACCCCGTGGCGCGCCAACAGCTCCGGGCGAGCCTCGCGCCAGGCCGCCACCTCGGCCGGTTCGGCGAACAGCAGGTGCCAGCTCGACAGGTCACGCTCCTCCCAGGACCGGGCCAGCAGACGACGGGCGGCCAGCGGATCGACATCCGCGGCCAGGGCCAGGCGCGGCCCCGGGGCCGGGGTGAAGGGGATCGCCGAGAGCCCCTTGGGGTAATAGTTGCCGCCGGCTCGCTCCCAGGCGTCGGCCCAGCCCCAGTCGAAGACGTACTCACCGTAGGAGTGATGCTTGTGATAGTGGGGCATGATCCCGACCAGCGCCTCGCCCCGCCAGAGGGTCAGGTGACGCGGCACCCAGCCGGTATCGGGGCTCGCGGCCCCGCTGGCCTCCAGGGCATGCAGGAACTCGTGACGCAGGAAGGGGTGGTCATCGTCGACCAGGGCGTTCCATCGCACCGCCGATACCGCCTCGATGGCGGATACCTCGCACATGACCAGTTCCGACATCAGGACACCTCGGGAAAGAGGGGCCGGCGGCTGACAAGCCACCGGCATTGCGCCTACATTGTGCGCAGACCCTTCCGCCGATTCCACCACTTCATCAGGGAGACGCCCATGGCCGACGCCCGCGCATTGCAGGCGCGCCTGGACCACCAGCGCGACGCATTCGCCGCCGAGCCCTCTCCCTCGGCGGCGACCCGCCGTGATCGCCTCGAGCGGCTGGCGACCATGACCCGCCGCCACCGCGACGAGATCGTCCAGGCGATCCGCCAGGACTTCGGCCATCGTGCTGAGGCCGAGACACGCATGGCGGAGATCGCCCCACTGATCCAGGCCGTGCGTCATGCCCGCCGCCGCCTGACTCGCTGGATGAAGCCCAGGAAGGCGGCCATGCCCTGGCGACTGGCTCCCGCTCGGGCTCGTATCCATCGCCAGCCGCTGGGCGTGGTGGGCATCATCGCGCCGGCCAACTATCCCTGGCACCTGGCGCTGCTACCGGCCGTGGACGCCCTGGCCGCCGGCAACCGGGTGATGATCAAGCCGAGCGAAAACGCCCCCACCACCAGCGCGCTGATGGTTCAGCTGGTGGAGCGCTACTTCGACCCGGAAGAACTCTGCGTGATCGAGGGCGATGCCCAGGTCGGCCGCGCCTTCGCCGGGCTGCCCTTCGATCACCTGCTCTTCACGGGTCATCCCCGTAACGGCCGGGAAGTGGCGACCGCCGCCGCCGAGAATCTGACGCCGGTGACCCTGGAACTGGGCGGCAAGACCCCGGCCATCGTCGCCGATGACGCCGACCTGGCCCATGCCGCACGGCGCATCGCCTTCGGCAAGTGGCTCAATGCCGGCCAGACATGCATCGCCCCGGATCATGTGCTGATCGATGCCGCACGACTGCCCGCCTTCATCGAGGCGCTGCGCGAGGCGGTCGCGTCGTTCTATCCCCACGGCACCGCCGGCGACGACTATTCCGCGGTGCCCGGCGACGCTTCGCGCACCCGGCTCGAGGGCATGCTCGCCGAGGCGCGTGACCACGGCTGCCGGGTGATCGATCTGGGCAAGCGGGTGGAGTTCAGTCGAGGCATGAAGCTGCCGCCGACCCTGGTGATCGATCCCACCGCGAACCTTGCGATCATGCGCGAGGAGGTCTTCGGTCCCTGGCTGCCGGTGATCGGCATGCGCGACTTCGATGCCATACTGGCGCGTGTCGCCGAGGGTCCGAGCCCACCGGCGCTGTATGCCTTCACCGACGACCCGGCCCGTCGCCGTCACCTGATGGAGCAGACGCGCTCAGGCGGCGTGGTCTTCAACGACACCCTGTGGCACAGCGCCGTGCCCGGCCTACCCTTCGGCGGGGTGGGCGAGAGCGGCATGGGCGCCTACCACGGCGAGGCCGGATTCCTGCGCTTCAGCCACCAGCGCAGCGTCTTCATCCAGTCTCGACGCAGCGCCGTCGGGCTGCTGAATCCACCCTACCGGACATGGCTACTCAAGCTGCTGGGGATTTAAGGTAATAAAACTACAATTCCGACAAGAATGCGGCTAGCATGGGCGAAATAACGCAAATTTTATTGGTAAACTTACCAAATTCAATACAGCCGAGGTGCTTCATGGCCAGCACGATCCCCGCCCTCAACGACACCGTCGCCGACGTCACCCGCCGTATCCGTGAACGCTCCGCCGAGCGTCGCGCCCTCTACGAGCGCCGCATGGAAGACCAGCACCGCCGCGGCGTGCATCGCGGCGAGCTCTCCTGCGGCAACCTGGCCCACGGCTTCGCGGCCTGCGGCGCGGGGGACAAGGACTCACTGAAGCTGATGAACTCGGCCAACCTGGGGATCATCTCGGCCTACAACGACATGCTCTCGGCCCACCAGCCGCTGGAGACCTTCCCCGAGACCATCAAGGCCGCGGCACGCGACATGGGCTCCACCGCGCAGTTCGCCGGCGGCGTGCCCGCCATGTGCGACGGCGTCACTCAGGGCCAGCCTGGCATGGAACTGTCGCTGTTCTCCCGCGACGTGATCGCCATGGCCACGGCCGTGGGGCTCTCCCATAACATGTTCGATGCCGCCCTCTACCTCGGGGTGTGCGACAAGATCGTCCCGGGGCTGTTCATCGCCGCGGCACGCTTCGGCCACCTGCCGGCAACGTTCGTGCCGGCAGGCCCCATGCCCAGCGGCCTGCCAAACAAGGAGAAGGCGCGCATCCGCCAACTCTTCGCCGAGGGCAAGGCCAGCCGCGAGGATCTCCTCGAGGCCGAGTCCGCCTCCTACCACAGTCCCGGCACCTGCACCTTCTACGGCACCGCCAACTCCAACCAGCTGATGATGGAGATGATGGGCCTGCACCTGCCCGGCACGTCGTTCGTCAACCCCGGCACCGAGATGCGCGAAGCGCTGACCCGCTTCGCCACCGAACAGACGGTCCGCAACACCGAGCCGGGTGGCGACTATCGCCCCTTCTACCGGCAGATCGACGAGCGCGCCATCGTCAACGCCATCGTCGGCCTGCTCGCCTCCGGCGGCTCCACCAACCACACCTTGCACCTGGTGGCCATGGCCGCCGCCGCCGGCCTGACCATCACCTGGGATGACTTCACCGACCTCTCGGCGGCGACGCCGAGCCTGATGCAGGTCTATCCCAACGGCCAGGCCGACATCAACCATTTCCAGGCCGCCGGCGGCATGAGCCTGCTGTTTCGCGAGCTGCTCGGCGCCGGCCTGATCCACGGTGACATCCCCACGGTGTTCGGCACCGACCTGACCGAATACACCCGTGAGCCCTTCCTCGAGGACGGCAAGCTGGTATGGCGCGAGGGGCCGGAGCAGAGCCTCGACGAGGAGGTGCTTCGCCCGGTCGCGACGCCCTTCGCCCCCACCGGCGGCCTCACCGTGCTCAAGGGCAACCTGGGCCGCGGGGTGATCAAGGTCTCGGCGGTCCAGGCCGAGCATCGCGTGGTCGAGGCGCCGGTACAGATCTTCGAGGACCAGAACGACCTCAAGGCGGCCTTCGATGCCGGCGACCTGGACCGTGACGTGATCGCCGTGGTGCGCTTCCAGGGCCCCAAGGCCAACGGCATGCCCGAGCTGCACAAGCTGACCCCCTACCTCGGCGTGCTCCAGGACCGGGGCTACAAGGTGGCACTGGTCACCGACGGCCGCATGTCCGGCGCGTCCGGCAAGGTGCCGGCGGCCATCCACATGAGCCCCGAGGCCCTGGATGGTGGCCCCCTGGCGAAGCTCCGGGATGGCGATATCGTGAGGCTGGATGCCGACACCGGCAGCCTCGAGCTCAAGATCGACGGCCATGAGTGGGCCGAGCGCCCCCTGCGGGTCGGGGACCTGGACCACTACCACGTGGGCCTGGGCCGCGAGTTGTTCGGCGGCTTCCGCCACCTGGCCATGCGCGGCGAGGAAGGTGCCGGCGTCTTCGGCGGGTTCGAGGCCGACGACCTGGCGCGCCAGGAGGGTCAGATCCACGACGAGGACGCCTGAATGACCCGCCCTGCCCTGATCGGCGACATCGGTGGTACCAACGCGCGCTTCGCCTTGGTGACACCGGGTGCCTTCGTGCCCCATGACATCCAGAGCCTGCCCTGTGCGGACTACCCCGGCCTGGTGGAGGCGGCGCACGACTATCTGACGCGGGTCGGCCTGACCGACGAAGACGCCCCGCGGGAGGCCTGCCTGGCCTTCGCCTGCCCGATCCGCGGCGACCGTGTGACCATGACCAATAATCACTGGACGTTCTCTCGCCGGGCGGTCGAGCAGGCACTGGGGCTCAGCCTCTTCAAGGCGATCAACGACTTCACCGCCCAGGCACTGGGCGTGCCCCATGTGGACGCCGGCGACCTGGTGGAGATACAGCGCGGCGAGGCGATCCCCCATGCGGCACGGCTGGTGATCGGCCCGGGCACAGGGCTGGGCGTGGCCGGGCTGTTCCCCGGCCGCCAGGCCTGGATCCCGCTGCCCACCGAGGGCGGCCACGTGACCTTCGCGCCCACCGACGAGCGTGAGCAGAACCTGCTGCGCCACTTCCGCAACCGCTACGGCCGCGTCTCGGTGGAGCGCATCCTCTGCGGCCAGGGCCTGCTCGACCTCTATCTGGCCCACTGTTCCCTCAAGGGCGCGCCGCCTCGGCTTGCCAGTCCGGCCGAGGTTACCGAGGCGGCCGCGGGCGGCGACCCGGTGGCCCGTGATACCCTGCTGCGATTCCTGAAGATCCTCGGCGACGTCTGCGGAGATGCCGCCCTGACCATGGGGGCCCGCGGAGGCGTTGCCCTGTGTGGCGGCATCCTGCCCCGGCTGCTCCAGTGGCTTCCCGAGAGCCGCTTCCTCGAGGCCTTCACCGCCAAGGGGCGCATGGGCGCCTATACCGGGGCCATCCCGGTGCAGGTCGTCACCGCCCCCTGGACGGGCCTGCTGGGCGCCGCCGAGGCCCTGCACAATCCAGAGGTCGAATGACCCCCGAGGAGATCGAATGATTCCCGAATCGCTTGCCACCCTGGTCGAGGAGACCCGCGGTCAACGTCACGCCCACTGGGCTGGTCGTGAGGTCTGGTTGGCCAACGAGGCCTGGGGACAGCTCGCCGTGTCGCTGCAGGGCGCGCAGGTCCTTCATTACCGCCCTGCCGGCGATGATAATAAGGGCTGGCTGTGGGTCACCCCCACCCCGCAGGCGCTGCCCGGTGCGATCCGCGGCGGCATTCCGCTCTGCTGGCCCTGGTTCGCCGACGAGAACACCGCCGACGAGTCACCGGACCATTCCGGACCGATGCACGGCCCCGCGCGCAAGGCGGACTGGCGGCTCGATGCCGTGGACGAGCACGAGGAGGGGGTGGAGCTGCATCTCTCGCCACGGGAGCGCCTTCACGGCCAGCTGATCCCCCGCGCGGTGATCCAGGCCAACGGCCGGCGCCTGCACGTGGAGCTGATCACCGAGCATGTCGGCGAGACGCCGGTGAAGATCACCGGGGCCCTGCACAGCTACCTGGCGGTCGACGATGCCTTCGCCTGCCGGGTGGAGGGCCTGGCCGGCGCCCGTTATCTGGACAAGCTGGCCGACTTCGCCGAACGGGAACAGCAGGGCGAGCTCGGCGTACGCGGGCCGCTCGATCGCATCTACCGCAGCAATGCCGAGCTGTGCCTCGATGATGGCACCCGTCGGCTGCGTATCGCCCGCCAGAGCAGCGACTCGGCGGTGGTCTGGCATCCCGGCGACGCCCCACCCGGTGACACCTCCGTGGAAGCGGCCCGCCACTTCCTGTGCGTCGAGGCGGCCAATACGCGTATCGACCCGGTCTGGCTGGTGCCCGGCGCCCAGCACCTGCTGGGCACCACCCTGAGCCGCGAGGAGACGACACCATGATCCCCGTGATCACCTTCGGCGAGGCCCTCGTCGACATGCTCTCGAGCCGCCTCGGCGAGGCGTCCGACGGGACGACGGACGCCCCCGAAGTCTTCACCCCCTACGCCGGCGGCGCCCCCGCCAATGTGGCCGCGGCCTGCGCCCGCCTGGGCGTGCCCAGCCGCTTCCTGGGCATGCTCGGCGAGGACCATTTCGGCGACTTCCTGGCTGCCGAGCTGGCCGCTCACGGCGTCGACACCTCCGGCGTGGTGCTCACCCGCGAGGCGCGCACTGCACTTGCCTTCGTCTCCCGCGACGCCGACGGCGAGCGTACCTTCGACTTCTATCGTCCGCCGGCGGCCGACCTGCTCTATCGGCTGGAGCACCTGCCCGCCGGGGTCTTCGCAGAACCGGCCATCGTGCACTTCTGCAGCAACAGCCTGACCGAGCCCGAGCTCGCCGAGACCACTCTGGCCATGGCCGAGATGGCGCGCCGCGCCGGCTGCCTGGTGAGCGTGGACGCCAACCTGCGCCATAACTTATGGGCCGACGGCACGGCCGACGTCAGCCTGGTCACTCGCCTGCTCGACGCCGCCGACCTGCTCAAGCTCTCGACTGATGAGCTCGACGACCTGCGCGCCGACCACCCGCGGGATGGCTGG
This sequence comes from Halomonas aquatica, assembly GCF_040196335.1. Lineage (NCBI taxonomy): Bacteria > Pseudomonadati > Pseudomonadota > Gammaproteobacteria > Oceanospirillales > Halomonadaceae > Halomonas > Halomonas aquatica. Next base: position 274,922 of record NZ_JBEGCJ010000001.1, read on the forward strand.
CTGGCCGAACGCTTCGCCGCCGGTGTGAAGGTCGCGGTGATCACCGATGGCCCGGGCCAGGTGTCACTGCTGGGAGTCGACCTGGAGGAGCGAATCACGCCCCCGGTCGTGCAGGCCGTGGACACCACCGCCGGTGGCGACGCCTTCATCGGTGGACTGCTGGCAGAACTCGCCGAGTTCACCGCCGCGACGGGTATCGACGGCGGCTGGCACCAGGACACAGCCTTCCTGCACCGGGCCGTGGAGACAGCCTGCCGCTGCGGCGCCCATGCCGTGACCCGCCCCGGGGCCTATGCCGCCCTGCCCGACCGCGACGACCTCGCAGCGTTCTAGCGACAGACCGTCATGCCGCTTGGTTCATGACGGCATCGATCGACAGGACAGCGACCACTAGCCTTCCTGCAGCCGCGAGAACAGCCAGTCGGCGACCTCCAGGGTCGTCAGGTCACCATCAAGGGGGCCGATCAGCTGAACGCCGACGGGCATGCCGTTGGCCCCCGTCAGGCCCGGCACGTTGACGCAAGGTGTCCCGAGCAGCGTCCAGATGCGGTTGAAGACGGGGTCACCCGTTCCTGTGACGTGGGCCGGCGCCTCACCTGGGGCGCTGGGCGCCAGCAGGACATCACTGTCCGCGAAGAGCCGGTCAAGCTCAGCTCGACAGGCCCGCGCGATCCGCCGGGCCTGGTCATAACGCTCCGCCGGCAGGACACTCCCCTCATCCAGCAGCGCCTTGAGCTGGTCGCTGAGCTGATCGCCATGCAGGTCACGCTCGAAGGCCAGGCTGCGACTGGCTTCATAGATCATGATGGTGCGCTGGGCCTCGAGTAGCTCATCGAAGCTGGCTGGCAAGCTCACTTCATGCACCTCGCCGCCGGCGCCACGGATACACCTCACCGCCTCCCTGAGGGCCTGCTCGGTATCCGCCGTGGCGGCTTCCCACTGGGGCGTAAGGCATAGCCCCACTCGCGGCGGAGGCGTTGCTGGCCTGGACGGAGTCAGGTCGCGCCCGCTCAGCACGCCAGCCAATTGCCGGGCATCCGGGACATTGCGGGCGAACACACCCACCGTATCCAGCGACCAGGCAGCGGGCTTGAGCCCCGCCGTGTTGATCAGGCCATAGGTCGGCTTGTAACCCGCCACGCCGCAATAGGAGGCGGGACGGATGATGGAGCCGGCGGTCTGGGTACCCAGTGCCCACGGCACCATGCCATCCGCCACCGCCGCGGCTGAGCCGCTGGACGACCCCCCGGGAGTGCGTGTTGGATCATGCGGGTTGCGCGTGCCGCCTGGAGAGAAGAAGGCGAACTCCGTGGTCACGGTCTTACCCATGACGATACCCCCGGCGCGGCGAATCAGCGCCACCACGGCGGCGTCCGAGGCCGGCAGATGGTCGGCGTAGATGTCCGAGCCACAGCCGGTCGGCATGTCATGGGTGCTGAACAGGTCCTTCACCGCGACGGGCATGCCATGCAGCGGACCCCGTGATGCCGAAGCATCCCGACGGCGGGCCTCCTCGAGCGCCCTATCCTCATCGAGATATTGCCAGGCGGCTACATCAGGCTCGCGGACCGCCACGCGCTGCAGACATTCACGCATCAGCGCCTCGCTGGTGAGCTCGCCGGCCCCGATGGCGGCCAGACCGTCCAGGGCGGTGCGCCATGTCGTGGACGTCATGAGGCGTTCCAATGGGCCATGATAGCGACATAGGCCTCCTTGGCCTGCTCGATGCGATCGACGAAGCAGTACTCATCCGTCTGGTGGGCAAGCGACGCCTCCCCGGGCCCGAGGATAATGGTGGGAATGTCGCCGAAATGCGGCGTGAGTGCCGAGGCATCGGTGAAGTAGTTGACTCCACGCGGCTCGGGCATGTCGCCCAGCATGGGCTGCATGATGGCAAACACCTGCCTTACCCAGGCATGCCGGGGGTCGGTCCACACGCCTTCGAGGTCGACGACGGTTTCCAGCTCGCTCAAGTCGGGCGCGAGATGCCCCCCGAGATCATCGCGGAGTGCATCGTGCGAGGCGCCCGGCGTCGTGCGAATATCGATGCCGATACGGCACAGGTCCGGCACGGAGTTCATGTTCAAGCCACCGGAAATGGTACCGACATTCAGCGTATCGCTGCCGAGCACCGCATGCGGCGGTCGGTGAAACTCGAAGGCCTCGAGCCTGGAGACCACTCGCGCGGCCTTGTACACGGCATTGACGCCATGCTGGGGCATCGACCCATGCGCCGTGACCCCCTGAGTGAGGGCATTGAGCCAAAGCGCCCCCTTGTGCCCGACCATGGGAAAGTTGCTGGTGGGCTCGGCCACGATCATGGCACCGGCCTCGCCGAGCAGATCCCCCTGCTCGGTGAGAAAATACGCTCCCTCACAGCCGGTTTCCTCTCCGGCGGTAATCACCAGCACCACGCCGGGCCCCTCATCGAAGCTGTCCGCCAGATCGATGGCCGCGGCGACGAAGGCAGCGACGCCCGCCTTCATGTCGGTGGATCCGCGCCCGTAGAGCTTGCCATCGATGATGTCACCGCGAAACGGATCGACGCTCCAGGGCTGGGCCCCCAGGGGCACCGTGTCGATATGGCCGGTGAAACAGATCGGCTTGCCGGACTGCCCCCCCCGACGCGCGATGAGATTGCTGCGCCCCTCCTCGCCCTCCGGATAGGTCACCGTGAATCCCGCCGCCGACAGCAGCTCGCCGATGTGATGGGCGCACTCGCGCTCCTGCCCGGGGGGATTGATGGTATTGAACTGCACCAGCGCCTGGGTCAGCGCCACGGGATCGACAGAACTCGGCATGATGAACCTCGCCTGATGAATGGAATCGACCAGCGGCGATGCTGGCCGGTACGACCCGATAGGGTCCTGTGGACCTGCCCTCAGCCGAAATAGGCCTGTTGCACCTCATCGTTTTCGCTCAAGGCCTTGGCATCACCCTCCGCCACGACCGCCCCCTTGCTCAGCACGTAGCCGTAGTCGGAAATCGCCAGGGTCTGGCGCATGTTCTGCTCCACCAGGAAGATGGTCACCCCCCGCTCGTTGATGCGCTCGATGATGCTGAAATTCTCCTTCACGAACAGCGGGGATAGCCCAAGCGAGGGCTCATCGACGAGCAGCAGGTGTGGTGAGCTCATGAGCCCTCGGCCGATGGACAGCATCGCCTGCTCGCCACCGGACATGGTCCCGGCGAGTTGGACATGACGCTCCTTCAGGCGCGGAAAGATCTCGTAGGCTTCCTCGATGCGTTCCCGGATGACCGCTTCGGACGTCACCTGGTAGGCCCCCAGACGCAGGTTCTCCTCGACGGTGAGCTTGGGAAACACCTTGCGCCCTTCAGGAATGCAGGAGATGCCCTTGGCGATCACCTTGTGGGTCGAAAGCCCGGTAATGTCCTCCCCGTTGAAGGTGATCCGTCCATCTCGCGGCACGGTCAGCCCCAAGATGGAGCGAATCAGGGTGGTCTTGCCCACCCCGTTGGACCCGAGAAGGCAGGTGATCTTCCCTGGCCGCACCTCGAGGGAGACCCCCTCCAGCACATCCGCCTTGTCATAGGCGGTATAGACGTTCTCGATCTTTAGCCCTTCGGTCATGACAACGCTCACTCAATGCCGAGGTACGCTTCGCGTACCTGTGGGTTGTTGACGACATCCTGGTAGGTGCCCTCGCAAATCTTCTTGCCGAAATTGAGCACCGCACAGTGATCGGTGATGCGTTCCATGACACTCATTTCGTGCTCGATGATGATGATCGAGAGCTCCGGGGTATGTTCGCGCACCGAGAGGATATCGCCCATCAGCTGATGGGTTTCCTCATGGGTCATGCCCGCCGACGGCTCGTCGAGCAGCAGCAGCTTGGGCTGGCTGATCAGCGCTCGACAGATCTCGATGCGCCGACGATCCAGCATCGGAAAGCCCCCTACCGCCTCGGACATGCGATCGGCCAGGTTCGGGCTGAAGACCCGCACGAGTTCTCGGGCCTGCTCATAACGCTGTTCGTAGTCCCGCGCGAAGGCGCCACGCCGAAACAGGTTGAAACCCAGCCCCAGGTTCAGGTGCTTGTGATTGCCGACCATGATGTTGTCGAACAGGGAAAGCGACAGGCACATGCGTGAGCGCTGGAAGGTGCGTGCGATGCCGGCACGATACACGGCCTGGGCCGAGTGCTTGCTGATGTTCTCACCCGCAAAGTGGGCCTGGCCGTCACTGAAGTCGTAGATGCCCGTCAGGACATTGAAGAAGGTCGTCTTACCGGAACCGTTGGGCCCCAGAAAGCCCAGGATATCACCACGTTTCACCTCGAGATCGAGCTGGTCCAGCGCGACGAGGCCGCCGAACCGGCGCGTGACCCCCTCGCAGGACAGCAGTACATCTGACGTGCTCATGATCTGGCCCCCCCACCCGGGATGTAAGTTCGCATGCCGCGAGGAAGCAGTCCGTCCGGCCTGAACAGCAGCACCAGGACCACCAGGCCGGCAAACAGCAGGAACCGGTACTCCTGAATCATCTGCAGTTTCTCGGGCAAGATGACGACAATGGCTGCCGCCACCGCCAGCCCCCAGGGGTTGCCAATGCCGCCCAGCAACACGATGGAAACCAGGATCAGGGAGTCGCCGAAGCTGAAGTTGGCAGGTGCAATGAAGCCGAGCATCATGGCGTAAAGTGCACCGGCCATGCCGATCAGAAAGTTCCCCAGCGTGAAGCCGACGACCTTCCAGCGGGCGATGCTCAACCCGTAACAGGCGGCCGCCGTCTCGTCGAGCCTGACGGCATCCATGCTCAACCCGATCCAGGAGCGTTCCAGGCGCTTGACCAGGGCGAAGGCGATGACCAGCAAGGTCAGGGCCAGCAACAGGTAGTTCAGGTAGAAGGATGCATAGAAACCGTTCTCGAGCTCGACTCCGGTGTTGAATCCCCAGCCGAACAGCGCCATTTCACCGGTGGCCAGGCCCTGTGGACCGCCGAGCGTATCGTTGACCTGCAGAAAGCTCATGAACAGGATGGCGAAGGCGATGGTCACCACCGCCGAGTAGTGTCCCTTGGTGCGAAGAACCGGCAACACCAGCAGACACCCCACCAGAGCCGACATCACCCCACCGCTCACCAGCACCAGCAGGGGCGGCACGGCGGTATGGGCCAGCAGGACAGCCGAGGTATAGGCCCCTACTCCGAGGAAGGATGCCCCGGACAGGTTGACCAGCCCGAGATAGCCGAACTGGATGGTCAGCCCCAGACCGGCCAGCATGTAAAGCAGCACGATCGAGATCATGAGCAGCGTGAAGTGATCCTCGCGAAACACCGCCGCCAGGGCCAGAACGCCGCACACCGCGGCACCATTCATGAGTTTCTCATGCTCCTTGAAGGCACGGCCGACATGGTCGAGCCCCCCTAGGCGAGACACGCTGAGCGTTACCGCTACGGCAAGCGCCACCAGGAAGCCGATGACATACTCGTTTTCCGCCTTGAGAAACCAGATCGCGAAGCCGGTCGTGAGCAGCGCGCCTAGCAGCCCCGCGACCAGCGACAGGGCCGACTCCGAGAGTCGGCAGAGCACGGGGATTCGGGATATCAGATTAGGTTGCATCGGCTCAGACCCTTTCACTGGTACGTTCGGCGATCAGCCCGGTCGGTCGCCACGCCATCAGCATGATCACCACGGCAAACGCGAAGACGTCCTTGTAGGCGCTGGCGAACGGCAAGGCCACGGAACCGATGGTCTGCAAGGCCGCGAACAGGAAGCCGCCCAGAATGGCGCCGTAGATGCTGCCGAGCCCACCGATGATCGCGGCGGCAAAGCCGATCACACCGAGCAGCAGGCCGCTTCCGAAATTGATCTCGTTGTAATACAGGCCATTCATGACCCCGGCAAAGGCGGCGACACCCGAGCCGATAGCGAAGGTCAGCAGAACCACCAGGCGGAAATTGATTCCCATGGTCATGGCTGTTTCTTCATCTTGAGCAACCGCCCGAATGGCCAGGCCCAGCCGCGTGCGATTGATCACGAAATGCAGGGCGACGATGAGCAGCAGTCCGGCGATCAGCAGCATCAGGCTGTCGACGCGCAGGGTGAAATTGCCAAAGGTGAAGGCCGTATCCGGCAGGAGGGCAGGAAAACGCTTGGGATTGGAGCCATCGGGGAAGAACAGGCGCACACTCTCGCGTAGCACGGTGCCCAGCATGAGGGTGATCAGCAGCGTATTGAGCGGCGGCGAGGATCGCAGCGGCAGCACCAGGTATCTGGCGATCAATGCTCCCAGCAGGGCCACCACACCGACCGATGCCAACAGCGCCCCCAGCAATTCGATGACGGGGTTATCGATCCCGATCGCCGCCAGCGCCAGGATGGCGGTATAGCCAACGAAAGACCCCACCATCAATACATCGCCATGAGAAAACTGAATGACGTTGAGCACCCCGAAGAAGAGAGTGAACCCTACGGCGACCAGAGCGTACATCATCCCCAGCATGAGGCCATTGATGACATACTGACCCAGGAGTCCGATGTCCATTGAAGGCACCTCGAAAGTCATGAGAGGGAAGGGACGTTCGGGAGTGCACCTCCCTGAGGAGGCGCTCCCGAACGGGTCGAGGTGTTACTGGACGTTGACCAGACTGCGCTGGCCGGATGCATATTCACTGTCTTCCCATACGACCCACTCGCCGTCCTGGGCGACATACTTGGTGATCAGGGCCACGACATTCTGGCCATGTTCGTCGAAGGTGATATCGCCGACGATGGAGTCCTTGCCCTCGGTGTCGCCCAGCGCATCGAGGACCTTGCCGCGATCCGGCCCTACCTCTTCGATGGTATCTAGCACCAGGTCCATGGCCGCGAAGGCGAAGGGACCATAGGCTTCGGCCGGGTCGGAATAGCCGGCCGCCTCGTACTGCTCTTGGAAGAACTGGCCACCTGGCAGCTTGTCGATCGGCGCCCCTTCGATAAAGGCCATCGAGCCCTCGGCCAAGTCACCCAGCCCCTCCAGGTAGGCATCGGACACGATGCCTGAGGTCCCCTCGAACTGCGCCTCGACACCGAGCTTCTCCATCTGGCGACGGAGGCGCACACCCAGCGGCGACAAGCCGCCGAAGTAGATGACATCCGGCTCAAGCGCCTTGGCCTGCGTCAGCTCCGCAGTGAAGTCCTGCTGGTCGGAGGAGACACCGAAGGTCTCGAGGATCTCGCCACCATTCTCGGCAACAAACTTCGAGAAGTACTCGTTATGGCCCTTGCCATAATCCGTGGTGTCATGAATGACCACCCACTTCTTGTAACCCTGCTCGGTCATGAACTTCGCGGCAGTCTCGTTCTGGTTGATCATCGTGCCGTTGACGCGATGAACTTCCGGGTACTCGTTGCCATAGGTAACGTCCGGCAGGACGGCACCCCACACCACCGCCGGCAACTTGAAACGGTGATAGACATCGACCGTGGCCATGGCCACCGCAGAACAATAATGGGTCACCGCCGCGATAACATCCCGGTCGGCCGCCGCCTTGGTCGCCACCTGCACACCGATGTTGGGTTTGCACTCATCATCGAGCACCAGCAGCTCGTAGTGGTACTTGGAATCCGGATCCTGGTTGCGCAGCTCCACCGCCAGCTCAGCTGAGTTGCGTCCACCGAGACCGTTGGCGGCCACACCTCCGGAGAGTGGGCCGATAAAGGCCACCTCGACGGTATCCTTGGCTTGGGCAGCCCCGGCGCCGAGCGCGAATACCATGGTTGTCATTCCGACGACGGTCTTCATGCCTGAAAGCTTCATGGAACAATACCTCGTATTATCGTTGTGGGTCGTAAGTGACACCGGGCATGGGCTCCAAGATCGCCATGCCGGCGTCACGGGAGGCCACAGACATCACCTGCCACCTCGTCTACCGATGCTCGCCGCCCATGGACAGGACAGAGTGTCGAACCAGTGCCGGGGAGAATTGACCGAAGTGCTCGCCATAGATGGCGACCTCCTGGCATACCGCTATGCTTGATGCATCGCGCCCTGGCTTGCCGGCCGTCATGATGATCGGACCTTACCTATATTCATTCACTTGAATCTGAAGACAGCTCTTGCATAGCCTCGATACACGCAAAGACCATGCCACAACGGGCAGTTCGTCACGAAGGATAGGCCGTAAAGTTAGCCGTGAAGCGCTTCAACGATTTGTTATCATTTCAGAAAATATTAAAACTACCTGTCTGCCCGCCTGATTCGAGACGCCTGCCCGTCACGGCGAATACAATAGGAGGCAGTGGCCGACCTCAGCACTCCGCTTGAACAATGCGCTGCATTGGCGCACTGAAATGATGCAGACATGCCAGGCTAGGCCCCTTTGGATATGGACAGAGGATAAAGACAGAGAGTCCTCGGGACCTGACCTGAAAAGATAGAGAAGAGAACAATCGATGGGGAAAGATCCAAAAGCAACACCTGGCGGTGAAGCCGATAGCGAGCTCGGCATACGCATCAAACACATGCGCATGAGCCGTGGCCTGCGCATGCGTGAGGTCGCCAAGCAGGCCGCCTGTTCGGAAAGCATGGTATCCAAGATCGAGTCGGGCCAGACCGTGCCTTCACTGCGGGTCCTGCACAGCATTGCGCATGCCCTGGATGTCAGCATCGCCTCACTGTTCGAGACCCCGAAGACCACCGGCATTGTAAGACGTGCCGGGGATCGGCCGATGATTCGCCTCAAGAGCGCCAGCCACTCCGGACAGATCGCATTGGAACGCCTGGCCCCTACCGAGGAGAATGCCCTTCTCGAGGCAAACATTCACATCGTCGAATCCGGTGCCGAAAGCGACGGCGCCATCAGTCATGAAGGCGAGGAGCTAGGCCTGGTGATCGAGGGCTGCATGGAGCTCCAGGTCGATGATGAAACCCTCTTTCTGCAAGCCGGGGATTCCTTCTGGTTTGCGTCCAATCGCAAGCACCGTTACCGCAACCCCGGGCGAACTACTGCCCGTATTATCTGGGTCAATACGCCACCGACCTTCTGACTTCACCGATATCCCGCGGCACCGGGTCAAAGCATCGGTTCCCGACCGCGAAGACCTGGCGCGCCTGTGGCGCTGATCACGCGCCTCCTTCTGCTCCCGAACCACGGGCCAGCCACAAATCCGCCAAACAAAAAAACCCGGCCAGTGGCCGGGGAGAAAGGACAGCAACTCGCTGTCGAGAGAGCACGGGAGCAATCGGGTGTGGACAGGACAGGCTCAGTGGTGGAAGCGCTTTGCCGCATCATGGGCCAGGGAGCGGATGGCATCCCAGTCCTCGGCCTCGACCAGCGACTGAGGTGTCAGCCAGGAGCCGCCCACACACATCACGTTCTTGAGGGCCAGGTAGTCCTCGGCGTTGTTGATGCCGATCCCGCCGGTGGGGCAGAAGCGTGCCTCGGGGATCGGGCCGGCGAAGGACTTTAGCGCCTTGACGCCGCCGCTGGCCTCGGCCGGGAAGAACTTGAAGCGCCGGTAGCCGTACTGCCAGCCGACCATCAGCTCGGAGACGGTGGCGATGCCCGGCAGCATGGGCACCGGGCTGCCGACCCCGTAGAGATAGAGCGCCTCGGTGGTGCCAGGGGTGACCACGAAGTCGGCGCCGACCTGCTCGGCCTGGCGATACTGGGCCGGGGTCAGCACGGTGCCCACGCCAATGCTGGCCTGGGGGAGCGCCGCCTTGATGCGCTCGATCGCCTCCAGCGCGCAGTCGGTACGCAGGGTGATCTCGAGTACCGAGAGGCCGCCCTCGACCAGGGCCGTGGCCAGGGGCACGGCATCCTCGATGCGCTGGATCGCCAGCACCGGGATCACCTCGGCCTTGAGGCAGATGCTGTCGAGCTCGGTGGTGCGGGTGGACGGCAGCTGCTTATCGATCGTCATGTGATAGCTCCAGAAAGTTGGGCGCGGGCTCAGGGGGCCCAGTAGATGGCTGCCGGGCAGGCCAGGAAGGCGCGGATCGGCAATTCGCGGACGTCATCCCCGGAGAGGGCCCTGGCCAGCACGTCGCGCTTGTCGCCCCCGGTGATGTGCAGGAAGTGGCGCCGGGCCCGATGCAGCCACTCGGCACTCAGGGTGATGCGCGCCTGGGGCTGGCTCGGGGTGCGCACCGCCACCAATGGTTCTTCCGTGGTCAGCGCCAGGCTCAGCTCCCGGCTGTCGGGAAACAGCGAGGCCGTGTGGCCATCGCCGCCCATGCCCAGCACCACGGCAGTGGCCGGCCAGGCCAGGCCCGCGAGGCGTGCCGCCACCTCCTCGACGCCCTGCTCGGGCGTCTCGGTGGCACTGGTCAGGGGAACAAAGGTGGCCGTGGCGGCCGGCCCCTGCAGCAGGTGCTCGCGGACCAGGCGGGCATTGCTGTCGTCCGCGTCCTCGGTCACCCAGCGCTCGTCGGCCAGCGTCACCTCGATGCGCGCCCAGGGCAGGTCCATGGCGGCCAGGGCCTGGAAGAACGCCACCGGGGTCGAGCCGCCGGAGACTACCAGCAGGGCGCGCTCACGGCTGGCCAGGTCCGCCCTCAAGGCCTCGGCCACGGCCTCGGCCAGTTGCCGGGCGAGTTGTTCACGGGGCGTCGGGTTCGTGTCGGTCATCTCAATAGTCCTCATACCAGCTGCGCCCGTCCTGGGTGATCATGGCAATGGACGCAACCGGCCCCCAGGAACCGGCCGGATAGCGCCGAGGGCGCTCTTCACGGTCACTCCAGGCGGCCACCAGGCTGTCGCACCACTTCCAGGCATGCTCGACTTCGTCACGGCGCACGAAGAGATACTGCTGCCCCTTCATCACCTCCAGCAGCAGTCGCTCGTAGGCATCCGGAATCCGGGTCTTGGGGAAGGCGCTGCTGAAGTCCAGGTGCAGCGGGCCACGGCGCAGGCGCATGCCCTTGTCCAGGCCGCTGTCCTTGGTCAGCACCTCCAGCGCAATACCCTCCTCAGGCTGCAGCCGGATCACCAGCTTGTTGGCGGCGAGCCCGCGCTGGTCGGGATCGAAGATGTAGTGGGGCTGCTGACGGAAATGGATGATGATCTGGGAGAGCTTCTCCGGCATGCGCTTGCCGGTGCGCAGGTAGAAGGGCACCCCGGCCCAGCGCCAGTTGGCCACACCGGTCTTCATGGCAACGAAGGTCTCGGTATGGCTGTCGGTGTTGGCACCCTCCTCCTCGAGGTAGCCCGGTACGGCCTGGCCGTCGTTGGTGCCAGCCATGTACTGGCCGCGCACCACGTCGCGCCCCAGCATGTCGTCGGTGAAGGGCTTGAGCGCCTTGAGCACCTTGACCTTCTCGTCACGGATGGCATCGGCATCCAGGTTGGCAGGCGGATCCATGGCGATCAGGCAGACCAGCTGCAGCAGGTGGTTCTGCACCATGTCCCGCAGCTGGCCGGCCTCGTCGAAGTAACCCCAGCGCCCCTCGATGCCCACCTTCTCGGCCACGGTGATCTCCACGTGGGAGATATGGTTCTGGTTCCATTGGGTGCCGAACAGCGGGTTGGCAAAGCGCAGCGCGATCAGGTTCTGCACCGTCTCCTTGCCGAGGTAGTGATCGATGCGGTAGACCCGGGACTCGGGGAAGACCGCGCCGATGGCATCGTTGACCTCGGCGGAGGAGTCGAGGTCATGGCCGATGGGCTTCTCGACCACCACGCGACTCTGGTCATCGAGGCTTCCGCTGGCCTCGAGGTGGCGGCAGATGTCGCCGTAGATCTTCGCCCCCACCGAGAGGTAGACGACCATGGGGCGGGCCAGGCCCTCCTTCCGCCACTCCCGCACGGCGCTATAGCCCTCGGGCTCGAGAAAGTCGAGCTGCAGGAAGTCCAGGCGGGCGAGGAAACGCTTCAGCACGTCCCGTTCGAGCTCTGCGGCCTTGACATGGGCCTTCAGCGACGCCTCGACCTTGCTACGAAAGCCCTCCGGGTCGAGCTCCTGGCGCGCCAGGCCCAGCAGCCGGGTGCCATCGTCCAGCAGGCCCTCGCGGTCCAGATGATAGAGCGCCGGATAGAGCTTGCGCTGAGCCAGGTCACCAAGGGCACCGAACAGCGCCAGGTCGATTTCCGTGCTGCCGGCATCGGTGGCCCGGGCCTCGCCGGGTCGATTGCGTTGTTTCATGTCCGCCCCATCTGGTTAACTTACCTAAAAAATAGCGTACCGAGGGTAATTCATGCAAACTTATTATGTAAGTTTACAACAAAAAGAGCGCCTGTCGAAGCACCCCGGCCACCACCTCTTTGCGCTCTCCTCAGGATAGCCACCATAATGTAGTTAAATCACCACATCACCCGTGTTTCATCTCGCGCCGCCGATGGCGCCCCGTCGTCACGGAGACTTCATTGCCCATGGTCAGACACGATCTACTCGACCGCATCCGCCGGCAGCTCGTCGAGCTCAACCGATCCGAACGCAAGGTGGCCGACGTCATCCTGGCCGACCCTGCCTCGGCCACCAGCATGAGCATCGCCACCCTGGCCCAGCTCGCCTCGGTCAGCGAGCCTACGGTCAACCGCTTCTGCCGAAGCTTCGATGCCAAGGGCTACCCGGACTTCAAGATCAAGCTGGCCCAGAGCCTGGCCGGCGGCACCCCCTACGTCAGCCAGGCGGTGGAGCCTGACGACTCAGCGGCCGAGTACACCGGCAAGATCTTCGGCGCCACCATCGCCGCCCTGGATCAGGCTCGCCGCGAGGTCGCCCCCGAGCGGATCGAGCGCGTCGTCGACTACCTGACCCAGGCCAAGCAGCTGCACTTCTTCGGCCTGGGCGCCTCGGGCGCCGTGGCTCAGGATGCACAACACAAGTTCTTCCGCTTCAACCTGCCGGTCACCGCCTACATGGATGTGCTGATGCAACGCATGGTGGCCGCCGCCTGCCACACCGGCGATGTGGTCGTGGTGCTCTCCTGGACCGGTCGCACCCGAGATCTGGTCGATATCGCCAAGCTGGCCCGCGAGAACGGCGCCGTGGTACTCGGCATCACCGCTCCCGATTCCCCGCTGGCTAACGAGTGCACCGAGACCCTGGAGGTCGCCACCCCCGAGGATACCGACTACTACATGCCCATGACCTCGCGGATGATCCAGCTCGCGCTGATCGATGTCCTGGCGACCGGAGTGACCCTGCGGCGCGGCGAGGACTTCCTGCCCCACCTGAAGAAGATCAAGGACAGCCTGAAGGTGACCCGCTATCCCGCCGACGGAGGCGATGGCCTGAACTGATGAACCCTGGCCTGATGCCCCGCCCGACTTGCCAGGCCGCTGGCGAGACACAACAATAGCGGGCCATCGCCCACTCCGGAGACCGACATGCGCTGGCCCGCCGCTTTCACCCTCGCCCTTTGCCTGTTCGCACAGGGTGTTGACGCCGACATCTTGCGTTTCACCGCCATTCCCGACGAGAACCAGTCGCGCCTGGTCGAGCGCTTCTCGAAGGTGGCGGACTACCTGGAGACGCGGCTCGACGTCGAGGTGGAGTACGTGCCGGTGAAGTCCTATGGTGCCTCGGTCACCGCCTTCCGCAACGACCAGGTCCAGCTGGCCTGGTTCGGCGGCCTCTCCGGGGTCCAGGCCCGTCGCCTGGTGCCGGGCTCCGTGGCCCTGGCCCAGGGCAGCGAGGATGCCGAGTTCAAGAGCTACCTCATCGCCCACCGCTCCACCGGCCTCGAACGGGCCGAGACCCTTCCCGAGGCCATCCAGGGCATGAGCCTGACCTTCGGTTCGCGTACATCCACGTCCGGGCGCCTGATGCCCGAGCACTTCCTGCGCCAGCGCTTCGAGGAGGCACCAGAGGAGCTCTTCTCGCGGGTCGGCTTCTCTGGGGACCACTCCCGCACCATCGCCCTGGTGGAGGCCGGCACCTGGGATCTGGGGGCGGTCAACTTCAGCGTCTGGGAGACCGCGGTAGAGGACAGCCGGGTGGATACCGACAAGGTCGACGTGATCTGGGCCACGCCGCCCTACCCGGATTACAACTGGACCGTGCGCGGTGACGTCGACGAAGGGTTCGGCGAGGGCTTCACCGAGTCGCTTCGCGCGGCGCTGCTCGAGATGGACGACCCCGAGCTGCTGGCGAGCTTCCCTCGCGAGAGCTTCATCCCCGCCGACAACGCCCTCTACGCTCCCATCGAGAACGTAGCGGAAGAGCTCGGCCTGCTGCGCTGATGGGCGAGCCCCACGACACCCTGCTCTCGCTGACCGGTGTCGACCTGGGTCATGGCGACCGGGTGGTACTGCCGGGAGTGTGCCTCGACCTGCGACGCGGCGAGCGGGTCGCCCTGCTCGGCCAAAGCGGGGCCGGCAAGTCCACCCTGCTGGGAGCCCTGCGCCAGCAACTGGGAGATACGGCCGCCTGGTGCCCCCAGCAGCATGGCCTGGTGCCTCAGCTTGCGGTCTACCACAACGTCTACATGGGGCGGCTGGCCGAGCACTCGGCCCTGGCCAACCTCTGGAACCTGGTGCGTCCGCTGGCGGGACCCTGGCGACAGGTCGCCGAGCTCTGCGTCGCCCTGGGCCTGGAGGGACTGATGCGCCGCACCGTCGGCCAGCTCTCCGGCGGCCAGCGCCAGCGGGTGGCGATCGCCCGGGCGCTCTATCAGGAACGCGCCCTGTTCCTCGGCGATGAACCGGTGGCCAGCATCGACCCCCACCAGGCACTGCGCCTGCTGGCCCTGATCGATGCGCGCCACACCACCTCGGTGATCGCCCTGCACCAGCGCGAGCTGGCCCTTACCCACTTCGACCGGGTCTGGGGGCTGCGCGACGGCCGACTGGTGATCGACGCCCCGGCCCGGTCACTGAGCCTTTCGGATCTGGATGCCCTCTATCCGGATGCCCTCTATCCGGATGCCGGTAGTGACACCGCCGCGTCGGCCACACCGTCGACATCACCCCGAGCCGAGGCAGGGAGCCGGTCGTGACGACGGCAGGCCTTACGCCCAGACCCGGCTGGCTGACCGGCCAGAGCACAGGGCTGCGGCTGGCCCGTCACAGCCTGGTTCTGGTGGCACTGGCGGTGGTGCTATTGCCACTCGCCGACCTGTCGGTGCTGACCCGCGATCCCTGGGGGGAGCTGGCGCGCATGGCTCGGGGACTGGCCTGGCCGGCATGGGGCACGGTGGAGTCGCCCATGGAGGCCATCGGGCTGACCGTGGCGGTGGCCCTCTGGGGGACGCTGGGGGGGATGGTGCTGGGCTTTCCCCTGGCGCTGCTGTTTGCCCGGTCACGGCTGGTGCGTGCCGGTTGCGCCTTCGTGCGGGCGATCCATGAGCTGTTCTGGGCGCTGCTCTTCCTGCAGGTGTTCGGCCTTTCCCCCACCACCGCGCTGATGGCCCTGGCCATTCCTTATGCGGGCATCTTCGCCAAGGTCTACGCAGAGATCCTCGAGCAGATCCCGGGCGCCCCGAGAGACGCCCTGTCGCCCGACGTCGGACGGCTGTCACGCTTCGTCTACGCCGAGCTGCCGCTGGCCTGGACCCGGCTCTCCGCCTACACCCGGTACCGCTTCGAGTGCGCCCTGCGAGCCAGCGTGTTGCTGGGCTTCGTCGGCCTGCCGACGCTGGGTTTCCAGCTCGAGACCGCCTTTCGCGAGGGGCGCTACCACGAGGCCGGAGCACTGTTGTGGCTCTTCTACCTGCTGATCGCGAGCCTTCCGTGGTGGGGACACCGGCGGCTGATACCGCTGCTGGCGGTCGGCGGTGTCTTCCTGCTGGCACCCTGGCCGGAAGTGAACGGCGGCCTGCTGTGGCGCTTCGTCAGCCAGGATATCTGGCCGCCGGCGCTGCTGGAGGGCGACTGGCGAGGGCTCATCGACTGGCTGGCGAAGATCCCCGATCTGGGCCCCGCTATCGGCAACACCCTGCTGCTCGGCCTGCTGGGCAGCGTGGGGTCGCTGCTGGTGGCCCTGGCGCTGTGGCCGCTCGCCTGCCGGCAATTCGGGTATCCCGCGACCCGGTTCGCCGGCCGAAGCCTGCTGCTCTTCCTGCGCTCGACACCCGAGCTGATGCTGGCCTTTGTCTTCCTGCTGCTGCTGGGCCCGTCGCTGCTGCCTGCCTGGCTGGCGCTGTCGCTGCACAACGGTGCGCTGATCGCCTTCCTGGTGGCGCGTCACGCCGATGCGGTCACACCGGGGATGCCGGATGCCACGGGCGCCGGCCGCCTCGCCTACGAACTGCTGCCGCGGATCTATCCGGGAATGCTGGCGCTGCTCTACTACCGCGCCGAGGTGATCCTGCGCGAGACGGCAATCCTCGGCATGCTGGGCGTGGCTACCCTGGGCTACTACATCGACGCGAACTTCGAGTACCTGCTGTTCGATGTGGCCTTCTTCCTGCTGCTGGTCACCGCGTTGCTGAACATCGCCGTGGATGCCCTCTCCCGGCGGCTGCGTCCACGCGAAGCCGCCATCATCGACGACCCCTGCCAACGCTAGGCGACACGACCGTTCACCACGGGCCACGTCATGCCCAGGCCCGTCAGTTGCCCGGCACCAGGGCGGTAACCGTGATCTCTACCTTCAGCTCATCGGAGGGAAGCGATGCACAGACACAGGTGCGGGCCGGTGCATGGCCGGTGGGCACCCAGTCATCCCAGACGGCGTTCATGGCGGCAACGTCATGGCCGTCCTTGAGGTAGAGGGTCGCCGAGAGCAGATGCTCGCGGTCGGAGCCGATCTCGGCGAGCAGTGCATCGACCCGATCCAGCATGCTCCGGGTCTGCTCGGTGATATCACCATGGCGGGCCTCGGGGCCGGCCACCTGGCCACACAGCCATGCCATGCCGTTGTGGATCACTGCACGGCTCATGCGCGCCTTGGTGTCGTGTCTTTCGATGGTCATCGTGGTCTCTCCGTCGGGTTTGTTACCCGGGTCACGTCGGCGTGGCGTCACTCGGCACAATCGATGCATTTCAGCACCAGGGGATCCCGTTCCAGCCGCCGGGAGTCGATCCAGTCGCCACATGCGATGCATTCACCGTACCCGCCCTTGTCGATGCGCGAGAGGGCGCTGGTAACACGCCGCAGGGAGAGCTGGCGCCGCTCCTCCTCGGCCTTGGCCATGGCCTGGCCTTGCAGGGCGTCCATGCGCGACAGGCGTCCCACCGAGGTCTGGTCCAGCATCACGGTATCACGGGAGCCGCGGCTGGCTTCGCTCTGCTCGAGCAGCTCGGTGCGCAGCGCGTGGAGCCTTTCCACCACGACCTCCATCTCCAGGTCAGGATGATTCATCACCGCCTCCATTTCCGAGAACGTCGGGACAGCTCCGCACCCCACGGTCAGCGCTCGGCTGATATCCTAGGACGCTTTCAGCCGTCAGGCCACAGGGGCTCCATCTTGCCACTGCGGTCTTGCGGCCGCACTCATGTACGACAATCCGGAGGTCATCATGGGCTACCGCACCCTGCTGCGGGATCATCGCGGGCTGCTGGGCATTGCCTTCCTGGCGATGTTCACCTCGAGCCTGGGCCAGAGCTTCTTTATCGGCCTCTTCCAGGCGCCGATCTCCGCCAGGCTGGGACTCACCGCCGGCCAGTTTGGCACCGCCTATGCCCTTGTCACCCTGGTGGCCGGCTTCGCCATGCTGCGTTTCGGCCCGGTCATCGACTGGCTGGCGCCACGGCGCTTCGCGCTGGCGGTGCTCGTCACCCTGCTCACCGGCGTGGCGCTGCTCACCCTCTCCCCCTGGTGGATAACGGGGCTGCTGGGGCTGGGCCTGGTGCGCCTGTGCGGCCAGGGCATGATGACCCACCTGGGCAACACCCTCGCCGGTCGCGAGTTCGTCAGCCTTCGCGGCCGAGCACTGGGTCTGGTCGGCATGGGCACCATGCTGGGCGAAACGCTGTTGCCGCCGCTGATGGCGGCCCTGCTGGTGTGGCTGGGCTGGCGGCAGCTGTGGTGGCTCTTCGTGCTGGCACTGGCGGTCTTCTGGGTGCCGCTGCTGCTGCGCGGCTCCTGGCCGAAGGCGCCGGGCGAGCGACCGAGCAAGGGCCAGCACCGTGACGGGCCGCGCCCCTTTCGGGAGGCGCGCTTCTGGCAACTGCTCCCGCTGCTGATGATCCTGCCGGTGACCATGACCGGGATATTCATCTACCAGGCGCGCATGACCGAGGACCTGGGCAGTGCGCTGGGCGTCTATGCCCTGGCCTTGACCGGCATGGGACTGGCCAAGCTGCCGGGCGCACTGCTTGGCGGGCGCTGGGTCGACCGACTGGGACCGGTGCGCCTGGCCAGGCTCTATCTGCTGCCCTTCGCCCTGGCACTGGTCATGGCCATCACCGTCGGCGGCCATGCCGGCGTCTGGGCACTGATGGTGGGCGGGGGGCTCGCCATGGGGGCCCAGGAGTCCATCGCCACCAGCCTGCTGGTGCGACTTTGGGGAGCGGAGCACCTGGGCACGGTGCGTGCCACCCTCAGCGCCGCCATGGTCTTCTCTACCGGCATCGCCCCGGCAGTGCTGGGCATGGCACTGGACCTGGGCGCCTCCTTCTCTATGGTGCTGGTCGGCATGCTGGCGTTTCTGGCCGTCGGCTGGGCGCTGGCCCAGGGCGTGCTGGCGAGTCCCGAGGCCCAGGGCCAGGGGCCTGACGAGAGTTAGAGGCCTGACGCGACGACGCCGGCCCGTGGGCCGGCGTCCTTTCAGCAGGCGATGACGATCAGCGCAGCAGCAGCACCGGCAGGCTGGCGCGTCGCAGCATCGTGGTGGTGGTGCTGCCGACGAGCAGATGGCGAACACGCGAGTGGCCGTAGGCCCCCATCACCAGCAGATCGATGCCGTGTTCCTGCTGGTAGCTGCGCAGGGTCTCCTCCACCTCGCCGGCGCGGATCGCCCCCTCGGCCTCATGCCCGGCATCGCGCAGGGTCGAAAGCGCCCAGTCCAGCTGGGAGCGGTTGTCGCCGGTCTCGGCGCCGACGATGACCACATGGCAGGGGATGCCACTGAAAAGCGGGCTCCTGGCCAGGAGCTCGACCCCCTTGCGGGTGGTCTTGCTGCCGTCGAAGGCCAGCATCACCTTCTCGGGCTTCTTGTAGGTGTCCGGTACCATCAGGATCGGCCGGTGCAGGGTACGCACCACCCGCTCCAGATTGGAGCCAAGGTGGTCGCTGGCTTGATGTGCCCCCTCGCCGCGCTTGCCCACCACCAGCAGGCGGATCTCGTCCTGCAACTCCTCGAGGGTCTCCACCAGGGTGCCGTTGCGCTGGCGGCCGGCCGGATCGCCCACGCCGTGACCGACGGCCCGCTCCCTGGCCGCCTTGAGCATCAGCCGACCCTGCTCCTGAGCTACCTTGGCTCGCCGCTCGTCCAGGTGCGAAAGCTCCTCGAGCAGGTGCTCTCGGGCCCCGAGCCCGATGTTGCCGGATAGGTCCGTCTCGGCGGTCTGCGGGTGGTTGTCCACCACGTGCAGGAAGGTCAGCGGCGCTTCCAGCGCCAGGCTGGCCCAGGCCGCGTAGTCGCAGACCCCTTCAGAAAACTGCGAGCCGTCGATGGCGGCCATCACCTGTTCTGTCATCGTCTTGTCCTGAAACTGGCGTGTATTGTCGTCTCATCCACGTTCTACACCATCCGCCCGGCGCGTCAATGGCCGCCCATCAGCTTCTCGACGGCTTCCGGGTCGTCATGCACCGCGTAGCGATCGACGATGGTGGCGGTGGCCTCGTTGAGGCCGATCAGCTCAACCTCGGTGCCTTCGCGACGGAACTTGATCACCATCCGGTCCAGGGTCTGGACAGCGGTAATGTCCCAGAAGTGGGCGCGAGACAGGTCGATGACGACCTTCTCCACCGTCTCCTTGAAGTCGAAGGCGTTGCTGAAGCGCTCGGAGGAAGCGAAGAACACCTGGCCCACCACCTTGTAGACCCTCGCGGTGCCCTCGTCAGCCTCCTCGCTGCCGATGTAGAGGATGTTGCCCACCTTGTTGGCAAAGTTCATGGCGGCCAGCAGCACGCCGACGAAGACGCCGATGGCCAGGTTGTGGGTGCCCACGGTCACCGCCACGGTGGCCACCATCACGATGTTGGTGCTCATCGGGTGCTTCTTGAGGTCCTTGATGGAACTCCAACTGAAGGTACCGATGGAGACCATGATCATTACCGCGACAAGCGCCGCCATGGGGATCTGCGACACCCAGTCGGCCAAGAAGACCACCATCACCAGCAGCACCATGCCGGCGATGAGGGTCGACAGGCGCCGGCGCCCCCCGGACTTGATGTTGATGACCGACTGGCCAATCATCGCGCAGCCCGCCATGCCACCCAGCAGGCCCGCGCCGAGATTGGCGATGCCCTGACCCTTGCACTCACGATTCTTGTCGCTCTTGGTGTCGGTCAGGTCGTCGACGATGGTGGCGGTCATCATCGACTCCAGCAGCCCTACCACGGCCAGCATCAGCGAGTAGGGCAGGATGATCATCAGGGTCTCGAGGTTGAGCGGCACCTCCGGCCACAGGAACACCGGGAGGGTATCGGGCAGTTCGCCCATGTCTCCCACGCTTCTGATCTCCATGCCGGTGATCATGTAGACCGCGGTCAACACCAGGATGCAGACCAGCGGCGACGGCAACAGCCTGCCTACCACCGGCACATGGGGGAAGCCGTAGATGATCGCAAGGCCGGCCGCCGTCATGGCGTACACGTGCCAGGTCACGCCTGTCAGCTCGGGGAGCTGGGCCATGAAGATCAGGATCGCCAGGGCATTGACGAAGCCGGTGACCACCGAGCGCGAGACGAAGCGCATCAGTTCGGCGAGCTTGAGATACCCCGCCAGTATCTGGATGCCCCCCGTAAGCAGGGTGGCGGCCAGCAGGTACTGGAGGCCATGTTCCTTGACCAGGGTGACCATCAACAACGCCATGGCACCGGTGGCCGCCGATATCATGCCCGAGCGCCCGCCGGCGAAGGCGATGATCACGCAGATGGCGAAGGAGGCGTAGAGCCCCACCTTGGGGTCGACCCCGGCAATGATGGAGAAGGCGATGGCCTCGGGGATCAGGGCCAGGGCGACGACGATGCCCGAGAGCGTGTCACCCTTGAGGTTGGAAAACCAACTCAGTTTCATTTTTTCATACATGCTGCGGTCCAGTCAGGAGAGATGTGAGGGCCATGAGGCATTCGGGTCGTCTGATGCGCGTGCCTTCCCCGGCCCCCGCACGATGCTGTCGCCGTGGGCGTCTCGATGGAGAGGATGAATATCGCGAGGACGTGCGCAGGGACACAGGGGGCATCGACGTGATGCCGAGCGATGCCTGGCTCGAAACGGTGAGCATCGCCGAAAGTCAGGAGAGCGGGGCATGAAGCAACGAAAGTCTAATCCATGCACCCACAAGACCGCGGAATACTAGCAGAGATGGGGCGGGGGTGCATCCGGGCCGCCGGGCCGGCCAGAGCGCCCCAGGTCGATCATCCCGCAGGGTGATGGCGCAGACCAGAGGCCCCTCGCCGGCCCCTCTTGCGGGGCCTCCCACCGGGCATCAAGAGGGCATCAAGAGCCATCATCCGGTGAAGCGCCGCCGGTGCGCGCCCTGGCCGCGGGCGATGCCTTCATCTGCCGGAAGGCCTCCATGATGTCCATGGGCAGCGGCACCACGATGGTCGAGGCGTTATTGTTGCTCATGTCGCTCATGGTCTGCAGGTAGCGCAACTGCAGCGCGGCGGAGTTCTCGGACATGACATTGGCCGCCTCCACCAGCTTCTTGGAAGCCTGCAGTTCGCCCTCGGCATGGATAACCTTGGCGCGACGCTCGCGCTCAGCCTCGGCCTGGCGGGCGATGGCGCGGATCATGCTCTCGTCGAGGTCGACATGCTTGATCTCCACATTGGCCACCTTGATCCCCCAGCTCTCGGCGGAGCTATCGATGATCTCCTGGATATCGTCGTTGAGCTTGTCGCGCTCGGAGAGCATCTCATCCAGATCGTGCTTGCCGAGCACCGAACGCAAGGTGGTCTGTGCCAGCTGGCTGGTGGCGTTGACGAAGTTCTCCACCTGGATGATCGCCTTCTCGGGATCCACCACCCGGAAGTAGAGCACCGCATTGACCTTGACGGTGACGTTGTCCTGGGAAATGACGTCCTGCTCCGGGACATCCATGGTGATCACCCGTAGATCGACCACCTGCATCTTCTGGATGCCCGGGATGATGATGAGCAGGCCCGGGCCCTTCACCGCCTGGAAGCGGCCAAGGAAGAACACCACCCCCCGCTTGTATTCGGGCATGATGCGGATCGATGCTGCCAGCAACAGAATCAGCAGGACGACCGGTACGAGATAGGAAAGCAACATGATGTCGACTCCTCGGTTGGGCCGGGCGATGCGAATCATCGACCGCGCCAGTCTTGCATCAGGGTGACGATGCCAGCGGTTCGACCTCCAGGGTCAGGCCATCGACCGCCGTCACGCGAACCGACTGCCCGCGTGACAGCGGCTGGGTGCTTCGGGCATTCCAGCGCTCGCCCATCAAGCGCACATGTCCCTGGCCGGAAAAGTCCTCGAGTGCGGTGGCCTCGCTGCCCAGGAGCTCCTCCTGGCCGGTCCGCGGCGTGCGACGACGCAATCCGATGAAGCGGGTCATGACCCACAGCATCAGGCCGGCCGCGAGGAGGGCGATGCCGCCGATCATCGGCAGCGAGATGTTCAGGGTGTCCGCATCCATCAGTATCACCGATCCGATCACGAAGGCGACGATGCCACCTATCCCGAGAATGCCGAAACTGGGCATCAAGGCCTCGCCCACGATCAGCCCCAGCCCCACCAGGATCAGCGCCAGTCCAGCATAGTTGACCGGCAGCACCTGGAAGGCGAACAGCGCCAGCAGCAACGAGATGATACCGATGGTGCCCGGCACCAGGCCGCCGGGATTGGACAACTCGAAGATCAGTCCGTAGAAGCCGATGATCATCAGGAAGTAGGCGACATTGGGATTTGTGATCACCGACAACAGCTTGGTCCGCCAGTCCGGATCGAAACGTTCGACGACCAGGTCCGAGGTGGAGAGGGTCAGGGAACCGTCGGACATCACCACCTTGCGCCCATCGACCTGCTCCAACAGGTCATCGATGTCAGTGGCCACTACATCGATGACATTCTGTTCCAGGGCCTCCCGGGCGGTGAGGTTGACTGCCTCACGCACGGCCAGTTCGGCCCAGTCGGCGTTGCGACCGTGGCGCTCGGCCAGCGACCGGATATAGGCGACGGCATCCTCCAGCACCTTGCGCTCCATGGCCGTCTCGCCCCGACGCTTTGCCGGCGACTCCCGCCCGGCGACGTCTTCCCCTGACGGTTCGGCCTTGCCTGCGGCCTTACCGTCGGCGGGATCCTCCGGGGCACCCTCCTGCTCCGGCTCGCCCAGGCCCGGCAGCCCCCCACCGCCACCCAGTTGCACCGGGGTCGCCGAGCCGAGGTGGGTAGCCGGCCCCATCGCCGCCACATGGCTGGCATAGAGCAGGTAGGTGCCGGCACTCGCGGCCCGGGCACCCGCCGGCGAGACGTAGATGGCGACGGGCACGCTGGAAGCGAGCATGCTGCGAATCATGGCGCGCATCGAGGCGTCGAGCCCGCCGGGGGTGTCCATTTCCACCACCACCAGCTCGGCCTCGCGTTCCTCGGCCACCTCCAGGCCACGCTGGAAGTAGTCGCCGATGGCCGGCCCGATGGCATCGTCTACCGTCATCACCAGGGCGATGCGCTCGCCCTGCTGGGCCTGGACCTGCCAGGCCAGCAGGGCACCCAGCGCCAGGCACAGCAGGCTGGCCAGCAACAGGATGCGTCCGTTCATGCTCCTGTGATATCGATTCGTCATCGCCTGCTCACCGTGAGACACCTGCCCCTGAGAACATCATCGCGGGACAGTGGTTCAGTCATTACCGATATCAGCGTAGGCAGTGGCCCCGGCGGCGGCAACAGCCTGCCCTGACGCGAGCGTGGTGTGCTATCGGCCAATGCCCTGAACAGCTCGGACCCGCCGAATGGCGGGCCCGATCATTGCCTGACGCCAGGCTCAGAGCTTATGAGGCTTTCCGGCAGCACGCTTCTGCACCTCCACCATGTAGGCCGCCAGCGAGGTCAGCTCGTCGCTGCCCCACTCGAGAGGCTCGGCGGCCATCGGCGCAACCATGCATATCTGTACCATCTCGTCGGCGTATACCTCCGACATGCCGAACTGGTTGGCGGCCATCCCCACCGGGTGGGGGAAGGGCTGCTGGAAGGTCGGATTGAAGGCCGTATCCTGACCATCACCGCCGTGACAGCTCGCGCAGGCCAGTCCATTGGTGCTCAAGGAGGTGTCATTGTAGAGCGCCTCGCCGCGGGCCAGCATCTCCTCGGGATTGTCGCCGGTCTCGCTGTACGCCGGCGAGTAGTCCTCGGGCCTTGCGACCAGAGCACTGGAGCCGCCTGCTGCTTCGGCCTCTCCCTCGGCTTCAGCTTCTCCCTCGGCTTCAGCTTCTCCCTCGGCTTCGGCTTCTCCCTCGGCTTCGGCTTCTCCCTCGGCTTCGGCTTCTCCCTCGGCTTCGGCTTCACCCTGGGCTTCGGCTTCTCCCTCGACGTGATGGCTGGCCAGCAGCAGGGACGCATCGGAAGGCGAGGAGAATTCCGACATGGCCGCGTCGTCGCTTGCCGAGGCGTGAAGGACGCTGCCCCCCGCCACCAACGCGAGCAGCGGAGCCGTGTAGGCCAGTTGCCGATTCAGGCGACTCAGGAGTCGGCGGCGTTTATCGTCATGCTGTGACATGATCTTTCACCCTCTGTTGTGCTTGTTGGGAAGATCTCGGGGACGCTGATAGCGCATCAACGCTCCCGTTGTGTCGAAGGAAGGAACGCGGGCTTACAAACGAGGGGGAAATGACCGCCCCGGTCTGCCCTGGCACGACACCCTGAGTATCCTGCCGGCGGCGATGTAAGGAAAGCCCCCCTCGTGCGACCATCGATGACCTACCATTCACCCATCAAGGATCGTCATGCCGGATACTGCCTGCCGCCCCGGTCTGCCACAGGCCCCTTCGGCCCTCTGCCATTGCCGGGGCATGGCCTTGTCCCGCACCGGTCATGATGTGGATATAGAGGCCATGCATCCGATGGCAGACACAGGCCTGGCCCATCACCATGTACGGCTCGAGCGGGTGCGCGAAGTGGCGAGCCAGCCATCGGCGTTCGCGGGATACCCGGGGCTGTGGCGAGGACTGGTCGGCGGAGTTGAGCGACGACGCGGTGGTCACCCATGTCCGCGACCGCGTCGACCGATACCTTCCCGTGTCCGACATCGAGCATGTCCGGCAAGAGAGTCGCGTGATGGAACGCCTGCTCTCCCCTCATGCTCGCAGTTGAATCATGTCCACTCTTGACCGCCCCCCTTATCAATCAAGCTCCCTTATCAACCCCCGGAAAAAGGAACCCCGCGATGCGCGCTTTCTCCCTCCGGCTAGCCGCCCTCCTGCCGGCCCTGCTGCTTTGGTCCTCGGTCCTGCAGGCCGCCCCCGACCCGGACGACTGGGAGGCTGTGCTCGACGAGGCCCGAGGACAGACGGTCTACTGGTATGCCTGGGCCGGCGAGCAGCGCACCAACGAATACATCGCCTGGGTGGCCGGGCGGATCGACGAGCAGTTCGGCATCGAGCTTGAGCACGTCAAGATCGGCAATACCGCCGAGGCGGTCTCCCGGGTGCTGGCGGAGAAGCAGGCCGGCAACGATGACGCCGGCAATGTCGACCTGATCTGGATCAACGGCGAGAACTTCGCCGCCATGAAGGAGAACGACCTGCTGTTCGGGCCCTTCGCCCGGTCATTGCCGAACTTCGCCCTGACCCATCCCGAGCACAACCCCGAGGTCGTCACCGACTTCACCCTGCCTACCGAGGGGTACGAATCCCCCTGGGGCCGGGCCCAGATCACTTTCTATTACGACGATGAAGCGGTCGAGACGCCGCCCCAGGACATCGACGCGCTGCTGGCCTGGGCCCGGGAGAACCCGGGCCGCTTCACCTACCCGCGCATTCCCGACTTCACCGGCAGCACCTTCCTCAAGCAGGCGTTGATCGAGCTGAGCGATCAAGGTGAGGCGCTTTACGCGCCGGTCGAGCAGAGCGACTTCGAATCCGTCACCGCCCCGCTCTGGGACTATCTGGATGCTCTCCACCCCCACCTCTGGCGCAGCGGCCGCCAGTTTCCCGCCAGCGGGCCCGAGATGCGCAGCCTGATGGGCGATGGCGCGCTGTCGCTGGCCTTCACCTTCACGCCCTCGGAGCCGGCCGCGGCAGTGGCCGACTACGAGCTGCCGGAGAGCACGCGCAGCTACGTGCCGAAGAGCGGTACACTGGGCAACGTGCACTTCGTGGCCATCCCCTTCAACTCGCCCCACAAGGCCGGCGCCATGGTGGTCGCCGACTTCCTGCTGTCGCCTGAGGCCCAGGCAACCAAGCAGGACCTCGACGTCTGGGGGGATCGCACCGTGCTCGACGTGGCCCGCCTGGAGGAAGATGACAGGTCGCTGTTCTCCCTGGCGTCGAGCAATCCGGCGATGCTGCCGGCGGGCGCCCTGCAACAGACGCTGCCCGAGCCGCACCCCAGCTGGATGAAGGCCCTGCAGGATGCCTGGCAGGCTCGCTACATCGGCCAATGATGACGACGCAGAGCGCCCTGGGCATCCGCGAGGCGAGGTCGAGCCGATGATGCTGCGCCTGGCACCCGTGCTCATGGTCATCCTGCTGGTCGCACCGATCCTGGCGGGCCTCGCCATGGCGCTGCTGCCGGCCTTCGGCTACCTGCCAGCACTCGGCGGAGACAGCTTTTCGCTGGCCCCCTGGCGGGCGCTGGCCGCCCAGCCGGGCATCGGACGCTCGGTCGCCATCAGCCTCGCCAGCGGACTGATCGCCACCGCCATCTCGCTGTCGGTGGTGCTGCTTTACCTGGCCGCCGCGACGGGCAGCCGGCTGGACCGGTGGATCCGGCGACTGGTCTCACCGCTGCTCTCCATTCCCCATGCCGCCGCGGCCTTCGGCCTGGCCTTCCTGATCGCCCCTTCCGGGCTGATCGCGCGGTTGACGTCACCGTCGCTGACCGGCTGGGAACGCCCGCCGGACCTGCTGATCGTCCAGGATCCCTGGGGGCTGTCGCTGATCGCGGGGCTGGTGATCAAGGAGGTGCCCTTCCTGCTGCTGATGAGCCTGGCGGCGCTGCCCCAGCTCGATCCAGAGCGTCGCGTGGCCATGGCTCGTTCGCTGGGCTACCGGCCCGCCATCGCCTGGCTCAAGGTCGTGGCGCCGGCCCTATACCCGCTGATCCGCCTGCCGGTGTTCGCGGTCATCGCCTACGCCTCGTCGGTGGTGGATGTGGCGATGATCCTCGGCCCCACCCTGCCGCCGACGCTGGCCGTGTCGATCCTCACCTGGTTCAGTGACCCCGACCTCGACCAGCGCTTCCTGGCCTCGGCAGGCGCGATCCTGCAGCTCGGCGTCACCGCCACGGCGCTATTGATCTGGTGGGGGCTTGAACGGCTCGTGGCAAGATCCATGGACGGCTGGATCGCACGCGGGGGCCGGAGGCGAGGCGAGGCGAGCCTGCACCTCACCGGCAAACTGTTGATCCTGCTCACCGCGGCGGTCGCCTTCACCGGCATCGGCGGCCTGGCGATCCACTCCGTGGCCGGGTTCTGGCGGTTTCCCGATGCCCTGCCCCGCAGCATGACCATGGACCACTGGGCCCAGGCCCTCCCCTCTCTCGGCGAGCCTCTCGCCTCGACGGCCCTGATCGCGCTGTTCTCGACCCTGCTCGCTGGGGTCCTGGCCCTGGCGGCACTGGAGAACGAGCAGCGCACCCGCCGACCGGCCTCGAAGGCCCTCTGGCTGCTCTACCTCCCGCTGATCGTTCCGCAGATCGCCTTCCTGTTCGGCCTGGTGGTGGTGATGGAGCAGCTCGGCACCCGGCCGACCCACGGCCTGATCACCTTCGGTCACCTGCTGTTCGTGCTGCCCTATGTGTTCCTCTCACTCTCGGAGGCCTACCGGCGCTTCGATCCGCGCTGGTCCCAGCTGGCCCTGACGCTCGGGGCCTCACGCAATGCCGCCTTCTGGCGGGTACGCCTGCCGATGCTGCTGGCCCCACTGCTCACCGCCATGGCCGTGGGACTGGCGGTGAGCATAGGCCAGTACCTTCCTACCCAGCTGCTGGGAGCGGGACGGGTGACCACCGTCACTACCGAGGCAGTCTCGCTGGCCGCCGGCGGCAACCGACGGGTGATCGGGGTCTGGGCACTGGTCCAGGCCTGCCTGCCCCTGGCGGGCTTCGTGATCGCCATCGGCCTGCCGAAGTTGCTATGGTCGAACCGCCGCGGCATGCAGGGATCCCCATGAACACGACCCATCGACTCGAACTCCGCGACGTCCGGATCCGTCTGGACGGCAAGACGCTGGTGTCACTCGACACTCACATCGGACCGGGCGAGGTGCTTACCGTGATGGGGCCCTCCGGCTCGGGCAAGTCGACTCTGCTCGCCCACCTGGCCGGCTTCCTGGCACCCGGGTTCCAGGCCGCTGGCCGGGTCCTGCTGGACGGACGCGACATCGGCGACCTGCCGGCCGAGCGCCGCGGCATCGGCCTGCTGTTCCAGGACCCGCTGCTCTTCCCCCACCTGTCGGTGGCCGGCAACCTGCGCTTCGGGATGCCCCTGGCCACCGCCGACAAGGCCGCCCGGGTCGACCGGGCCCTGGCACGCATCGGCCTCGCCGGCTTCGGCGACCGCGACCCGGCCACGCTGTCCGGCGGCCAGAAGGCCCGGGTGGCGCTGATGCGCCTGCTGCTGTCGGCCCCCTGCGCGGTGCTGCTCGACGAGCCCTTCTCGAAGCTCGACACGCACCTGCGCCGCGAGATGCGCCAGCTGGTGTTCGAACGACTTCGCGAGGCCGGCCTGCCCAGCCTGCTGGTCACCCACGACCGGGAGGACGCCAAGGCGGCCGGCGGGCGGGTGATCGAGCTGTTGCCCTGAGCCGCGAGACCTTCACGCCGGCTCCTGCCACGTCAGGCCGTGCGGGTCGAAGCCGCCCACCAGGTGGGGCTTGACGACCTCGAACCAGGGAGACAGGTCGAAATCCCGGGGAGTGAACAGGCTATGGTGGCGGCGCTTGAATACCCGCGCCTGGCCTGCCACGAGGATCGGTAGTATCGGGTAGCGTACCGACTGGAAGGCCTCGGCGATCAGGGTCGAGCAGATGGCCCGGGTGGGGTCCCCGCTGCCGAGCCCCAGCATGTGGCGTCGCCATGGCATCGGCACTGGCGGCAGGGGGAGCAGGTAGCGAGCCAGGTCCAGGATGTTGCGCAGGTCATAGCGGTGGCCCACCCGCCCGCAGGCAAAGGCGACCAGGCGATCGATCTCGTCCGGGCCCAACCCCACCGGGCGGCAGATGCGCAGTGCATGGCCCTCATAGGCCGCGAAGCCCACGATTCGCACCCCATCCGACAGATCTGCCTCGACGAAGCCGCCATCCCCCACGTAGAGGGCGGCGTGGGACCAGGTCGACTGCGTGAGGTACTTGATCACCGTACTGATTCTCGAGGAGCCCTCGACCAGCAGGACATCACCGGGCTCGAGACATTCCCGAAAGCCCTCCTCGACGGGCTGCAGGGGGCGATGCCAGGGCCTGGGGCAGGACAGCCAGCCACCGAGCCCACGGCCGCAACGGTCCAGCATGTTGGACATCATGGATCCCTCCAGCAGCTCAGTAGATAGAAGACGCCAGGGCCATGGTCAGGTAAACGAGACTCGCCAGCAGCAATAATGTGGCCAGCGGGATGAGCCAGGGGGTCATCGATGCCAAGGCCCTCGCCAGCGGCAGACCCAGCCAGATCAGTACCAGCGGAGCGCAGCACGCGCCTCCCGCCAACAGGGCCGGCAGGCTCGACAGCAAGGTGCTGCCCGAGGCCTGCCACCCACAGATACGAGACACCCGGCGCAGCCTCCATGCCAGGACCAGGTTGGTGCCCAGCAACAGGCCAAGCCCCCATGCCACAAGGGTATTGACCGGGCTGAAGGTCCATACGAGGGGACCGGCCTCGATCAGCCCGACCGGTTCGAAATGGAAGGGACCGCGTGCCTCCCAGACACGCTCCCAGGAAGGAAAGGTCGCATGCAGGCCTCCGCCTCCCCCGCCTCCCAGATCTCCAGTCAGCCAGAGAAAGAGCCCGCCATAGACCAGCGCCACGCCCCCCGCCAGCCCGAGGCCCAGCGGCCAATGACGCAGACTCTCCCACAGGGTGCGAAGGAGTTTCATGGCCGCTGCTCCTCACCCTGGTAGAGCAGGGTATCGGGGTAGAAGGCCTTCCAGGCAAACCACATGGCCTCGAAGGCATTCACGGCAGCGAGACCTTCGGTGCCGCCGCCGGTGACGCCTTGTGGACCGAACTGCAGGTCCTCGACACGGATCTCGCTACGCCGTGGGTTATGAACGACCCAGCCGGTATCCAGGACGGCATCGTGGATCACCGAATAGTAGGTGCCCCCCACGGCCAGATCGATCACTGCCTCGCCACGCAAGGCGTGCGTGGTCACGGCGGCCGCCCCTGCCGAGGTGCGAAACCCGAGCACGGTGGCCTTGGGCGGCAGGCGCCGACTTTCCGCCATCACCGGGAACAGCCGGGAGCTCTCCGGCAGGTAGTAGCCGCTCAGCGGGTTATAGCTTCCGTAGGGGTCGCGTCGATAGTTGCGCACATGTCCCGTCTCGGGCGAGAGCGCGCGGGTGTCGGGATGGCGTGCCTTCCAGGCCCCCCAGGTGGTCCAGATGACCCTCAGCTCATCGAGCCCCTGTCCCGCCAGGGGGCCGTCGATGGCCACGCCGAGCATCTGGGGCCATTTGCTGTCGGTGGCGCGGTCGTACATGACCAGGTTGCTGTTCACCAGCCGGCCGGACACGCCCAATTCGCTATCCCCGCGATGAAAGCCCAGTGCGGTCCCCGTCAGGGGGCAGTAGGTGATGCTGACGGGCTTGCCACGGAGCTCATCGTTGACGATCTCATGCCATACCAGGATGCGCTGGGGATAGGCACGCGCCTCACCTTCCAGGTAGAGGCCGACGACCCTGTCGCGATCATCGAGCATCGCATCCGCGGCATCGGCCGAGTGAAAGCGGGGCCGGTCGAGGGAGGGAATACCATCCTTTCCGGGGCCACCCGGGCGCACCGCCTGGCGAAATGCCTCGAGGGTATGGCCCACGGGCACCTCGGCAGGAAAGACGGTGGGCACTCCCGCCAAGGCCGGTGACGCCGAGAGCAGTAAGGCGGCCAGTGACACCAGGATACTGCGCGACCCATTCATCGCTTCCCCCTTCCGCCCGGCGGACTCATTGATCAACGCCGCCAGCCTATCGGCGGCTCTGTGTTTCTGTCGTATCGTCGGAGGACGCCTTACAGGACCGGCAGCCACCGCCACAGTGTAAGGCCGAGGCGAATGGTCCGACCCAAGGCATCACTGCACCGATAGTCACATCAGGAGGACAGGCGGCATGCCGGACCGGTTCAGCATCATCGTCTCGACACTCAACGAGGCGGCCACCATCGAGGCGCTGCTGACCCGACTGAGAGAGCTGCAGGCCAGCGGCGTGGAGATACTGGTCATGGACGACGGCAGCCTCGACGATACGGTGGTCCGGGCACGTCCCCTGGCATCAAGGGTGCTGGTCCGGTCGTCTGGGGACGCTTCGATGTCCGGCTGGCGGCTTGCCTGCCTCGACCGACCGGGGTGTCGACCGGCTCGAGGACCTTGAGCGCCTGGCCCGTCACGGCGCTCTGTTCGGGGACATCGGGCTCGACCATCGGACATGACGACCCAAGGAAGTGCCTCCCCTGCAGCTGAAACCAGCTGCTAGAATTTTCCGGCATCGGGGAAAGCAACAGCAAAGGGAACAGGGGTTCACAGATGGATGAAAAAGAAAGCAGGTTACAGAGACTTACGGCAGTCAGGCCGCGCCTGGTCTCTTTCGCTCTCATGCACCTGCGTGATCGAAGCCAGGCCGAGGATGTCGTTCAGGAGGCCATGATGTCCGCCATCGAAAAGAATGACAGCTTTGCCGGGAGGTCCGGCTATGAGACCTGGGTCTTCGGCATCCTCAAGTACAAGATCCTCGATGCCATGCGCGCCCAGAAGCGTCATGGACACTGGCAGCCTCTGGAGGATGAGGACGATGACGACACCATCGACCGGCAGTTCCAGAAGAACGGCCACTGGCGGAAAGATGCCCGTCCCTCCAGCTGGGGAGAACCCGAGGCGGCCTTCGAGAGCGACCATTTCTGGCAGGTCTTCGATGCCTGCATGATCGCCTTGCCGGACAGCGCCGCCAGAATATTTTCCCTGCGCGAACTGATGGGGCTTTCCACCGACGATATCTGCAAGGAAATGGGCATCAAGGAAAACAACTGCTGGGTCATGCTGCATCGCGCTCGGCTGAAACTTCGGGCCTGCATCGAGCAGGGCTGGCTCAGGGGGGAAACAGCATGATGATGTGCAAGGAGGCGACCCGCATGATGTCGCTCAGACAGGATCGCCCACTCACCTTCCAGGAAAGGCTCTCGCTGCGTCTGCACCTTTCCATGTGCGGTGACTGCCGAAAGTGTGACAAGCAGTTCACGCTGCTACACGACGTCGGCAAGCACTTCGGTCCGGAGCAGGATGATGACGGGCCATGAGGGCCCGAAAATGTAAAATGTTTTACGGGCCCGGTTTCAGGGACCTCGGGGCAGGCTTCACGGGCCTGCGGCCGCGCCTGCCACCCCCTCCAGCACACCGGCGACCTTGTCCAGGGGCAGGTCGCAACCTTGCAGGCCGTGGCGCTCGGCCATGTAGTGGGGGGAGTTCCATTCCAACCGAACGCCGTCGTCGGTCTCCCTCACCACCATTTTCTGCGGCAAATCCAGCGCCATGCTGCCCTGGCACTGCATCATCGGCGTGCCCACCGCCGGGTTGCCGAAGATGAAGGTACGGGTCGCCGGCAGTGACAATCCAGCCTGCTTAGCATTGGCAGCATGATCGACAACGTTCATCAGGGTCAGTCCCTTCTCGTCGATCGCCGCACGCAGTCGCTCCTCGACACGCTCGATATCGTCACCCGAAGTGAGATGCATGATGCCATGCGTTTGTGCCTGCACGATCAGCGGCACGGCCAAGAGCATGCCCAAGGCCGTGCCAGTCAACGATTTCCACATGATGACGCCTTCCTTTTCAATGAACTCCCGCTCAGGTTGGCCAACGTCCAGGCCCATGGCAAGGTACCCGGGCCCGATTTCACGGGCCTGTCCAGCCAGGCAAGCGCCCGACAGCAGGCGTCGGCGAAATATCTGGAGCGCGAGATCGACCTGCGCGAGACACCATACCTTCAGTGGTGCTGGCGGGTATCGGCGACTCTTCGGCAGTCCCGCGAACAGCATCGATGGCCTGGCCCTGATGAGCGACGGCGACAATGCTGGCGTCGATGCCACGGCCTGGCTTACGCATATGGCCTTCTCCTCGACGCCCGCTTCCCCTTCCTGCCCCTGAGTGAGATCAGGCGCTACTCCGATGCCTCAGCGACCCGCCATACGATGTCGGCAAACAGGGTGTCGAGTTCGTGGGCGATCGATGCCAGCTCGGCTCCGGCGCCATCCATGTAGGGAGTGAGCAGATGGCTCGGTGACTTCCAGGAGAGCGTGGTGCTGCCATCGTCGTTCTCGGTGACATAGAAGCGCATCGGGGCCTCGATCATCGCCGGGACGCTCAGCCTCAGGATTCGCACGGCATAGTCGTTGCGAAACACTCCCACGACCCGGTTGCCGGGGATGGCGACCCCTCTGCTGGCCGCGGCCTCGGTGGGCCCGGCCTCGGTGACCACGAACATACCCTCGGCCTCGACCGCCTCTCGCAGGGCCCCCAGCGTCTCGGAATAGCCAAGTGAGATGGGCGTGACGTGCCATCCCTGTTCAGGCCAGCGGGTGTCGCCGCTAGCCGGGCCGGCCAGAATCAGCGCCAGCAGCCATGGTGCCAGTACCGTGCGCCTCATCAGGCACTCCTCCGCGAGAGCGGCGTCTGCTCTGCCGGTCCCCGCTGCCAGTGGCGAAGGGTGGAGGGATGAACCCCGAACGACTCGGGCAGATGGATACCAGACTGTTCGGCCAGCTGGGCGATGATCGCCATGTGATGGATGCTGTGGCTGGTCAGGAAGGCAAGCTCTCGATCCAGGCTGGACACCAGGGAGTGCGTCTCGTCGTCCAGAGGATAGTCCAGGGTCAGCGTTTCCGGAGACAGCCTGTCAACCAGTGTCGACAGCCGCGCCTCGATGCCAGCCAGATGACTCGCCGCTTCACGGGGCCATTGCTCGAGGGTTTCGTCGCGTCGACGCTGCTCGTAGTCGATGATCTCTGATCCTCGTTCGAGGCCGGCGAGCAGCGCGTCGTAATGATCGATGATGTGGCGAACATGCTTGCCCAGGGTGTGACGTCCGTGCTGGCCGAAGACCTGTCGATAGCATTCGGGGCCGAGGCCCGTGACCATGTCCCTCAGCTGGGCAAGGGTCAGCAGATTCTCCTCGACGAGGCTCGCCGTGGCAGCAGGAAACGGCCTGGGTAGAGGTGATGTCATGACGGGACTCCTGTGGGTTCCGTTAGGGGATCGCCCGAGGGCGTGGGAGAAACCAGGGCCGTCACCCAGGGGGAACGGCCCGGCTTCTCATCCATCGGCTATCGCGACATCATCCTTCGGCTTCGGCTTCGGCTTCTGCTTCTGCTTCAGCCTCACCCTCGGCTTCACCTTCTGCCGCACCCTCGGCTTCGCCTTCTGCCTCGGCGCCCCCCTCGGCACCACCCTCGGCATGCGCCTCGGCCAGCATCAGGGGAGCCTCCTGCCCGCTGGTATAAGCCAGCTCATCAGAGGGTTCGCTGGCCACGGCCTGAAAGGCCACACCGCTGGCGACCAGTGCGAGGGCCGGTGCCGTATAGCCCAGTTGGCGGCTGAGGCGACTCAGCAGGCTACGACGCTTCTCTTCTTGCAGTGTCATGATCATGAACTCCTTGGTATGTACTCTCGTAACACACTCTCGTAACACACTCTCGAAATGCATGGTCGACATGCCGGGCATGTCGTCATGCGGTGAAGTCGGCCCTTCTGACCGGCTTCCTCACCGGCGATGCAGCAGCATCACCGTATGCTCATGCCCCTTTTTAGCCCCTCGCCATGGCGGGGCGGGCGACGGCGGAGTCGGACTCGATCCGGGTGAGCAACCATGCGGCAATTACATCGGCATCTTGTGCACCTGGCCCTGACCTGATGGCAATCGAGTCAATGGTGGAAAGCCATTCACTCAGGACCGTCACGCTGTGGGCATCCAGCGCCTGGCCATGGCTGGTCAGGCAATGCGGCAGCAGGGCGCCAAGCGCGTCCAGCATGGCAACCGGGGCAAGGGCCTCCTCGGCGGCCTCATCGGCCGGCAGCAACACGCCGCAAAGGGCCACCGATTCGGGCAATCCAGGCGGGGTCTCGCCAGCGACGTCAGGCAGGGGGAAATCCAGGGGTTCGGCCATCGTCGGGTCCGAGATATCCAGGCGCACGCCGCGGGTCAGAACGCCACCCGAGGCCGCCAGCAGTCTCTGCAGCAGGATGCGGTTCTCCTCCCCGCCGGGGAGCAGACAGAGCACCCCGGTGCCATGGGGCGTGACCAGCAGGC
This sequence comes from Halomonas aquatica, assembly GCF_040196335.1. Lineage (NCBI taxonomy): Bacteria > Pseudomonadati > Pseudomonadota > Gammaproteobacteria > Oceanospirillales > Halomonadaceae > Halomonas > Halomonas aquatica. Next base: position 310,543 of record NZ_JBEGCJ010000001.1, read on the forward strand.
CAGCGTCGACCACCGGGCGCCCGGGCATCGCGGCCTGACGAATAAGGTGAGCCGTCAACACGGGGCCCAGTTGCGCCAGCGTCAGTCGCGATGCCAACAGCCGGTCATTGGTGGCCAGGGCATAGCCACCGGACTCGCGCAGCACCGCCAGCCGCGGAAGACGGCTCGTCGCTTCATCGGTGAGCGGTGAAAGCCGCTCACCGAACCATGTCGTCAACCTCGCCATGGCGGGGTCACTGCCCACGTCCAGCCGCCAGTCTCGCCCATCGAGGCTCAGAAGCATGGCGCGCCTAGCCGGCGCCACCGCTTCGCTCGCCTCGGGAATCTCGGGCTCCACAGGCAAGGCCCCTGATCGGTCGCCCTGCTGGCAGAGCAGGCCGACTCGGCACCAGTGATGCAGGGTGCGCCAGACCTCCTGATGCAGCGTCGATATCGGCGCCGGCGCACCCGCCTCGGCGGAGGCACGGGCCAGTTCATCCGCGATGGCATCGGGGGAAAGCCCCTCGGTCGCCAGCAACCAGATCAGGGCCGCCGTGTCGTTGGGCCGGTAGACGTCACCGCTGCGCGTGTCGTAAAGGGCGAGGCGCTCCGCGTCGATCACTTCCGCCACGTCTCGCCGCTGCAGCCGCAGGGGCGGCATGGGGCGTCCCGTCAGCCCCTCGGCCAGCCGGAGATCGGCCAGTGTCGGCAGGGTGAAATAGGGCAGGTAGCGTTCGGGCTCGGCGGCCGGCAGCAGCCGCAGGAATCCACCGGCGCGAGCCTGCTCGGCCTCGGCCTCGGCGACCAGCCGCGCAACGCTGGCGTCAGACGCCTGCCCGGCAGTGCCAGCCTCGGATAAGGCTTCTCCAGGGATATCGACCAGCGAGACCATGTCATGCACCAGCCCACCCTTCACGGCCTCCTCGATACGCCCGCCTGTCTCCGGGGCGGCACAGATGCCCAACGACGGGCTGAGGTTGCACTCCAGAATCCAGGGCTTGAGGGCGTCGTCGACCAGGCAGTCGAGTCCCAGCAATTCGTAGCAGCCACGCGGGTCGGCTCCGGCTTCTTCCGTGCGGCTTCGCAGGGCATCGACGGCGGAGATCAGCGTGAGGGCCACCAGATCCTCGATCCGGGCGAAGAGGGTTTCGTCGTCGTGCCCCTGGTCACGCAGCCACTGGCGGTAGCGATCGAGGTCGATGAACTCCACTGGCACCTCGGCGCCGGTATTCAGGGCGTTGATGTCCGGATTGGTCAGCTGGCTATAGGGGTTGTCGGCATCGTCGGGATCCCAGGGCGCAGAGGCCAGCTTGGCGAAGCCCTGGCGGTAGAGGTAGACGCGCAGCGGCTCGAGAGAGGTGATCAGTACGTAGAGCCGCAGCACGTACTTGTGGCCACGGATGGTATGAGGATTGGCCAGATACTCCTGCACCAGCCAGTTCGGAGCGAGAGGTGCCTCGGCGACCTCAGTGAGCACCCGCACGCCCTTGCCCTTGGAGGCATTGGTGGGCTTGAGTATCCAGCGCTGGGCAGGGTTGGCCAGGGCGGCCTTCTGCAGTGCGTGGTAGTCACCGGGCATCACATAGGCACGGGGAAAGAACGCCAACCGCCGGGCGAGTTCGTGGTCGGTCCCATGGCCGTCCTGGATGCGCTCGCGAAGGGTGGACAGGCTGTCATGTAGGCGGCTCTTGACGGTGAGCGCCGCATTGCCCGGGAAGTGGTTCATCTTGCGTGTCGGAGAGACCCGCCGGAACTGCGCGGCATCCGGCATGCCGGTGACCCAACCGGCATGCCAGTCATGCTCGTTCCCGGCCTGCCAGCCCAGAGGCTCGAGGGCCTCACGGAAGAACCGGTCCTGCTCGGCATCCCGCTTGCCGCCCAGCCAGAAGCGTCTTGTCTGCGAATGCTGCTGCGTCATGCTCGGGATCTCCTGTCCGGCCATCGCGATTGTCGTGTTGTTGCCGTTGATCTGTGATTACTCTGTCGGCGTTTTCACCTGCACCTTACAGCGATAATCTCCTCGCTCGCCTCGACATAAGACGCCCCGGCCGGAAACCGGCCAGGGCGTCTTCACGTTGGCCCGTAGAAGGGTCGGGGCGATTGGCACGGGCTCGGCCCAGCCCCTCAGACCAGTCGCTCGGCCAGGGCACCGAGGTCGGCCACCGTCATGTCCGGATCGATCCCCCAGGGGTCGAAGGGAGCATCCGGGCTGCGTCGCACCCAGGCAGCATGCAGGCCGGCATGGCGGGCGCCGATCACGTCGAAGGCATTGCTGGAGATCAGCCAGGTGTCGCCAGGCTCGCTCTCGAGCCGGTAACGCAGATGGGCGTAAACTGCCGGATCGGGCTTGAAACGCTTGATCTCATCGACGCTGACCACATCATCGAAGCGCTCGCGGATCCCGGCCTGCATCAGCAATCCCTCTACCGCCACGCGGCTGCCATTGGAGAAGGCCACGCAGCGCACCCCCGCATCCACGAGACGGTCCAGCGCAGCCGACGCCTCGGGGAAGGCCGGCAACCGCGCATAGATTTCCATCAGGTGTTCCTTGTCGGTCTCGGAGAATCGGGTCTGGAGGGCGCGATCGGTGAACTCCAGCGCCTCTCTGGTGCACTGGGAGAAGTCCACATAGGCCCCCATCAGGCTGCGGCGGAAGCTGTATTCCAGCTGCTTGTCGCGCCAGCGGCGCGAGAACTCCGGAGCCAGGTCGGAACGAACCTGTCCGGCGAGGCGCTGCTCGAGCTCGGCGACCACGCCATGGGTGTCGATCAGGGTTCCGTAGACGTCGAAGGCGAGTATCGTTGCCATGCCCCTGCTCCTTTCATCGGTGAATGCCCCAAGCCTGCGCCAGGACACTTGCCGCGACAAGTCGACCCGAGGCGAAATGGCTCAGCCGGCCACCAGTCGTGACAGGGCAAAGCCCGCGATGGCGGTATCCTGTACACCTGTGCCGGTGAGATCGCACACCGTGAGGGTATCGTCCGACAGACGCAGACGCTGGCCCTCGGCGATGACCCGACCCAGCTCATGGACCTTGAAGGGGACTTCACCGCCCTCGAACGCCTTGAGCTCGCCGTTGCCCTCGCTCTGGGCCCGGGTATCGCAGACGAAGGCGTCGGCGCGGGTCAGCACCGAGGCATCGAGCTCCCGCTTCTCCGGGCTGTCCGAACCCACGGCGGCCAGGGCATCGTGGTCGATCCCGACGGCCCGTTCGATGGCATCGCGATGGTGGAGCCGCATGGAGATCTCTGTGAAAGGGCTGAGGCGTCAGCGTCTCGCCAGGACCCGAGCCTGGTCAAGAGTCTCGAGGGACACCGCGTTGCCGGAGAGGATCAGCGCGATCTTCTGGCCTCGCACCTCGAAAGCCTGTTTCTTCAGGGCATGCTCCTGGATGGCCGCGAGCCCCACGGCGGCAGCACCTTCCACCAGCCGCTTCTCGTGCTCGAGGATCGCCACCATGGCCCGGGCGATGGCAGGCTCCGATACCTGGAAGTGATCGTCCATCACCTCGCGCACCAGGGCCAGGGTACAGCGGTTGTCACGCCCGATGCCGCCGCCCAGCGAATCCCCCAGGCTCTCGACCTCCTCTACGACCACGGGATGGCCTGCCTTGAGGCTTTCCCACATGGCCGCCCCCCTCGACAGGCTCACCCCAGTGACTCGGCAGTCGGGCCTGATCGCCTTGATCGCGGTGCCGATGCCACCCAGCAGGCCACCGCCGGATAGCCCGACGATGACGCGGTCCAGATCTGGTGCATCCTCCATCAGCTCCAGGCCGATGGTCCCCTGCCCCGCCACGACGAGGGGATCGTCGAAGGGCGGGATCAGGGTCATGCCCTGCTCGTTCACCAGTCGTTCGACCTCCTCGAAGGCCTCGTCCTGACTGGCCCCGACGCGCCTCACCTCGGCGCCCAGGGCCTCGATGGCGGCCACCTTGTTGGGTGGCACCAGGCGCGATAGGCAGATCACCGCCGGTATCCCCTGATGCGCCGCGGCATGGGCCACGGCCCGGCCATGGTTGCCGGTGGAGGCGGTCACCACCCCGGCCGCCAGGGCCTCGTGGCCGTGACGCTCGATCAAGGCGGCGATCATGTTGGTGGCGCCGCGTAGCTTGAAGGCGCCGGTGGGCTGGCAGGTCTCGAGCTTGAGCAGGATCTCGGCCTCGAAGCGCGCCGAGAGGGCCGCCGAGCGCACCAGGGGCGTGCGCACCACCTGGCCGGCGATGCGCCGACGCGCCTGATAGAGCCTCTCAAGGGTGACGCCGTGATGGTGCATCCTTTCCACCTCGCCACCGCCGGCGCCGGGGGCCGGCCCGCGCCGACGCTCAGGGGTGATGGCCTCCCGAAGGAGGCCGGGATCTCGGCAGGTCGTCAGGCGACCGTGTCCGCCATCGCCTGGATGGCGCCCTCGCGGACCAGCTCGTCAAGCACGGCATCCACGGCGCGGCGGGCTCGGGCGACGATCTCGTCGACTTCCTCGCGGGTGGTGATCAGCGGCGGCGCGAAGCCCAGGATGTCACCCTGCGGCATGGCACGGGCGATGAGGTTTTCCTGCATCGCCGCGGCGGCGATACGCGGGCCTACCTTGAGCGCCGGGTCGAAGCTCACCCGTCGGGCCGGATCGGCGGCGAATTCCAGCGCCGCCAGCATGCCCACGCCACGCACGTCGCCGACGATGGGGTGGTCACCGAAGGTGGCCTGCATCCGCTGCTGGAGATAGGCGCCGGTCTCGGCGGCGTTGCGTGTCAGACCCTCACGCTCGATGATCGCCAGATTGGCCAGCCCCGCGGCGCAGCCCAGAGCATGGCCGGAGTAGGTCCAGCCGTGACCGATCGGGCCATACTCGCCGGTGCCCTGCTCCAGAACCTTCCAGACGCGGTCGCCGACGATCACACCGGAGAGCGGCTGGTAGGCGCTGGTCAGGCCTTTGGCTACAGTGATCAGATCGGGCTTGATGCCGTAGAAGTGGCTGCCGAAGTCGGTGCCGATGCGCCCGAAACCGCAGACGACCTCGTCGGCGATCAGCAACACGTCGTACTTGGCCAGCACCGCCTGGATCTCGTCCCAGTAGCCTTCTGGCGGCGGCACGATGCCCCCGGTGCCGAGCACCGGCTCGCCGATGAAGGCGGCCACTGTGTCCGGCCCCTCGGCCAGGATCATCTCCTCGAGCCTGGTGGCGCAGTGCTTCGAGAACTCGCGCTCGGTCATGCCCTCCAGCTCTGCGGCCCGCTGGTAGTAGAACGGCGCCTCGGTGTGGCGGATGGTGTCGATGGGCAGGTCGAAGTGGTCGTGGAACGCCTTGAGGCCGGTCAGCGAGCCCGAGGCGATGCCGGACCCGTGGTAGCCGCGCATGCGCGAGATGACCTTCTTCTTCTGCGGCAGGCCGCGCACGTTGTTGTAGTAGCGCACGATCTTCAGCTGGGTCTCGTTGGCGTCCGAGCCGGACATGCCATAGTAGACCTTGGACATGCCGGGGCCGGCGAGCTCGAGGATCTTCTCGGAGAGCGCGATCTGCGGCTCGTTGGAGTGCCCCACGTAGGTGTGGTAGTAGGAGAGCTCGAGGGCCTGGCGGTAGATGGCCTCGGCCACCTCGGTGCGGCCATAGCCGATGTTGACGCAGTAAAGGCCGGCGAAGCCGTCGATGAACTCGCGGCCATCCTTGTCGACGATGTGGATGCCCTTGCCGCCCGAGATCACGCGCCCCGGCGCATCGCCATGGGCGAAATCACGCAGGTGGGTGGAGGCATGGAAGGTAACCTTGCGATCGCGCTCGATCAGGTCCCGGTGCTGCTGGCTCATCTCGTTCCCTCTTTCTCATCAGGTCTCCCCGCCGCGGCGGGGAGGTGGTACATCGGTTCGTCGGCAGGCTGGAGCGCTCCGCGAGCCTAGCTCCCGGATACGGAGCCCAAGGCACCCAGGCAGTAGTACTTGGTCTCCAGATATTCGTCGATGCCGGTCACCCCACCCTCGCGACCGAGGCCGGAGTGCTTCACACCTCCGAAGGGCACCGGGGGGCCGGTCATCTTCACCGAGTTCACCGACACCATGCCGAACTCCAGTGCCCGCAAAAGCTTCCAGATGCGGCGGATGTCGTGGGTGTAGATATAGGCCGCCAGGCCATACTCGGTGTCATTGGCCATCTCGATGACCTGGTCGTCGTCCGCATAGGCTGTGATCCCCGCCACCGGAGCGAAGCTCTCCTCATGCCAGATCTTCATGTCATGGGTCACGCCCGTTAGCAGCACCGGCATGAAGAAGTTCTCCCCCGGGGCCTGGGTCTGATCGCCGGCCAGCAGGGTAGCGCCCTTGGAGATGGCGTCATCGACGATGGCCGCGGCCTTCTCCACCGCCTGGCGGTGAATCAGCGGCCCCAGGTCGACCTCGCTCTCCAGGCCGTTGCCCACGGTCAGGGCCGCCATGCGCTCGGCGAAGTACTCGACGAACTCGTCATGGATCGACTCGTGAACCAGGATGCGGTCGGCAGCCAGGCAGTCCTGCCCGGCGGTCTGAAACTTGGCCGCCACCGCAGCGAAGGCCGCTTCCTTGGGGTCCATGTCCGGCCCGACGATGAAGGGTGCGTTGCCCCCCAGTTCCAGCGAGACGCGCTTCACGGTGTTGGCGCACTGCTCCAGCAGCAATCGGCCGACACGGGTGGAGCCGGTGAAGGAGAGCGCCTTGACGCGATCCTCGGCACACAGGATCCGCGACACCTCGGGCGGATCACCCAGCACCACGTTGAACACCCCGGCCGGGATGCCGGCACGCTCGGCCAGCTCCGCCAGTGCCAACGCCGAGAACGGGGTCTCGCCGGCGGGCTTGACGATCACCGTGCAGCCAGCCGCCATGGCGGCGGCGGCCTTGCGGGTGATCATCGCCAGCGGGAAGTTCCAGGGCGTGATCAGGGCGGCGATCCCTACCGGCTCCTTGATGGTGCCCAGGGCAGCATTGGGGATATGGCTCGGGATGGTCTCGCCGAAGGTGCGCTTGCCTTCCTCGGCAAACCAGCGCACGAAGCTGGCCCCGTACTCCACCTCTCCGCGGGCGTCGGGCAGCGGCTTGCCCTGCTCGAGGGTCATGATCAGGGCCAAGTCCTCGCGGTTGGCCTGCAGGAGGTCATACCAGGCGAGCAGGCGCTCGTAGCGTTCATCGGCACGCAGGGCGCGCCAATGCACGAAGGCAGCCTCGGCGGCATCCACGGCCTCGGAGATCTGGTGGGCTTCCAGCCAGGGGATATGTCCCAGCTTCTCGCCGGTGGCCGGGTCGAAAACGGCCTCCTCGCGGCCGCCTTCGCCGTGGGTCCACTTTCCGTCCACATAGGCATACTGACGGAACAGACGCGGATCGCTGAGCTTGTTGGATAATGTCATGCTGTACCTCCCCTGACGCGCCGGCAGACTCACGGCCGGCGTGGATAAAAACGGGCGAGCCGCCTGTTCGTGAAGCTCCAGGGCGGCTCGATGGGTACAGGATAAGGGGTCTGGCGGGGCGAGACTTTTCGTTAGCCTCGTATAACGGCACAGGATTTTTTGTCCTGTGCCGAGATCGTGCGCTTTTTTCTGTTGGGCCCGGGGTTCAGCCGAGCGGCGGGTCGCTGAGGGCCTCCTCGGTGAAGACCAGCAGGCCAAGCTCAGGCCGATAGCCGTGGATTTCGGTCACGTCCAGTGCCTGGAGGAAGTAGAGGATCTCCTCGCTGACCACCTGTCCGGGCACCAGCACCGGGAAACCCGGCGGATAGGGAATCACGAAACTCGCCGAGACCACGTCGCGCCCGTTGCGCATCTGCGCCTGTAGTTCCCCATTATCGAAACGCAGGTACTCGGTGTTCTCCTCGTCGTAGCTGAGGAAGTAGGCACGACGGATATCCCCCTCCGGGGTATTGCCACCGGGCGCGGGGCGGAAGGCATCGTGGAAGCGGCTGAAGTCCGGCAACGGCGGCAGCTCCTTGGTCAGGGAGTGAACACGATTCTCGATGATCTTGCGCTCGGGTCGGCTGCTCTCCTCCCAACGGTACTCGAACTCCTTGGCCAGCTTGATCAGCACGTCGAGCAGGTAGGCGATGGCGCCGCGCGAGGTGCCGATGTTGGTCATGAACAGCACGGTATTGCGCGAGGTCTTGTTGATCTGGATACCGTACTTGTTCATCAGGTATTCATTCTTGAAGGTATCGCCATCGATGCCGGTCGCGCCGATGGCGATGGTGATGCGGCAGGGGTCAACGACGAACTCATCATTGGCCCAGGCCTCCTCCATCTTGTTCCAGCCGGTGACCGGATCGTAGAAGGTCTCCACCCCCGACTCACGGAAATCCAGCGGCACCATGTCCTTGTTGACCAGCACCCGGAAGTACTTCTTCAAAAGCGGGTGGGTATAGAGCTGCTCACGTAGTGACAGCGCTGTCTCGACCTGAGCATGGACCAGCTCGAAGCCCTCCATCTCGGCCTGCATGCGCCCCACATCCAACGAGGCGATGATCTGGTAGTTCGGCGAGGTCGAGGTGTGTGTCATGTAGGCTTCGTGGAAGGGTGCCTCGACCTTCTGGCGATAATCCTGATCCCAGACATGGATCATCGAGCCCTGGCGCAGTGAGGTCAGGGTCTTGTGGGTGGAGTGGGTAGCATAGGCCCGGATGCGGACCGCGTCGGGGTCGGGCATCAGGCGCCGGTCGAGCCAGGTGGCATCGTCGTCGGGGTCGAGTGTCTCGAACTCTGCCTTCCAGGCGTCATACTCCTCACGGTAGGACTCGCTGCGGTAGCGGTCACGCAGCGTCCTGGCGGCATGCATGGCGGTACGCGGTCGGTAGGTCGGGTTGAAGCCGGCGAAGGCAAACCAGGCCTCGTCCCACAGGAAGACCAGGTCGGGCTTAATCGCCAGGCACTCCTCCATCACACGCCGCACGTTGTAGACCACCCCGTCGAAGGTGCAGTTGGTGAGCAGCAGCATCTTGACCTTGTGCAGCTGGCCGGAGCGCTTGTACTCGAGCAGCGTCTTCTTGATCTCCTTGAGCGGCACGGCGCCGTACATGGAGTAGTCGTCCAGCGGATAGGAATCCAGGTAGCTGACATGGGCGCCGGCCAGCACCATGCCGTAGTGGTGCGACTTGTGGCAGTCGCGGTCGATCAGCACGATGTCACGGGGCTTGACCAGCGCCTGTACCACGATCTTGTTGGCCGTGGAGGTGCCGTTGGTGACGAAGAAGGTCTGGCGCGCCCCGAAGGCCCGGGCGGCGTACTCCTGGGCCTTCTTGATCGGCCCGTATGGCTGCAACAGTGAATCCAGCCCACCGGAGGTGGCCGAAGTCTCGGCGAGGAAGATGTTGATGCCGTAGAAGTCGATCATCTGCCCAGCCCAGTGGGAGCGGGTGATGGACTTGCCCCGGGAGATGGGCATGGCATGGAAGACCCCGGTGGGCTTCTTGCTGTACTCGCGCAGGGCATCGAAGAAGGGCGTGCGGTAGCGGTTGTCGATGGCCCGCATGATGGTGTGGTGCTGCTCGATGTAGTCCGTCTCGCGGTAGAAGATGCGATTGAAGTGACGGATGTCGCGACTGGCCGTGGCCTCCACGTCGCCACTGGTGACCAGGAACTGGTCGATCTCGGGCCGCAGCTCGTGGATCATCGAGCTGAGCAGGATGCTGCGCTCGGCCTCTGACTGGTACTCCAGAGACTGCTCGGAGAGCCCCTCGAGGTAGCTGCGCAGGGCGCTGAGATTGTACTTGGACTTGTAGGGAAACTCGTAGCGAATCAGGCAGGCCTGGATGTTGGGGTTGACCAGCACCGCGATCAGCGCGTCCTCGAAGCTGCGTACCGTGACCACGTCATAGACGAAGCGGTCTTCAGGACGACGCATGTTGTGGAAGGCCTCGCGAACCACCTCCTCCTCGGGGGCCGAGAGGTTATCGACGATCAGCAGCTCGAAGTAAGGCTGGGCCGAACTGTTGGAGGCCGGATGGCCACGACGGAGCTGGTTCAGTGCATCCAGGGTCTCCAGATCCTCGGCGTCGGCATCGTTCTCGCTCAAATCGACATGGCGACGCCGGTAGGACTCGCTGATCAGCGCCCGTACCAGGCGCTTGACCACCTTCTCCAGAAGCCCGTATTCCTCGCGATTGAACAGCGACCAGAGGTGGCGGAAGTCTTCCTTGGAGGGAAAGGCATGATAGTCCTCGATGATCTCGAGGCGGGTGAGCTTGACGTCGATGGCCTTGACCAGATTCTTGGCGCGGCTCGCGTCATTCAGGCGAATCAGGTGGCCCAGGTCGCGCTTGAGCGCGTTCCAGGTGTCGGCACGCAACTGGGAGATCTTGTGGTAGAAGCCCAGGGCGGTATAGGGCGTCTCGGTTTGACTCGTCTCTGGCATGGAAACACCCATCCGTGTTCGTTATTTTATGAAATGCATCTCATGAAATGCATAGGCCGTCCCGAGTTCAGCCAACATGCAGTCCCCGCGTGCCATAGCGCACGGTGATCCGCTCCTCGGGAAAGTCGTCAAAGGTCAGGTCAAGTTTCAGGCCGGGCCAGTGGAATTCTGCCTGTCCCGAAGCGGGACGATAGACCGCGGTATAGATGGTACCCAGCCCCCGCCGGTAATCATGGCGGAACAATGGTGGTGCCGAGAAGGCGGTGATCAACCGCTCCTCGGTGGTGGCCTCGTCGTCGACCAGGATCGATAGCTGACGCTCGCGAATCAGCGTCTCCGAGGCCAGGGCATGGGCATACCACTCGATCTTCTTCTGGTGATTGGTCGCCACCGGCACACGCCGGATGCTGGCACGACGATCCGGGCCGATCATCGCCGTCACGTAGCGACCCGCGGCATCGGCTACGGTGATGTTGTAGGCCATGTGGGTGGGAATCCGGGCGAGCACCTCGGACGCCTCGGGCACGGTGTCGCAGAACTCCAGAATGTAGCGCAGGATGATCGGCGCACCGAAGCCCTGGCCCACCGTCTTGCGTCCGCCGAAGGCAAGCGACACGGTGAGTCCACGGTCGTTCATGCCATCCAGCACGCCCCACAGGCAGTCGGTCATGGCGATCACCCGCCGCTCGTTCCAGTGGGTGTAGAGGATGGTCCCCTCGCACAGCTCGGGGGGATAGTCATAGTTGCGCGCCAGCACCGTCGACGCGGGACTAGCCAGCACCGCCTGGGAGCAGCCGGTGATGTAGGCCGGCGGCTGGTAGAGGCTCAAGAATCGCGCGGCCAGATCGCTGCCACCTGCCAGCTGGCAAAGGGTGCGGTAGGTATCGAGAAGCTCCGGCATGTGCTTGCGCAGGGCGTTATAGCAGGCGAGATACCCCGGCCGCTCACGCTCTCCCTCGCTGAGGTACCACTGTTCGTAGGCCGGCCAGTGGTACTCGAACAACGCCTGCCAACGGGGGCCTGCCGTTTCCTCGCGCACGGTCCGGAAATCGAGCATCTTGTCCATATCGGCCGGAGGCACCTCCCGGGGCGAAGGGTATTCGATCGCTGTATTCACAGGATCTTGAAGTTGCCGCCGCCGACGGCATGGCTGACGGCCACCTTCTCCACCACCGGATCCTGGAGGGACTGACCAGCATACTGGCCACGGATGCCCTCGATCCACGCCTTGGCGCGCTCGTTGAGCTGAAAGTCGTCATCCATCAGTCGTCCGCGGGTGATCAGGATGCCAAGATCGGCACCCTCGTAGCGAAAGTCACCGGCCCCGCTGATGCGCAGGAAGAAGCCTTCGCTTTCATCCTCGGCAGCATGGGGGTGATAGTTGTAGTGGTGGTAGCCAATGCTGCCGTCTCCCGCCATCTTCCAGACCCCTGTACGCGGTGCCTCGGTCAGCAGGTCGACGCTCTCGTCGGTGTGCTTGATCACCAGCTGGCTCCAGCTGTCGACACTCTCCGGATGCGCCCAGCGCTCATTGATCTCGTTGATATCGAGATCGAAATCGACGTCGGAGAACTCCAGCAGGTGGAACAGGAACAGCGGGATGTCTGAGTGGGCGAAGGCCGCCACGTTGGTCAGCGAGCTGGCCCCGGTGACACGCGGATTGAGTTCGCCCAGATAGACCTCGCCGTTGTCCATGTCGATCAGGAAGTCGAGCTCGAAGTAGCCGCGATAGCCCTCCTCGCGCAACGCCTCGCCGAACTGGAAGGTGTACTCGCGGGCCTTGTCGCGGACCGACTGGTCGAAGGCGCCGGCGAACATCTCGTTGCCGCACCAGCCACCCTTGTAGGGGGTCAGCGTCTTGAAGCCTACCAGCTCGGTCATCAGCGGGCCGACCACGGTGCCACAGCGGGTCGCACAGGCCTCGATGGCCGAGCCGCGGCAGTTGATGCGCTTCATGATCTTGACCTCGGACTCGGCCTCGATCTCCTCGGCATGCTTGTAGTAGTCGTCTTCATTGGAGATGAAGAAGGTGGTGTGGCCGGAATCGCCGAAGGCAGTCTGAACCACCAGGTCGTCGCCCAGCTCCTTGCTCACCTCGCACAGCTCCTGGTAGCTGCCCACCTTGGCCAGCACGTTGGGCACGCTGGGCACGCCAGCCTTGTTGCCGATGCGCACGGTCTCGATCTTGTTGTCCATGCGCGAACGCAGCTTGGCCGGAGGGAACGCCACCTTGAGGCCGAGTTGCTCGCAGACTTCCTCGGTGTGCTCATCGAACATCAGGAAGGCGGCAGTGCCGCCATTCTCACCGTCGGTTCGAGACTGGATGAAGTCGATGACTTCCTTGTGCTCGAGGAGGTAGTTGTTGATGTCCTCGATGCTCTCGAAGTCGCGGGGAAACTTCTCCTTCGGAACGAAGACGTTGCGCTGCTGGCCCTCGAAGCAATCGATATAGTTGATGTGGCGGAAGTTGCCCACCCAATCGCCGATCCCCAGCAGGTTGAAGTTGGTAGCCGAGATGAAGTAGATCGGCTCCTTATTATTAAGGAAGTGGCGGCGTACATCGGCAATGGTTGTTATTTTGCTCATCGTGGTCACTCCATCGGATACGGGAGAGGCGCCGGGCGCCGTCTGCGGGGAAATGTCTGCAATCGGTTGGCCAAGCAGGCGGCGCAGCAGTCGAGTCAGGTACTCCAGCATGAGGTCTCCTGTCCTTTGTAAGTTTCTTCTCTTCTATGCACCGCCCGCAGACGAGGGGTCAATATTCTTCAACGTCGGCACGTACCGGCTTGGCCAACGGACCCAGGGTGTCGAGGAAAGGAGTTGAGCCGGTCTCGCTCCGGTACAGCGAAAAATCCACCTTGCGGTCGCGGAAGCTCTTCAGCGGCTGGCCCAGGCCACGCAGCCCCGCCTCGCGTTCACGACGCACTCTCGTCATGTCGATCTCGATCGGCATGATCTCCTCGCCGATACCCGCCTGGTGAATGACGTCGCCGGAGGGCCCTACCACGATGGAACGACCGTTGCCCAAGGCCCCGGCACCGTTGATGTCGAAGAAGTAGCACTGGTTGATCGCGGCATTGGTGCGCGCCATGGACAGTTCGATGTCGCGGTCGATGGTGTCGGTCATGGTCGGGTGCAGGATCACCTCGGCGCCCATGGCGGCCAGGGTGCGGGTGGTCTCGGGGAACCACATGTCGTAGCAGATCGAGACCCCGAAGCGACCGACATTGGGGACGTCAAAGACCACGAACTCGGTGCCGCTCTCGACCCCTATCTCATAGGGACGGAAAGGGAACAGCTTGCGGAAACGGTTGACCACCTGCCCGTGGGGGTTGATCACCGAGAGGGTGTTGTAGATGCCGTCCTCGGCCTGCTCGAACATCGAGCCGGGAATCAGCCAGATGCGATGCTGCTCGGCAATCCGGCAGAACAGCGCCTCAGCGTCGCTGGGCATCGGTTGGGCATGGTGAGTCGAGGCCCCCATGGGCATCAGCTCACTGAACAGGACCATCTGCACCTGGGGAAAACGGCTCATCAGCACGTCGATCCGGTGGCGCATGGCCTCGGTGTTGTCACCATGGTGGTGGGCGTGCATCTGCACCCCAGCAATCGTGAAATAGGACATTGGATCTCTCTGCGTCAGGCGATCTTGAGGACTTCCGGGGCAGTATCGAACTCGAACCGGCACCATCGAAAGCATGCCGGGTGGATCGCCCGGCCGGGTGAACTCTGGCTCACCCTCATGCTACCAGCTTATGCCATATGAGGCGGGGGGACTTCAACGTTGAAATTGCATTCAGGCGACGTCGACAGGGGAAAACCCCGGAGCGGGACGCTTCACCGTCTTGGTGACGATGTAGGTGAAGTAGCGCTCGATTCCGGCCTCCCCGGTCAGCCAGGCATCCATAAGGCGCTGGTAGGCATCGATGGACTCGGTCTCGAACTTGATCAGATAGTCTACGCCACCACCGACGGCCACGCACTCGGTGACTTCAGGGGTGGCGTGGACCAGAGCCTCGAAGCGGGCAAAGCTCTCGGCATTGTGTGCCTTGAGCTCGATCTGCACCCATACCGGCGTTTGCTTGACGAGAACCTCGGCATTGATGCGCGCCGCGTAGCCTTCGATGATGCCGGCCTTCTCGAGCCGCCGCACCCGCTCCCAGCAGGGACTGACCGAGAGGTTGATCGCCTCGGCCAGCTTCGACTTGGTGATGCGTCCATCGCGGGACAAAATCTCGAGGATCTTCAGATCATAACGATCGAGCTTCATGCGTTTCTCTGTGCTGTTCAGCCGAGCGAATCGACGATCTCGGCAATCACCGCAATGGTATCACCCATGTTGACCTGTGCCGGAAAACGCCGGGCAGCGAGGATCCCGCTGCGCTCGGCGAAGTACTCCACCGGGGGCGTGCCGCTGCGGGTCATGTCATAGACGCGGGCGATCACTTGCCCTTCCTGCACCGTGTCGCCCAGGGCCAGGGTCAGCTCCAGCAGGCCCGAATGCTCGCTCTGCACATAGCAACTGGCATCGGGCATGTCCAGGAAGACCTGGGGCTCGGCGGGCATCTCCACACGACCCTCGATCAGACCAAACTGGATCAGGAAGTTGCGCACGCCACGCTCGGTGATCTCAAGGCTATCCGGGGTGGAGGTGCCACCGCCGCCCAGCTCGGTGGCAACGAAGACCTTGCCCTGTGCCTCCACCGCGGTATCGAACAGCGCCGCCGCGTCGAGCTCGAACATCATCATGGCGTAGGGAGCCCCGAAGGCCTTGGCTCCCTCCAGCGCCTGACGCTGTTGGTCGGCATTCTCCAGCACGTGGGAGGCGCCGAACGGAATGATGTCCAGAGTGCGGCCGCCGGAATGCAGATCGAGAACCACATCGCACATCGGCACCATCACCCGGGTGAAGTAGTCGGCGATCTTCTCGGTCACGGTGCCGTCCGGATCACCGGGAAAGCTGCGGTTGAGATTGCCGCCGTCCATCGGCGAGGTTCGCCTGCCGACCATCGCCGCCGGCACGTTCATCATCGGCACGATGATCACCCGGCCATTCACGTCTTCCGCCTTGAGGGAGCTGGTCAGCTTCATCAGCGCGGTGATGCCCTCGTACTCGTCACCATGGTTGCCGCCGGTCAACAGTGCGGTCGGGCCATCGCCGTTCTTGACCACCGTGACAGGGATCATCACCGCCCCCCAGGCAGAGTCGTCATTGGAGATCGGCAGCTTGAGAAACCCGTGCTGTACGCCGTCGGCATCGAAGTCGACGGTGGCGGAAATCGGACTGGGCCGCTTTTGGCCGGGTCGCGTACTCATGTAGTGTTCTCCTTGTCTTGTACGAGCGTCTTGGCGGGCGTCTCGCGGCTGCCTCAGCACACGAACAGCTGACGGGGGAAATCGGCCAGCGTCTCGCAGCCGGTCTCGGTGATCAGGATGCTCTCGGTTATTTCCAGGCCCCAGTTTTCCTCCCACAGGCCGGGCATGAAGTGGAAGGTCATGCCCGGCCGCAGGATAGTCTCGTCCGAGGGGCGCAGGCTCATGGTGCGCTCGCCCCAGTCCGGGGGGTAGCTGATGCCGATGGGGTAACCACAACGGGCCCCGCCGCGGTCGAAACCATACTTGTCCATCGCCGAGCCCAGTGCCATGGCGATATCCGCGGTTCGGTTGCCTGGCTTTGCCACCGCCAGGCCATTCTCGATGCCCTCGAGCAGCGCCGATTCGGCACGCACAAACTCCTGCGGCGGCTTGCCCAGGAATACGGTCCGCGACATGGGGGCATGGTAGCGCTTGAAGACACCGGCGATCTCGAAGAAGGTGCCCTCGCCTTCGCGGAACGGCGTGTCGTCCCAGGTCAGGTGCGGGGCGGCGGCATCGGAGCCGGTGGGCAGCATGGGCACGATGGCGGGATAGTCGCCTCCATAGATCTTGCCCTGATCATCGCGCCAGCCCTCGATGCCGACCCGGTAGATCTCGGAGACCAGCTTGCTCTTGGGCAGCCCCGGCTCGATCACCTCCAGTATCCGCGTATGCATGCCCTCGACGATCTTCGCCGCCACGCGCATGTACTCGATCTCCTGGGGCGACTTGATGGCACGACACCAGTTGACCAGGGCGTTGGCATCCATGAAGCGTGCATGGGGCAGCTCGCTCAGCAGGCACTGGTAGGCCTTGGCCGAGAAGTAGTAGTTGTCCATCTCCATCCCCACGACGCCTTCGTGCCAGCCTCGGTCGGGCAAGATGGTCTGAGCGAGATAGTCCATGGGATGCATGTCCGGATTCTGGACGTAGTAATCCGGGTAGTAGGTGATGTTGTCCGGGTCGATCCAGCAGGTGCGCAGTGCACCATTGGCATCCATTCGCCGGCCGTACCACACCGGCTCCCCCTCCAGGCCGACCAGCACACACTGGTGCACGTAGAAGGACCAGCCGTCATAGCCGGTCAACCAGGCCATGTTGGAGGGATCGCTGACGATCAGCACGTCGATGCCACGGCTGGCCATCTCGGCGCGCACCTTCCACAGGCGGGTCGCATATTCTTCACGAGTGAAGGGAAGGGAAACCTGAATCATGAAGCCACTCGCCATCGCATCATCAAGAAATCGGCCCTCTCTGCTCTGCGTCGAGAAGGCCGGGCCGGGGTGCCGCATCACTGTCGAAGGCTGTTCTGGTCATGGGCCAGGCTGTCGCTCCGGACAATCAATCGATTACCTTGGGGGGGAAGGTTACTGCCACCCCATGGTGGGCGGTCAAGCATTTCCTCGGAGAAGTCACGCTTGTTCATGGCCGTCACCGCTCCCATGATGGGGACAGACACAAGGCGAGGAAGGCAGCATGAAGGTTCTGCTCCATATCGACGACGCCGAGCAGTGGCGAGAAGCCCTGGCCGAGCGGCTGCCCGAGGCCGAGGTCATCACCAGCGCCGCACCGGCCGAGCAGCGTCGCAAGGCGGACTACCTCGCCGCGTGGAAACCCTCCGCCGAGTTGCTGGGTGAGCCCGTGGGGCTCAAGGGCATCATCAACCTGGGTGCCGGGGTCGATGCCCTGCTGGGGAACCCGGGACTCCCCGAGGGGGTGCCCATCGTCAAGCTGCGCGATGCGGGCATGGCAGAGCTGATCGGTGACTATGTCCGCTACAGCATCCTGCACTTCCAGCGCGATTTCGACCGCTATCGCCGCCAGCAGGCTCGCCGCGACTGGCATGAACATGCCGTGACCGACAAGGCTGACTGGCCGGTGGGGGTGCTGGGGCTTGGCGCCATCGGCGCCAGAGTGGCGGCCATGGTGGCCGCAGATGGCTTCCCGGTGCATGGCTGGAGCCGCTCGCCCAAGTCGCTACCGACCATCACCTGTCACCATGGCGACAAGGGGCTGATCGAACTGCTCGGCCGGGTGAAGAGCCTGGTCCTGCTGCTGCCGGACACTCCATCGACGCACCATGTCATCGATGCCGCCGCTCTGGCGAGGCTTCCCGAGGGGGCCAGCCTGATCAACCCGGGCCGCGGCACCCTGATCGACGAGGCCGCGCTGCTCGAGGCGCTGGATCACGGCAGCGACCTTGGAGGAGAGACGCAGGGCCGCCTGCGCGGCGCCATCCTCGACGCCTTCCCGGTGGAGCCGCTGCCCCAGGACAGCCGGCTCTGGTCGCATCCGCGGGTCTGGATCACGCCCCACATGGCGGGGCCCACACCGCTGGGTGAAGCGATCGACCAGGTGGCGGAGGCACTGCGCGCCCTGGAGGCGGGGAAGCCGATCGATACCGTCGATCCAGAGGCCGGTTATTGACCGGGCTGACAACCCTGTCCTTATAACGAAGCAAGGGCACACCGGAAAACCGTGTGCCCTTCCTCTTTTACCAGGGTGCCCCGCAGGCGGTACCGCTATGCCTTGTCTTCGGTGCGAGTCTCGAAGTCGCTGGCCGCGTGACGCTCGTGCAGCTGCTCCGAGGCCTCCCCCCAGGTACGGTTGACCATGCGCCCCCGCTTGACCGCCGGCCGCTCGGCGATGGCTCTCGCCCAGCGCTGCAGGTGTGGGTACTCGTCGACGGACAGGAATTCCCCGGCATCGTAGAGCCGGCCCTGGGCCAGGACTCCGTACCAGGGATAGATGGCGATATCCGCAATGGTGTACTCGTCACCGGCGATGTACTCGCGTTCGGCCAGGGTGCGATCCAGCACGTCGAGCTGGCGCTTGGCCTCCATGGTGAAGCGGTTGATCGGGTATTCGAGCTTCTCCGGGGCGTAGGCGTAGAAGTGGCCGAAGCCGCCACCGATATAGGGAGCCGACCCCATCTGCCAGAACAGCCAGTTCAGGGTCTCGGTACGCGCCCCGAGGTCCTGTGGCAGGAAGGCGCCGAACTTCTCGGCCAGGTAGAGTAGAATCGAGCCGGACTCGAACACCCGCTGCGGCGCGTCGCCGCCGTGATCCACCAGCGCGGGGATCTTGGAGTTGGGGTTGGCCTCGACGAAGCCGCTGGAGAACTGGTCCCCCTCGCCGATCCTGATCAGCCAGGCATCGTATTCTGCTTCCTGGTGGCCCAGCGCCAGCAGTTCCTCCAGCAGGATCGTCACCTTGACGCCGTTGGGCGTGGCCAGCGAGTAGAGCTGCAGCGGTTGCTGGCCGATGGGCAGACTCTGGTAGTGGGTGGCCCCGGACACCGGGCGGTTGATGCTGGCGAACTTGCCACCGCTCTCGCCTTCCCAGGTCCATACCCTGGGGGGCTGATACTGCGTCTTGTCCGTCATGATCGTTCCTCGCTGTCGTGTCGATGACATGGCCTGCCCCGGCGGCGACCCGCCGGGGACCTGCCCGCCGCACTCGGCGGACGAGGGGCTTACAGCGGCTGTTTGGTCGGCCGGATGATCAGCTCGTTGACGTCGACGTCGGCCGGCTGCTCGATGGCGTAGACGATCGCCCGGGCGATGGCATCGGCATCGATGGCCATCTCGTAGAGCTCGTTAACGCCCTTGGCGGTATCCGGGTCGCTGATGGTGGAGGTGAGCTCGGTCGCCACCGCCCCCGGCGAGATGTTGGTGGAGCGAATCTCCTCGCCCCCCTCCTGGCGAATGCCCTCGGACAGCGCCTTGACCGCGTACTTGGTGGCGCAGTAGACGGCGGCGGAGGGGAACACCACGTGGCCCGCCACGGAGGAGAGGTTGATGATGTGGCCGGCATGCTGCTCGCGCATGGTCGGCAGCACCGCGGCGATGCCGTAGAGCACGCCCTTGATGTTGACGTCGATCATCTGCTCCCACTCGTCGACCTTGAGCTGGTCGAGCGGCGACAGCGGCATCAGGCCGGCGTTGTTGATCAGTACGTCGATGCGGCCGTAGGCCTCCTTGGCGGCCTGCGCTAGCGCCTCGACCTGATCGCGCTCGGTCACGTCGGTGACGTGGTAGATCGCCTCGCCGCCCTGCTCGACGATGGCGTCACGCAGGGCCTGCAGGCGCTCCTCGCGGCGTGCGCCGAGCACTAGCTTGGCTCCGGCCTTCGCCAGGCGGTGGGCGGTGGCTTCGCCGAGGCCGCTGCTGGCCCCGGTAATGATCACGACCTTGCCGTTGATCTCGGACATGGAAACGTCTCCTGTGAGGGTAATCGTTGGAATGACCCCGAGCGGTCCGGCCGGGGTCGTGGGAATATCGGGCCGTCGAGCCAGGCTCGCGCCGCGTATCGTGTATAGACCAGTCTACTAGTGACGGGACGCAATACGTTGTCAGGGAGGTAACGTGAGTCACGTCACCGCTGGAACCTCGCGTGACAGCATGTGACGGAACAGGACCTGCTCGAAGGACTCCATAGGCGCCAACGACTTGGTCGTCTTGGCGCGCAGCATGGCGCCCTGCCAGCCGGTCAGGATGAAGCCGGCAAGGACCTCGGTATCGAGGTCTTCCGACACCTCGCCGGCGGCCCTCGCCTCCTCGAGGCAGGCCACCAGCCGACGCTCCCAGCGGCGGAACACCTGGTCGAGGCGAGCGCGGAACACCTCGCTGCGCGACGACAGCTCCTGCCCCAGGTTGCCGATCAGGCAGCCGCGGGCGTGGTCGCAGGAGAGCATGTCGGCCCTGCCCGCGTCGAAATAGCGCCGCAGGCGACCCAGGGGCGTCAGTTCCGGGTCGTGGAAGATGGCCGCCAGCCGGTCATCGTACTGCTCGGCGAAGGCATCGATCACGGCCAGGCCGAAATCCTCCTTGCTCGAGAAGTAGTGATAGAAGGAGCCCTTGGGGACCCCTGCCCTGCTCAGCACCGCGTTGATGCCGGTGGCGTTGAAGCCCTGCTCGGCAATCAGCTCGGCGCCGATCTGGATCAGCTTGTCACGGGTGGCTTGCGTCTTCATGCTGGAAAGAATAGACCAGTCGTCTATCTGCGTCAAACTCGACCGAGGCTCGGTTCTGCAGGGCGGCAAACTGCTTCAACCAGGCCGGGGCACCGGGGCCGTGATCTCGGCATGGTCATCGGCGACCAGCAACACTACTGGCCATGGGGGTCTCCTCGCTGGCGTGACGGCGACGGACACGCCACTCTTGGCGGAACGCCTGGCAGCGAGGAGAGGCCGCCATGGCTCACTCCCGGGAACCCTGCGGCCCGCCAGGACTCTCACCCCTGCCCGAGAGAAGGCCATGGAGGCCCGTCATGCCATCACTGCCACGCCGTTGCACCGCCCTCCTGCTGCTACTGCTGCTGGCGACCGGCAGCGCCCTCGCCATGGAACCGAGCCCCTTCGACGCCCGCTACCGCCTCGAGGTCAAGGGCTGGCCGAATGCCACCATCGAGCACCGACTGTCCCGCGACGGGAAACAGTGGATTAGCGAGATGAGCGCCGACATCGGGGTGGCCCGGGGCAGCGAGCGGAGCCGCTTCCTCGCCGGCCAAGCCATCCGCTCGCTGCACTACGCCAGCGGCTACACCCTGATGGGATTCGGCAAGGAATACGAGCTGGACCACGAGGCTCTGGCTCGATTACCCGACCGTCAGACCGCCCTGATCGATCTATCCCGACGCGCCGCTGCGGCAGACTGCGCGCACCCCTGCCGACTGCGCTATCTCGACCACCGCGGTCGCGAGAAGCTGATCGAGTACCGGGTGCTCTTGCGCGACACACTCTCGTTACCACCCGGTAACTTCGAGGCCGTCAGGGTAGAGGCCAGTGAGCCGGACGAGCCCGGTCGCAAGATGACCTTCAGCTTTCACCCCGGCGTGCCAGGCCTGCTGCTCGCCATGGAGTACCACCGCGATGGCAAGCGTCGAAGCCGCCTGACCCTGATCGAACTCGCCCTGGGCCCGCGCTGAGCGCGCTTCCTCCCCGAAGGGAAATTGACTAGAGTGGGCGGCTTTTGGTCGCCGCCGGCGACCCTTGACGGGAAGGGAGTCTCGATGCTGACCGGCCTGCTGATCGTGCTATTGCCCCTGGTGCTGGGCTATCTGATCCCGGCACACGATGCCCGGCTGATGGCCCTGATCAACCGCGGCGTGAATGCCTCGATCTATGTGATCCTGCTGCTGATGGGGGTGAGCCTGGCCGGACTCGACAACCTGGCAGGCCAGCTCTCGCGTCTGGGCGGCCAGGCCCTGCTGCTGTTTGCGGTGATCTCGTCCTGCAACCTGGCCGCCCTGTGGTGGCTGTCACAGCGGCTCGGCCTCACCGCCGGCACCTCGAAGGTGGTGACTGGTGCGCCCACCAGCAAGCTGGCCGCCATGGTCGGTTCGCTGTCACTAGTAGCCGTGGTGGTGGCCGGCATGGTGATCGGCCTTTTGCTGGAATGGTTGACCGGCAGCGACCTGTTCGAGTCCGCCGAGGTCCTGGCGGAGTGGGTGCTCTACGCCCTGCTGGCGCTGATCGGCTGTCAGCTGCGCAACTCCGGCATGCCACTGCGCCAGATCGTGCTCAATCGCTTCGGCCTGGCCATCGCCTTGACCCTGGCCGGAAGCTCGCTGGTCGGCGGCCTGCTCGCGGCCCCGATGCTGGACCTGGCCTGGAACGAAGGGCTGGCCATGGCGGCCGGCTTCGGCTGGTACTCCCTCTCCGGCATCCTGGTCGGCGACCAGCTCGGTCCGCTGCTGGGCGGTGTTGCCTTCTTCAACGACCTGGCTCGGGAGCTCCTCGCCTTCGTGCTGATCCCGTTGGTGATCCGTCGCCATGCTGCGCTGGCCATCGGCTACGGGGGCGCCACCTCCATGGACTTCACCCTGCCGGTGATTCAGCAGCACGGCGGCGTGGACTGCGTCCCGGTGGCCGTGGTCTCGGGCTTCATTCTCTCGCTGCTTTCCCCGCCGTTGATCCTCTTCCTGCTCTCGCTTTGAGCAGTTTTCGGCCTTGCCCACACCCGCCGAGTGCGCGAGGCTGGCGACAACCTTCACATTGCCTGCACAGAAACTGACCGAAGGCTGCACGCCGGGCGGCGAGAATGCCTGACTGACTCGCTGTCCCTCGACCCTGGAGCCTGCCCATGCGCGCGCCATGCCTCCCCCGCCTGGCCGTATCGCGACTCGGCGTCAAGCTGTTCGCGATCATCCTGGTGGTCAACGTGGCCATCTCCGGACTGGTGTTCCTGGCGGTCTCGCGCAGCCTCGATCAGGGCTTCATCGAGTACCTTGACCAGACCCAGACCCGCCGCGCCGAGACACTGGCAGAGGGACTCGCCGAGGAGTGGGCGCATCGCGGCGACTGGCAGTGGCTGCGCCAGTCACCTCGCGCCTGGCATCGTCTCGTGCGCCGCCAGCTGTGGCCCGGAGACACGCTACCACCGGAGGGCATCGAGCGACGCCTCGGCGACCCCAAGGACTTCGTACTCCACGACGCCGGCGGCCTGCCGGTGATCGGCCTGCCCCCGGACGACGACCAGCAGGCGGCTGAGCTGCGCTGGCTGCCCATACTGAGCGACGGCGAGGAGGTCGGAATCCTCGGCTACCGCCCGCCCCAGCAGCTGATGGCACGCATGGACCGCATCTTCCTCTCCCGCCAGCAGCGTAACCTGGGCATCATCGTCGCGGCCCTGGGGCTGGCCTCACTGCTGCTG
This sequence comes from Halomonas aquatica, assembly GCF_040196335.1. Classification (NCBI taxonomy): domain Bacteria; kingdom Pseudomonadati; phylum Pseudomonadota; class Gammaproteobacteria; order Oceanospirillales; family Halomonadaceae; genus Halomonas; species Halomonas aquatica. Next base: position 333,887 of record NZ_JBEGCJ010000001.1, read on the forward strand.
GCCGGCGGCCTTTCCTGGTGGCTGGGGCGGCGCACCCGCGGCATGGCCCAGGCCACCCGGCGTCTCACCGAGGGCGACTACAGCACCCGACTGGCGGAGCATGGCCGCGACGAGCTCGCCAGCCTGGCCCATGACTTCAATGTGCTGGCCGCCACCCTGGAGGCCAGCCGCGAGGCGCGCAATCGCTGGGTGTCCGATATCGCCCATGAGCTGCGCACGCCGCTGGCGGTGTTGCGCGGCGAGATCGAGGCGCTGCAGGACGGCATCCGCCCGCTGGATCAGGACAACCTGCATTCGCTGGCCCAGGAAGTCGGCCAACTGGAACGCCTGGTCGCCGACCTGCGGCTGCTCTCTCAGAGCGATGCAGGCGCACTGGAAGTCCAGTTGGCCCCGCTGGACCTGGCCGAGAGCCTCGCCTCGCGACTCGAAGAGGCCATCGGCTGGCTGGACGACAGCGGCATCCGACTGGAACAGGAGATCGACGGGCCGGCCTGGATCCGCGGCGACACCCAGCGCCTGCGTCAGCTATGGAACAACCTGATCGACAATACCTGCGCCTACACCCGGCCCCCGGGAAGGCTGCGCGTGCGCCTGGCCTGCCACGACGGCCAGGTGCGGGTGACCTGGGAAGACAGCGCCCCGGGGGTGCCCGAAGCCGACCTGTCGAGGCTTACCGAGCGGCTCTACCGGGTCGAGGGGTCTCGCAACCGTGCCAGCGGCGGCAGCGGCCTGGGACTGTCCATCGCCACGGCACTGGCTCGCGCACATGGCGCAAGGATGGAGGCCTCACCGTCGGCCTTCGGCGGGTTATGCTGGACCCTGACCTTCACCGCCATTCAGGATCACCCGCTCAGGGAGGACGCCGCATGAGCACCCCGGACACCGATCAGCCCCAGGTCCTGATCGTCGAGGATGAACCCAAGATCGCCCGCCTGGTCGCCGACTACCTGCAAGGCAGCGGCTTCACCAGCCACCATCTGGAGCATGGCGATGCCGTGCTTCCCTGGCTCGGAGCCCAAACGACGCGCCCCGAACTGATACTGCTCGACCTGATGCTCCCGGGCACCGATGGCCTGACCCTCTGTCGAGAGGTCCGTCAGCGCTGGCCGGGGATCGCCATCATCATGCTCACCGCCAGGGTCGAGGAGGTCGACCGCCTGCTCGGGCTGGAACTGGGTGCTGATGACTACATCTGCAAGCCCTTCAGCCCACGCGAGGTAGTGGCGCGGATCAAGGCCGTGCTGCGACGCAGTCGAGCGGCCAGGGACCCCGCGCTCGCCGGGGCAAGCGACCTGATCCTCGACGAGGAGGGCTGGCGCGCACTCGCCGATGGCCGGGACCTGGGGCTGACCGCGGTGGAGTTTCAGCTGCTGAAGGTGATGATGCATTCGCCTGGGCGCATCTTCACCCGCGAGCAGCTGATGGATCACATGTACCGCGATCACCGCATCGTCTCCGAGCGAACCGTGGACAGCCACGTCAAGAAGCTGCGCCGCAAGATTGCCGAGACCTGGCCGGAACGCGAGGTGATCCGCTCGGTCTACGGAGTCGGCTACAAGTATCAGCCGGAGGAGTGAGTCCCAGCGGATGCACGGCCTTTGCAACCTCGCTGCATGCCGCTTGCACCCCGAGCGATGAGACTGGCAACGTCAACCCCGGCCCGCCTGGGCCCCCAAGGAGTCATGCCATCAGCCATCTATCCCGTCTCGCCCGGCCTGGACCTGCCCCGGGTGCGGCGAGCGCCTCGAGGTTTTCGTACTACGAGGCGTTGTCGTCCCCGATCACGGCGCTCTGCGCCCCTCGCCGCTATAGTGAAGATCAGGACAGTGCCCGTGACAGGCGCCCTTCGGCGCCCGCACCGCGCACGAGGACCCCGCCATGGCCACAAACGTCGCGGTGATTCAGAAGCCCCCCGTGTTGCTCGAGCGAGACGAGACACTGGACAGGATGCTGGCCTCCATCGACGAGGCGGTCGGCGTCGGGGCTAGCCTGCTGGTGTTCCCGGAGGCCCATCTCCCCGGCTATCCGACCTGGATCTGGCGACTCGCACCGGGCGGCGACATGTCGCTTGCAAGCGAACTGCATGCCCGGCTGCGCGAAAATGCCGTCGACCTTGACGGAGACACCCTCCAGCCCCTGCGGGACGCCGCCGCACGGCATGGGGTGACTCTGGTGACGGGCCTCACCGAGATCGACCGCCGCTACAGCGGCACCACCCTATACAACAGCGTGGTGGTGATCGGCCCGGATGGCCGCCTGCTGAACCGCCACCGCAAGCTGATGCCGACCAATCCCGAGCGCATGGTCTGGGGCATGGGCGACGCCAGCGGACTCAGGGTCGTCGAGACCCCCGTCGGGCGACTCGGCAGCCTGATCTGCTGGGAAAGCTACATGCCGCTGGCCCGCTACGCCCTCTATGCCCAGGACCTGGAGATCTTCATCAACCCGACCTGGGACTCAAGCGATGCCTGTCTCGCCACGCTGCGCCACATTGCCAGGGAAGCGGGCTGCTGGGTGATCGGCACGGCCACCGCCATCCAGGGCAGCGACATCCCTGCGTCCTTCCCGGAACGCGACAGGCTATTCACCCCGGAGGAGTGGATCAATGTGGGCAATGCCGTCGTCATCGCACCGTCGGGCGAGGTGGTGGCGGGGCCGCTCAACCGCGAGAAGGGCATCCTCTATGCTGAGATAGAGGTCGAAAACGCACGCCGGGCCCGCCGCTCACTGGATGTCTGCGGCCACTATGCCCGGCCCGATATCTTCTCGCTGTCGGTGAGCCGCTCGCCCCTGCCACCTGTGGTGTTCTCGGACGACTGACGCCTCACCGGTGCTTCATGGAACTGGAACGACCGGATCAGCTCGACCCCGGCGCGAGGTGCCGCGTGAACACCGCCACCTGGGTCGGCTGGCCGAGGTGAGCATCCATCTCGCCGACCCCGGAGAAGCGCACCCGATAGCCGTTGCGCCGGGCCACGCCCAGTGTCCAGTCACGAAAGCGCGCCCGGCCCCACTCGAACTTGTGGTCAGGATCGCGGAACTCGCCCAGCGCCATGTCATAAAGCGGGTTGTATTCGTGGTTGGGTGTGGTCATCACCAGCAGATGCGGCCGCAGCCCGGCGAAGACCGCACGCTCGACCCGAGAGAGCTCCTCTGGTGGGACATGCTCGATGGTCTCCACCATGGCCGCAGCCTCGAAGCCCACCAACGCCGGGTGGGCTTCGGCATAGGACCCGCAGACCAGCTCGAGGCGCCCTGCATGGGCCGCCGGCAGGTTCTCCAGTCTCAGCTTGGCCTGGGCGAGCAGCTCGCCGGAGAGCTCCAGGCCCACCACCCGTTCGAACTGCCTATCCCGCAGCAGGTACTGCAGCAACCCCCCGGAGCCACAGCCAAGGTCGAGCACCCGCCGTGCACCGCTACTCCTGATCAGAGACGCCGCACGCTGCAGTCGCGCCTGGTGGAGGTCGGGGGCTTCTAGGTCGATGATCGTCATGGCGTCTCCGCGGGGACCGGGCGACAGATGATGACGCAAAGAGTGCAGGGCGTGTAGCACCGAACGAAAAAAGGCGCGACTGGCGTCGCGCCCAACTTGCCTGCTCGGTGCTCGCAGAGGCGTCTTTCGGCCGACTCGGTCAGAAGACGCCCAACGGGTTGATGTCATAGTTCACTAGCAGGTTCTTGGTCTGCTGGTAGTGCTCGAGGGCCACCTTGTGGGTCTCGCGCCCGACCCCGGGCTTCCTGTAGCCGCCGAAGGCGGCATGGGCCGGGTACTGGTGGTAGCAGTTGGTCCAGACACGCCCGGCCTGGATGCCGCGGCCCGTGGATCACGCCGGTGACTCGCGGCCGTGCGAAGCGGCACACGCGTGTCGGCCGAGCCGGAAACGCCGGGCGTGGCGGTGGAAAGATCGAGCATGTCGGCCTGCCTGTCTCGTTTAACGGCGGTGTATTCGCCGGTACATGGGGCGACAACGCCGATCCATGGCGAAGAGGAGATACCTCCTCATTGGCATCATGCCGTCTGATACTTTGTGCTGATCCGGGAACGAAATTGACTGACGTCAAGGGTGGTCATGAACGGAAGCGGCTACCCTGTCCAGACGGTGCCCGGAAGAGGCCCGGATGACAAGAAGAGGAGATGCCCATGCCTGCCAGCCTCCCCGGAGGGGACACCCGCAAAAGAGCTGCAGATGAACCACTGTCCATCGCTCACGACCACGAGTCCCGAGAGATGGAGCGGTACCGCGGCCTTGCCCTTAGCTTCCTTCCCACTCGCCCTCATGTCAGCCGCCTGATGGCCGCGCTGGGCATCGAGTGTGAGCAACGCCTCGTCGCTCTGGAGGCGCTCGCCGACGAGCTGCAGCTGCGTCACTGCCTGCCGGCTGCTCCCTACCACCGCCGAGGGCCAGGGAAAGAGAACCGGCTCCATCTCTTCATCACCGACGACGCCATGGCTTGCCAGACCCTGGGCTACGCCCTGGCCTTCGCCCAGCACTCGCGACAGTTCAGCGAACTGATGGCTCGGTATCACCACCTCTCGACGCTGGACGCCCTGCTGGTTCATTTCATCGCCAGCAAACGCGGCGAATGCCTTCTCCTCGAGGAGATCCGGGACGAGGCCCACCGCGCCGCCGCCCTGACCTGACTCCTCGCCCTGACCCGCCCAGGCACGATCAAGATCAAGGCAGCGCGACCGGCTGGCGCACCAGCGCCAGACGGCCCTTCTGGGAGGCGTCGAAGTCCCTGAACGGCGCATCATCGGTCACTCGGTGACCAAGCCTGCAGAGCCACCAGAGTCAGTGCCAGGCAGCGATGCAGGGCACTCAGGGTGACAGCGATCTCGTCCAGGCGGACCTCTTTCCCCACTTGCTCCAGGCGGCTGGCAAGCCCCGCCACCTGCGTCGCGCCCAGGCTGGCGGACTCCCCCTTGAGGCGATGGGCGAGGGACTCGACACGGCGAGGCAGCCCATCGGCCGCAGCCTTCTCGAGGTCAGCCAGGTGCTCCGTCGACTGATGCCGGTAGACGGTGATCAGATCCGTCAGTCCCTGCTGGCCTATGCTCTCCCGTAGGGCCGACAGGGTAGTCGAATCGAGCGACAGGTCGGCCGATGGAGCAAGCCCCGCAGGGCGCAGATGCCGACACAGCAGCGCCACCAGGGAATCCTGGAAGAGCGGCTTGGTCAGATAGCCGTTCATGCCGGCGGCCAGACAACGCGCCTGGTCACCGCTCGGTCCTCCGGCAGTCATGGCCACTATCGGTACCCGGGCGGACCAGTCACCGCGAGCCCGCAGGCGTCGTGTGGCCTCAAGCCCGTCCATACCGGGCATCTGTACATCCATGAAGATCAGGTCGAAGCGCTCACGCGAGGCCTGGGAAAGCGCCTCGCCTGCTGTCTCGGCCACGCTTACCCGGCAACCCAGCCGTTCGAGCATGGCACGGGCTACCTGCTGGTTGACGGGGTCATCCTCGACCACCAGCAATCGGACGTCGGTCAGATGCCCCTCCTGGGCAGCCACCGTCGTGCCCTCCACCGCCTCGATGGAGGAAGCCGATGCCAGCGTCAGCACGAACCAGAATCGGCTTCCCAGGCCCACCTCGCTCTCGAAAGCGAGTCGCCCTCCCTGCGCCTCGATCAGTTGCTTGCAGATGGCGAGCCCCAGCCCGGTGCCGCCGTAGCGTCGTGCGGTGGAAGGATCACCCTGTTGGAAGGGCTCGAACAGCTGGGCCTGGCGCTCGGGGGCGATACCTACCCCCGAGTCGATCACCTCGAACATTACCTGCCCTGCGCCGTGGGCGTGCACAGCCAGCCTGATCTCGCCATGCTCGGTGAACTTGATGGCATTGGAGAGCAGGTTGAGCAGGACCTGGCGTAGGCGGCCGGCATCTCCCCGGAGATGCACCGGCAGCAGGGGATCCAGCTCGCACTCCAGGCGGAGGCCCCGGGCCTGTGCCCGCGGCGCGAGCAGCGAGACCGCGCCGTCGACCAGTTCGGCCAGCTCGAAAGGTTGGTCCTCGAACTCGAGCCGCTGTGCCTCGATCTTGGAAAAATCCAGGATGTCGTTGATCAGGTCGAGCAGCCGCTGGGCGCTGTAATGGATGGTATCGGCATAGTGGCGTGCCTCCTCGGGCAGCGGCTGATCTTGCAGCAGGTCACTCATGCCGATCACACCATTTAGCGGTGTTCGGATTTCATGGCTGACGGTCGCGAGAAATTCCGACTTGGCGCGGCTCGAGGATTCGGCCCGGCGTGCGGTGACCTGCAGCTCACGACTCAACGTTTCCAGTTCCCGTCGAGCGGCGGCGTTGTCGCCGGACTCGCGGAAGAGAAAGACCACCACCAGCGACGCTGCCAGGCTCATGGCAAGGATCAGCAGCAGCAATAGCCCATAGAGGGTCTGCAGCTCTTTCCGCTCACGGGTGGCAGCCTCCGCCAGATGGCCATTAATGGAGACGATCAGCCGCTCGGTGACTCCCCCCAGGACCCCCAACCGCGCGATCAGATCCGTCCGAGCCTCGGCATCGAGCCGCTGGAGGCCATGGATCCGCGCATCCAGAATATCGAGGTGCCGCTCGACCTCCGCCACCAGCTCATCGGCGACGTCGATGTTCTCCAGCAACTGAGTGATGTCGCCATCCTGAAGCAGATTGACCCGGCTGTAGAGCAGCTCGAAGCGCATGCGCAGGTCTGGCAGGGGCTCGGCGCCCAGGTCGGGACGAGCCAGGAAGCTTCGCAGTTCCACCGTGTCCCGATCGAGCTTGTAGGCGTGCCAGGCGGCATCCCCGCCCACACTCTCGGCCAGCCTTTCCTGACGCCAAGCGACCAGGCCCGCCACTACCAGAGCCGCTGCGAAGAACACCAGCGCGGCGATGGCGCCCAGCTTGAGACTGAGGGGGTAGTCCAGCAGGCCATGTCTGCGCATCCAGGGCATCTCAGGGTACGATGATTCGCTCGACATGCCATACCGAGCGGAAGCGCACGGCCTCGTTGAGCAGCTCGGGATGGGCATCGAAGGGGTAAAGGACGAACAGCGGCCCGAACTCACGGATACCGAGGGGCTCGGCGTTGCGCGTCATGGCCAGGATCACGTCGTAGGAATGCAAATCTGCCACCGGGACTTCCGCCTCGAAGTCGTCGAGGGCCCTGATGTGAACGTGATCGCCGTCGACACCGACGATTTCGAGCAGCCCCCGGATCAGGGGTCCCTCGAAACGTCCATTGCCGCGATGCCAGGGCGTATGGGTCTCGATGACCCGAGACGGCAGGGCTTCGAGCATCGCGCGATCGAAACGCGCCTCGCCCCCCACGTTGGTGGATGCGATGGCACCGCTGACGGTCAGTAGCACCCTCCCCGAGGGCTCCGGCAGCGTCGCTCCCTGGGCGTTGGATAGCGACACCAGCAGCCACAGCAGCGCTGCAAGAAGACGCGGGGTGAATCCGGTCAGCATCGGCAGGATTCCTGATAACGGGGAAGCAGACCACAGACTAAGCGACTCGGCGCCCGAAGTCAGGAGACGGGCGGACCACAAGCATAGAGGGCGCCGAGCGCCCTCTGATTGCCGGTGACTGCCCATGGCATTATCTCAACTTGGCAGTTCCTCGACCGGCTCGATACGGACCAGATCCTCGTAGGCATGCCAGCTGGCATGGCCAAGCACCGGCAGGATCAGGGCCAGGCCGATATAGAAGGTCATCACCCCGACCAGCACGCACCCGGTGAGGATGGCCGCCCACAGCAGCATCGGACGGAAGTTGTTTGCCACCGAACGGATACTGGCCTCGATGCCCTCCATGAAGGTGAGGTCCTGATCCATCAAGGTGGGAATAGCCACCACGCTGATGGTGAAGGCGCCGAAGGCCAGGATGGCACCGACCACCCCTCCGACCGCCAGCATCATCAGGCCCTCCGCCGTGGTCAGCAGCGACGTGTAGAGCATCTCGGGACTGGGAACCTCGAAACCGAAGAACAGCGCAAACAGCAGCGTGGCCAGACGTATCCAGGCGAGGAAGAAGATCATCATCATCACGCCCATCATCGCCAGCTGTCCTGCATGCCCCTTCCAGCCGCCGAAGGCGTCCCCCAGATTGGGAGCGCGACCCGCCTCGAGCGCCTGACTGATGCCGTAGGAACCCACCGCCACCAGCGGACCCATGAACATGAAACCGGCAAGCAGCGGCAGCAGCCAGTGCCAGAGCCCCAGCGTGAAGGCACCCGCAGTAATGGCAATGCTCAGCCCCACCCAGAACATGCCATAGGCCAGGCTGACCGACATGGCCTGACGAAAATCCTCGAACCCTGCCGCCAGCCAGACTCGTGGCTTGTCCATACCCACTGGCCGGATGATGATCCTGACATTGGGCGCAGCAGTCTTGCCATGCTCTCTTGATGCCGCATTCATTGTTACACCCCTGGTTGCCGCCTTTGATGTCCCAGAACTGCCGGGTCGTTTCAGGGCAGCATACAGACTCCTTGCCTGGATGCCGCCATCATCTCTTAACTTCTGATCAATGTAGACGAGGGCCGACGTTCCCGCAGTTGGCGTTGTCCGCCGGCACTCAACGCAGAATATCCTGACGGCAAGGGTTTATGCCAGCGTCTTGCCCAGTGACACCAGCAGCAAGGCACTAGGCCTAGCCTGCACACGCGAACGCCTCCCTGACGGGGAGGCGTTCTCGATGCTACAGAAGGCATGGGGCCACTCAGCGCACGACCATCACCGACATCTTCGCGTGATGGACGACGTGCTCGGCATTGGGTCCGAGCACGTAGTCGGCGAACTTGCGCTTGTTGTGGGAGGCCATGACGATCAGGTCCACCTCAAGCTGCTTCGCCGCCTTGATGATCGCCTCCCACGGCGAGCCGTCGACGATCACGCTCTGGACGGTGACATCTTCCGGCACGTGCTCACGGATGAACTGGTGCTGGGCCTGGGAGACCGCCTCATGCGCCTTCTCGGCGAAGTCCTTGGGAAAGTAGGACCCCACCAGGGGCATGTGGTAGTCGGGCAGGACCGTCACCACATGGAGCGAGGCACCGAAGCTATGACACAGTGCCAGGGCCGTGGGCAGGGCCTTCTCCCAGGATGCCTCTTCGTTGAGATCCACCGGCAACAAGATCTTGGTGTACATGGTTGCGCCTCCTTCAGGCTTGGGCCAGCACGGCTTCACGATCACGCCGTCGCCGTTGCAGCATCAGGACCAGACCGAATACCAGGAAGGCGGGGATCCATATCCACTCCTTGGTCCAGCGGTCCACCGGGGCCAGCACCTGGATGATCTCCTGGTCGAAGTCGAAGCCCATGTCGGCGGCCTGACTGCCATAGGCCACCATGTCGACCACGGCCTTCTCGTCTTGGATGACCAGTTCCAGCCCAAGGTTCTCCAGGCGCTCCTGACCGTCGGCCCCTTCCGGGACCTGAAGCGTCATGTAGGTGGTCATGGGGTCGCCATAGGCGTCCAGGCCACTCACCTGAAGCCGCAGGGTCGCCTCATCGCTGACGCTGCCCAGCGCCTCGACGAACTGGGCCGGCGGGATCTCGCGATAGGGGTCGTGGATCATGTCCATCCAGAACCCCGGCCGGAACAGCGAGAAGGCCACCAGCAGCAGCAGCAGCGACTCGTACCAGCGACTGCGGGTCACCATAAAGCCCTGGGTCGCCGCCGCGAAGATCAGCATGGCCACCGTGGCGATCACGAAGATCAGGATTCCCTGCAGCCAGGACACGTCGATCAGCAACAGGTCCGTGTTGAAGATAAACAGGAACGGCAGCGCCGCGGTTCGCAGACTGTAGTAGAAGGCCTGGAAGCCGGTTCGCATGGGGTCACCGCCCGACACCGCCGCCGCGGCGAAGGAGGCCAGGCCCACTGGCGGTGTCACGTCGGCCATGATGCCGAAGTAGAACACGAACAGGTGCACCGCAATCAACGGTACCAGCAGTCCATTCTGCTCACCCAGCGTCACGATGACCGGCGCCAGCAGCGCCGAGACCACGATGTAGTTGGCGGTGGTTGGCAGGCCCATGCCGAGGATCAGGCTGAGCACCGCGGTGAGCAGCAGGATCAGCATGAGGTTGCCCATGGAGAGGATCTCGACCACGTCGGCCAGCACCAGCCCCACCCCCGTCTGTGAGACCGCGCCGACGATGATGCCGGCGGTGGCGGTGGCGATGCCGATGCCGATCATGTTGCGCGCACCGGTCACCAGACCGCTCCACAGGTCCAGCACCCCTTCCCGGAGATCCGCCGCCATGTCGCCACGGCCGCGGAAGATCGAGGTGATCGGACGCTGGGTCAGCATGATGAAGACCATCAGTACCGTCGCCCAGAAGGCCGACAGCCCGGGCGAGAGGCGCTCCACCATCAGGCACCAGATAAGCACGACGACCGGCAGGATGAACTGCAGGCCGACCATCACCGTCGGGCGCGTCTGGGGCAAGCTATAGACCGGCTCGTTGGGGTCGTCGAGCTCGAGCTCGGGGTAGCCGGCGGCCACCTTCAGCAGGCCCACATAGACCGCCGACAGCACTACGGCGACCAGCCAGGGGGTGGCATCGCCAAGCAACGGCTTGATCCACCCCAGTCCGTAATAGACCACCATGGCCGTGATCATCATCAGCAGGAGGCCGCCGAGGAAACCGATCACCTTGCGCACCAGGGGCTTGGGCGGATTGCTGCTCTCCAGCCCCTGCATGTTCGCCTTCATGGCCTCGAGGTGGACGATGTAGATCAGGGCGATATAGGAGATCAGCGCCGGCAGGAAGGCGTGCTTGATGACATCCACGTAGGAGATGCCGACGTATTCGACCATCAGGAAGGCCGCGGCCCCCATCACCGGAGGCATGATCTGGCCATTGACCGAGGAGGCCACCTCAACGGCACCGGCCTTCTCGGCGGAGAAGCCGACGCGCTTCATCATCGGCACGGTAAAGGTGCCCGTGGTCACCACGTTGGCGATCGAGGAGCCCGAGATCAGACCGGTCATGCCGGACGCTACCACGGCGGCCTTGGCCGGCCCTCCCTTGTAGTGGCCCAGCAGGGAGAAGGCGACCTTGATGAAGTAGTTGCCCGCGCCCGCCTTGTCGAGCAGGGCACCGAACAGCACGAAGAGGAAGACGAAGCTGGTCGAGACCCCCAGCGCGATACCGAAGACGCCCTGGGTCGTCAGCCACTGGTGGTTGACCAGGCCATACAGGCTCACGCCGCCATGGGCCAGGATGCCGGGCATCCAGGGGCCGGCCAGGCTGTAGAAGAGGAAGACGCTGGCCACGATCATCAGCGGCGGCCCGAGGGCACGCCGGGTGGCCTCGAGCAGCAGCACGATACCGATCACGCCGATGATCACGTCCTGCAGGATGGGAGCGCCGGGGCGCTGAGCCAACTGCTCGTAGAACATGAACATGTAGGCGCCACAGAAGGCCGCGGCCGCGGCCAGCACCCAGTCCTGAATGGGAATGCGGTCACGCGGGGAGCGCTGCAGCGCCGGATACGCCATGTAGGCCAGGAAGAGCGCGAAGGCCAGGTGAATCGATCGGGCCTCGGTGGCATTGAAGACCCCGAAGCCCAGAATGAATGGGATCGGCGAGGCTATCCACAGCTGGAAGAGGGACCACACTGCGGCGATGCTGACCAGCAGCTTGCCCGGCATTCCGGCCGGCTTGCGAGCTCCCGAGTCGGTGGAGGCGACCAGATCCTCCAGATCGACCTCATCTCCGGGAGCCCTCATCTTGTCCTCGGTCATAAGTGTGCCCTGTTCAAATTTGTCGATTGACACGGGGGACCAGGCGTCAGAACCAGAGTGCGCGGCCCCCTCTCAGGATGACCGCGCACTCAACACCTGGATAAGGTGATCTCAAACCACGGAGATCACTCGATCCAGCCCTGCTCACGGTAGTAGCGTGCGGCACCGTCATGCAGCGGCGCCGAGAGGCCGGAGCTGACCATTTCCTGCGGGTCGAGGTTCTCGAAGGCCGGGTGCAGGCGCTTGAAACGATCGAAGTTGTCGAAGATCGCCTTGACGGTCTGGTAGACCACTTCCTCGTCGGTGCCGGTGTCGGTCACGAAGGTGGCCGCCACACCGAAGGTGGGCACGTCATCCGGGTTGCCCTTGTAGATGCCGCCGGGGACGAGCACCTTGGAGTAGTAGGGGTGCTCAGCGACGATCTCGTCGATGACAGGACCCTCCAGCGGAACGAGGCGGGCATCGACGGTGGTGGTGGCTTCCTGCAGGGAACCGTTGGGGTGGCCGACCACATAGACCATGGCGTCGATGTTGTTGTCGGACAGGGCCGCGGCCTGCTCAGCGGCACCTAGCTGGGAGGCCAGGGAGAAGGTGTCCATGGTCCAGCCCTTGGCCTCCATGACCACTTCCATGGTGTTGCGCTGGCCGGAGCCCGGGTTGCCGATGTTGACGCGCTTGCCTTCCAGGTCGTCGAGGCCGTTGATGCCGGCATCGGCACGGGCCAGCATGGTCAGCGGCTCGCCGTGGACACGGAAGACGGCCCGCAGGTCCCCGTAGGCGTCACCATCGAAGTTGCCGGTACCGTTGTAGGCCTGGTACTGAACGTCGGACTGCACCACGCCCATGTCCAGCTCGCCGGACTTGATGCCGTTGATGTTGGCCACCGACCCTCCGGTGGAGGGTGCATTGCACTTGATGTTGGCGTCTTCCAGACGGTTCACCAGGCGACAGACGGACTGCCCGACCACGTAGTAGACGCCGGTCTGGCCACCGGTACCGATGGTAATGTACTTCTCTTCCTGGGCCATGGCCGGCGATGAAAACATCGCGGCGCCAAGGAGTACCCCGGAAAAGGCAGCGGCAGAGAAAGCATGGCGTTTCATGAACACACCTCTTGTATTGTGCAGCAAGTTCTAATGTGGCGACCCCGAACCGGAACCGCCTGCGGCTCTTAATTTCGCCTCACCCCTAGCCTAACGAAAAAAGTTCGCTTGCGTTAGACCATTTTCCTTGGGGGAAGTCTAGTCGCAGTCTACGTATCTGAAGCGTTAATTTTCAGAGGTACTGTCCACGCAAGATCCACCTCGGGGGAAAGGCCCGCCTGCGACCATGACTCGGCTGTCAAATCGGCGGACCAGCATTGCCACCAGGCGCTGCAGGCGCCGGGGGAAGACCATCTGGGTCTCCGGGCAGTGAGCCAGATACGGGAATAGACTATGCAGTGACATGCCTGCGTCGCGAGCGTCGCGGGCGCCCGAGTGATGCCACAGGAGACACCATGCAGATACTCGCCGGCCAGATCGAGATTCCCGTCACCCGAAGTCGCGATGACCAGCTCGCCCATCTGCAACAGCTGGCGGCCCGCATGCGGGCCGCCTGTGACGATGAGGTGCCCGACCTCATCGTGCTGCCGGAACTGGCCGCCCAGGAGTATGGCGACGAGGCCTTCGCGTGCCTGGAGGCACTGGACGACGACCTTACCGGCCCGGTGTGCGAGACCTTCGCGGACATGGCCAGGGAACTCGGCTGCCCGATCGCCTTCGGCATGGCCCGCCGAGCGGGCGATCGTCGCCATATCAGCCAGGTCCTTGTGGGCGCCGATGGCCGCCTGACGGGGATCTACGACAAGCTACACTGCGCCCAGTTCGGTGCCTCGGGCGAAGCCGCCCACTTCTCGCCCGGCGAACACCTGCTGGTCACCGAGATCGCCGGCTGGCGGATCGGGGTGGTCATCTGCTATGACCTGCGCTTCCCGGAGCTGGCTCGGCGGCTCGCCACCGAGGGTGCCGAACTCATCCTGCATCCCGTCGCCTTCACCCGCGACTTCAGCTTCGCCAGCTGGCACGCCTTCGTCACCACACGGGCCATGGAGAATCAGCTCTACTGGCTGAGCCTTAATCGCGCCGGTCTAGACTGGGGGCACTCGCTGCTCTGCCCTCCCCTGATGGACGATCACCACCCTTCCCTGGCCTTCGGCAGCCAAGAGGAGTGGCACTGGCTGACCCTTGAGAAGCAGACGCTGGTGGAGGCACGCAACCGGCTGCCACTGGCCCGGGATCGTCGGGGGGACCTTGATGTCTTGCCGCTCTGGGCGCCAGACTGACGGTCGGGCCAAGAACAGCAGGAGTCGCGCCATGACCGATCGCATCGAATGCCTCCAGGGCGATATCGCTCGCCAGCCCGACATCGACACCGTGGTCAATGCCGCCAATTCGCAGCTGCAAAGCGGCGGCGGCGTGGCGGGAGCCCTGCATCGTGCCGCCGGTCCGGGGCTCGCCGAGGAGTGTCGAGCGCAGGCGCCGATCCGGCCAGGCGAGGCGGTGATCACCGGGGCGCATGATCTTCCCAACCGCCACGTGATCCACTGCCTGGGGCCGGTCTACGGTGCCAACGAGCCCGCCGACGAGCTGCTCGCTGCCTGCTACCGCAACGCCCTCGAACTCGCCGAGCGCCACGGGATCCGATCGATCGCCTTCCCGGCACTCTCCACCGGGGCCTTCGGCTATCCCCCTGCCGAGGCCGCGCGCATCGCGCTGTCGACGGTGCTCACCACCCTGCCCCGGTGCCCGGGCATCGAGCTCGTCCGCTTCGTGCTCTTCGATGCCACCAGCCGAGACCTTCATCAACGCACCCTGGCCACCCTGGTAGGCGGCAGAGCGTGAGTGAACGAATGAGCGAGCCGGGGGCCATTCTCCGCAGCGCACAGGACGAGAGCTGCCGGAGACGGCCTCAGACGTTGTAGCCAAGCACCCTGGGCAGCCACAGGGCGATCTCGGGGAAGATGGCCACCAGCGCCAGGGCAGACGCCATGGCGACCACGAAGATCAGCGCCCAGCCCACGGTCTGTTCCAGGCGGATCTTCGCAACCTCGGTGGTCACCATCAGGTTCACGGCCACCGGCGGTGTGAACTGACCGATGGCGATGTTCATGGCCAGCAGGATGCCGAACCACACCGGGTTCCAGCCGAAATGCTGCATCACCGGGATAAGGATCGGCATCATGATCAGGTAGATCGAGATGGCATCCAGCAGCATGCCGGCCAGCAGGACCGCCAGCATGATCAGCACCAGCAACAGCGTGCCGTTGTCGGTGAGCCCGACGATCCACTCCGCAAGGTGACGGAAGGTGCCGAGCATGGTGCCGGACCAGGCGAAGATGCCGGCCAGGGCGATGATCAGCATCACCACGCCGGAAATCGCCGCCGCCTCGCCCAGCAGCCCCCAGAGATCCTTCAAGCTCATCTCCCGCGTCAGGAAGAGTCCGACCAGGGCGCCATAGGCCACCGCCACCACGGCCGCCTCGGTGGGCGTGAAGAGGCCGCTGCGCAGTCCCCCCAGGATCAGCACGGGGGCGAAGAGGGCCGGCAGCGCCTGCCGGAAGCTCTCCGCCACCCCGAGCCGCTGCGCTCCTTCCAAGGACGCGCCGCCCGCCCGGCCTCCCCCTTCCCAACCATAATGGCGGGAGGCCAGCAACGCCGGCCCGAGCAGCGCCAGCCCGGCCAGGATGCCGGGGAAGAGGCCCGCCGCGAACAAGGCCCGCAGGTCAACCCCAGGCACCACGATGGAATAGAGGATCAGCGCCACCGAAGGGGGGATCAGGATCGCCGTGGAGGCCGAGGCTGCGATCAGGGTGGCCGAGAAGGGCTTTGGATAGCCGGCCTTCGTCATGCTCGGCAGCATCACCATGGCCACCGCCGCCGCGTCGGCGGGGCCCGAGCCACTCATGCCTCCCATGATCATGCAGACCAGCACCGCCACCAGAGCCAGGCCACCGTGGCGAGGGCCGATCAGTGCCTGGGCGAAGCGCACCAGTCGCGCCGCCACGCCGGCCCGCTCGAAGATCAGGCCGGTGAGGATGAACAGCGGGATGGCAATCAGCGGGTACTTTGCGATGCCGTTGTAGGTATTGGTGCCCAGCGTCGCCAGCATGGAAGGCGACAGCCCGGCCAGTATGCCGACGGCGCCCCCCAGCCCCAGCGCAAAGGCCACCGGCACCCCGGCCATCAGCAGGCCTGCGAAGGCCAGGATCATCCACAGATCAGGACTCATCCTCGAGCCTCCCGCGCAGGCGATCCAGGGTCTGCTGCACCTGGCGCAGCATCATCAGTGCCGAGAGCAGCGGCAGCCAGGCCAGGTACCACCATTGCGGCAGGCCAAGACCCGGGGAGAGCGAGCCCCACTGGATCTCCTGCCAGGTCATCCGGCCCCCGAACCAGGTGATCAGCCCCAGCACGACCAGGCCGCAGACCCCCTGGAAGAGGATCAATGCTCGGCGAGGCGCCGCCGGGAGGGCCCGCTCCAGCAGGCCGATGCGGATATGGCCATTGCGGCGCAGGGCCACCGAGGCGCCGGCGAAGGTCAGCACCACCAGCAGGAACACCGAGAACTCCTCGGTGAAGGCGAAAGAGGCATCAGTAACGTAGCGCACCACCACGTTGGCCAGGCTAATCAGGCTGATGATCAGGATCGCCAGGGTCGCCAGCAGGCGTTCGAGTCTTGCGTCGGGACGTTTCATGGGCGTCGGATGTCAGATGAGTCGACACGAGATCGGCCCCGCCAGGAGCCGATGAAAAGGGTCGATGAGAATGGCCGACAATGAGAAGGGCCGACAAGAGCAGCCGATGGGATGGCGTGTGGGTCAGTCAGCCTGCATGTCGGTTCGGGCGGCCTCGACGATCGCCTCGCCGATGCGCGGCACCCACTCGTCGTGGACGCTCTCGGTGGCTTCGACGAAGGCCTGGTGCTGGGCCTCATCGAGCTCGGTGACCGTGACGCCGCGCTCCTGGATCGCCGCCAGCCGGGCGGGCTCCTCCTCGCGGGTCATGGCGATCTCCCAGGCGCCGGCCTCCTGGGCGGATTCGCGCAGGAGGGTGCGCTCTTCTTCGGAAAGAGACTCCCACACCTGCCGGTTCACCGCGAAGACCAGGGGGTCGTTCATGTAGTTCCACAGGGTCAGGTGCTCCTGCCCCACCTGGTCGATCCGGGCCACGTCGAACACCGAGAGCGGGTTCTCCTGGCCGTCCACCGCGCCGGTGGTCAGCGCCGGCTTGGCATCGGCCCAGCTCATCTGGGTGGGGTTGGCGCCCAGCGCCGTGAAGGTGTCCTGGAACAGCGGGGAGCCCACCACGCGGATCTTCAGGCCATCGAGGTCGGCCGGCTCGCCGATGGGGCCCTGGGAGTTGGAGAGCTGGCGGAAGCCGTTCTCGCCCCAGGCCAGCGGCACCACGCCACGCGACTCGATGGCCTCGAAGACCATCTCGCCGGCGGACCCGCCGGTCACGGCGTCGATCGCCTCCACGTCGGGCATGAAGAAGGGCAGAGAGAAGAGGTTGAGCTCCGGCACCTGAGGCGACCAGTTGATGGTCGAACCCACGGCCGCATCGATCAGCCCCGAGCGCATGGCCGAGAACTCGCGCGTCTGGTCGCCGTTGACCAGTTGGGAGTTGGGGTAGACCCGCAGGGTCAGTTCGCCGCCGGAACGCTCGGCCACCAGCTCGGCCCACTTCTCGGCAGCCTGCCCCCAGGGGAAGGCGTCGGAAAGCACGGTGGAGACGGAGAGCTCACGGGCCTGAACTGACGAAGAGACGGAGAACGAGGTGGCGAGAATGGCACCGGCCAGTACGGCGACCAAACGGGGAATGGGACGAGACGAGTTCATGGCGTGTCCTTGTCGTGTTGGGCACGGGGCGGCCCGTCGGCGGCTTCCCCGGCATCGTTGTCGGTAGTGCGTCATCGACGCCGCGAGCCTCAAGATGCCCTGTAATCCGATGCTCATGCAAGGGAAGTCGCCGCCGTGGCCTGTCCCGGGATTCAACGGACTTGCTATGCTGTGATGCTTTTCCCCTTCCCTACCCCAAGGAGACGCCGTGCCGCTCCGTGACCTGGCCCTGGGCCTCGCCGTCATCGTCATCTGGGCGCTGAACATCATCGTCATCAAGCTGGGAGTGGTCGAGCTTCCGCCGCTGCTGCTGACCACGCTGCGTTTCGCCCTGGTGGCGGTACTGCTGGTGCCATTCCACCCGGTGGCCCGCCACCAGTTGCCCTTCCTGCTGCTGCTCTCGGTGACCTTCGGGTCTTTGCATTTCGCCCTGCTGTTCATCGGCCTGGGACAAGCCGAGGCGGGCACCGGCGCCCTGCTGGTGCAGATGGGCACCCCCTTCGCGACCCTGCTCGCCGTGGTGTTCCTCAAGGAGCGCCTGGGACCGCGACGGCTGGTCGGTCTGGGCCTCTCCTTCGCCGGGGTCGCGGTGCTGGCCGGGGGGCCCACCTTGCCCGCGCCCCTGCCCACCGCCCTGCTGCTGGCCAGCGCCCTGGGCTGGGCCATCTCGCAGTTACTGATCAAGCGCGGCCCCAACGTGTCACCGATGGCACTGGCCGGCTGGGTCGCCCTGTTCGCCACCCCCCAGGTGGCCCTTGGCTCCTGGTGGTTCGAGCAGGGCCAGTGGCAGGCCCTCGGCGCGGCCGGATGGGCCGGATGGGGTGCCGTGTTCTACACCGCGGTGATGTCCTCCATCGTGGCCTATGGCCTCTGGTATGGGCTGCTGCGTCGCCACCCGGTCAATCGCGTGGTGCCGCTGACCCTGCTGATGCCGGTGCTGGCGGTGCTGCTGGGCGTGGTGCTGTTGGGCGACGGCCTGGGGGGGCACAAGCTAGCCGGGGGTGGGCTGGTGATCACCGGACTGGCCCTGATAGTGCTGCGATTCGGCCCACGTCGCCCTGCCCCTGAATCATGAGCTCTCGTTGCCGCCGCAAAGCCCGCCGTCTCCCGGCCAGCTGACGCAGTCTCCCGCCTTCACGCCCATTGCTTCGAAGGCGCCGGCATTGACCTCCAGGGCCGCCCGATAGGGCACCCCAGGGCGGGTGACCGGGCAGTCGCCGGGCTGCCCTGACGTGCAGGGCGTCATCTGATGGATCTCGGCGATGCGTCCCGTCTCGTCGATGAAGGCGATATCCAGGGGGATCAGGGTGCGGTACATCCAGAAGCCGTTGCGAGAGGGCTGGCGCCGGCCATAGAGAAACAGCATGCCGGCATCCTCCGCCAGCCGGTCACGCTCCATCAGGCCGCGGCTACGCTGTGAAGGGGTGCGGGCCATTTCCACCTGCAGGCGCCGGGGCCCCTGCCTGCCATGGATGACCAACGGGACGGTCTCGAGGGAGGCAGAGGCCGGGGCGGGCTCGGCAGCGGGCAGGGAACGCGGCACCAGGATGGCCGCTGGGAGCAGGGCCAGGCCCAGCAGCAACTGACGACGGGTCGTATTCATGGTGGTCTCCTCAGCGGCCTGGGGGTTCGAGAATGACGGAAGCATCGGGCATCAGGTGGATCCCGGTGGCCAGCAGCGAGACGTCCACTCGCTCGCCACGGACCAGTCCATTGCGGCGAGCCGCATGGGTGGGAAGCTCGAAGCGCAGGGTATCGTCGCAGTGATCGAAGGCCAGCGCCACGGAAGTGATGCTCCCCAGCACCGCCATCTCCACTATCAGGCCCCGCACGGGGTTCTCGCGCTCTCCCCGGGAGGGACGGCCGCGACGATGCAGCACCACATCCGAGGGCGGCAGGTACCAGCTCACCCGCTGCCCGGGCGCCAGGCGCTCGAGGCCGCAGGCCACCTCCAGACGCCAGGGGCCCCAGTGCAACCATCGGCCCGCCTCGTCATCCATCACGCTGCCCGCAAAAACGTTGTGGCGGTCGACCAGCCTCGCCACCGCGGGGCTCGCTGGGCGGTGGAAGATCTGTTCGGCCGTGGCCTGCTGCAGGCTGCGCCCACCATGCAGCACACAGAGGCGGTCGGCCAGGGCGGCGGCCTCGTCCAGATCATGGGTGACCAGCACGATGGGGATGCGGATCTCCTCGCGCAGCAAGGCCAGTTCCCGCTGCAGGCGACGACGGGTGACCTGATCCACCGCCGAGAAGGGCTCATCGAGCAGCAGCACCCGTGGGCCTCTGGCGAGTGCCCGGGCCAGGGCGACACGCTGACGCTGCCCGCCGGAGAGCTCTGCGGGCAGCCTGTCGGCGAGCCCCTCGAGACGCACCCGGGCGAGCCACCGTTCGGCGGCAGGACGACGCTCGGGGGTAGGCAGGTGGCCCAGGGCGACCATGACGTTGGCGCGCGCCGTGAGGTGGGGGAAGAGCGCATAGTCCTGGAACACCAGGCCCACGCGGCGCTGCTGGGGGCGCAGCGAGCGCTGCGCCTCGGCATCGAACCAGGTCTCCCCGGCACAGCGGATGACGCCCCCGGCCGGCCGATAGAGTCCCGCGATGGCCCGCAGCAGGGTGGTCTTGCCGCTGCCCGAGGGGCCCACCAGGGCCAGCAGCTCCCCCGCCTCGCACTGAAACTCGGCCGCCAGCGGGATCGGCCCCGGCTGGTGCAGGCTGACCTCCAGCCGCTCACTGCTCGCCTCCGGCACGTTCGCGCTCTCCCCGTCGTCAACCACGACGCCACCTGCTACGCCCTGCCAGCCCGTAGACCACGCCGATGGTCAGGAAGGAGACCAGCAGCAGCATGGCCGACATGATGGCCGCGCCGGACTCATCGAAGGCCTGGACCCGGTCGTAGATGGAGATGGCGAGCGTCCGGGTCTCGCCATCGATGGCGCCGCCGACCATCAGGATCACCCCGAACTCGCCGAGGGTATGGGCGAAGGTCAGCGCCAGGGCCGAGACCATCCCCGGCCACACCAGCGGCAGCTCGATGCGCCACAGCGTCTGGGCCGGCGAGAGGCCGCTGCACCAGGCCGCCTCGCGCAGGTTAGAGGGAATCGTCTCGAAGGCCCGCTGGATCGGCTGGACGGCGAAGGGCAGGTTGGCCACCAGCGAGGCCAGCAGGATGCCTTTGAAAGTGAAGTTGAGCCCGCCCCCGGTCAGCGATTGCCAGAAGGCGCCGAAGGGCGCCTGGACACCGAAGGCCTGCATCAGGTAGAAGCCCAGCACCGTGGGCGGCATCACCAGCGGCAGCGCCACCAGTGCCTCGACGAGCGACCTGCCGCGAAAGCGCGACAGCGCCAGGGCACGGCCCAGCCAGAGCCCCACCGGCAGCAGCAGCAGGCAGGTCATAGCCGACAGGCGCAGCGAGATCGACAGCGCCGTCCAGTCCATCAGTGCCCTTCCGCCGCGTCAGGGGGCTGGAAGCCGAAACGCCGGAGAATGACACGCGCCTGCTCACCCTCCAGCCACTGGTAGAGCGCTCGGGCCTCATCACCCGCACCGCGCATCAGGGCCATGCGCTGGTGCAGGGGCGCATGCCAGCCGGCGGGGACCAGCACGTGTTCGGCCTGGTCGGCCAGGCTCGGGGCCAGCGCCAGGGAGTAGGCCACCAGGCCGCCGCGGGCCTCGTCCGCCAGGGCGAAGCGGGCGGCCTGGGAGACGTTCTCTCCCATCACGCGCAGCGGGGCCGAGTCCTCCCATAGGCCGGCCCGCTGCAGCGCCTGACGCGCGGCGATGCCGTAGGGGGCGTGCTCCGGGTTGGCCAGGGCCACCCGCTGGCGGCCCTCGCCGTCCCGGTAGGTCGCGATCGCCGCCTCGACGGCGGAGAGTGGGGCATGGTCGCTCGGCAGTGCGCCGCGTCCGGGGCGCTGGATCCAGGACAGCCGCCCGACGGCGTAGATCACCCCTGCACTCTCGGTAAAGCCCGCGTCATGCAGCGCCAGCACGCTCTGCTCGTCCGCCGAGAGGAAGAGCTCGAAGGGAGCTCCCTGGGCAATCTGACGACGGAAGTTGCCGGATGCACCATAGTTGACTCGCACCGGCGGGCCACCCTGGGAACGAAATTCCTCGACCAGTTCGGGGAAGGCGAATTGCAGGGACGAGGCAACGGCCACAGCAGCCTCCCCGGCGTTGGCCAGCGGGGCGATCGCCAGCAGCCAGCAGGCCAGAGCGAGGCGGAGCACAGCGTTCATGGGGAGGTTCCCGACCCGGTTCGACGTGCAGGCATTGTCGGCCAGGCTCCACGGAGGAACAAGACGTACGGCCCTGCCCTGCCCCTCGACTTGATGCTCGTCAAGGCGTGGACAACCCGCCGGAATGCCCGAGGATGGCCATCAGGTCAATGCGTGTCTCGCGAGGGCTCAGGTCGAGCAGTGCCTCGAGGCGCTCCAGGTGGTGATGGATGGCCCGACGGGCGGCCTCTGCCTCACCCCTCTCGAGGGCCGCCAGCAGCGTCATGTGATCCCCCTCCAGGAAGCAGGAGGCCAGGTTCGACCGCCGGTATAGGGCGATGACGATGGAGGTGCGCAGGATCAGGTCGGTGAGCATGGTCCCCAGCACGCAATTCGGCGAGAGCTCGGCCAGCAGGTGATGGATGGCCAGGGAATGCTCGATGCGGGCCGGCTCGTCACCCTGCCCATGGGCCTTCCGCTCGCACTGCGCCTCATGCTGGAGGCGCGCCATCGACGCCGCGTCGAAGTGACCGGCCATCGAGGCCACCACTTCGCCCTCGACCAGGCGGCGGGCCGCAAAGGTCTCGCGAGTCTCCTGAATGCTCGGCGCACGCACCCGCGCCACCTGGTTGGGACGCTGATCCACTACGTGCTCGGAGGCGAGTCGAGTGAGGGCCTTGCGCACTACCGACCGGCTGACCCCGAAGACTTCTCCCAGCGTCACCTCCGGCAGCCGGGTGCCGGGTGGCAGGCGCTGCATCAGCACGGCGCGACGTACCTGGTCGACGATATCCCGGTCGCTGATGCGTCGCCCGGACCTGACCTCGGCCAGCACCTCCTCCTGCCAATCATGCATGCGCCGCCCCCCGAGTGTGCCTGTCATCAGCTTCTCATCCCGGCAACGGGATGAACACATCGAAAAGACTTATCGTATACAGGATTCATGCATCAACCGATATGGTGCTCCGATGCATGCCTGTGCCCATTGAGGTGCTCAGCGGCGCGGGCTGTAAGGCAGCGCCATGTGTCGGTTGACGTCCTTGTAGAGCAGGTAGCGGAAGGGACCCGGACCGCCCGCGTAGCAGGCCTGCGGACAGAAGGCGCGCAGCCACATGTAGTCGCCGGCCTCGACTTCGACCCACTGCTGGTTGAGGTGGTAGACCGCCTTGCCCTCGAGCACGTAGAGGCCGTGCTCCATGACGTGGGTCTCATCGAAGGGAATCACCCCGCCGGGCTGGAAGGTGACGATGGTCACGTGCATGTCGTGGCGCAGGTCGTCCGGGTCGACGAAGCGGGTGGTGGCCCACACCTCATTGCAGTCCGGCATCACCTTCGGCGCGATATCGTTCTCGTTGACCACGAAGGCCTCGGGCACCTCGATGTCGTCGACATACTCATAGGCCTTGCGGATCCAGTGGAAGCGCACCGGGGCATCGGACTCGTTGCGTAGCTGCCAGTCGCTGCCGGGCGGCAGGAAGGCATAGCCGCCGGGCACCAGGCGGTGCTTCTCGCCGGCAATGGTCAGTGTCATCTCGCCGTCCACCACGAACAGCACGCCCTCGGCGCCGGCATCCGTCTCGGGGCGATCGCTGCCGCCGCCGGGTGAGACCTCCATGAGGTACTGGGAGAAGGTCTCGGCGAAGCCCGACAGCGGACGCGACAGCACCCACAGCCGGGTGTTCTCCCAGTACGGCAGCCTGCTGGTGACGATGTCGCGATACACGCCGCGGGGAATCACCGCGAAGGCCTCGGTGAACATGGCGCGGTCGGTGGTCATCACCTTCTGGCTCGGGTGGCCGCCCCGGGGGGCATAGTATTGGTGAGAGGACTGACGCTGCTGGTTCATGAAGTGGACTCCTGTTCGCTGTGGGTCGGCGCGAAGGCCTCGCCTGGCGGCAGGGTCACGCGGATGTCGATGGGGTGCTCGTCGCAGTTGTCGCCCTCGCCGCCTCGGTCCACCACCAGGAACTCGCCCTCGCGCCCCAGTACCGACTGGATGGCGTGCCAGGTGCCGGCGCGGTAGTTGACGCCCTGACGGCCGTCGGTAACGAAGGCGCGAACCTCTGCGGGCTCGATGGCCTCGCCCCGCGGCGCCACCACCACCAGGAAGCGCTCCTCGTGCATGGGCACGAAGGCCTGACTGCCCCGGGGGTGGCGCTCGAGGAACCGCAACTCGAGGGGCACCTCGACAGGCTGGCTGACGAAGATGCTGATCAGCGTGTGGGCCTTCTCGCCCAGGGTCTCGACC
This sequence comes from Halomonas aquatica, assembly GCF_040196335.1. NCBI lineage: Bacteria > Pseudomonadati > Pseudomonadota > Gammaproteobacteria > Oceanospirillales > Halomonadaceae > Halomonas > Halomonas aquatica. The sequence continues at coordinate 357,960 of NZ_JBEGCJ010000001.1, forward strand.
CGGGCCAGGTCGTGGTAACGCCGTGTACGGCCGGCGTTGATGTGGAAGTAGTCGGACACGCGCGGGTCGATCACGTCGCCGAAGGGCGCGAAGGCCTTCGGGGTGAGGGGCTGGGCCTCGAGTTCAAGCATGCTGCCTCCTGAAAAACGCAGGGCTGGGCGGGTGGCGAACAAGCCTCCCCCGGGTAGTTGAGAAGATACGGATCAGGACGCCGGGTGATGTTCCGCCCAGTGCCGGGCAATATCCACGCGGCGGGTCACCCAGACGCGATCATGGGCCTCGATATGGTCGAGGAAGCGTTGCAGGGCACGGAAGCGACCGGGGCGACCGACCAAGCGGCAGTGCATCCCCACGGAGAGCATCTTCGGGGTGTCCTCGCCTTCCGCGTAGAGCACGTCGAAGGCATCCCGCAGATAGGTGAAGAAGTGATCCGCGGTGTTGAAGCCCTGAGGCGCGGCGAAGCGCATGTCATTGGTATCCAGGGTGTAGGGCACCACCAGGTGCGACTGCGACTGGCCCTGGCTGTCCTTCTCGCGGGTCCAGAACGGCAGGTCGTCGCCGTAGTAATCGCTGTCGTAGAGGAAGCTGCCCTCGTCGATCACCAGGCGGCGCGTGTTGGGGCTGTCGCGTCCGGTATACCAGCCCAGCGGCTTCTCACCGTAAAGCGACTGAAAGATCTCGATGGCCCGCTGCATATGCTCGCGCTCGATATGCTCTGGCGCCTGCTGGTAGTGGATCCAGCGATAGCCGTGACAGGCGATCTCGTGACCCAGCTCCTTGAAGGCCTGGGCGACCTCGGGGTTGCGCTCGAGTGCCATGGCCACCCCGAACACCGTCAGCGGCAGGCCGCGTCGCTCGAACTCGCGCAGCACCCGCCAGACACCCGCCCGGGAGCCATATTCGTAGATGGACTCCATGCTCAAGTGGCGATCGGGATAGGAGTCGGCGCCGATGATCTCGGACAGGAACTGCTCGGAGCCACTGTCGCCGTGGAGCACGCAATTCTCGCCGCCCTCCTCGTAGTTGAGCACGAACTGCACGGCGACCCGAGCCTTGCCGGGCCAGTTGGCCTGGGGTGGGGTGGCGCCGTAGCCGATCAGGTCGCGGGGGTAATCCGACAGAGCAGGTGCGGTCATGGCGTGGGGTCCTGGCGATGTGGAAAAGGAGGCGACCGGCCCCCGAATGGTGGTGCTGTCAAAGCCCGAGCCGGTCTGGCTTCATGGCTGTGCCAGCGAAAAAGCCCAGCGCGCCCATCGCACTGTCACGGGGCGCGTCTGCGTTCGGGACAGCGGGGGAAGGGCGAGCCTAGTAGCCAGAGAATATCTCGAACAGATCCGGGGCCTCGACCCCTTCTTCATGTAAAGACAGCGAGGCCTCGATGGCCTTGAGATGACGGCCCATGAAGGCCTGGGCGCGCTCGCCGTTGCCGCTTTCGAGAAAACTCATCAGATCGTCGTGGTCATGGGATTCGCAACCCAGATGGCCGACATTGCCGTAGACGGCGAGGATCAGCGAGGAGCGCGAACAGAGACGCTCGACGAACTCGGCCAGGGTGGCATTGCCGGAGATCTGCGCCAGCCGGCCATGGAAGGCGGCGGAGAGCTTGATCGCCGCGCTCTGCTCGCCGGATCTCAACGCCTGGCGCACGCGCAGCGCCATGTCGCGCAGTTCCTGCGCCTCGTCGGCGGTAATCCGCCGGGCCACCTCGGGCATCAGGCCGCATTCGATCATCTGGCGGGCATCGAAGACGTCCTGGGCCTCGTCGGCAGTGGGCCGCGTCACGCTGGCCCCGCGGCGAGGGGTCAGCGTCACCAGCTGCTCCAGGGCCAGACGCTGCAGGATCTTGCGGATGCCGGTGCGACTGATGCCGAACACCTCGGCCAGGGCATCCTCGCGCAGCCGGGCGCCGGGCTTCAGGCGATGTTCGATGATGGCATCGCTGATGGAATGGTAGATCGCCTCATGCCGCTCTGCGCCGTCCCCAATCTTGCCGGTTCGGCTGACGCCACCGGCAGGCCTGCGTTGGGATGCGTCCTGACGCTGGTTCATGAAAGACTGGACTCTCTGATGTCCCGGAGATGCCATCATTGTATACGGTTTCTGTCGCTGGAAACGATCAGGCCTCGCCAAAAGGACGGGCCATGGGAACCGAGTCGCGCGGCCCTCGGCCGAGCCGGGTTCGGCTCTGGAGATCATGGCGCCCAGTTGAGGATCTGCCCACGTTCCTCGTCGGTCATGCGGGTGATGTTGCCGAGCGGCATGTAACCACTCGCCACCACCTGCCTGATCTGGTCGGCCTGGCGAAGCCGCTGATCCTCGGTCTCAAGGACCACACCGGCCGGGGCCGCCACGAAGCCATCATGCGACGGAGACTGGGCATGACAAGCGACGCAGCGCCGCTCGATGATGGCATGCACCTCGCCGATGGACACGGCCAGCCTCTCGTTTTCGTCAGTCACCGCCGGTCCCACGTTGCTGACGGGGGCGCCCATCCAGATCGCCACCAGGATCAGCGCGACGCCGCCAGCCGGATAGGCCGACTTGACGTAGCCGGCATGCATCAGCACGAAGAACTGGCGAATCAGCGCGCCGGCGAAGATAAACAGGGACATGATTACCCAGGACAGCTCGTGGGTGAAAGTGAAGGCGTAATGGTTGCTGAGCATCAGCAGCACCACCGGCAGCGTGAAGTAGGTGTTGTGCACCGAGCGCTGCTTGCCGCGCTTGCCGTCGATGGGGTTCGGGGGCTCACCGGCCTTCATGGCCGTCACCATGCGACGCTGCCCCGGGATGATCCAGAAGAAGACATTGGCCGACATGGCGGTCGCCATCACGGCACCGGTGAGCAGGAAGGCGGCGCGTCCCGCGAAGATCTGGGTGCTGAGATAGGCCACCAACACCATCATCACCGCCACGGCGAGACTCAGCAGTCCATCGCGCTGCATGTCGGGGCTGATGCGCTTGCACAGCTCGTTGTAGATCACCCAGCCCGACAGCAGGAAGAGCACGGCCACCGTGTTGGCCTGCCAGCCGGTCAGCTGGGCGGCCCACGCCCAGGAACTGCCGGGATTGACCAGATAGAAGTCGGGGTTGGCCATGTAGAGCAGCACGAACAGGCCGAAGCCAGACAGCCAGGTGGTATAGGCTTTCCAGAAGGACCAGTGCAGGTCTTCGGGAAGCTTCTCCGGTGCACTGGCATACTTCTGGTTGTGGTAGAAGCCACCGCCATGCACCGCCCACATCTCGCCGGACACGCCCTTCTCATGGTCCTCGGCGGCCTTGGGCGAACGCAGTGCGTTGTCCAGCATCACGAAGTAGATCGACTCGCCGATCCAGGCGACGGCGGCAATGACGTGCAACCACCTCAGCAGGAGGTTGGCAGAATCCAGCAGGTAAGCGTGCATGCCTCAGCTCTCGTCTTGTGCGCTTGTGGCGGGCAGCACCCAGCGGCTCAGCTGCCGCGGTAGGTGGAGTAGCCGTAGGGTGATACCAGCAGCGGCACGTGGTAGTGCTGCGAGGCGTCGGCGACGCCGAAGCGCAGCGGGATCATGTCGAGAAAGCGCGGCGACTCGCCGGTCAGGCCCTGGCGATCGAGATACTCGCCGGCATGGAAGACCAGCTCGTATTCGCCCTCGGTGAAGGCCTCGCCCTCCAGGATCGGTGCATCGCAGCGGCCGTGATCATTGGTCACCACCTCGCCGATGCGGCGGCGGCGCTCGCCCTCGAGGCGATAGACCTCGATGCGAATGCCTTGCCCCGGTCGACCCTGCGACGTGTCCAGCACGTGTGTGGTCAAGCATCCCATGCGTCTCTCCTCTCCGCGATTTCCGGCCGCCATGGACCAGGAGACCGGCAAGCAACGTACGTCGGCGCGCCCGGCACCGATGAAGACATTTTTAGCTATATTTCAAATACATTTCAAAGCATTTATTGTATACATCAAGGTGCTGCCATAGTTGCCAGGCTCACGACAGTCAGTGGAGGTCAAACCATGAGCGACAAGCCCCCCTCCCCAAAGCCCAGCGAGCTCGACCAGGCGCACTTCGTCGAGCAGTTCGGCGAGATCTACGAGCACTCTCCCTGGGTGGCGGAACTGGCCTGGCAGCAAGGCCTGGGCCCCGAGCAGGACACACCCGAGGGCCTTGCCGAGGTCATGGGCCGAGTGCTGAGCGACGCCAGCGCCGAGCGCCAGCTCGAGGTGATCCGCGCCCACCCTGACCTGGCCGGCAAGGCGGCGGTTGCCGGCGAGCTGACCGACGATTCCACCCGCGAGCAGCTCGGCGCCGGCCTCGACCAGTGCACGCCCGAGGAAATGGCGCGTTTCGAGCGCCTCAATGCCGACTACAAGGCGAAATTCGGTTTCCCCTTCGTGATGGCCATCAAGGGCAGCGACCGTCACGCCATCCTGGCCGCCTTCGAGACTCGGCTCGAGAACGACCCGGCCAAGGAGCGTCGCGCTGCCGTCGAGCAGATCAACCGCATCGCCCGCTTTCGCCTGGATGCCCTCCTGGGCTGACCCCTGCGACACCTAAGATGGTATTGGGTGGCGTGATGACGCCGGCGATAATCGCTGCAGCCAGCCTACACTTAAGGCGAGACCTCGTTGTAAGGAGCGCCATCATGTTCCGTGATCGCCTCGATGCCGCCGAACGGCTCGCGCGCCGACTCTCCCATCTGAAGGGTCAGGACCCCCTGATCCTGGCCATCCCGCGGGGTGCAGTACCCATGGGCCGGCTGATGGCCGATGCCCTGGAGGGGGATCTGGACGTGGTGCTGGTGCGCAAGGTGGGCGCGCCGGGCAATCCCGAATATGCCATCGGGGCGGTCAGCGAGGACGGCAGCCTGGCCCTTGAGGCAACGGCGCGACACTACCGCGAAGAGGCGGTGAACCGGGAGATCGACAAGCAGCAGGCCTTGCTCGAGGAAAGACGCCGACGCTATACCCCGGTGCGCGCGGCCATCGATCCCGAGGGACGCATCGTGGTGGTGGTGGATGACGGCAGCGCCACGGGGGCCACCATGGCGGCCGCCCTCACCGCCCTGCGATCGAGGGGCCCGAAGCGGCTGATCGCCGCCTTGGGGGCGGCGCCGCCCGATACCGTGGCACGGCTCGAGTCTCTGGCCGATGAGGTGGTCTGCCTGGAGACGCCCTGGAACTTCCAGGCCGTGGGCCAGTTCTTCACCGATTTCGATCAGGTGGAGGACGAGGAGGTGATCATGCTGCTGGGCGGCGAGCACGGCTGAACGTCAGCAGGGGTCGGGAGGAGGGGCCATAAAAAAGAACACGGGCGCCACCCGAGGGTGACGACCCGTGAAGACCGGCGATGCCGGTGCTTGCCATGCTCGGTGGTGAGAGCCTTACTTGACGGCTGCCGTCGCGGCCTTGATGCCGTCCTAGGCGAGCTTCTGGCTCTGCTGGACGTACTCCTGGCTCAGGCTCATGATCTTCTCGGCGTCGCCGCGCAGGCGCTCGCCCATGTCCTGGCTGGCCTTCTGCTGGGTCTCCACGACCTTCTTCAGGCTGTCGGCGTCGCGGACGTCGAGCCAGCCGCGTGCCTGGGCCACGCCCATGCCCATCAGGGCGCGCACGGCGTCGAACTGTGCGGCGACCAGCTTCTCGGTGTAGTCGAGGTTGAGGGCGCCGACGCTACGTGCGGGTGCCACGAACGCGGACTCGAACTGTTCGGTAGCCTGTTGAGTGATTGCCTTGCTCATGTAACACCTCCGTTTATTAAGGGGCATCGGGGCTTCCCCGTGCTGCGTTGCAACATAGCAGGCCTTTTTGTGCGACGCAACATTCCAACGATGTTCGATCGCCACTTCTGAACGACAACGCCTGGCCGAGGCCAGGCGTCCATGTAGATTGGGGTCGGAGTGCCGATCATCGCCGCTCGAACAGATGCCGTCGGGCCTCCTCGTCCATCACGACCCCGTTGCCCGGGTTGATTTCCTCCCCCAGTGCATAGGCCCTCCGAACCGCCGGACGCGCCTCGATGTCCTGCATCCAACGCAGCACGGAGGGAAACGCCTCGATGTCCTGCCCCTGTTTCTGCCATGACCTCACCCAGGGGTAGCTGGCCATGTCCGCGATGGAGTAGTCATCGCCCCCCAGGAAGTCGTGGTCCTCAAGACGACGGTCAAGCACGCCATAGAGTCGGGCCGTCTCCTGCACATAGCGCTCGATGGCGTAGTCGACCGTCTCCGGCGCATATGAGGCGGAAGTGGTGGTTCTGCCCGGCCATGGGGCCGAGTCCCGCCATCTGCCAGTAGAGCCACTGCAGCACCACGTAGCGCTCGCGCCCCGCCCGAGGCAGGAAGCGACCGGTCTTGTCGGCCAGGTACTCGAGGATCGCCCCGGACTCGAATAGCCCCAGGGGCTGTCCACCATCCGCTGGGGCCCGGTCGACGATGGCCGGGATGCGGTTGTTGGGCGCTATCTCGAGAAACTCGTCGGAAAACTGCTCGCCCCGGCCGATGTGGACCGGCTTGACGGCATACTCGAGTCCCGCCTCCTCGAGGAAGATCGAGACCTTGTGGCCGTTGGGCGTGGTCCAGTAGTAGAGGTCGATCATGGCACTCCTCCCGGGCGGCATCACTTCAGCGGTAGGCGCCCTCGATGTCGGTGATGCGCAGGGCCTTGCGGCCCAGGCCGCCGTGCTGGTCGAGCATGCGCTCGATCCAGCCGTGCACCGGGTCGGCATTGGAGACCAGGTCGGCGCTGGAGACGCTACGTGCCCACATGAAGTTGCCGAAGACCAGGTAGTCGGCGCCGGCAGGGGACTGGCCGTCGAGGAAGTCCGTCTCCTTGAGCTGGCCGCGCAGCGGCTCCAGGGCGGCGTCCAGCTGGGCCAGACCCTTGGCCGGGGAGTGGAACTCCTCGAGGGTGCGGCCGAAACGCTTCTCACGGGTCTCCCGGAAGTAGGCCCGGTCGTCGGGATGGATGGCGTTCAGCAGGTCCATGATGATGGTCCGCATCATGGCCGGGGCGATCGCGCGCTCGGCGTAGTGCTTGAAGAAGCGACCGCGCGCCTCGGCCAGCCCATCGCCGAGAAGTGGGGCCTCGGGGTAGGTGCGATCCAGGTAGCGCAGGATCTCGTAGCTGTCGGTGACCACCTCGTCCCCGTCGACCAGCACCGGCACCTTGTCGTGGTCGGCGAAGGCAAGGGCCTGCTTCTCGGTGAAGTACCAGGGCTGGGTCCGAGCCTCTAGCCCCTTGTGGGCCAGGGCATAGCGTACCCGCCAGCAGAAAGGCGAGAAACGCAGCCCCTCGTCGATGCCACAGAGATCATAGAGCACCCGTGTCATGCCGCCTCCTCGAATTCGGTTCATGGGTCTTTCTTGATGGGGTACGTATAGGATAGTGCCAGCCTTTTCCGGCCCCCGCCAACGCCGGTCATGTGCGGTAGCCCGACGACCGCGTCTTACCCATTAGTCTAACGCCATACCGTCATTCCGGTGTACGCGAACCGAAGACGGGAGGCATATGCCATTGAATGTAAATCTTTTTTGGCAGATGCCGCTTATCATGGTGCGCTTCTTCGGCGCCAACCGCTCCTGGAAGGAAGGGCTCTCCATCACGCCCTTCGCGCTCTTCGCCGGGGCCGCCTTCGTGGTGCCCTACATGCTGTGCGAGGCCGGCCCGGCCCTATCAGCGGGTCAGTCAATGCGCACCAGGGTCTCGGCATGCCGCCGCCCTCGCTCGACATAACGCTCGGCGTTCTTCTTGAGCCCCTCGATGGCCTCGGCGGAGAGCTCACGCTTGACCTTGGCCGGTGCGCCGACGATCAGCGAGTTGTCGGGAAAGTGGGCCCCTTCCATGACCACCGCCCCCGCCGCCACCAGGCAGTTGCGGCCGATGACCGCGCCGTTGAGGATCACCGCCTGGATGCCGACCAGGCTGCCGTCACCGATGATGCAGCCATGCAGCATGGCCTGGTGGCCTACCGTGACGCCCTTGCCCACCGTCAGGGGAAATCCCGGGTCGGCATGCATCACCGCGCCGTCCTGGATGTTGCTGCCCTCGCCGACCTCGAGATGATCGGTATCGCCCCGCAGCACCGCCTGGTACCAGACGCTGGCATTGCGCTTCAGGGTGACGCGACCGATCACGTCCGCCGTCTCGGCCACGTAGACGTCGTCACCGACCGCGGGACGGTCGTCGCCGTACTGGTAGATCGCCATGCTGCTTCCTCATTGTCTTGTAGGATCGCCACTGTGGGCCCGGTTGGTCGCCGTTGCCGCGGCAACCCGATGGCCGTCGATTCGATGATGCCTCCCGGCCATGGATCGTGCCAGCCCTGTGCGGGCCCATCATGAGAGGCACCCCGCCACGGCGCGTCCCCGCTACTCCCAGCCCTCCAGGCGCATGGCCGAGCGCTCAAGCCGCTGGTCCTCCGCCTCGATCTCGCGAAGCTGCTCCCCGACGCTGGAAAGGTGCTCCAGGGCGGCTCGACGGGCGAGGACGGGTTTGCCCTCGACCACCGCACGAAACAGCCGGGCATGCTGACGGTTGATCATCTCGCGAGACCGGGGGCGGTGATAGAGGTTCTTCACCGAGGCGAACACCGAGCTCAGCAGCAGGTCCGTCAGACTCTGCAGGGTGTGGACCAGCACCGGGTTATGGGACGCCTGACAGATGGCCAGGTGGAAGCCATGATCGAACCGGGCCAGGCGCTCGGCCTCGATCGTCTCGGCCGTCTCCACATAGTCGACCATCTCCCGGTAGCGGCGGGTGATCAGCACCCGGTCCGAGGCCGTCCCACGGCTTGCCGCCAGGCTGGCCGACTCTCCCTCAAGCAGGGCGCGCACTTCCAGGAGGTCGAACAGGGTCCGCGGATGGTCGCGGAAGAGATGCATCAGGGGGTTGTCCTGGGCCGTCGGTACCATCTGCGCGACCTCCGAGCCCCGGCCCTGCCGGGTGACGATGACCCCCTTGCTGCGCAGCGTCCTCAGCGCCTCTCTAAGCGAGGCCCGGGAGACCTTCAGCCGCTCGCTGAGCCGCCGCTCGGAAGGCAGCAGCTGGCCCGGACGGAACACGCCATCGAGGATCAGCTCCTCGAGCCGTGCCGCGATGGCATCGGGCGTGCGTGACGTGGTCACCAGCTCTTCATGATAGCGGGGCATTATCGTGGTTCTCCGGGGCTGCCAGCGTGAGACCCAAGGGTGTATCGTGAAAAACCTTTCCACAATACCACCAACAACTGGTCTGACCAGCGAACCACAGACTGGACAGGCCCGTCGATAAGGCACAGATTGATGGCACACAGGTCATGTGCCCGGCCCGGATGGGTGGTGGGCACTCCAGCGAGGAAGCCCCATGAACATCCTCTACGATGAGCGGCTCGACGGAGAGCTGCAGGAAACCGACAAGGCCGAGGTCCTGGCCGACCTGCAGCAGGCGGCCCCCGGCCTGACCCTTCTGCACCGCGAGGAAGATCTGCGCCCCTTCGAGTGCGACGGTCTCTCGGCCTACCGCGTCCTGCCCATGCTCGTTGCCCTGCCCGAGACCCTCGCGCAGGTCGAGACGCTGATGAAGCGCTGCCGGGCGCTGGGCGTGCCCGTGGTGACCCGCGGCGCCGGCACGGGCCTGTCCGGCGGTGCCCTGCCGCTGGAGAAGGGCGTGCTGCTGGTGATGTCACGCTTCAATCGCATCCTCGACGTGGACCCGGATGCCCGCATCGCCCGGCTCCAGCCCGGCGTGCGCAACCTGGCCATCTCCGAGGCGGCGGCGCCCTACGGCCTCTATTACGCCCCGGACCCCTCATCGCAGATCGCCTGCTCCATCGGCGGCAACGTGGCCGAGAACGCCGGCGGCGTGCACTGCCTGAAGTACGGGCTGACCGTGCACAACGTGATGAAGGTGGAGGTGATCACCATCGAGGGCGAGCGCATGACGCTCGGCAGCGAGGCACTGGACGCCCCGGGCTTCGACCTGCTGGCCCTGTTCACCGGCTCCGAGGGCATGCTCGGCGTGGTCACCGAGATCACCGTCAAGCTGTTGCCCAAGCCCGAGACCGCCAAGGTGCTGATGGCCAGCTTCGACGACGTCGAGAAGGCCGGACGGGCGGTGGGCGACATCATCGCCGCGGGCATCATCCCCGGCGGGCTCGAGATGATGGACAAGCTCGCCATCCGTGCCGCCGAGGACTTCATCAAGGCCGGCTATCCGGTGGAGGCCGAGGCGATCCTGCTGTGCGAGCTGGACGGCGTGGAGGCCGACGTCGACGACGACTGCGCCACGGTTCGCGAGGCGCTGGAGAAGGCCGGGGCCACCGACATCCAGCAGGCGCGTGATGAAGCCGAACGCGCTCTTTTCTGGGCCGGGCGCAAGAACGCTTTCCCTGCGGTGGGCCGCATGTCGCCGGACTACTACTGCATGGACGGCACCATTCCCCGTCGCGAGCTTCCACGGGTGCTGAAGGGCATCGCGGACTTCTCCGAGGAGTATGGGCTGCGGGTCGCCAACGTCTTCCATGCTGGCGACGGCAACATGCACCCGCTGATTCTCTTCGATGCCAACCGTCCCGGTGAGCTCGAGCAGGCCGAGGAACTCGGCGGCAAGATCCTCGAGCTGTGCGTCGAGGTCGGCGGCTCGATCACCGGCGAGCACGGCGTGGGCCGCGAGAAGATCAACCAGATGTGCGCCCAGTTCAATCCAGGCGAACTGACCACCTTCCATGCGGTGAAGGCAGCCTTCGATCCCGATCGCCTGCTCAACCCGGGCAAGAACATCCCCACCCTCGCCCGCTGCGCCGAATTCGGTGCCATGCACGTCCACAACAACGAGCTCCCGCACCCCGAGCTGCCCCGATTCTGAGGATTTCCCATGGCCGAGACACGACCCCAATCGACCGACCAGGACATCAGCGAGGCGCTTGGCGAACGCATTCGCCGGGCCACCGACACGGGCACGCCACTGCGCATCGTCGGCGGTGACACCAAGGCCTTCTATGGTCGAAAGATTCAGGGCCGCCCCGAGGAGATCGAGACGCTGTCCACCCTCGAGCACCGGGGCGTCACCTACTATGACCCGGTGGAATTGATCGTCTCGGTGCGCGCCGGCACTCCGCTTTCCGAGCTAGAAGCCACCCTTGCCGACAACGGCCAGATGCTCGGCTGCGAGCCGCCCCACTTCGGCGAAGACGCCACCGTGGGCGGCATGGTCGCCACCGGCCTCTCGGGCCCTCGCCGCCCCTGGGCCGGCAGTGTGCGTGACTTCGTGCTGGGCACCCGGGTCATCAACCATGAGGGGCACCAGCAGCGCTTCGGCGGCGAGGTAATGAAGAACGTTGCCGGCTACGACCTGTCGCGGCTGATGGTCGGCGCCCAGGGCACCCTGGGGCTGATCACCGAGGTGTCGCTCAAGGTGCTGCCGACGCCCGGCGCTCGCCATAGCCTGCGCCTGGAGATGCCGCTGGCCGAGGCCCTGGCGAAGCTGGCCGAGTGGGGACGCTCCCCGCTGCCCATCACCGCCGCCGCCTGGCACGACGGCGCCCTGAACCTGCGCTTGGAGGGCGGGCCGAGCTCGGTGGCCGCCACCCGCGAGCGGCTGGGCGGCGAGGAGCTGGACAACGGCTTCTGGGCAGACCTGCGCGAGCAGCACCTAGCGTTCTTCTCTGGCGAGGACGCCCGGGCCCTGTGGCGCCTCTCGCTGCCCCACAACACCCCGTCGCTGTGCCTGCCCGGTGTGGAGGAAGCGGACCTGCTCTACGACTGGGCCGGCACCCAGCGCTGGTTGCGCAGCGACCTCGAGGCGCACACCGTGCGCGAGGCCTGCGCCCGCGCCGGCGGACACGCCACCTGCCTGGGCGACCGCCAGGGCCCGGGCCAGGACGACCCGTTCATGCCGCTGGAACCCGTGGTGGAGAAGTACCATCGCAACCTGAAGGCCCAGATGGACCCGAAGGGCATCTTCAATCCTGGCCGACTCTACGCGGCGATCTGAGACCTAGGGGGAACAGCCGAGATGCAGACGCACTTTACCGAGGAAGACCTCCAGAAGCCCCACATCCGCGAGGCCGACCGGGTCCTGCGTAGCTGCGTGCACTGCGGCTTCTGCAACGCCACCTGCCCGACCTACCAGCTGCTGGGCGACGAGCGCGACGGCCCCCGCGGACGCATCTACCTGATGAAGGAGATGCTCGAGAGCCCGGAGGACGACACCCAGGTCACCGAGGAGACCCGGCTGCACCTCGACCGCTGCCTCACCTGCCTCAACTGCGAGACCACCTGCCCCTCCGGGGTGGAGTACCACAAGCTCCTCAACATCGGCCGCGCCGAGATCGAGCGGCGGGTGCCGCGCAAGCCCGCCGACCGCGCCCTGCGCTTCGGGCTGCGCAAGGCACTCGTGGAGCCGAAGCGCTTCCAGGCGCTGCTCAAGCTGGGCCAGACCTTCCGCCCGCTGGTGCCGAGCGCGCTGGCCAACAAGATGCCGCCGACGCCGGTGGATGCCGGGGCACGCCCCGAGGGCAAGCGCCATGCGCGCCAGATGCTTATCCTCGAGGGCTGCGTGCAGCCCGGGCTCTCGCCCAACACCAACGCCGCCACCGCCCGGGTGCTCGACCGCCTCGGCATCGGCCTGACCCCGGCCCCCGAAGCCGGCTGCTGTGGCGCGGTCGACTTCCACCTCAACGCCCAGGAGGCCGGGCGGGCCCGCATGCGCGCCAACATCGACGCCTGGTGGCCTCACGTCGAGGCCGGCTGCGAGGCCATCGTCCAGACCGCCAGCGGCTGCGGTGCCTTCGTCAAGGAGTACGGCGAAATGCTCGCCGACGACCCCGCCTATGCCAAGAAGGCCGAGCGCATCAGCGCGCTGGCCAAGGACCTGGTGGAGGTGCTGCGCGACGAGGACCTCTCGTCCCTCGAGGCGGAGGAGAGTCGCCGGCTCGCCTTCCACTGCCCCTGTACCCTGCAGCACGCCCAGAAGCTCGGTGGTGCCGTGGAGCAGGTGCTGCGCGGGCTCGGCTTCTCCCTCACCCCGGTACAGGACGCCCACCTCTGCTGCGGCTCGGCCGGCACCTACTCCGTCACCCAGCCGGAGCTCGCCACCCAGCTGCGCGACAACAAGCTCGACAACCTCGAGGCCGGCAACCCCGAGATGATCGTCACGGCCAACATCGGCTGCCAGACCCACCTGGCCGGCGCCAACCGCACCCCGGTGCGGCACTGGATCGAGATCGTCGACGACGCCCTGGCCTGACCATCAACGCGACGCCCAACACCCCGATACGCGAGACCCAAGAACGAGGAGATTCCCATGCAGACCAAACCCGTCCTGACCCTGGATGACGTCAACGCCCTGCTGGACGCGGGCCAGAAGGAAGCCGAGGACAACGGCTGGGCCGTGACCATCGCCGTCGCCGACGACGGCGGCCACCTGCTCGGGCTGCGCCGCCTAGACGGCGCGCCGCCCTTCAGCGCAGGCGTGGCCGGCGAGAAGGCACGCAACGCCTCCATTGGCCGCAAGGAGACCCAGGTCTTCGAGGACATGATCAACAACGGCCGCACCGCCTTCGTCACCGCGCCGATGGAGGCCCTGCTGGCCGGCGGCGTTCCGGTGATCGTCGATGGCCAGGTGGCCGGCAGCGTCGGCATCTCCGGCGTCAAGCCGGACCAGGACGTGCAGGTGGCCAAGGCCGCGGTCGCCGCCGTCGGCTGATCACCACCCTCCCTGTACCCTCGAGGCCCCGCCATGGCGGGGCCTCGTCATTGGTCCGAGGTCACCATGCCGCTGCTGCATTTCCTGCCCCCGCTGGGCGCCGTCCTGATCTGGTCGGGCAACATGACCATCAACCAGCTCACCGTGGGCAGCATCGCCCCGAGCAGCATCGCCTTCCTGCGCTGGGTGCTGGCGCTGGCCGTGCTCACCCCCTTCGTGCTGCCCGCCGCCTGGCGTCATCGCGAGGCCATCCGTCGCCAGTGGCCGAAGCTCGCCGTGCTGGGCCTGCTCGGCATGGCCATGTGGCAAGGGCTCGCCTACGTGGCCGCGGAAACCACCTCGGCCACCAACATGGGCATCCTGGCGGCCATGGTGCCGCTGCTGACGGTGCTGCTCAGCGCGCTGATCCTGCGCGAGGCGCCTAGCCTCGGCGGCACTCTTGGCGGCCTGGTGGCCCTGGTCGGCGTCTCTCTGCTGCTGGGGCACGGCAACCCGCTGTCGCTTCTCGAGCTCGAGGTGGCCATCGGCGACCTGCTGATGGTGGTGGCCGCCACCTGCTACGCGCTCTATGGCGTCATGCTCAAACGCTGGCCCCTGGACATGCCGCCCTGGGTGGTGCTCTACCTGCAGGCGGCCTTCGCCACTCTCTTCCTGCTGCCCGGCTACCTGCTCGGCCCCATGACGCCGGTGGACGACCAGAACGTCTGGCTGATCCTCTACGCGGGCATCCCCGCCTCGATCATCACCACCTTCCTGTGGATGCGGGCCATCCGCCAGATCGGCGCCAGCCAGGCCAGCATCTTCATCAACCTGATGCCGGTGTTCAGTGCCCTGATCGCCATGGCCCTGCTCGGCGAGCGGGTCGCCGCCTACCACCTCGCCGGCGGTGCACTGGTGCTGGCGGGCGTGATCATGGCGCAGACCCTGACCCGGCCGTTGAGGCCACGCCCCGCCGGGACGAGTCGCCCCGACGTGGACCCGCGCTGAGCCAGGCAGGCGACGGCGGCCCTCGCGAGGCCGTCCGGATGCCGGAAAAGCCTGTTCTGGATCAAGGCGAAGGGCCCATCCTGCCCCCTAGGATGGCTACACAGGGACACACCGACCCGACAGCGGGTAGGCAACCTCCCTCGGCCACGAGGAGACGCGCGATGATCAGGCCCGACCACGAGGACGCCCCGAACGACACCGGCACGAGCCTCGACGAGGCCGGCCTGGCCGAGAGTACCGATCGGCTGATGCGGGCGTCGCTGGCGAGGATGACGTTCGGCCTCTCTCCGGCGGCGATGATGCTGACCTACGTCGACTGGCTGACCAGCGTGGCCGTGTCGCCGGGCAAGCAGGCGACCCTGGTCCAGAAGGCGCTCAAGAAACAGATGCGCCTGGCGGTGTGGGCCAGCCACTCGGCGCTCGACCCCGCGGCGCCCCCCTGCATCGAGCCGCTGCCCCAGGATCGGCGCTTCCGCGACCCGGCCTGGCGACGCTTCCCCTACAACCTGATCTACCAGTCGTTCCTGCTGCAGCAGCAGTGGTGGTGCAACGCGACCACCGGCCTCGCCGGCCTGTCGCCGCACCACGAACAGGCGCTGGAGTTCGGCGCGCGCCAGCTGCTCGACATGATCTCCCCCGCCAACTTCCTGCCCACCAACCCCCGGGTGCTGGACAGGACGCTGGCCACCGGCGGCGCCAACCTGATGCAGGGCGCCGAGCAGTTCATCGATGACTGGCAGCGCCAGCTGCAGGGCAAGAAGCCGGCCGGCGCGGAGCAGTTCGAGCCCGGGAAGGCGGTCGCCGTGACGCCCGGCAAGGTGGTCTACCGCAACCACCTGATCGAGCTGATCCAGTACGCCCCCGCCACCGACGAGGTATACGCCGAGCCGGTGCTGATCGTGCCGGCCTGGATCATGAAGTACTACATCCTGGATCTCTCGCCGGACAACTCCCTGGTGCGCTACCTGGTCGGCCAGGGTCACACGGTGTTCATGATCTCCTGGCGCAACCCCACCGAGGCGGATCGGGATATCGGGATCGACGACTACCGCCGCCAGGGCATCATGGACAGCCTGACGGTGATCGAGTCGATCTGCCCCGGGGCGCCGGTGCACGGCGTCGGCTACTGCCTGGGGGGCACCCTGCTGGCCATCGCCGCCTCGACCATGGCCCGCGATGGCGACCATCGCCTGGCCTCGATGACGCTGTTCGCCGCCCAGACCGACTTCCGCGAGGCCGGCGAGCTGATGCTGTTCATCGACGACAAGCAGCTCTCCTTCCTCGAGGACACCATGTGGGCCCAGGGGGTGCTCGACACCAAGCAGATGGCCGGCGCCTTCCAGCTGCTGCGCTCCAATGACCTGATCTGGTCGCGTCTGGTCAACGAGTACCTGCTGGGCGAGCATCGCCCCCTCAACGACCTGTTGGCCTGGAACGCCGATGCCACCCGCATGCCCTACCGCATGCACAGCGAGTACCTGCGACAGCTGTTCCTCGATAACGACCTCGCCGAGGGTCGCTTCGAGGTCGAGGGCCGACCGGTGACGGTCAGCGACATCCGGGTGCCGATCTTCGCGGTGGGCACCGAGTGGGACCATGTGGCGCCCTGGCGCTCGACCTACAAGATCCACCTGCTCGCCGACACCCATGAGCTCACCTTCCTGCTGACCAGCGGCGGTCACAACGTGGGCATCGTCTGTCCGCCCACGGACACCGGACGCCACTACCGCATGGCCACCGATGGCGAGACCTACGTCGACCCGGACACCTGGCTCAGCCGCACGCCGGTGGTCGAAGGCTCCTGGTGGCCCGCCTGGCAGGGCTGGCTGGCGGTGCATTCCGGCGATTCCCGGTCGCTTCCCACGATGGGCTCGGCCGACTATCCCCCGCTCGACGATGCCCCCGGACGCTATGTGCTTCAGGAGTAGCGTTTGCTTTTCCTGAGGCATCGATAGCGGCCCCATACCGACGCCAGAGCCCGCCGGCGGGCGCTCGATCACGCCATTCCGAGCGTGCCACCAGCCGCCGCGCCGTTGCATCATGCGCCGCTCGGCCCCATGGTAGACTGCAACAATTTTCCATGGCGGGAGCCCCTGCACACATGTCCCTCGAAGACTTGCATCTCAACCTGCGCAACCTGACCCCTGAGGACTACCCGCAGCTCAAGGCGCTGATGGACCGGGTCTATGACGACATCGGCGGCGCCTGGCCCAAGGCCACCATCGACAAGCTGATCAAGGAATTCCCCGACGGACAGATCATCATCGAGGATGACGAGACCATTGTCGGCGTGGCCCTGACGGCCCTGGTCGAGTACGACACCTTCTCCAACCCCCACCGCTACGACGACCTGATCGGCAAGCGCGAGACCATCCTGAACGAACTGGATGGGGATGCCATGTATGGCCTCGACGTGCTGATCCACCCTGACTATCGCGGCTACCGCCTGGGACGGCGCCTCTATGAGGCACGCAAGGAGCTTTGCCGGTCGCTCAACCTGCGCTCGATCCTGGCCGGGGGCCGCATTCCCCAGTACCACGAACACGCCCACGAACTCTCACCCGCCGAATACCTCGACAAGGTGGCCCGCAAGGAGATCCATGACCCCATCCTCTCCTTCCAGTTGGCCAACGACTTCCAGGTCAAGCGCCTGTTGCGCAAGTACCTGCCGGAAGATGAGAAGTCCAAGGGCTATGCCACCCTGCTGGAGTGGAACAACATTCTCTTCGAGCCGGCCGAACGGGTGCTCGAGAATCGACCCACCCAGGTTCGCGTCGGTGCCGTGCAGTGGCAGATGCGCGAGTTCGAATCCGTCGAGGCAGTCCTCCAGCAGGTGGAATACTTCGTCGATGCCCTCTCGGATTACCAGAGCGACTTCGCCGTCTTCCCGGAACTCTTCAATGCCCCGCTGATGGGCCTGCAGGATCGCGCCGACCAGCAGGACCAGCAAGCCGCCATCCGCTTCCTGGCCGGCTTCACCGAGCGGTTCAAGACCGAGCTGTCGCGCATGGCGGTCTCCTACAACATCAACATCATTGCCGGCTCGATGATCGAGGTCGGCGAAGACGACCGCCTCTACAACATCGCCTACCTCTGCCATCGTGACGGCGAGATAGAGCGTCAGGCCAAGCTGCACATCACGCCCCAAGAGCGCCGCGACTGGGTGATCGAAGGCGGCGACGAACTGCTGGTGTTCCAGACCGATGCCGGCCGGGTGGGCATCCAGATCTGCTATGACGTCGAGTTCCCCGAGCTCTCGCGCCTGCTCGCCGACCAGGAAATGGACATCCTCTTCGTGCCCTTCTGGACCGACACCAAGAACGGGTACCTGCGCGTGCGCCATTGCTCGCAGGCGCGAGCCATCGAGAACGAGTGTTACGTCGTGCTGTGCGGCAGTGTCGGCAACGTGCCCTCCATCGAGAACCTGGACATTCAGTACGCCCAGTCGTCGGTCTTCTCACCCTCGGACTTCGCCTTTCCCCATGATGCCGTGCTCTCCGAGACCACGCCCAACACCGAGATGGTGATGTTCTCGGATCTCGACCTGACACGGCTGACCGTGGTGCGTGCCGAAGGCTCGGTGACCAACCTCAAGGACCGTCGCAAGGACCTCTTCGACCTGCGCTGGCGTGACTGGTCATGGAAATCAGGCGCCAACCTGGAGGAGAGCTGACGCCATGCTCGGACGACTGCTGCGCCTGAGGGGCAGGCGTCTCGAGCAAGGCACACCCTTCCCCGCCGCCGACTGGGCAGAGGCCCGAGACAGGCTTCCGCTGCTCGACGGGTTGTCCGACGACCAGGCCGAAAGGCTGGGGCGGCGTGCCTGGCAGTTCATCCATGCCAAGCGCCTGAGCCTGCACCCGGAACTCGCCGAAAGCGTGACCTTCGACGCCCCGGCCCGGCTCGCCCTGGCGGCCCAGGCCTGCCTGATGACACTGGGCTGGTGCGATAGCGAACACCAGGAGGCCTTCGCCAACGTCCACGAGATCCTGGTGCTGCCCGATGCGTTCCATCGCCGGGTGGAGGAAATGGACGAATACGGAGTGGTGCACGAGTACGATGACGAGCGTGCCGGCGAGACCTCCCACCAGGGCCCGGTGGTGGTCGCCTGGGCCGACCTCATGACCAGCGGCGGGCTCGATGGCTTCAATGTGCTGATCCATGAACTGGCCCACAAGCTCGACCTGGGTAACTCCCTGGATGTCGACGGCTTCCCGCCCCTTCCCCGGGAGCTCGACCCACAGGAGTGGTATCGCATCTTCATGGGGGTCTGGGAGGATCTCCAGGTGCGCCTCGCCCGGGGCGAGGCGACGCCCATCGATGAGTACGCGGCGACCCACCCCGGCGAGTGCTTCGCGGTCTGCTGCGAGACCTTCTTCAGCGACCCCGACAGGCTCCACCGGGCCTATCCAACCCTCTACGGGCTCCTATCACACTATTTCCATCAGGATCCGCTGTCCCGCCTGGCCCGTATCGGCGGCTAGCGTCCCCGCGGTAGCCGCCCCGGGATGCCACCGAGCCGGTTCTACGCCTTGAACATCGCCGCGGCGCTGGTCTGGGCGACGACCCATGTCATCGGCGGGGTAGCAATCGGGGCCTCGCTGCATCTCGTCGCGCAGATCGCAGCGCTGGTGGAGCGCGGGAGGGCCGACTTGCCGGCCTGAAACGCGGGCCCTCATGCGACGTCCCCTTTGGCCCCCTGGCGCTCTACCGTATGCTTGAGGGCCTCGATCAGCATGGATGTCCCGCGACATGAGCCACCGCCTCACCATCGTTACCGGCCTGCTGGTCACCCTCGTGGCCCTTGGCCTGCTCTGGCAGTGGCTGGCCATGCAGGAGCTGTTGACGGTAGAAGCGCTGATGGCCCTCGTGAAGGGGGCCGTGGCCTGGCGGGACGCCCCCTGGGCGGTGCTGGTGGTGATGGCCGTCTATGCCGGCGCCTCGCTGGTGATGTTCCCCCTGAGCCTGCTGGTGGCGCTGACCGGCCTGCTGTTCGGGCCCTGGTGGGGCTTCGGCTATGCGCTTGCCGGGACCCTGGCCGCCTCGGTGCTGACCTGGTGGGTCGGACGCCGGCTGGGCCGGGAGACCCTGATGCGTCACGGCGGCCGGCGCCTGAACGGCCTGTCCCGCTACCTCTCCGGTCGCGGCATCCGCACCATGACCCTGGTCAACCTGCTCCCGCTGGCGCCCTTCACCCTGACCAACATGATGGCCGGTGCCTTCCGCCTGCGCTTTCGTGACTACATGATCGGCTCATTGCTGGGCATCGCCCCCGGTCTCGCCGGCGTCACCCTGCTGGGCAGCCAGCTGGGACAGCTGGCCACGGCCGACACTCATGGCGAACTGCTCTGGGCTGCCGGGGGCCTGCTGGTGGGGATAGCACTGCTGGTCGGGCTGAAGCGCTGGTCTGACCGCCGCCGCCCTCTCCGCTGAGGCGAGCTACTTCGGTGGCGCCTCGGTCTCGTCTTTCTCGCGCTGGCCGGGCCACCAGGCGGGGCGATCCTGCTCCCACTCATCCTGCATGAGATGGCGCAACAGTCGGCCACGATGGCGGAACATCTGCCATTCGGCCCCCAGCCGATAGCGGATCCGCTCCCAGCCTCCCTCGTCGGCATGGGTGAAGGGTCCGCCCCGGGCGATGGCGTGGCGATAGACGGCCAGGCAACGCTCGGCGCAACGTGCCTCGTCATAGTCGGCGGCCGTCTCGAGGGCCGCCTCGGCCAAGGGAATCCGCACGTCAGGTGCGGCCAGCGTGACCATCGCCTCGACCATGGCGTCGCGGTCGTCCCTTTGGATCAACCGTCCGTTGTGTCCATCGACCACCACCTCGCGCACCCCGGGGGCGGCGACGGCCACGACCGGCAACCCGGCCGCCATAGCCTCGGCCACCACCATGCCCTGGGTCTCGCTGTGGGAGGCAAAGGCGAAGACGTCCATGGCATGGTAGGCGTCGATCAACGCCTGGCCCTGGAGGCGGCCGGTGAAATGCAGGCGGCCAGCCACGCCCCATGCCTCGGCCACCGCCTGGATGTCAGGTCGCGCCTCGCCCTCTCCCACCACCAGGAAGTGGGCCTCGGGCCGTGCGACCAGCGCCCCGGCCACCGCCTCGCTCAGGAACGCCAGGTTCTTCTCGAGCGCCAGTCGTCCCAGGTGGCCAATCACGTAGGCCTCATCGGGGATGCCCAGCCGCGCGCGCCAGTCCCGGCCCTCACCAAGGGCGAATCGCGCGGTGTCCACGCCGCTCGGCACCACGCTGATGGCGGGATTGGCCTCCCTCCGCAGCAGCAGGTCGCGGACGCTCTCGCTGGGAGCGATCACCTCATCGCACAGCCAGGTGTACTGGGTGGCAAGTGCCACCGCGAAACGCTGCATGCGGGCCGAGTCACCCGGCACATAGTGGGTGTAGTGCTCGTAGAGGGTGTGGTGGGTGAAGACCAGCGGCAGGCCGTAGGTCTCGGCCGCCCGGGCGGCGGTATCGCCCAGCAGGAAGGGATGGTGGGCGTGGACGATGTCCGGATCGAAGGTCTCGATCGCCTCGTGGAGCTGGCCGGGGATCGGCACCGGCAGCGAGAAGTCACTGCCGTTGAAATGCTGCATGGCCGCCACCCTCACCACATCGCCTTCCTCACGCGGCTGTCCCTCCAGCCGCGGCGCCACCACCAGCACCCGGTGGCCAGCGTCCTGCAGCTGGCGCTTGAGCCGCTGAACCGACTCGCTGACCCCGCCGACGATGGGCAGGTAGGTATTGGTGAACATCAATACATTCACGGTGACGTCTCTCCACGGCTGGCAGGGGCGACATTCTGCAGGGGTGGCACGCGGCTGGCCATCTCCTGTTCAAGATAGGCGACGAACGACCACAGGCGGGCCGGCACGTGTCGGTGCTGGCGATAGACCGCATGGAAGTCGGCGCGCACACCCTGCCACTCGGGCAACAGCTCGACAAGGCGGCCGTGGGCCAGGTGCTCGTGCACGTCCCACCAGGAACGCAGGGCGATGCCGTGGCCATCCAGCGCCAGTTGCATGACTACCTCGCCGTCGTTGCTGGCCAAGGGCCCCGCCACCTTGACCGCCTGTTCCACTTCTGGGGCGTCGCGATGCTGGAAGCGCCAGACGGCGAAGTCGCTGTCGTTCTCGCGCAGCAGCAGACAGGGCAGCGAGGCCAGGTCGGCCGGTGAGTGCAGCGGCGGCAGGGTCGCCGCCCGGGCGGGGGCCGCACAGAGCACACGGCGGTTGGCCAGGATCCGCCTTGCCACCAGGCGAGAGTCCGGCGGCTCGCCCACCCGGATGCCGATGTCGAAGGCCTGGTCGCCGAGGCTCAGCGGGAAGCCGGAGAGCTCCAGCATCGCCTCGATGCCGGGATGCTCGTGGCAAAAGGCCGAGAGCAGCGGGGCCACGTGGCGGCGGCCGAAGCCGAAGGTGGCGTTGACCCGCAGCGGACCGGAGAGCTCGGTGCGATGCTCGCCCAGGGATTCCTCGAGCTCGCTGAGCTCATCGAGGATTATCCCGCCGCGGGAGAGGTAGCGCTCCCCCTCGGCAGTCAACGAAAGGCGTCGGGTAGTACGGCTGGCCAGCTCCACCCCCAGCCGCGCCTCGAGCTGCTTGAGACGCTTGCTCACTGCCGACAGCGAGAGCCCAAGCTCGCGGGCCGTGGCGGTGAGGCTGCCGGCATGGGCCAGGCGGCGGAAGAAGGCCAGGTCATCGAGGGCGGGCATGCCATTCTCTACTTTTTAGCAACAATGAATTGAAGGATAACGCGATTATCTTTTCCTCGTGGAGGACTAGACTGGCAGGCATCGTCCATAGTTCACCCAAGGAGAACCAGCATGACCCATCGCATCGCGGTCATTCCCGGCGACGGCATCGGCAAGGAGGTGATGCCCGAGGGGCTGCGCGCTCTCGACGCTGCCGCCGAACGCTTCGGTATCGACCTGTCCCTCGAGCATTTCGACTTCGCCAGCTGCGACTACTATCTCGAGCACGGCCAGATGCTGCCCGACGACTGGTTCGAACAGCTCAAGGACGTCGATGCCATCTTCTACGGTGCCGTGGGCTGGCCGGAGACGGTGCCTGATCACATCTCGCTGTGGGGCTCGCTGCTGCAGTTCCGCCGCCGCTTCGACCAGTACGTGAACCTGCGCCCCTGCCGCCTGCTGCCGGGCATCAAGAGCCCGCTGGCGGACCGCCGACCGGGTGACATCGACTTCTACGTGGTGCGCGAGAACACCGAGGGGGAGTACTCCAGCGTCGGCGGCAGGATGTTCGAGGGCACCGACCGCGAGGTGGTGATCCAGGAGACGGTGATGACCCGCACCGGGGTCGACCGGGTGCTGAAGTACGCCTTCGACCTCGCCCAGACCCGCCCGCGCCGGAAGCTCACGTCGGCCACGAAGTCCAACGGCATCGCCATCACCATGCCGTGGTGGGACGAGCGAGTGAAGGCAATGGGGAAGAACTACCCCGAGGTCTCGGTGGACCAGTTCCACATCGACATCCTGACGGCCAACTTCGTGATGCATCCCGACTGGTTCGACGTGGTGGTGGCCAGCAACCTGTTCGGCGACATCCTCTCCGACCTGGGCCCTGCCTGCACCGGCACCATTGGCGTGGCGCCCTCGGCCAACATCAACCCGGACGGCATCTTCCCGAGCCTCTTCGAGCCGGTGCACGGCAGCGCCCCGGACATCGCCGGACGCGGCATCGCCAACCCCATCGGCCAGGTCTGGTCTGCGGCCATGATGCTAGAGCACCTGGGCCACCAGGATGCCGGAAAGGCCATCGTCGATGCCTTCGAGGCGGTGCTCGCCGAGGGCGACAAGGCGGTGCTGACGCCGGACGTCAGCGGCCATGGCACCACCGAGACCCTCGGCCGCGCAATCGCCGAACGTATCGCCGGCTGACGCCATGGCCATCGCATGCGCCAGGCAGGCCGACGAGGCCTGCCCGGTGTTCGATGCCCAGGGGAGCCTTCAGGCCTTGCGCCATACTCCTTCCAGGATGCGTATCCGGTCGGCGGCCAGGTTGTCGCGCAGGTTACGCCCCATCTCCACGAAGACCTTGCCGAAGATCAGCGCCGGCCCCGGCAGCGAGGGCCCTGGATGCGAGTCTCTCCGAGGCGCCTGGTCGGCCTCTCGACGGCTGTGCTTGCGCCGCCAGTCGAGCGCCGCCTCGGTGACGTCATGAACCGCCACCGGGGCGAAGCCTCCCTGGACGAGCTGCGCCTCCAGGGCCTCTCGGGCACGCAGGTGGCTGGTCGCGACTTCGCGCGCCCAGGGCACCGGCAGGCGCAGCGGCGAGTCGTCGTGGCCGGCCACCACCTCGTGCAGCATCACCATGCCGCCAGGTACCAGCAACCGCCACCACTCTGCCAGCACCGCCGCCGCATCGGGCATGTTCATCAGAGCGCGCTGACACCAGACGACCTCGAGGCTGGCGTCCGGCAGCGGCACCCGCGCGGCATCGGCGCACAGGAATCGCGTCCGGTCATCCAGCCCGGTGGCGCGGCTCAGCCAGCCCGCCACCTCGACGAAGGCCGCGGTGATGTCCAGCCCTGTCACCTCGCAGCCGAACTCTGCCGCCAGCAGCCGGCTGGCCCCGCCGGTGCCGCACCCCACGTCCAGTACCCGGTCGCCGGGCGCCAGCTCGCCCAGGGCCGCCAGGGCACGGCTGGCACGGCGCCCGCCGAGGTGCAACTGGTCGATGCCGGCGATCTCGTCGAGAGCGAGGTGGTCCGGGTCGCACCCCACCTCACGGAAGGCCGCCCGCAGCCGGGCCGACAGGCTTTGCCCGTCACCGGCCTCAGGCGCATCATAGTGGGCATCTAGATGGCGGGCATCGAGATGGCGGACATCGAAGCGGTCCACAAGGTCTGTCATGGCGGTTTCCTGGCGGCATCCTGATAAGTGGGTGCGCCGCCAGTCTATCCGCAGGGCGATCCGCCCCCCATCGTGCAAAGGTCACAGCCTGAGGCGCTGACCACCGTTTCCCAAAAGGAGCCCCCAGATGTCCCGATTGACGATCACCATGGCCCTGGCCGGGCTCGGTCTAGCCGGCTGCGCCGGCCTTCCCGACGGCACCCGCGCCGTCACCGGTTTCACGCTCGACCGCTACCTGGGCCAGTGGTACGAGATCGCTCGACTGAACCACTCCTTCGAGGAGGGTCTCGACTGCGTCACCGCCGACTACTCGATGCGCGATGACGGCGGCGTGCGAGTGATCAACCGCGGGGTGGACCTCGCGGCCGGTGAGGAAAGCATCGCCGAGGGCAAGGCCTACTTCGTCGGCGACGAGGACGTGGGGCGCCTGAAGGTGAGCTTCTTCGGCCCCTTCTATGCCGGCTACAACGTGCTCGCACTGGATGACGGCTATGACTGGGCCCTGGTCGCCGGCCCCGACCGCGACTACCTGTGGATCCTGTCACGCTCGCCGGCGCTCGAGCAGGCCACCTATCGGGCGCTGGTCGCCCGCGCAGCTGCGCTGGACTTCCCGGTGGAGGGGCTGATCGAGGTGGAACAGGGAGAGGCCTGCGCGCCCTGGCGCTGACGGAATTTTCACCCTGGGCCCCGCCACTTTCATCCGACCGACGCGGGTCCTTGAGTCCACGGCCCCCTGGCGGGAAGGTGTAGACAGACATAACAACACGGAAAGCAGGTGCCGACATGTCCTCCGAGATGAGCCTCGAGCAGTTCTTCGCCCGCCTATGGGATGACTATACCGCCATGACGCCCCAGGCGAGCCGCATCCATGACGCCCTGGTCGCCGACGGCGAGACCATCGTCAACGACCATGTGGCCTTCCGCACCTTCGACCGCGGGCCGATCCGCCTGGCCGATCTCGAGCCTCACCTGCTGGCGCTGGGCTACACACGCCTGGAGCCCTACGACTTCGAGGCGAAGAAGCTGAGCGCCTGGGGCTACCTGCCTCCCCGCGACGACCAGCCGCGGGTCTTCCTCTCGGAGCTGAAGTGCGGGGAGCTCTCGGCCCGGTGCCAGGAGATCATCGACGAGATGGTGGCCCAGATCGACCCCGCCCGGATCGCCTCGCCGGAGGTGATGTGGGCCGGACGCCTGTGGGAAGCGCCGACCTGGGCGGAATACCGGACCCTGGCGGAGGAGAGCGAGTACGCCGCCTGGCTGTCGATCATCGGGTTGCGGGCCAACCATTTCACCATCAGCGTCAACCGGCTCCGGCACCACGACACCCTGGAGAAGCTCCTGTCGAAGGTGGAGTCGCTGGGGCTTGCCATCAACACTTCCGGCGGGCGCATCAAGGGGTCTTCCGAGGTGCTGCTGGAGCAGGCATCGACGCTGGCCGACCGCATGCCCTTCACCTTCGCCGGTGGCCGGATCGAGGAGATCCCCACCTGCTACTACGAGTTCGCCCTCCGACATGCGGACGCCGAGGGCCGCCTCTATCAGGGCTTCGTCGCCGCCAGCGCCGACCGGATCTTCGAATCCACCGACGTCGACGTGCGCCGTGAAGATGCCGACCGTAAACATGCTGACTGAATGGCTGGACCACGGCCTGGAGGGGAGTCGGCCCGCAACGCAAGAGGGCCGGATTCCCGGCGGACGCTACCGGCTGCTCACCCCCGGGGTGCTCGAGCTCTTGCCGGACGCCACTGGCGCCGAGGCCAGGGCCAGCGTGCTCTCGGTCGGCATCCACGGCAACGAGACCGCACCCATCGAGCTGCTGGGCGAGGTCCTCGCGCGGCTGGAATCGGGACTGCTGCGTCTGGGCGCCCCGCTGCTGGTCATGTTGGGCAACATGGAGGCGATCCGGCGTGGCGAGCGCTACGTCGACACCAACCTCAACCGGCTGTTCCGGCGCGACCTCGAGGAAACGGGCGACGAGGCCGATCGGGCCCGGGCGCTGATGGCCGAGGTCGACGCCTTCTATGGCCGCCATCCGGGGCTTCCCCCGCTGCACTACGACCTGCACACGGCCATCAGGGACAGCCGCTTCCCGCGCTTCGTGGTCGAGCCCTTCGGCGAGACGCCGACGCCGCAGGAGCAGTGGCGCTGGATGGCCGCCGCCGACATCCAGGCGGTGCTCCACCAGCACCGGCACAGCTGGACCTTCTCGCACTATTCGAAGCACTACCATGGCGCGGCGTCCTTCACCCTGGAGCTGGGCCGCGCCCTGCCCTTCGGCCAAAACGACCTGGCGCCCCTGGCCCCCATGGGATGCCTGCTCGAGGCGTTGGTCGAGGGCCGAGCGCCCGCGAGTGGCGAGCCGGCCGGCATGGCCTTCTTCCGCGCCGAGCATGAACTGATGCGCCGTGACCCGGACTTCCGACTCTGCTTCCCCGACGACACGCCGAATTTCACCGAATTTCCGCCGGGTACCCGGCTTGCGGAGGATGCCAGCGCCGGGGCCTTCGACGTCGGCGAGACCCCGCTGTCGGTGGTCTTTCCCAATGCCGACGTCGAGATCGGCGCCCGGGCGGCGCTGCTGGTGGTGCCGAGCCCGCCACCGGCCTGAGGCCTCCGTCCCGGCGACCGTCACAGCAGCCAGGAAGAACACGACACTATAATCGCCCAGCACAACAACAACATACAGGAGCCCCCCATGACCGATGCCCCCCACGCCCCGGATCACGCTAGACTGGCCGATGCGTCGCGGCCTCCTGCCGGAATCTCTCCGGCCTGCTAGAATCGTCCTCTTTGTTATCCCCGGTTTTGATCGCCGGTTTTGATCCCCGGTCCATGCCGGTCGACCCTAGATGCGGCGAACCACCCACGATCTGGAGCCCGTTTCATGGCCGATAGCCCGATTCCCCTGGAAGTGCGCAACATCACCAAGCGCTTCGGCGACACCGAAGTCCTCAAGGGCCTCTCCCTGAAGGCCCAGAAGGGCGATGTGATCACCTTGATCGGAGCCTCCGGTTCCGGCAAGAGCACCTTCCTGCGCTGCATGAACCTGCTCGAGCAGCCCAATGAAGGCGACCTGTTCGTGCACGGCGAGCAGATCCTCTTCAAGGAAACCAAGCACGGCCGCGAACCCGCCGACTGGAAGCAGGTGGTGCGCATGCGCGCCAAGCTCTCCATGGTCTTCCAGAGCTTCAACCTCTGGGCCCACATGACCCTGCTCGAGAACATCATCGAGGCACCGGTCCACGTGCTCGGCAAGCCGAAGAAGGAGGCGATCGAGCATGCCCGACAGCTGCTCGAGCGGGTCGGCCTGGCCGAGCGCGCCGACTACTATCCGGCCCAGATGTCCGGTGGGCAGCAGCAGCGCGGCGCCATTGCCCGGGCACTGGCCATGGACCCCGAGGTGATGCTGTTCGACGAGCCGACCTCGGCGCTGGACCCCGAGCTGGTCGGCGACGTCCTCAAGGTGATGCGCGACCTCGCCAAGGAAGGCCGCACCATGATCGTGGTCACCCACGAGATGGCCTTCGCCCGGGATGTCTCCACCCAGGTGATCTACCTGCATCAGGGGCAGGTCGAGGAGGCCGGCCCCCCCGGCGAGGTGCTCGACAACCCCACCTCCGAGCGCCTCAAGCAGTTCCTGGCGCCCAAGCACTGATGGGCCGCCCCGGGACAAGGAGAGAGACATGATCGACCTGCATGGCTACGGCCCGCGCCTGCTGGAAGGCGCCCTGATCACCATCGAGCTGGGGGTGCTGTCGCTGATCCTGTCGGTGGTGCTCGGCCTGCTGACCGCCAGCGCCAAGATGTCGCGCAGCTGGCTGGCCCACCGCATCGGCACCCTCTACACCACCATCATCCGCGGCGTGCCAGACCTGGTACTGATGATGCTGCTGTTCTTCGGCGGCCAGATCGGCATCAACCAGATCACCGACGCCCTCTACAACCAGTTCGGGATCGACATCTTCATCAACGTCAACGAGTTCGTGGCGGGCGTGGTCACCATCGGACTGATCTTCGGTGCCTACATGGGAGAGACCTTCCGGGGCGCCTTCATGGCGGTCGACAGCGGCCAGATCGAGGCGGGCCGGGCCTACGGCATGAACCATTGGCTGGTCTTCCGGCGCATCCGTTTCCCGCAGATGATGCGCCATGCGATCCCGGGGCTCTCCAACAACTGGATGGTGCTGCTCAAGACCACCGCCCTGGTCTCGGTGATCGGTCTCTCGGACATGGTCCGCGTGGCCGCAGAGGCCTCCAAGGCCACCCGCGAACCCTTCACCTTCATGATCATCGTGGCCGCCATCTACCTGCTGATCGCGAGTGTCTCCGAGTGGGGCTTCGCACGGCTCCAGAAACGCTATGACGTCGGCTACCGGGAGGCAGACTGATGGAAGCCCTGATGACCTGGCTGGAGGCCCGGCTGGCCGACAACAGCATCTTCACCCTGCAGACCCTCGGCTACTACGGCGAAGGCCTGGTCACCACCGTGCAGCTGGTGGTCCTGTCGCTGATCATCGGCCTGGTGGCGGCGGTACCGCTGGCCATCGCCCGCGGCTCGAAGCACCGCTGGGTGAGCCTGCCAATCTTCTTCTACTGCTACGTGTTCCGCGGCACGCCGCTGCTGGTTCAGCTCTACCTGATCTACTATGGCGTGGTCTTCATCGACGGCATCCAGGAGACTTGGCTGTGGGTGATTCTCGAGAAGCCCTTCGTGCCGGCACTGATCGCCTTCACCCTGAACACCGCGGCCTACACCACCGAGATCTTCCGCGGTGCCATCAAGTCCACGGACCGCGGCGAGATCGAGGCGGCGCGGGCCTACGGCATGTCCAAGGGGCTGATGCTGCGGCGCATCGTGCTGCCCAGCGCCTTTCGACGCGCCCTGCCCGCCTACGGCAACGAGGTGATCTTCATGCTCCACGCCAGTGCCATCGCCAGCGTGGTCACCATCATGGACCTCACCGGAGCGGCCCGTTTCGTCTATGCGCGTTTCTACGCGCCCTTCGACGCCTTCCTGTTCGTGGCGGCGATCTATCTGTGCCTCACCTTCGCGATCCTCTACCTGTTCCGCTATCTGGAAAAGCGGCTGCTGGCGCACCTGAAACCGGCCGGCGGCTGAACCACCGCCGACAGAGATCGTCGAATCACCGTTGGAGACAGGCGCTCGCCATGGGCGCCATCCCCTTTTCGACTGACCGGGTCATCGAATATCGTGTTCGAGGACATCACCCACAAGGTGACACCACCAACAACACGGGAAAACACCCCATGAAACTGAAGCAACTCCTGAGTCTCGGCATGATCGGCGCCACCCTGATCGCCGGCAGTGCCAGTGCCGAGGTCCGCGACATCCGCATCGGCGTCGACGTCCCCTATGAACCCATGGAATTTCGCACCCCCGATGGCGAGCTGACCGGTTTCGACATCGAGCTGGGGAACGCCATGTGTGCCGAGATCGGCATCCAGTGCGAATGGGTCGTGCAGGGTTGGGACGGCATCATCCCCGGCCTGCAGGCGCGCAAGTACGACGCCATCATGTCCTCCATGACCATCAACGAGCAGCGTCGCGAGCAGGTTCTGTTCTCGGACCCCTACATCACGCCGCCCTCGGCCTGGTTCGCCCCCGCTGACGTCGAGATCGGCACCCCGTCCGACGTGACCCTGGAAGGTCTGACCCTCGGTGTGCAACGCGGCACCCTTCAGGACAACTACGTGACCGACATGTACGGCGACGTGGCAGACGTGAACCGCTATGCCACCGCCGACGACATGGTGCTGGACATGGATTCGGGCCGCCTCGATGCCGCCTTCCTCGACTTCCCGATCGGCAAGTCCACCCTGCTCGAGAGCGAGGCCGGTGACTACAAGGTGGTCGGCAAGAAGATTACCGAGCCCAAGGAATACTTCGGCGAAGGCTTCGGTCTGGCCTTCCGCCAGCGCGACAAGGAACTGGCCGCGGCCTTCAACGAGGCCCTGGCCACACTGCAGGCCGATGGCACTTACGACGAGATTCACGCCAGGTACTTCGGCGAGGACTGAGTCGGCTGGCGTCAGAGGCAACAGCCTGACGCCTCATGCACGCGACCGGGGCCCCAAGGGGCCCCGGTCGTGCGTTGAGGTACCGGCCCCCGGCCGTCACCGGCGCGCCGCGATCGCCCGACACATGAAGGCCAGGATCCAGCGCACCATCAGGGTATCGTCCGGCGGCGAGGAGAGTGACGCCTCGCCCTGGCGCACCCGCTGGTGGCCGACCAGGTCGGCGCGGAGGGCCATCAGGTCGCGGGAATACTCCCTGGTGAACTCGGGGTGACCCTGCACGCCGAGGAAATGCTCACCGATCTGCATCAGGTAGCAGGGGCAGAACTCGCTGCCGCCCAGCACCCGGCCCCCCGATGGCAGTCGTTCCACCTGGTCCTGATGGCTCACCAGCAGGTCGAGGCCAGGCTGCCAGGGCACCATCCAGTCGGCCCGCTCGTTGACCCGGTTGGAAGAGAGGCCCACGCCCCAGCCCTTGCCGCTCTTCGCCACCTCCCCCCCAAGCGCCTTTGCCATCAGCTGGTGGCCGAAGCAGATGCCCACCAGCGGCTTGCCCGCCACCCACAGGGCGCGCACGAAGACCCCGAGGGCGGCGATCCAGGGCAGATCATCGTTGACCCCGAACTTGGACCCCGTGGTCAGCCAGGCGTCCACCGCCTCAAGATCATCGGGAATCTCGCCATCCAGGCAACGCCAGACACGAAACTCGAGGGCCGGGTCGACCCGGTGGAAGAGCCGCTCGAACATCTCGGGATAGTTGCCGTGGGCCTCGCACAATTCGGGTGCCACGTCGTCGCACTGCAGCAGTCCGATCACCATGTCTCGCCCTCCTCCTTCAGCGGCCACATCGACTTCCCCCTGTTCGCGACCATGGTGGCCTGCCGATGATCCTGCCAACCATGCTTGCTGTACATGCTTGCTGGCCCTCCATCCGGCAGGGCCGTCAATCCAGCACCCGCCTGACCAGGAAGGGACCGAGGATCTCGAACACCAACGTGGAGCCCACCACCGCGGAGAGCAGCACGGCACCATACTCGGGGAACCGTTCGGCAGCGAGCAGCGCCATCCCCATCGCCACCCCCGCCTGAGGCGTCAGCGCCAGACCGATGTTGCCTGGCAGCTCGGCCTGGCGCTCTCGCGCCAGGCGCACCCCCAGCATGCCGCCCAGGTAACGCCCCGCGAGGCGCAGCAGGATATACGCCAGGGTCAGGCCGAGAGCGTCATCAAGGTGGTAGAGGTCGACGCTGGCCCCGGCAAGGACGAAGAAGAACACCAGGAAGGGCCACTCGATATGCTCGATCTCGTTGAAGGAACGGGTGTGGTGGGTGGAGAGATTGGCGACCAGGACCCCGGTGATCATGGCGGCCAACAGCGACGAGACCCCGAGCCAGGCGGAGAGCCCGGCCAGCAAGAGGATCAGCGCCAGGGCCTCGACCTGGGTCGGCTCGCCCGGACGCAGCCGCCCGGTCAGCCAGGCGGCGGGCAGCCCCACCACGCTGCCGAGCAGCAAGGCACCGCCCAGTTCCCAGGCGGCCTCCAGCAAGACGCGCTCACCGTTCCCGGCACCGGCCAACACCCAACCCAGCACCGCCATGGCCAGGCCAAAGACCACGATGCCCCAGCCATCGTCGATGGCCACGATCCCCAGCAGCAGCCGCGCCCTCAGTCGCGTGTCGCCACTGTCACGCACCGTCTCCTGGACGGCGGCCGGGTCGGTGGCCACCGAGATGGCGGCCAGCGACACGGCCACCACCAGCGGAAAGCCCAGCGCCAGCAGGCCGAGGCCGACGGCCAGTCCTCCCACCCCGATCACCGAGATCGACAGGATGAGCAGCAGCGGGCCGATGCTGCGCAGCCGGGAGACGGTGAGCTCTCCACCGAGCAGGAAGGCCACCATCACCAGCGCCACCTGGACCAGGGGTTCGCCGAGGCCGTTGAGGGGACGTGTGTCCGGCACCTCGAGCACCAGCTGCTGGATGACGGCCACGACGACGCCGACCATCACCAGCAGGGAGATGCGTGGCAGCCGGGTTCGGCGCGCCAGGGCATCGACGAAGATGCTCGAGGAGAGGATCACGCCCAGCAGGATCAGCGTTGTCGCGGTCGGCGACAGGCCGATCGGCATCCAGACATCTTCTTGGGTTCCTGTACTCGTCACCGTCTCGTCTTCCTCCTGGACGCCCGGCGCCATCGACCGGTGTGGCAACTTGTCGCAACTTGCTTGACCTGCGTCATGCCATGGGAACCAGCAGGTCCCACACTGAAGGTCCGCAACATCATCTTACTCTGATCGAGGAGTTTACATGTCACATCAAGACAAGGGTGCCACTCCCTGGCTGGTCCTCGGGCTGCCCGTCGCGCTGGGCCTGGCCTGGGTCACCCAGGGGAGTGGGGTGATCGAGAACGACCTTGATCGTAACATCTCGATCCCCGACGAGCTGACCATGCCACTGCAGGTCCAGGCTGCCTACAACGATGAACAGATGTTCTTTCGCTATCGCTGGCCGGCAGATCAGGCCCATGTCTACCACGACATGCTGCGCTACACGGATGGCCAGTGGGTACGCCACGGCAATTCCCGGCCGGGGCCCGACCCAGACGGCACCTACGAGGACCGGGTGGCCATGCTCGTGGACGATGGTGGTGTGCCCGATTTCGGTCGCTATGGCGGCTACATCACCGTCGGCGATCGGATGCGCTTCTTCAGTGACTCCGCCAGTCCGGCGGAGGTCGCCGAGCACCCCTACCTCGGCCAGGAGAAGGGCAAGAGCGACGTGCGCAAGTACTTGCCGGCCACCCGCCGCGACCAGACCGACTGGCGAAGTGTCGCGGATGCCGACGTGCTGGCCGCCCAGCGCGAGGCCGGCTATTTCCTGGACCTCTGGCACTGGCGGGCCGGGCGCTCCAATCCCATCGGCGCCTCTGATGACCAGTGGGTCGGCGAGTATCGCAACAGTGACGCTGGCTCGGGCCCCTACACCACCAACTGGGATGGCGATAACAACCAGCCACGCTGGATGCTCGACCCCGAGAAGACGGGCCAGCGCGCCCTGCGCTGGGAGGACGTGGTGTCCGAAGAGATCGACTTCGACAACGTCTACTATATTTCCGAGGACAACCGCACCGACTTCGATCCCGACCACGAATGGCAGGAAGGCGACGTGATACCGCGCCGCCTGTTGCGCCAGCCCGAGGGCTCGCGGGGTAATATCGCTGTCCACGGCCAGGCGCGCTGGGAGGAAGGCTACTGGGACGTGACACTGGTGCGCGACCTGGACACCGGCAGCCCGCTGGACGACAAGATCCTCAATGATCAGGGGATCTACGACATCGGCATTGCCGTGTATCGCAATGCCACCGGCAGCCGCTGGCACTATGTTTCCCACCCCTACTCACTGGGGCTCGGTCGTGATGCCGACCTCCAGGCCGCCAGCTTCTCGGGAAATTCGCCCGCCTGGAGCGATGACTGGTTCGACATGACCCTCTTCTACCCGGGACAGGTGGACTGGCCGCTGCTGATCAGTCGCGCCCATGCGGGCGCAGAGGACATCGCCG
The DNA here is from genome assembly GCF_040196335.1 of Halomonas aquatica. Lineage (NCBI taxonomy): Bacteria > Pseudomonadati > Pseudomonadota > Gammaproteobacteria > Oceanospirillales > Halomonadaceae > Halomonas > Halomonas aquatica. The sequence continues at coordinate 392,070 of NZ_JBEGCJ010000001.1, forward strand.
AGGGCACCCCGGTGCGTGCGCGCCACAGTGAGGAGCAGCTGGCCCTATACGGCGTAGAGATGGAGTTCAACGACACGATCACCTCCCGGTGGTGGATGACCCTGTTCGCCGGCTTGATCGCCATGCTCGGCACCACCCTCGCCCTGCTGCCAAGCTTCCGCTTCACTCGTCAAGGAGACCGCTCATGAACGGCACTCACGCCATGCTCTCCCATTTCCCGGTGGGTTTCTGGGCTCTTGCGACCCTGATGATTCTGGTCGGCGCCTTCCTCTCCGGCCGATTGGCCGAGATCAGTCGCGCCGCCCTGTTGCCGGTACTCATCCTCAGTGTGCTCGGCGCCCTGGCAGCGATCATTATCGGGTTTCTTGTCTGGCCCATGGAGGCCAACCTGACCAGCCCACTGGCGCGCAACCATATCCTGATGGCCTTCTGGTCACTGGGAATCTTCTCGATGATCACTGTGCTGGTATGGAAAGCCGGTGATGCCGCCTTCGAGGGTAATCGTCGCTGGGTGCTGGTAATCCTGGCACTGACCGGTGGCCTGATGTTCTCCTCTGCCGGCACCCTGGGCGGCCACCTGGTGGGCGCCTCCACGGCCTTCTCGGATGTTCTCGGCCTGATGGGCTGGGAGGTCTATACCACCTTCTACAGTCCGCTGTGGGTGATCGCCGTGATGGTGCTCATCGGGATCGGCTCCGCTGTGGTGGGACTCAAGGGGCGCCGCACGGCCACCTGATCCGCTACCCAGCCCCGCTACCATGAAGAAGGCCCCGATGATGCGGGGCCTTCGACGTTGAGGGAGGGACAATCGGCCCTACTCGAAGCTGAAACGGGGCTCAGGCGCCTCGGGCAGCAGGGCCGCACAGGCTCGCACCCGTTCAAGCAGTTCGGCATGGGTGGGGGCCAGCAGGTTCACATGGGCCAGCTTGCGACCGGCACGCTCGGACTTGTCGTAGCGGTGCAGGTGGGCATCCGGCAGCGCGAGGATCTCGGCCGACTCCCCCTCCCGGCCGATCACGTTGACCATGCAGGTGGGCATGCGCGCCGAGGTGTCACCCAGCGGCAGGCCCTGGATGGCCCGCAGGTGATTCTCGAACTGGCTGGTCACTGCACCGTCGATGGACCAGTGGCCGGAGTTGTGCACCCGCGGTGCCATCTCGTTGGCCAGCAGGCCACCGTCGCGGGCCTGGAACAACTCCAGGGTCAGCACGCCCACGTAGTCGAGCTCGTCGAGCAGCGAGCGGATGTAGCCGTCGGCGACCTGCTGGACGCTGTCGTCGAGGTCCGGCATCGGTGCGATGGAATAGCGCAGGATACCGTCCACATGCTGGTTCTCGGCCATTGGGTAGAAGACCACCTCGCCGTCGCGTCCACGCACGGCGATGATCGACACCTCGCGCACGAAGTCGATGAAGGCCTCGACGATCAGCCGTGGATGGTTGATCGAGCGCCAGACATCCGAGGCCTCGGCCGGATCCTTGACCACCGCCTGACCCTTGCCGTCGTAGCCCTCGGTGACCGACTTGGCCACCACCGGCGTGCCCAGCTCCCGGGCCGCCGCTTCGAGTTCCGTGACGCTCTCCACCAGGCGATAGGCCGGCGTGGGGATACCCAGGCGGTCGAACAGCGCCTTCTCCTCGGCGCGGTTCTGGCAGATCCGGATCGCCTCGCTGGAAGGATGGACCGGCTTGTGCTCCTCGATGGCCTGGACCAGCGACACAGGAAGGTGCTCGAACTCGTAGGTGACCAGGTCGACCTTCTCGAGGAAGGCCTCGAGGTGCTTCCTGTCGGTGTCGATCATCACGTCCCCGATACCGGCGCTGGGGTGGCCGGTGGTATCGAGGAAGGTGAAGCGGTTGGCCAGCGGATAGCCAGCCAGGGCGAGCATGCGCCCCAACTGGCCGGCACCCAATACGCCGATGTTCATGGCTTTTTCCATAACCTTCTCCTCACTCATCGCTGTCGATCAGGGCTGGGGGCGCGGGTCGGACCGGGGATCAGGATGGTCAAGCACGGTCTGGGTCTGCTCGGCACGGAAGGCCTCCACGGCGCGGCGCACCTCGGCATCCTGCAGGCCGATGACCTGGGCGGCCAGCAGGCCGGCATTGGTCGCGCCGGCCTTGCCGATGGCCAGGGTGCCCACCGCGATACCGCCAGGCATCTGCACGATGGAGAGCAGCGAATCCAGCCCCTTCAGCGCCTTGGACTCCACCGGCACGCCGAACACCGGCAGCCCCGTCTGGGAGGCCACCATACCCGGTAGGTGGGCCGCCCCGCCGGCACCGGCGATGATCACCTGCAGGCCGCGCCCGGCGGCCTGCTTGGCGTAGTCGAACAGCAGGTCCGGCGTGCGGTGGGCGGAGACGACCCGGGTCTCGAAGGGCACGCCCAGGCGCTCGAGCATCGCCACGGCATGCTCCATGACGGGCCAGTCCGACTTCGACCCCATGATCACGCCGACCTTCGGCGACTCCTGCGATGACGACATCTGCGACTCCTGAAAACGAACGACGAAAGCGCCACGGGGCAGGCACCCCGTGGCACGGTCACGAATGGAAGACGTGCATTCTAGCAGAGCCGTGCGCCCGCTTCCTCACCCGCCGGCCCCCCGTTGCCACGTCGCGACAACGCTTTCATCCTGATCGCCGCCCTGACCGCCACCCTGACGCTGGCCGGCTGCGACGACGGGGCGACACCGCCGCGAGCGAGACGACCACCCAGGCGGAGTCGCTGGTCGAGCAGGACATGCAGCAGGCCGCCGAGGAGGCGGCTAGCGACGCCATGTACGCGGCCGAGGACACCGGCGCCGAGGCCCCGGTCGAGACCGAAACAGAAGCCTCAGCCGACGCCGAGACCTCCTCCAGCCAGTGACCCTAACGCCAGGCCCCCGCCCGAGTCGCCTCGGGCGGGGGCCTGTGCCGTCATGACGGGGGCATTCTCAGACCGGAGCATCCGCCCCAGGTCCTCCTCAATGGCGCCGGCTGACCAGCCAGTTGCCGGCCAGGGTCAGCACCATCACCACCGCCCCGGCGATCTCCACCGAGAGGCTCGGGTAGAAGACCGCGACGATCGCCGGCAGAAGCAGCAGGCGCATCGGCCAGGCCATGCGCGTGAACAGGTACCCCTCCAGGGCCGCGGCGAAGGCGCCCAAGGCCAGGAAGCCGGTGAAGGCGGTCCACACCAGCAGCGGCAACGGCCCCCCTATGATGATCTCCGGGTTATAGACCATGAACAGCGGGATCAGGTAGAGCCCCTTGGCGAACTTCCAGGCCTGGAAACCGGTATCCATAGGCTTGGCCCCGGCGATGGCCGCCCCGGCGAAGCCGGCCAGGGCGATGGGCGGCGTGACGTTGGAGTCCTGGGAGTACCAGAACACCACCAGGTGGGCGATCAGCAGCGGCACGCCGAACTCGGCGGTCAGCGCCGGGCCTACCAGCACGATCAGCACGATGTAGCTGGCGGTCACCGGCAGGCCCATGCCCAGCACCAGGCTCGCCAGCAGCACCATCACCAGCGCCAGCAGCAGGTTGCCGCCGGAGAAGGCCATCATCATGGAGGAGAACTTCAGGCCCAGGCCGGTCAGCCCCACCACGCCGACGATCACGCCGGCCACGGCACAGGCCATGGAGACCGCCACGGCATTGCGGGCGCCCAGTTCCAGGCCACCGACCAGCTTGACCAGCCCGGCCTTCAGCGCCTCGCGCAGGGTATCCCCGGTCACCTTCTGACCCTCGCGCGGCGCGATGAACAGGAACCACACCGTGAAGCGCAACACCGCCACCGCCAGCATGGTGAGGATGGCGTAATAGCCGACCCGCATCGGCGACATGTTCATCACCAGCAGCCACACCAGCACCAGCAGCGGCAGCAGGAAGTGCCAGCCGGCGCCCATGACGTCGCGCATCTGGGGAAGCTCCGAGCGCGCCATGCCCTGCATGCCCTGCTTGAGGGCGATGATGTGCACGAAGAGGTAGACGGTGGCGAAGTACATGACCGCCGGCAGGATGCTCACCTTGACCACCTCGAGGTAGGGCATCCGGGTGTACTCGGCGATCAGGAAGGCCCCGGCCCCCATCAGCGGCGGCATGATCTGCCCACCGGTGGAGGCCGCCGCCTCGATGCCGCCGGCCTGGGCCGGCTTGAAGCCCAGGCGCTTCATCAATGGGATGGTGAAGGCCCCGGTGGTCACCACGTTGGCGATGGCACTGCCGGAGATCGAGCCCATGCCCGCCGAGGCGATCACCGCCGCCTTGGCCGGGCCGCCGCGCTGTCGCCCGGTGGCGGCATAGGCCAGGTCGATGAAGAACTTGCCCGCGCCGGTGATCTCCAGGAAGGCGCCGAACAGCACGAAGATGAAGATGTAGGTGGCGGCCACGCCCATGGGCAGGCCGAAGATGCCCTCCTGGCCCAGGTAGAGCTGACCCACCACGCGGTCCAGGTTGTAGCCGCGGTGCTCGAGGATGCCCGGCAGGAACTGGCCCAGCCAGGGCAGCTCGCCCCTCGGCCCGGCGAAGGCATAGAGGATGGCGATAAGGCCGATGATGGTCATCGCCAGCCCCACCGCCCGGCGGGCCGCCTCCAGCACGGTGACGGTGGCGATGCAGCCGACGAGGATGTCGGTCTGGCTCCAGAAGCCGGCGCGATCAATGATCGCGTCGAGGTAGAGCACCAGGTAGCCCCCGGTGATCAGTGCCCCGCCGACGAAGACGGCGTCGACTAGGCCGCTGACCGGACCACGGTGACGACCGGGCCCGAGCAGCGGAAACATCAGGAAGGCCAGCATCATGATCAGCATCAGGTGGATGCTGCGCTGGTAGAAGAGCCCCAGCGGCTGGATGCCGGCGGAGTAGAGCTGGAACAGCGACAGCCCCACTGCCACCAGGGTGATCAGCCACAGCACCCGGCGAGAATGGTTCGCCTGGCTGCCGGGGATGATGGGGGAGGTGCCCGAATCGCTCATCGTGGTCCTCTCGCAGGATTGTCCGCAGGTTTGTCGTTCATTCGGGAGCGCCGGCAGGCAGGGCCAGCCGGATCGTCACCCGCTCGTTGGCCGCCAGGCGGCTCAGGCTGGTGCGGGACTCGTCGATCACCAGGCGATGATCGACGCGTATCGCTCCCACCCGAAGCCGATAGGCATTGCCCGGCACGGGTTCGTCGATATCCTCGATCCAGTAACCGCCCTCGCCGTCGGAGACCTGACGACCGCGTCCGGGGATGTGGTCCAGTCCCGCGGCGAAATCGGGCAGGTGGCTGCGCTTGAGCACCATGCGACCCTTCCAGTGGCGGTAACAGTCCAGCACCGGGAAGCCCTCGACGGAGTGATTCCACTCCAGGCACCAGCCTTCGCCCTCGGGCATGGGCACGCTCACCAGTCGCTTGCCGCCGGCGTCCAGCACCTCCAGCCGGGCCTCGTCGGCCGCGGCCGACGGAGCGCCGGCCGCCAGGCCCGCACAAAGCAGCAGGGCGGGCAGCCAGGCCCGCCCTGCGATCAGGCGTGATACACGCATCAAGCGTCAGGGACGCTGATGATCGGCGATCTCGGCGCCCACTTCCTCATAGTAGCGCAGCGCCCCCGGGTGGAAGGCGATCGGCGTGGAATCCACGCTGAACTCCACCGTGGTGTCGTTGGCCGCCGGATGGATGGCGATCAGCTCGTCGGTGTACTCGAAGAGCACCTTGGTGATCTGATAGGCCAGCTCCTCGTCCATCTCGCTGCTCACGGCGAGCACGTTGGGGATGCCGATGCTCTGCACCGCCTCTTCCATGCCCTCGTAGAGGCCGGCCTTGAGCTGGTATGCGGCGAACACGGGCTCGGCTTCCTTGGCCTTAGCGATCTCCTCCTCGGTCAAGCCGACCAGACGGATGTCGCGGGTGGTGGCCAGGTTCATGATCGAGCTGGTGGGCGGGCCCACGCTCCAGAAACCGGCTTCGATGTCGCCGTCGCGGATGGCGTCGGCAGTCTCGTTGAAGTTCAGGCGACGTGCGTCGATGTCGTCATAGGTGATGCCGTTGGCCTCGAGAATGGCCTGAGCGTTGACCTCGGTACCGCTGCCCGGGGCGCCCACGGAGACTGCTTTGCCCTTGAGGTCGGAGAGCGACTCGATGCCGGAACCGGCCAGGGTCACGATCTGCACGGCGTTGGGATAGATCGAGGCCAGCGCGCGGATGTTCTCCAGCTGGCGCCCCTCGAAGTCGCCGGTGCCATTGTAGGCCTGGTAGACGGTATCGGCGAGCGCCAGGGCCAGGTCGGAGTCACCGCGCCACACCAGGCCCATGTTCTCCACCGAGGCACCCGTGACCTCGGCGACGGCCTCGGCCCCCTCGATGTGGTTGCCGATCAGCTCGGCGAGGCCCCCTCCGTAGGGATAGTAGGTGCCGCCGGTCCCGCCGGTGGCGACGGAAATCTGCTGGGCGGCGGCCAGCGGGGCCGTGGCCAGCAAGGCGGCGGTGGCGGCGTACTTCAGGATTCGCATGGCATTCCTCCGGTCCTGGGACCAGGTTGTTGTGAGTTTTTCCGGCGCTCTTCGAGTCTCGGCGCCTGCTGCAACGCTACCATGGCTCAATGGTGATTAACCAACATCACTCTTTATGCGCCATTCGAGCTAGGCGTCATCCGGGCCATTCTTATCCGAGGTTTTCGGCAACTCCCTCAAGATAGCACTCCGAGACTAGTCGTCGACGAGCTCCTTTACCTTGCCGACAATATGCGCGCCGATGGGGATCGCCGAGGTGGCCGCCGGTGACGGGGCATTGCCCACGTTGACGGTGCGGCGCGTATTGACGAACAGGAAGTCATCCACCAGCTTGCCGTCGCGGGTCACCGCCTGGGCCCGTACCCCGGCCGGATAGGGTCGCAGGTCATCCAGTGTCAGGCTCGGGCAGTACTTGCGCACCAGTTCCAGGTAGCCCCTGCGGTGCAGCGAGTTCTTCATCTCCGCGAGTCCCGGCCGCAGGTTCTTGCCCAGCACCCGGAGAATGCCAGGGTCGCTGAACATCTTCGCCATGTCGCCAAGCGACACATCGCGCTTGCGATAACCCTCACGCTTCAATGCCAGCACCGCGTTGGGACCCACGGTCACTGTGCCGTCGATCATGCGCGTCAGGTGCACGCCAAGAAACGGCATGGACGGGTCCGGGATGGGGTAGATCAGGTGGTTCACGATGGCGTTGTGCTGCTCGGGAAGCAGGTAGTACTCGCCGCGGAAGGGGCAGATGCTGAAGCCGGGATCGCGGCCGAGCATGCGCACGACGCGGTCGGCCATGAGGCCAGAGCAGGAAATCAGGTAGCGGCCGGTGACCTCGCCCCGGTTGGTGCTCACCACGACCTCCCGGGTGCGCTCCTCCAGTGCCGTGACCTCGGCATCGAAGCGGATCTCGCCGCCCATCCTCTCGAACTCCGCGGCCATGGCCCGGGTGACCTCGGCATAGTCGACGATGCCACTGGAGGGCACGAGGATGCCGGCGATACCGGTGATGTTCGGTTCGCGCTCGGCGAGCGCCTCGCCGGAGATCCATTCGCGCTCCAGGCCATTGGCCGCGGTGCGCTCCCACAACGCCTCCATGCGCTGCCTCTCCAACTCATCGGTGGCCACCAGCAGCTTGCCGCAGGCGTCATAAGCGATCCCGTGGGACTCGCAGAACGCCTTGGTGGCCCGATTGCCTTCCAGGCAGAAGCGGGCCTTGAGGCTGCCCGGGGTGTAGTAGACCCCGGCGTGGATGACGCCGCTGTTGTGGCCGCTCTGGTGACGCGCCGCCCCGCTCTCCTTCTCCACCACCAGCATGCGGCGGTCGGGCCAGGCCTGCTTGAGCTGCATGGCGGTGGACATGCCCAGGATGCCGCCACCGATGATGATGAAATCGTACATGCCGTCCTCGTTCTTGCAATGCGATGGCCACGCCGTCGTCATGACATGGCCCCATCAGGGTAACCCGTCGCCCGGAGCTTTTCGCCTCAGGTCGCTTTCTTCAGCACTGCCGCGGGTTTCTCAGGGTCTTGGCGTGGGTGAAGTAACCCCGCTGGCGCATCAGCTCCCGACGCAGCTTCGGATGTGGCGTGAAACGGTCGCGGCCGTGCAGCCAGAAGTGATTGTTGATCAACAGGAAGCTGCCCACCGGGTTGGGCACCGAGAGGGTCGCCGGGCTCTCCTCCAGAGATTCGGAGAGATCGGTCAGCCAGTTGCCCTCCTCGAAGTCCTTGGGCTGCACGAACTGGTCGATATAGGACATGATCGGCCGCCCCCCCCGGTCGACATCGAAGATCGCGTGGAAGACATCCCTGGCGACGTTCTTGCTGGGCGGCGCGGTCCAGCGCATCGCCCGGCGCGCCAGCGGGTGGTGGTAGAAATACTCCAGCCCCTCCCAGTCGTCCAGATGCAGCAGCAGCGAATTGCCGCCCTCCATGTGCTGCTCGTCGATCTTCATCATCAACACGTAGTCGGTGTCCTGCTCGACGAAGGTGCCGTCGTTGTGCAGTTCCATCACGCGATGCGGCTGACGAAGGTAGCTGTCTGACTCGTCCACGTTCTTCACCACGAAGCGTGCGAAGTACTGGCTGCTCATGGCGTCGAAGTTGGAGCGACCCATCAGGTGAGCCACGGCGGTAGCGAACTTGACCATCTCTTCAGCCTGCTCCACCCGATCGAGCCCTTCGGGCACGACCTGAAAGCCTCCGGTAGCGCGATCCACCAGGGTGTTGATCAGCACCGGCTGCAGGGTGTTATCGCACAGGTCATCGAGGATCTTCGCCACCCGAAAGCGCAGCATGGACTTGTATTCCAGTGCCTGCACCGGCCACTCGGCGACGGCATCAAGGAAGGCTTCGACCACCTCGCGGCTGACGGTCAGTTGGATCAGCCGCGGCGACTGGGCCGAAGGCGAAAGGGTGAAGCCGCGGATATCAGCGGGCAGGGGCATGGCGGTCTCGGGAAGCCGGGTCAGTACGGTCATGTCGGGGATCTCCATCGCATTTCATAGACACATATTAAAAGTATCTACGTTTTTATATTTTGTCAAAAATAAAGGACAGCCATGGACTGCCCTTTTCAGACTCCCTGCCCGGCCGCCCCGACGAGAGAGGGACAGCCAGTCCGATCAGCGCCTTCAGCGACCGGGGTAGGGATTCGCGCCGGCCAGTTCGCGGTTCATCATGCTATCGCTGTTGGCGACGCCATAGCGGGCCCGCGACCAGGCATAGAGCGCCAGGCCCAGCAACATCCAGCCAGCGAAGATGCACCACTCGATGAACGAGAGCGCCGAAGGGCTGCCCGGCAAGTACATGCCGATCAGCGCCACCGAGAGGATCACCGCCGGGGCACCGACGGTCTTGCCGCGACGGACTCGGAAGGGGCGTTCCATCTCCGGCTCATTGCGACGCAGTACCACGAAGGAGAGCGCCACGAAGAGGTAGGCGATGACGATGCCCAGGCTACCCGCCGACTGGATCCAACTGCCGGTCAGCACGATCCAGCCCCAGCCGATCATGGCACCGAAGGCCAGGGCCAGCACATCCTTGCGGGCCAGCACTCGCGACAGGTGCGTCTCGTTGTTCATGTCCACCTCTTCGTTGATTCTTGTAAATAATGGCTACTTTCTTAAAACGTAGAAAAAAATAATAAATAAATGGCTTATGCTCAAGGAATTTCGAACACCCACGAAGTAGACATTTGTCGCGGCCGGCCTGGGGTCTCCCGACACGGGGACCCTGCAGATCGACAAGAAACCCATGAAAGATAGGCATATAACGATCATGAGGACGGCCGCGGCACCGGATACCGGGTCCCGGGATGCCCATCGAGAGCGTTCGATATCCTTGACAACCAATACCGGGCCGTATTCCTCTGGCGGGCTGATTTTTCCACCAAAAAATCCCCGAATCGGTACTGGCGAAACCCGAAAAAAGGCTTCATGCTGTGCGTGTCGCAACTGCCAACTGGAGCACCATGAGCACGGCACGACACATCGCCCACGCGGAGCTGACCGACCCCCCGCGAAGCTGCCCTGGCCTAGATGTCAGGGACCTGGAAAACCGAACACGCCTCATGCGTATCATCACACGGTTGATCGCCGTGTCTGACCTGGGCAGCCGCGAGATAGCTCGCCGCGCCGGTCTGCCGATGCAGAAGATCAGCGACCTCCTTTCGGGGAAGCTGGAACATCTGTCCATCGACGAGATGCGCCTGGTCTACCACACCATCGACACGAGCGGGACTCCCACGCCGCCCTGATCGATTGTCTCCCCTGAGACCTCCCGAACAGCAGACGCCCCGCCTTCATCAAGGCGGGGCGTTCTCGTGGGACTCGCATCGACCGGCCCCTTGTCAGTCGTTCGACGGGTCGCCCGACAAGTAGTGGACGCTGAACAGCGCCTGGTCATCGGACCAGACGGCGCTGGACCGGTAACCGGCCCGCTCGGCCAGCGCCTGGAAGGCCTCCACGCTGTACTTGCAGGAATTCTCGGTATGCAGCGTCTCGCCTTCCTCGAAGGCGAATCGCCGGCCATCGAGAAGGATGCCCTGCCGCCGATCGCTGACCAGGTGCATCTCGATGCGCGAGGCCGCCTCGTTGTAGAAGGCCTGATGCCGGAAGGTATCGACCTCGACCTCGGCCCCCAGCTCATGTCGCATACGTTCCAGCAGGTTCAGGTTGAAGGCCGCCGTGATGCCTGCGGCATCGTTGTAGGCCGCCTCGAGGAGGCGGCGCTCCTTGACCAGATCGACGCCGATCAGCACCCCGCTTCCCGGCGGCAAGGCACGGCGCAGCCGGGAGAGGAAGGCCTCGGCCTCGGCCGGGGTGAAGTTGCCGATGCTCGAGCCGGGGAAGAAGGCCACCACCCGTCGCCCCTCGACGCCGGGCGGCAGGTTCAGGCGACGGGAGAAGTCGCCCCAGGCGGCATGCACCTCGAGCCAGGGATAGTCGGCGGCCAGGCGACGGGTGCTCTGCAACAGGAAGTCGCGGGAGATGTCCACGCCGAGGTAGCGGCTCGGGCGCATCGCCTCCAGCAACAGCCTGACCTTGCGGCTGGCCCCGCTGCCGAGTTCGACCATCAGCGTGTCCGGCCCGACCAGCGCCGCGATCTCCGCGGCGGCGCCGGCCAGGATGCCCTCCTCGGTGCGGGTCAGGTAATACTCGGGCTGCTCGCAGATGGCCTCGAAGAGCCGCGAGCCCTGCTCGTCATAGAAGTACTTTGGCGAGAGAGCCTTCGGCGAGCGGCCGAGACCCTTGATGACGTCGTCGCGAAACGAGTCCCCCGCCCCCTCGACATGCTGATCATGGAAGTGCACGGCAGTGGACATCAAAGACCCTCAGTGACGGCTGGAACCGGCACGATGCCGGGCGCCGAAGAGATTCCGAAGCCGGAATCCGGCTAGACTGGGCAGCGACGCAAAGCTTCATCTCGCGAACCTTCTACCCCTCTTGCAAACCTTCCATCCTTCTTGCCAACCTCCAACCAATCTAGAGCGAGCCCCATCATGCAGCAACCGCAGCCGCCCCAGGGGTTACAAGCGTTACGGGATATCGTGCTGGTCGGCGGCGGCCACACCCATGTCGGCGTGCTGAAGCGCTTCGCCATGCGCCCCGAACCGGGCGTGAGGCTCACCCTGATCTGCCGCGACACCCACACCCCCTACTCTGGCATGCTGCCGGGCTACGTTGCCGGGCACTATGGCTACGACGACGTGCATATCGACCTGCGACGGCTGGCGGAGTACGCCGGGGCCCGCTTCTACCGCGACGAGGCCATCGGCATCGACCACGAGGCCCGCCAGGTGCTCTGCCAATCGCGCCCCCCGGTGCCCTACGACTGGATGTCGATCAACATCGGCTCTACCCCCCGGGTGGGCAAGGTCAGCGGCGCCGATGCCCATGCCGTGCCGGTCAAGCCGATCCACCGCTTCAACGATCGCTGGCAGACGCTGCTCCAGCGTGTCGAGGAGCACCCCGGCAGGACCCGTGTGGCGGTGGTCGGGGGCGGCGCCGGCGGGGTCGAGCTGCTGCTGGCCATGCAGTACCGGCTGGGCCACGAACTGGCCGCCCGGGGACGTGACCCTGAGGAGCTCTCCTTCGCGCTGTTCACCCGCGGCGAGCAGATCCTGCCGACCCACAACGCACGGGTGCGCGCCCACTTCCTCGCCACCCTGACCAGGCGCCGAGTCGAGGTACATACCGGCACCGAGATCACTGCCGTCGAGGCGGGCCGGCTGAAGGCGAACGACAGTACCTGGCACTCCGCCGACGAGATCGTCTGGGTGACCAACGCCGGCGGGGCCGACTGGCTCAAGGACACCCGACTCGACCTGGACGACGACGGCTTCATCAAGGTCGGCGACACCCTGCAGACGCTGTCGGACCCGCGGGTCTTCGCCGCCGGCGACATCGCCCACCAGGTCAACCATCCCCGCGAGAAGGCCGGGGTCTTCGCCGTGCGCCAGGGCCGTCCGCTTGCCGACAACCTGCGCGCCGCCATGACCGGCAGGCCGCTGTCCCCCTATCGCCCGCAGCGCCACTGGCTGGCGCTGATCAGTACCGGCGACCGCCATGCCGTGGCCTCGCGGGGCAAGTGGTACCTGGCCGGCGACTGGTTGTGGCGTTGGAAGGACTGGATCGACCGGCGCTTCATGGCCCGCTTCAACGATCTGGCGCCCATGGCGGAGGACACCATGAAGGCCCCGGCCACGAGCCGGGTGGTGCTGGACGACGAGGAGAGCGCCCAGGCGATCTCGGCCATCGCCATGCGCTGCGGCGGCTGTGGGGCCAAGGTGGGCGCCACCACCCTCTCCCGCGCGCTCTCGACCCTCGAGCCGGTGGCACGCGAGGAGGTCCTGGTCGGCCTGCATTCCCCGGACGATGCCGCCGTGGTGCGGGTGCCCTCGGGAAAGGACATGGTGCATACCGTGGACTTCTTCCGTGCCTTCATCGACGACCCCTACGTGTTCGGCAAGGTGGCCGCCAACCACGCTCTGGGCGACATCTTCGCCATGGGCGCCGAGGCGCAGACCGCCACCGCCGTGGCCACCGTGCCCCAGGGGCTCGAGGCCAAGGTCGAGGACACCGTCTTCCAGATGATGAGCGGCGCGGTGGAGGTGCTCAACGCCGCCGACTGCGCCCTGGTAGGCGGGCACACCGGCGAGGGCAGCGAGCTGGCCCTGGGCTTCGCCGTCAATGGCCTCATCGACAGCGGCAGCATGGGGGAACGTACGGAGGACGACGGCCATGCCGGCACGGCCCTGATGACCAAGGGCGGCTTGCGCCCCGGCCAGGTGTTGATCCTCACCAAGCCCATCGGCACCGGCACGCTGTTCGCCGCCCATGCGAGGCTCGCCGCCCGCGGGCGCTGGATCGACGCGGCACTGGCGAGCATGTGCCAGTCCAACCGCGAGGGAGCGGCCTGCCTTCGCGAGCACGGCGCCACCGCCTGCACCGACATCACCGGCTTCGGCCTGCTGGGGCATCTGGTGGAGATGACGCGCCCCTCGGGCGTGGATGCGGAGCTCGACCTGGCGACCCTGCCGCTGCTCGAGGGCGCCGAGGAGACTGTCGCCGCCGGCATCCTGAGCTCCCTCCAGCCCGCCAACGTGCGCCTGCGTCGGGCCATTCGAGACCAGGAAGCCTGGGTCGAGCACCCCCGCTACCCCCTGCTCTTCGACCCCCAGACAGCCGGGGGGCTGCTGGCCGGCGTGCCCGCCGAGCGCGCACAGGCGTGCCTGGAGGCACTGCACGCCCTGGGCTACGAACGCGCCGCGATCATCGGCCGCATCCAGGCGCCCGGCGAAGTTCTGGAGCCCATCCATCTCAAGGGGTGACGGAGGTGGTCAGGCATCCAGCCCGCAGGCAGTGATCACCCTTGCCAACGCCTCGCGCTCGCCCGCGGGCGTGAACAACGCCGCCCGGGCCACTACCTGACGGCGGAGCCGGTCGACGAAGGCCGGCCCCACCTCGGCGCGGCGCAGCAGGCCGCGCAGCGCCGAGGTGTCGGCGACCGGGAAATAGCCTGCATAGTCGTCGCCCAGCAGGCCGCGGTTGCCCGGGATATCGGAGGCCAACACCGGCAGCCCGGCCACGCAGGCCTCGCTGACCACGTTGGCCCCGCCCTCCATGCGCGAGCTGATCACCATCAGCCGGGCGCGTGCCATCCACCGGCGCACCCGCCAGCGAGGCAGGTCGCCGAGCCAGCGGTAGCGCGGGTTGGAACCCGCCTCGTCACGGGCCGCCTGGGCCCACGTCTCGTCGAGGGCACCGCCCAGCTGGATGACCCGCAAGCGCGAGTCTGCCGGCAGGTCGCGCACCGCCAGGGCCGCACGCAGGGGATCCTTTTCCTCGCGCAGGTGGCCCACCACCAGAACATCGAGGTACCGTCGGCTCGGCCGCGGGGCACCTTTGGGCAGCGGCAGCGCCGACTGGTGGACGACGTGCAGGCACGACAGGAAGCGCGAGGGCAGATCATCGTCCAGGCCGTCATGCAGGCCGACCAGGGCATCCGCCGCCTCGAGGCTCTCCAGGAAGGCGTCGGGATGGCTGTGCTGGAAGCGATAGACGTCGGTGCCCGTCAGCACCACGATCAGGGGGCATCGCGGGAAGGCGCGGCGACAAGAGACGATGGCCGCGTGGCTGCGCCAGGCATGCAGCGCCATCACCAGGTCGGGCGGCTTGCCATCTAACATGCAGTCCTCCGGGGCGGCCTCGGGGGCGGTGATCCGCACCCGGCAACCCAGGTCGCGCAGCAGGCGTGCCCAGCGGGTCGCCGTGGCGCGGTTGCCGGCATGTGAGCCTCGACCCGCCGGGGTGATCAGCGCTATTTTCAACACAGGCGTTCTCCTCAACGAGGTCGGCATGCTCTCTACAACACTCAGCACACCGCCAACGCCTCCCCGGGCCGCCGCCGAGTTGGCGGACATGCTCGTCGATGCCCGCTTTCGCAGCCTGGCGCTGATGCGCGACATCCTGGAGGCACGCGAGCTCGGCCCGCGGCTGGCGATCGTCAACCCGCCGCTGTGGGAGCTCGGCCACCTGGGGTTCTTCCACGACCATTTCGCCCTGCGGGGCCTGCATGGGCTGCCCGACTACCAGTTCGCCGGGGCCGAGAGGCTGTTCGATTCCGGCAGCATCGCCCATGACGACCGTTGGGCGCTAGCGTTGCCCTCCCGTGAACAGACCCTGGACTACCTGTCGCGGGTGCAGAAGGAGATGCTCGCGCGCCTGCCCGAGGGCGAGGCCAGCGCCGCCCAGAGCTATGTGTACCAGCTCACCACCCTGCACGAGGACATGCACGGCGAGGCCTTCCTGTATACCCGCCAGACGCTGGGCGACCCGGCCCCGGACCTGGGCACGCCGCCGCCGGGCCAGGCTCCCTACGCGGCCTCGACCGGTGCCCTGCCCGGGGATGTCGCCATCCCCGGCGGGCGCCACCTGCTTGGCTCCGACGCGACCCTCCCCTTCCGCTTCGACAACGAGAAGCCGCCCTTTGAGGTCGAGGTGGCGCCCTTCTCGATCGCCCGGGCACCGGTCACCAACGCCGAGTTCGCCGCCTTCGTCGACGACGACGGCTATGCGCGGCGCGAATGGTGGAGCGAGGCCGGGTGGCGGTGGCGCGAGGCCCAGGGGCGCCAGGCGCCGGCCTACTGGCGCCGTGACGACCGGAGCCGCTGGGAGGTTCGCCACTTCGACCGCTGGCAGCCGCTGCCTCCCCACCAGCCGGTCGTGCACGTCAGCTGGCACGAGGCCGAGGCGTGGTGCCGCTGGGCCGGACGACGCCTGCCGAGCGAGGCGGAATGGGAGGTGGCCGCCAGCCGCGCGCCGTCGGCCGGCGGGAAGTCTCTGGCGCCCGGCAAGCGACGCTTCCCCTGGGGCGAGGCAACGCCGGATGGTGGCCTGGCCAACCTGGACGGCTGGCGGCTCGGCCCGCTGGACGTGGCGGCGCTGCCCGAGGGCGACAGCGCCTTCGGCTGTCGCCAGATGCTCGGCAACGTCTGGGAATGGACGGCCTCGCCCTTCGCCCCCTTCCCGGGCTTCACGCCCGAGCTCTACCGCGACTACTCGGCCCCCTGGTTCCGGGAGGGGCGCTACGTGCTGCGCGGCGGCGCCTGGGCCACCCGCTCGCGGCTGGCCCACACCACCTACCGCAACTTCTTCACCCCGGACCGCCACGACACCCTGGCCGGCTTTCGCACCTGCGCCCGTTGAACGCCGCGGCGCCAGAACGCCCTCCCTTGAGCTCGGACCTTCAGGTCCGGCGGGACGTCTTGTGAGGAGAGTGGCGCAACGCCTCGAAGCCGATGATGACGTCCAGCAGTTCGGTGGTGATGTCGTCCTGGCGCACCATTCGCAGCTGGCCCTTCACCTCGTCCAGGCGGTCGTCCACCGACTGTTCGGCCTGCTGCATCAGGGCCAGCCGCGCGGCATTCTCGGTGACCATGGCCTCCGCCGAGGCCCGGAAGACGCTGGCGAAGATATGGCTGCGCAGCAGGGCGGCGAATAGCTCGGCGCTGGGCATCGAGTAGTCGGGCAGGGAGCGGGAGTGCCATGGCCGGTCGGCGAGCTCCGACAGGAACGCCTGCCCCAGGGGCAGCAGCGGCATCAGCACCGGCTCGTGCTGCCCGCGGCCGGCGCGCTGGGTGAAGGCCAGCGTGACCTTCCGGTGGTGGGGCTCGCCGCCGCCGATGTCGTCCAGCCGGGTGACGATGCTGCCCGCCAGGCGCCCGATGCCATCCGCCGAGGCCGGGGGCAGCAGCACGCTCTCGGGGCTGAGTCCCTGCCCCGCCAGGGCGTCATTCATCTGGGCGCCGACGCACAGCACCCGAAGGGCGGCACATCCGGCCGTCGTCGGCACCAGCTCCGCCTGCACCTTCTCGGCGAGCAGCTCGTTGTAGTTGCCGCACAGGCCATGGTCGGAGCCGAACACCACCACGATGCTCTCGGCCGGCTCCATGGTCGGCATGGCGATAGGGCCGGTTCGGGCGACGAAGGCCTGGAATCCGCGGCGCACCGTCCGGTGATAGGCCTCGATGGAACGGGCGGCCCGCTCGTAGGGCACGGCATTGATGGCCGAGATCGTCTTCATGGTATGCACGATCCCGCGGATGCTGGTCAGCGTCTCGTCGCGGCGGGAGAGGGCTTCAAGCGTCTGCGTCACGGCCGTCCTCCGCCTGTCCCGGGACCATCGTCGGCCTGTCCCAGCGCCTTGCGCGCCAGCGAGAGGATGGCGGCGCGGTCCTCCTCGGCCAGGGGCTCGTTGCGGGCGATACGCGCTGCGATCTCCGTGAGGTCGTCTCCCACCGCCGCCCTGACGCTTTCCATGGCGGCCACCACCTCGGTTTCCGACAGCCCGTCGAATATCCCATTCATCGCCGCCAGCAATACCAGCAGCTGCTCCACCGCCGGCACCGGATCCCGCTCAGGCTGGCGCAATGCCGCACGGACGGCAGCGCCGCGGGTCAGGCGAGCCCGGGTGGCGTCATCCAGCCGGGTGCCGAATCGGGCAAAATCTTCCAGCTCCTCGAACTGGGACAGGGTGACACGCAGGTTACCGGCCACATCCCGAAACGCGCGATGCTGGGCCTTGCCGCCCACCCGCGACACCGATACCCCGAGATCCACCGCCGGGAACTGGTTCTTGCGTACCAGCCGCGGCGACAGATAGATCTGGCCGTCGGTAATCGAGATGAGATTTGTCGGGATATAGGCCGACAGGTTTTCCGCCTGTGTTTCCACCACGGGCAAGGCGGTGATGGAACCTCCTCCTGCCTCAGGGGTGAACTGGCCGGCACGTTCGAGCAGCCTGGCGTGTACATAGAAGATGTCGCCGGGAAACGCCTCGCGCCCGGGGGGGCGTCGCAACAGCAGCGAGAGCTCACGGTAGGACCGGGCGTGGTGAGTGAGGTCATCGAAGACGACCAGTACATCCCGGCCTTGGTTGGCGAAGTATTCCGCCATCGTCATCGCGGCATAGGGTGCGATGAAGGCAAGGCCCGGCGGGTCTTCATCACCGGCGGCCACCACGATCGTCTGCGCCATCTGCTCGCTGTTCCTGAGTGCCTCGATGACTCTGGCCACCGCATCCCCGCGCTGGCCGATAGCGCAATAGATACTGAGGACATCCGAGCGGGCCTGGTTCAGGATGGTATCCACGGCGATGGATGTCTTGCCGGTCTGCCGGTCGCCGATGATCAGTTCCCGCTGCCCCAGCCCCACCGGCACCGCGGCATCGATCGTCTTGAGGCCCGTCGCCAGGGGCCGGGTAACGGCCGCACGGCTGAGAATGTCCGGCGCTCGGGATTCCACCGGCCGTTCGGCCACGGCGGTCACCCTGCCCTTGCCGTCCCGGGGCTGGCCGGTGGCATCGACCACCCGGCCGATCAGGCCCGGCCCTACCGGCACACTGATGACCTTGTGGGTGCGCCAGACATCCTCCCCGGATAACACCCGCTCCGAGGGTCCCAACAGGACGACACCCAGCCGGTCCGGTTCGAGGTCCAGCACCACGCCGCGGACACCCGAGGCAAACACCAGCAGCTCATCAGCGAGGGCACGCCCCAGGCCCGACACCTCGGCGATGCCATCACCGACCGCGGCCACCTTGCCCACTTCGGCCAGCACCGGCGAAGGTGCCGGGCTGTCCAGCAAGACGTCGATGAACGCCTGTACACCGGGCAGCAGCGATTCATCCGCCATGATCATGCACCCTGCCCGATTCACCACTCGCCAGGCGATCTTCCAGCAGACCGACCAGCTCATCGGTGTAGCTGTCTACCGTCCAGGCCAGCTGGATGCTGCCAATGCGCAGGTCCAGACCCGGGGACTGGCTGTCATCCGTGGCAAAGCGCAGGGGAAGTCCCGGCAGCAGGTCCTCCAGTGCAGCCTTCATCTTTTCCTGGGCGCTCTCGGGGAGCGGAGCATGGGTGGTGGCAACCGCTTCTTCGGCGTTATCGGCCGCAGAGGCCAGATCTTCCGCCATTGGCTTCAGCTTGCTGACCACATGCAGGGCAATGTGCTCCTCCAGACGCTCGTCCGCCAGGTCATGCAGCGCCCGGCCCGCCAGCTGATAAAGCGCTTCGGCACTCGCCTTGTATAACTCCGTGGTGAAGCGTTCCTGTTCGCGCGCGAGGTGCGCCTGCTGGTCCTTGCGTTCCTGTTCCAGTTTTCCATGGGCCTTGGCCAGCAGGGCATCCCGCTGTTGCTCTGCTTCCTCGCGGACCCGTTCCGACAGGGCTTCCTGGTCTGCCTGCAGTTTCTGCTGCTGTGCCACAAAATCTGCCTCGGCGGCGGCGGCCTTCTCCTGGGCGAGTGCGGCCTCACCCATCTGTTCGGCAATCTCGGCTTCCCGGGAATCGATGCCATTCAGGATCGGCTTGTAAAGAAAACGTTTCAGCAACCAGACCAGCACCAGGAAATTGGCGATCTGGGCGAGGACCGTGACCCAATCGATCGACATGACCTAGCCTGCCGCCGACTGGGTCGCTTGCACCACCTGATCCACGAACGGGTTGGCGAACAACAGGATCATCGCCACCACGAAACAGTAGATCGCGGTGGACTCGATCATGGCCAGGCTCACGAACAGGGTGCGCGACAGGGTGGATGCCGAATCCGGCTGCTGGGCGATGGCGTTCAGGGCGGCGGCGGCGGCACGGCCTTCTCCCAACGCAGGGCCAAGCGAGCCGAAGGACACCGTCAGTCCCGCGGTGAAGATGGAAATGGCCGCAATCATGGCTGCATCTGTCATCGATCTTGCTCCTTATGGTCACGTCCGCGGCCGAGATCGTGGTCGAGCTTCTTCACGGTGGCCGTGGCCGACGAGATATAGACGGTCGCCAGGATGGCGAAGATGTAGGCCTGGATCAGGCCGGTCAGCAGGCCCAGCACGTCCATCACCACGGGAAAGAAGAAGGGCGCCACGCTCAGCAGAATGCCGGCAATGACCGCCCCGCTCATCACGTTGCCGTAGAGGCGGATGGCCAGCGAGATCCCCCGGGAGAACTCGCTGATGATGTTGAAGGGCAGCATCACGATGGAGGGCTGGATATAGGTCTTCAGGTAGCCGCCGATGCCCTGTCGGGTGATGCCGAACAGCGGCACGGCGATCAGCACCGACAGGGCCAGTGCCGCCGTGGTCGACAGCGATGAAGTGGGCGGCGTGAATCCCGGCACGACAAGCAAGAGGTTCGATAACGCGATGAAGAGGAACAGCGTCCCCGAAAAATACAGGACGTGGCGCGTCGACTGCGGCGAGATTTCCTTTATCTGGCCCTGGATGCCGGTCACGATCACTTCAAGAGTCGTTCGCCAGCGATTCGGTGGCACATCCGGGCGAAGCCTGCGGGTCACAAGGATCGAGGCCCCGGTCAGCATGGCCATCACGATCCACGTATTGAAGATGGTCTCGTTGATCCCGAGGCCCCAGAGGGTGAAGACCGTCGTCTGGTCAGGTGTCAGTTGCATCCTGCCTCCTTCGCCCTAGGCGTCCGGGCCATCAGAGTGGCGATGAAGCGCACCAGGAAAAACGCGAGCACATAGCCGGTGAACGCCCAGCCCAGGGTTCCCCCATCGGTCACCCACCAGCCGGCCGCCAGCAGCACCCCGATCCGCGCCGCTGCACTGGGCAGCAGAACAGACATGGGCCGGGGCGCGCTCAGCGTCAGACGGACAGTCAGCGCCAGGCCCACGAAGTAAAGGACACTGACGATGACACCCGAACCTAAGCCCGTGATCACGGCATGCCAGTCAATCGTCATGATGGTCACTCCCGCTGTCGTTGACTTCCTTGCTGACCCAGCCCCAGGCAATGAGGCTGCCCAGCGCCACGCCCCCCAGGATCAATGCAATGGTCCAATTGAACGCCTGCGGCATGTGGCGATCGAGCCACAGCCCGAGAAAGGTCCCGCCCACGGTAGGTACCGCAATCGACCATCCGATCATGCCGAAGACGCCAAGGCCTCGCAGCGGGCTCTTGCCCGGGTCATCCCTCGCCCTTTCCAGGCGCCGTGCACGACGGCCGATGTCATCCACCGGAGACCTCCGCCGCCGGGTCATGGTGTCTTGGGCCGCTGCAGATCGGCGAATCGGCGCATCATGCCCGCCTCCAGGCGTGATAATGCCGAGCGGGCCACCCGCTCGTCTTCATCCATCTCGATGAAGCTCTCCTGCACGGTCTCCCTCAGCGAGGCCAGGTCAGTGCCCTGGACGCCCCGCCGGATGGCGATGTCCACGTCATGACCCTTCTTCACCAGGATCCCCTCGTCGATGCCGAAGATCTGCTCCGAACCGTCCGCCAGGGTCAGGATCAGCACGGAGGGCACCAGGGCGGTGACGAAGTCGATATGGTTCGGCAGCATCCCGAAGGCCCCGTTTTCCGCCTCCGCAAACAGCCTGCTTGCCGGACCCTCATGCAGGGTCCTGGTCGGCAATCGCAGGGTCACCTGCATCTCGTCCGCCAGGGTCATGCTTCCACCTCCAGGTCGGAGAGGGCCCCGATCATGTAGTAATCGCCCTCGTCATGCTCGAAACGGGTCTGGTTCAGGATGGTGTCGCACCCCTCGAGGGTATCCTCGATGGACACGCGCTTGCCCTCGGTTCCGGTGAAGGAGCCGGTGGTGAAGAAGGGCTGGGTCAGGAACCGTTCCAGCCGGCGGGCACGGGCGACGGTTGCCCGGTCAGCAGTCGACAGCTCCTCGATGCCCAGCATGGCAATGATATCCCGCAGTTCCTCGTATTCAGCGAGGGTACGGCGCACCGCCCGAGCGATGTCGTAATGACGCTGCCCCACCACCGATGGCGTGAGCATGACAGAGGATGAGGCCAGTGGATCGATCGCCGGGTACAGGCCTTCACTGGCACGCTTGCGGGACAGCACGACCGAGCCCGACAAGTGAGAAAAGATATGGGCGGCCGCGGGGTCGGTAAAGTCGTCGGCCGGCACATAGACAGCCTGGACCGAGGTGATGGCCGCCTTTCGGGTGGAGGTAATGCGCTCCTCCAGTTCCGCCAGTTCGGTCGCCAGCGTCGGCTGATACCCCACCCGCGAGGGCATGCGCCCCATCAGCCCGGAGACTTCGGAGCCGGCCTGCACGAAGCGGAAGATGTTGTCGATCAGCAGCAGCACATCCCGTTGCTGATCGTCGCGAAAATACTCCGCCATGGTCAGGGCGGATTTCCCGACCAGAAACCTCACACCGGGCGCTTCGTTCATCTGGCCGAACAGCATCACGGTGTTATCACGCACGCCGGCCTCGCCCATTTCACGATAGAGTTCTTCCGCCTCGCGCGAGCGCTCCCCGATGCCGCAAAACAGACTCACGCCCTTGTGTTCCTGCACCGTGTTGTTGATCAGCTCGGTAATCAGCACCGTCTTGCCCACGCCGGCGCCACCGAACAGACCCGTCTTCCCGCCTCGCTTGATGGGAGAGAGCAGGTCAATGGCCTTGATGCCGGTCTCCAGCACCCTGCTGCGAACAACACGGTCTTCCAGCAGAGGCGGCGCCTGATGGATGGAGCGCCGCTCGCCTGTTTCCGGTGCGGGTTTGCGGTCGATAGGCTCACCGAACACATTGAGCATGCGACCCAGGACGGCATCGCCGACCGGCACACTGACCGGAGCTCCCGTGGCCCGCACCGACATCCCCAGCCCGAGCCCCCTGACCGACCCCAGCACCATGCAACGCACGATGCCGTTGTCTTCCAGGCCGGCAACCTCCAGGGCCGTCTTCCCGACATACAGGAGCTCCCGGATGGCGGGCACCTGCATCGTGAACCGGGCATCCACGACACCGCCACGAATGGCGATAATGGTGCCGGTATCACGCTCGGCCTGAACATGCGCTTCATGCTGCGTCATCATCGCGTCCTATGCGTCGGCAGACACCCGAGTGCCCGCCGTTCCCTCGAGTATGTCGATGGCATCGATCAGCCGTCCAATGCCGCTGATCCCCCCCGTTTGGGCAAAGTCACTGGCGGCCGCGAGCTTCGGCCCCATGGAACCGGCAGGCATATCCATCTCAGCGGCCTGGTCAATCGTCAGTGAATGAATCAGTGCCGCCGAGTCTGTGCCGTAATCCCGGTACACCCCTTCCACATCGGTCAGCAGCAGCAGGGCGTCGGCACCCAGCTGGCGAGCCAGTAGCGCGCTGGCGGCATCCTTGTCGATCACCGCCTCCACGCCGATCATGCTGCCATCGTCACGGCGCATGACCGGGATCCCCCCACCACCGGTGCAGACCACGACCACGTCCTGGGCGATCATCAGCTGTAACACCCGCAGGTCCGGGATCTCCAGGGGCCTGGGCGACGCCACGACTCGGCGCCACCTGTCCCCGTCCCTGGCGATGCTCCAGCCGGCCGCCGACGCGCGACGCTCGGCCTCGTCCCGCTCGTAGATCGGCCCGACGAACTTGGTAGGGTGGTCAAAGGCGGGGTCCCGGGGATCCACGACCACCTGGGTCAGCAGGGTGGCCACCGGGCGATCGTGGTCGAGGGCATTCTCCAGTTCCTGTTCGATCATGTAGCCGATCATGCCCTCGGTCTCGGCCCCCAGCACATCCAGTGGAAAGGTCTCGTCAGGATGGTAGGCGGCCCCCTGCAACGCCAGCAGACCCACCTGGGGACCATTGCCATGGGTGATCACCAGCTGGTGCCCGGCCCGCACGATGTCCGCCAGTGCCCGCACGGCAACGTTCACGTTGCCGCGTTGCGCCGCTGCGGTCAGAGGTTCACCGCGTTTCAAGAGGGCGTTACCGCCAAGTGCCGCCACCACCAGCATGTCAGCCTCCCAGGGTCGCGACCCGCACCGCGTCGATGGATCACGGTGGATGCCGTCGGTCGTCGAATCAGATCGGGTCACGGCGGGTGGGGCAGCTCATGCAGCGCCCGCCACCGCGCCCCCTTCCCAGTTCGGCGCCGGGAATGGGCAGCACCTCGATGCCCGCCGCCTCCAGTGCCGCATTGGTGTCATCGTTGCGGTCATAGCCCACGACGACCCCGGGGCTCAACGCCAGCACGTTGTTGCCGTCATTCCACTGCTCACGCTCCCGCTCTTCCGGCGTGTCTCCGCCGGTGGGCACCACCTCGAGGGTCGGGTAACCGAGGACTTCCGCGACCAGCTCGAACAGATGCCGCGGGTCCTGGTGGAACGCCAGCGTCCTGCCTTCCTCACCGGGACGCAGGTCGTAGCAGACCACCGCATCCGCGACCTCCTTGAAGGCGGTCACCACGTTGCCGCCACAGAAGGTGAAGACCGTGTCCAGATGCATGGCCGAGCGGGTCCTGGGGAGCTGGCAGGCAATCACCCGATGAACGCTGCCCTTCGCGGACCGGGCATCCTCGAACAGCGCCTTCGCCAGTTGGCCGATGGCCTGTGGGGAGGAACGCTCACCCATGCCCACCAGCACCGTGCCGTTGCCCACCGGCATGATGTCGCCGCCTTCGAGGGTGGCCAGGCCATGGTCGGTCAGCGGGTCGCCCCAATGCACCATCACCCTGCCGGCAAAGGTCGGGTGAAAGGTATAGATAGCCGACATCAACAGGGTTTCCGGCTTGCGTGCACTCCAGTACATCGGGTTGAGGGTGACACCACCATGGATCCAGGCACTGTTATCACGGGTGAACAGGAAGTTGGGCAGCGGCGGCAGCACGAAGCCGAAATGCCCGAGGTGATTGCCGAACAGCCCCACCGGGTCGAAGGGCAGATCCCCCACCTCCAGCCCGCCGATCAGGAACTCGGCCAGTGTCCTGCTCGGCAGCTCGTCCATCCAGGCGCGCAGGTCCGACACCATCCCCACCCCGATGTGATTCCAGGTGATGCGGTGATCCAGCACCCAGGCACGGCCTTCCGCGATATCGAGGGTCTCGGTCAGGAGCTCGTTGACATCCAGCACCTCCACCCCTCGGGCCCGCATCACGCTGGCGAAGACGTCATGATCCTTCTGGGCCTGCTTGACCCAGAACACATCGTCAAACAGCAGGGCATCGCAGTTGGAAGGCGTCAGCCGCCGATGGGCCAGGCCGGGCCGGCAGACGATCACCTGCCGCAGGTGTCCGGTCTCGGAATACACGCCAAGGGTCGCGTCAGTCATGGGGCACCTCCTTGTCACCGGATATCACACAGGGCATCAGGACAGGGCATCAGAACAGGGTGCCGATACTGATGACCACGCTGATGAACAGGGTCAGCACCAGCAGCGGCCAGATGAAGGCGATCCATCGGTCGTAGGACACCCGACCGATGGCCAGGCCGAAAAGAATGGTGAATGCGGTCGGGAAACGAGAGGCGAGATCCTTCTCAGGTACAGGCGGTGGCGTGTCGTGCTCGGTCATGATGCGACTCCTTGTCGTCCATCACAGTCGTCAACCAGGGTCGTCCACCACACGCTCGATGTCAGACACGACCATCCGAAACACCTCGCCAGGCACCGGCGATACCCTGATCAAGCGCGCCTTGACACGTTCCTTGACAAAAGGATAGCTCATGCCGAAAGCCCCACCACCTCCAGGCACATCGCCAGGACAGGAGGCAGCAGGCGGATCATGGGCGTGGCACGGGAGGCCTCCGCGGGGGGAGGCGGTTTCCACGCGAAGCAGAAGTCGCATGCCGGTCATCCGAAGCGGACAACCGGCAGAGGTCATGGGACGTCGTGAAACGTCATTCCGGCAGGTCGGTCACCGCCCCGGTGGAGGCCGAGCTCACCGTCCTGGCGTATTTCGACAGCACCCCGCGTGTATAGCGCGGTACCGGCGGCTGCCAGGCAGCGCGGCGGCGCATCAGTTCCTCGTCGGGCAGGTCGACGTCGATGGTATCGGCCTCGGCGTCGATGGTGATCAGGTCACCATCCTCCACCAGCGCCAGGGGACCACCGTCGAAGGCCTCGGGCGTCATGTGGCCCACCACGAAGCCGTGGCTTCCGCCGGAGAAGCGCCCATCCGTGATCAGCGCCACCTCGCTACCGAGCCCACGGCCCATGATCGCCGAGGTGGGGGTGAGCATCTCGCGCATGCCGGGGCCGCCCTTCGGCCCCTCATAGCGGATCACCACCACGTCGCCGGCTACCACGGTGCCGTCGTTGATGCGCGCCTGGGCCTCCTCCTCGGAGCCGAACACTCGGGCACTGCCGGAGAAGCGCGTGCCCTCCTTGCCGGTGATCTTGGCCACCGCCCCTTCCGGTGCCAGGTTGCCGTAGAGCATGCGCAGATGGCTCTCGAGCTTCACCGGCTTGTCCAGCGGCGCGATGATCTGCTGGCCTTCGTCATAGGGCGCCACTCCCGCTAGGTTCTCGGCCAGGGTCCTGCCCGTCACCGTCAGGCAGTCACCATGGAGCAGGCCGGCATCCAGCAGCATCTTCATCATCGGCTGGATGCCACCGATCGCCACCAGCTCGCTCATCATGTAGTGGCCACTGGGGCGCAGGTCGGCGAGAACCGGCACCCGCTTGCCGATGGTCGTGAAGTCATCCAGTGAAAGCTCGACGCCAATGGTGCTGGCCATGGCGACCAGGTGCAGCACCGCGTTGGTGGAGCCGCCCAGCGCGATCACCACGGTGATGGCGTTCTCGAAGGCCTCCCGCGTCATGATGTCCGAGGGCTTGATGTCACGCGCCAGGAGCTCGAGCACCGCCTGGCCGGCGGCATGGCAGTCGTCACGCTTCTCGCGGGAAATGGCGTTCTGTGCCGAGCTGCCCGGCAGGCTCATGCCCAGCGCCTCGATGGCCGAGGCCATGGTGTTGGCGGTGTACATGCCGCCGCAGGAGCCGGGGCCGGGGATCGCCGTCTCCTCGATCTGCTTCACCTCGATCAGGTCCATGTCGCCGCGGCTGTAGGCGCCCATCGCCTCGAACACCGAGACGATGTCGGTGTGGCCGCTGCCGGGCAGGATGGTGCCGCCATAGACGAAGACGCTGGGACGATCCAGCCGCGCCAGGCCCATCACGCAACCCGGCATGTTCTTGTCGCAGCCGCCGATGGCCACCAGGCCGTCGAAGCCCTCACAGCCGGCCACCGTCTCGATGGAGTCGGCGATCACCTCCCGCGACACCAGCGAGTACTTCATGCCCTCGGTACCGTTGGCGATGCCGTCGGAGATCGTGATGGTGTTGAAGATCACCCCCTTGCCGCCGGCCGCATCGGCGCCGTCGCTGGCCTCGCGAGCCAGACCGTCGATATGGCTGTTGCAGGGGGTGAGGTTGCTCCAGGTGGAAGCAATGCCTACCTGGGGCTTCTTGAAATCCTCGTCGGTGAAGCCCACCGCCCGCAGCATCGCGCGGCTGGCGGACTTGCCGACGCCATCCACCACGGTGGCGGAATGGCGACGACGTGGATCCTCTGGCGTATCAGACATGGGGCGGTCTCCTCTGGTCGATGATGATTGCCCCCAGAGAGTGCCCCGCCTGGCCCGGCCTGACAACTCTATCAGGCGGTATGCGCCCTCCCCGCCGGCCTGAGCCCGGCGATCAACAGGCTGACCAGGGTGGAGGCGGCGAGCGCCCCGAGGAATGGTGGCAGGGTCGGGATGCTGCCGGGGAAGCTCGCCGCCAGCACACCCGCCTGGAGGCTACCCTGGGCCACCCAGCCGGGCAGGATGGCGCCGAGCATGCCCGCCACGCCACCGGCCACCGCGGCCGTGGCGCCCATCCGCGACCAGAGCCCCAGCAGCACCGGCACCACGATGGCCGCGCAGAGCAGGTCGGCGATCAGGAACAGCCGCAGCACCGAGAGCCCCTGCAGCGCCACGACCACTACCGGCAACATCAGCGCCACCGTGACCCAGCGTGCCGCACCGAGGGAGAACCCGCGCCGCCCGGAGCCCGCCACTACCAGCGAGGCGATGCCGTTCTGCAGGGTGTCCACGCTGGAGGCGACCAGGGTCACCGCCAGCACCAGCGCCGGCAGAGCCAGCCAGCCCGGCGCCTCCGAGAGCAGCGCAAAGAAGGGGATCGGCGGCTCGCCCAGCGCCACGCCGGACATGGCCGCCAGCATGCCGAGGCCGCCGACCGCCATCACCACCAGCACGGTGACGCCGCCGCCCAGCCAGGCGCCGCGACCCAGGGCGCGATCATCGCGCGCCGCCCACACCCGCTGCCAGTAGCCCTGGTGGAAGAGGTTCGCCGCAGTCACCGCGATCACCAGGGTCAGTGCCACGGCGAGGGCACTGCCGGCGGGAATCGACGGCAGCGCGGCGCCCGCCGGCATCTCGGGCAGGCGCATGAGCGCCACGCCCCCGACCACCGCCAGCAGCGCCATCAGCAGCCAGGCCTGCCAGCGGTCGGTGGCCAGGCTCGCCCGCAGGCCGCCCACCGCCGTGTAGAGCAGCGTGGCGACCGCCACACCGATGACCA
Organism: Halomonas aquatica; assembly: GCF_040196335.1. NCBI lineage: Bacteria > Pseudomonadati > Pseudomonadota > Gammaproteobacteria > Oceanospirillales > Halomonadaceae > Halomonas > Halomonas aquatica. The sequence continues at coordinate 420,377 of NZ_JBEGCJ010000001.1, forward strand.
CCAGCGCCGGCGGCACGTCGGAGAGCAGCGCGGTGATGGCCCCGATGGCGGTGAGCTCCGCGGCCAGGAAGCAGGCCATGTAGAGCACCGAGACCAGCGATACCCAGCGCCGCACCCCGGCGCCGTAGCAGGCCTCCGCAAACGCGCCGATGCTGCGCCCCTCCGGCAGGTGGCGGCGGATCGCCGGACCGTAGAGCCCCAGCACGATGAACGGCAGCGCCGAGCCGATGGCATAGCCGGCCAGCGCCAGCGGGCCGACGAAGGCGCCGATCTCGGGGGGAGCGAAGAGGATCCAGGCGCCCATCCCGGAGGCCAGAAAGGAGAGGCCCAGCGACTGGGCCCCCTGGGAGTTGCGCGCAGTGACATAGTCATCGAGGGGGCCATCGGCCCGGCGGGCCCTGAGGCCCAGGAAAGCAAAGCACAGCAGCGCCGCGCCGAGCACGGCAGACGTCAGGTAGGGCATGTCGCACTTCCTCCGCCGGTATGAACCGGATCAGGTTCCAGGGTCAGCGTGATGCTTTCTCAGCCCTCGCCTGCACGAATGCGGCGGGACTCCCCTGGCGACAAGTGAATGGATTGTGGGACCTGCCCCTTGGCAGGTCGAAGGCAATCCTAACCTAACTGACCGTGTTCATCACTTCTCCCTCGGCACTCTACCCATCAGGTAGAACTCCTCGTTGGGCGGGGTGCCGGTCAGGGTGACCAGGCGGTTGGAGAGGCCGAAGAAGGCGGTGATGGCGCCGATGTCCCAGATGTCGTCGTGGGTGAAGCCGACCGTTTCCAGGCGCGCCTCCCACTCGTCGGTGAGCTCCCCCACCTCCAGGCTGCAGTAGAGGGCGAAGTCCAGCATCACGCGGTGGCGTTCGCTGATAGGGGCGGTGCGGTGGTTGATGGCCACCTGACCAGTGAGCTGCTTTGTCTTTTGACGCTCTTGTCTGCTTCTCCAAAAAGTGGAAATTTTCAGCTTGGTGCCCCATCCTTAATACTGTATAAAAAAACAACATTGCGAGTTGGAAAGACAAGGAGGCTACTCGCTGTCTCCAGGCTCCCGGAATCCGGAACCTGCACCCTCTCAAGGCAATGTGCTCGGCTACTCGGCAGGTGGTACCATCCCCGGATTTGCGGTCTGCGCGAAGCCTAGCTGACAGAAAACCATCCTCCGACGGTGTCCGGCCGCGGTTGGGGGATCAACCAAGACTCGGTGGCAAGCTCCATGAGCATGACTATTCAGCAGAAAATTCAACGCCTGCGTGATGGTGAGGCCCCCAGAGTACTGGACCTTTTCGCTGGCTGTGGCGGCATTTCCCTAGGTTTTCAGGCAGCTGGCTTCAAAAACGTCGGTGCTGTGGAATTTGACCCGGCTGCCGCGCGATCCCACGCGATGAACTTTCATCGCGATGCCAGTGACACCATGAAAGAAGTTCACGGGCAGGCACGAGATATCGTGCAAACCGAACCCGTTGACCTCCTGAGGGAGTTTGGCCTGGAAGGTGATCCCACTGAACATGTCGATGTAGTTGTCGGCGGACCACCCTGCCAATCCTTCGCTCGGGTGGGACGTGCCAAGTTGCGTGAAGTGGCTGAGCACCCGGAAGCCTACCTCAATGATCCCAGAGGCAACCTGTACCTCCGCTATCTGCACTATGTTCAGGAACTGTCACCTGTGGCGATCCTGATGGAGAACGTGCCCGATGTTCTTAACTACGGCGGGCATAACATCGCGGAAGAAGTGTGCGAGGCCCTTCGAGACCTAGGTTACGACGCTCGTTACACTATGCTCAACGCCGTCTTCTACGGAGTGCCGGAAATGCGTGAGCGCATGTTCCTTGTCGCCTTCCGTAAGGAACTGTCGTGTACAGACTGGTTCCCGGATCCCAGTCACTGGATCAACCTGCCACGGGGTTATCATGGTTCTCGTCAAGTGGCGATGAAAACCATCAAGCAGGACTTGCTTGATGACGAGACTCGTTTTTTCGTTGATCCACCTGAGCCTGAGCCTGCCGGTTTCAAACCGGCGGTAACCGCGAAACAGGCCTTATCCGACCTCGCCCCCATCGCAGACGACTCGGAGCAGAAACTGAAGAAAGGGCCGCGCCGCTTTGACTTGTTGACCCATTACTCGCAGAGCGCACGTCTTAACGAATTTCAGAGAGCGATGCGTCACTGGCCCGACTTCGAGGCCGGAGAAGGGGTATATGACCACGTCATCCGATACTTGCCTCGCGATTACAAAATATTTGCGCGCATGAAGCCCGGAGATCAGTATCCCCAGGCATTTCGCCTTGCCTCTGAGATGTTTGAGGAACGTCTTAACGAAATTGAGCGCGTGGAAGGGAAACGCCCTTCGGAAGGGTCTGCTCGGTTTGAAAAAGAGAAGAAGAACTTTATTCCGCCCTACGATCCAGGGAAGTTCCCGAACAAATGGCGGAAAATGGAGTCCGATCAACCTGCCCGCACTCTGATGGCGCACCTAGGCAAGGACAGCTATTCGCATATTCATTATGACAGCCGGCAAGCAAGGACGATCTCAGTTCGGGAAGCCGCTCGCCTACAGTCCTTCCCGGATGGCTTTATTTTTCAGGGGCCGATGAACCCCGCGTTCCGTCAGATCGGAAATGCGGTACCGCCGCTTATGGCCAGAGCATTGGCAGAGAAAATCAAAGAGCAATTAACAGGGACTGTTACAGATGTCGAGAAGAATCGCGCTAAAAAAGCTGACACGGTCTGACCTGACGATTTTTGATTATCACTTCAGAGTAATTAAAGCCGGAAATCAGAAATCGATAAATTTAAACAAGGATATTTTTGAAGATATATTTTACCCTCACCTTGCCGAACTAGGTGAGGAGCAGAACCGGGAATCGTTCATTCTGAATTTGACAATTCTAGGGCCGGGAAACTGTGGAGAAAACACGCTGCCGCAGAAGATCATAAAAAGCAGAGCCTCCAAGAACTGGCGCCTGAATGGTAAAGTTATTCAATCCCCAGATGGTGAGGAACGCTACGCAAATTTACAAGCCGATGATTACGCCATTATAGAATTCATGGGCGCAGCGATGCCAACTTCCATGAGAATGATTATGGTATCGCAAGGATCAGAAGAGGACATGGTTCTCCACAAAGAGCTGGAGAGCCGATTCAAGACCAAAAGTATGGTTCAGCTTCAAATCTCGGATCTCGAAAATATCGTAAATTCTGCAGGCTCCGATCTTCCTGAGTCACACGCCGTACGAGATTTCCTAGATGCCTTTGACCTCGAAGATGCGGCCCTGGGCGGCCAAGCTGGGGTCGGCAACCTTCGCAAGCGTCGAAAGGCAAGGGGAGTATCCGAGGAAGAACTGAGAAAAGCCATCCAGGCTGCTGAAGCTATCGGTCGACTAGGTGAAGAAGTCTTGAACTTACACCTGGAATCACTCAAGTCACAGGGCGAGGTGACCAAATACACTTGGATTTCTCAGGAAAATGCGATCGCGCCTCACGACTTCGAGTGCACAATGCCTGGAGAAGCAAGTCATTTGATTGATGCAAAATCCACAGCCGGCCCCTTTACCAATCCCGTTCATATCTCTCTTGGTGAGTTGCTGGAAATGGCTTATTCAGATAAAGCATATCTTCTTTATCGCCTTTATGAGGTTAAGGAGGGCTTTGCCAGACTCCGAGTTTCAGCACCCATGAAAGAATTTTCCAATACCATTATCAAAAGCCTCGAGACACTACCGGACGGGGTACGTAGTGACAGTGTTTCTGTGGACCCGGCAATGCTCGAATTTGGCGAGGAACAGACCATTGACATCAACGATGAATTTGAGAATGTGTGAATTCTGATCAACCACCAGAACGAGACGTGCTGACACCAGAGCAGCGCAGTTACTGCATGTCTCGTATTCAGAGCAAGAACACGAAGCCTGAAATAGTCATCAGGCGTTTTTTGCACGCGGCCGGGTTTCGTTTTCGACTCCATAAAAAGGGCTTACCTGGTAAGCCCGACCTTGTGCTGCCAAAACACCGACTCGCCATCTTCGTTCATGGCTGTTTCTGGCACCGCCACCGCGACTGCTTCTACGCCACCACACCACACGCACGACCAGAATTCTGGAAAGCTAAGTTCGACGCAAACGTCATGAGGGATGAAAGAAATAGGAAAGAACTGTCCGACCTCGGCTGGCGCGTCTTGGTCGTATGGGAATGCGGCTTCAAGCACTGTAAGGATGAGCTGTCCGACATTCCTGTCATGATCACTGCAGTCAATCAGTATCAGGAATGGCCCCCCGAACCACCAAGAAGTCAGGCTGACTGACACCTACCCGCAGAGCTGTATTTACAATTCAGCAAAACCGCTACCTAAAGAGGCTGTTTCTCCCACATGCCATCTAGGCATCATTTCAGGTTGTCAGCCTCGTTCCAGATCCACCGGGAATGTATCAGGCTTGCTCCTCACTTCTCCCTCGGCACCCTCCCCATCAGGTAGAACTCCTCGTTGGGAGGAGTACCTGTCAGGGTGACCAGGCGGTTGGAGAGGCCGAAGAAGGCGGTGATGGCGCCGATGTCCCAGATGTCGTTGTGGGTGAAGCCGACCATTTTCAGGCGCGCCTCCCACTCGTCGGTGAGTTCCCCCACTTCCAGGCCGCAGTATAGGGCGAAGTCCAGCATCACACGGTGGCGTTCGCTGATGGTGGCGGTGCGGTGGTTGATGGCCACCTGGTCGGCGAGCAGCGGATCCTTGCTGTAGATGCGCACCAGGGCACCGTGGGCCACCACGCAATAGAGGCAGCGGTTGCGGGCGCTGGTGGCCACCACGATCATCTCCTTCTCGGCCTTGGTGAGCGTGTCTGACTCTCGCTCCATCAAGGCATCGTGGTAGGCGAAGAAGGCCCGGAACTCGGCCGGCCTGTGGGCCAGCATCAGGAAGACGTTGGGCACGAAGCCAGCCTTCTCCTGAACCGCCAGCATGGCGTCGCGGATGTCGTCCGGAAGGTCTTGGATCGATTCTGGTATGGCGAAACGGCTGATCGGTGCGGACATGATGATTCCTGACGTTGTGGTGGTTGTCTCGGGCTACCCAACAGTTAACGTCAACGTCTGATCATTGGCCATGATCCCTTCGATATTAGCGTTCATCCCTGCTCAGGCGACCGAGAGATAGCGCTCCTGCAACTCGGGGTTCTCGCGAAGTTCAGCAGTGGTGCCGGCATAGGCGACCTGTCCCTTCTGCAGGATGTAGGCCTTGCTGGCGTGGCGCAGGGCGAAGGGCACGCTCTGGTCGGTGAAGAGGATGGTGGTGGTGCTCGCCAGGTCGTCGATCAGCTCGCCGATCTGCTGGACGATGACCGGGGCCAGCCCCTCGTTGGGCTCGTCGAGCAGCAACAGGCGCGGCTCGGTGACCAGCGCCCGGGCGATGGCCAGCATCTGCTGCTGGCCGCCGGATAGGGTGGCGCCGTCCTGGTCGCGGAGCTCCGCGAGCATCGGGTAGGTGTCGAGCACACGTTCCGGGGTCCAGCGCAGCTCCCCGGCGTGGCCGGGCTGCATCGCGACCTCCAGGTTCTCGTAGACGCTGAGCCCGGGGAAGATGCGCCGGTCCTCCGGGACCAGGGCGATGCCGAGCCGGGCGATCCGGTGGGCCGGCAGCCCACGGATGTCCTGACCCTCGAACATCACCCGCCCGCTGCGCGGCGGCGTGACGCCCATGATGCTCTTGAGCGTCGTGCTCTTGCCGGCGCCGTTGCGCCCCAGCAGGCAGACGACCTCACCGGCCTCGACTTCCAGGCTCACGCCCTGCAGGGCATGGCTCTCGCCGTAATAGGTGTGGATATCCTCGACTTTCAGCATCAGGATGCCGCCTCCTCTTCTTCCTCGCCGAGATAGGCGCGCTTCACCTCGGGGTCGTTGCGTATCTCCTCGGGCGTGCCCTCCGCCAACCGCTGGCCGCGGTGCATCACCAGGATGCGGTCGGCCAGGCCGAACACCACGCTCATGTCGTGCTCGGTGACGAGGAAGGTGTAGTCGCCGGAGTCGGCCAGCTTGCGGATCAGGTGGGTGACGTGCCGGGTCTCCTCCGGGGTCATGCCCGCCGTGGGCTCGTCGAGCAGCACCAGGCGGGGGCGTGTCGCCAGCACGATGGCGATCTCGAGCAGCCGCTTGTCGCCATAGCTGAGCACCCCGGCCCGCTGTTCCGCCAGGGCCTCGAGCCCCAGCCGCTCGAGCAGGCCATGGGCCTCGTCGATGATCTCACGGTCACGGGAGGCCAGGCGCAGCATCGCGAGCGCCTTGCCGTGGAAGGCGGTCAGCGCGACCTCGACGTTCTGGCGCACCGAGAGCTCCTGGAAGATGTTGGTGATCTGGAAAGAGCGGGAGATGCCCAGCCGGCTGATGCGGTGCGGCGGGAGCCCCGTGATCTCGTCGCCATCGTAGTGAATGCTCCCCGAGGTCGGCATCATGCGCCCCGAGATCATGTTGTAGAAGGTCGTCTTGCCCGCGCCGTTGGGACCGATCAGGGCCACGGTCTCCCGCGGCCGCACATCGAGGGAAACCCCGTCCACGGCGTGCACGCCGCCGAAGGTCTTGGTCAGGTCGCGGATCGAGAGCAGCGGTTCGGTCATCGTCTCAGCACCCGGTCGAGCACGGTACCGAGGATACCGCGGCGGAAGAACATCACCATCAGCGCCAGGATGATGCCGAGGAACAGCATCCAGTGGTCGGTGTAGCTGGTGATCCAGGTCTCCAGCAACACGAACACCATGGCGCCGAAGAAGGGACCCAGGAAGTAGGCCGACCCACCAAGGATGGTCATCAGCACGGCCTCCGCGGACTGGCTCCAGTGGATCATGTCGGGGCTCGCCACCCGGTTGAAGGGGGCGAAGAGCCCGCCGGCCAGCCCCGCGAAGAGCCCGGCCACGATGAAGGCGATCAGCCGGAAGCGCCGCTCGTTAAGCCCGCAGAACGCCACCCGTTCCGGGTTCTCGCTGATGGCCTTGAGGATCAGGCCGAAGGGCGAGCGCGTGATGAGGTAGAGCAGCGCCGCGGCGAGCACCACCACCACCAGCACCACGTAGTAGTAGACCAGCGGGTTGGCGAGCTGCACATCGAGGCCCAGGCCGAACTCGGTGAGAGGAAAGCCAGTGATGCCGTCGCTGCCGTTGGTCACGCTGCGCCACTGGTGGGCCACGGCGAATACCATCATGCCGAAGGCCAGGGTCAGCATGGCGAAGTAGACCTCGTTTAGCCGCACGCAGAAGAAGCCGATCACGGCGGCGAGCAGCATCGAGGTCAGCATCGCGGCCAGCAGGGCCCAGACCAGCGGAACCTGCAGGTGGAGCAAGAGCATCGCGGTGGTGTAGGCGCCCATGCCGAAGAAGGCCGCATGCCCGAAGGAGAGCATGCCGGTGTAGCCGAACACCAGATTGAAGCTGGCCGCGAAGAGACCCATGATCAGGATCTCGGTGGCCACGAAGATGTAGAAGTAGGAAACGCCGTAGGGCAGCAGGAAGAGTGCCGCCAGGACCAGCCCGAGCACCCCGAAGATCATCAGTCGTGTGGTCATGCGCTTGCCCCCTTGCCCATCAGGCCCTGGGGCTTGATCAGCAGCACCAGCGCCATGCCGATATAGGGCAGCACGAGGTTGATCTCGGGCAGGAAGCGCCCGCCGAAGCCGTGGATGAAGCCGAGCACCAGTGCCCCGAGCAGGGTGCCTGGGAAGCTGCCGAGCCCACCGATCACCACCACGATGAACGACTCGATGATGATCTTCTCGCCCATCGCGGGCCCGATGGCGCGCATGGGGGCGGCTACCACGCCGCCCACGGCAGCGATCCAGGCACCGAAGGCGAACACGCCGGTGATCACCAGGGGCACGTTGATCCCGAGGGTCTGGGCCATTTCACGGTCCAGCGCCGCGGCGCGCACGATGCGCCCCAGACGGGTGCGAGTGAAGAGTAGCCACAGGCCCAGCATCATGGCGATCCCGATGGCGATCACGAAGAGGCCATAGAGGGGGTAGTTGACGCCAAGCACGGAGACGGTCCCGGCGAGCAGCGCCGGCGGGTCCACCACCTGGATGGACGGCCCCCAGATGATCCGCACGGACTCGTCGATGATCAGCAGCAGGGCGAAGGTCAGCAGCAGGCTGTCGGTGATGTGGCGGTCGTAGACCATTCGCAGCATCAGCCGTTCGATGGCGATCGCCACCACGGCCACCAGCAGCGGGGCCACCACCAGCGCCACCCAGAACGACAGACCGAGCAGACCCATCGCGGTGTAGGCGAAGTAGGCGCCCAGCATGTAGAGGGCGCCATGGGCGAAATTGATGACGTTCAGCACGCCAAAGATGATGTTGAGGCCGACGGCAATGACGAACAGCAGCAACGCGATGTCGAGGCTGTTCAGCAGCGCGGCAATAAAGCTCTGCATCGTGGACTCCCCGCTGGATCAGTCAGGCAGGCCGGCCGCCCGAAAGGGGCGGCCGGCAGTCGTCGTCAGAGCGAACAGCCCGTCTCGGACACGTCGGGCGTCACCAGGTCGCCGTCGAAGGTCTTCATCGGCTCGAGCATGCGCACGCCGTACTCCTCGCTGAGCGCGGCGGTCTGCCCCCAGGTCGGGCCGACCACGGCCTGGTGGTCACCGGCGCGGAAGGTGAGCTCGCCGTTGGGCGCCAGGAAGGTCAGGCCGGAAAGCGCATCGGTGATCGCCTCGGGGTCGGTGGAGCCGGCCTTCTCGATGGCCGCCTTGTAGGCCTGGATGCCCGTGTAGGCGCCCTGGGCGTTGTAGCTCGGCGGCTTGCCGTAGCGCTCCATGTAGGCGGAGACGAAGGCGTTGTTGACGTCGTTGTCATGAGCCGCGAACCAGTAGCGCGTGCCGACCCAGATTCCCTCGGGCATGTCATTGCCCATCGCGGACATCACCTCGGTGGCACCGCCCAGGGTCATCAGCACCTCGAAGTCCTGCTCGAAGAAGCCGAGGTTGTTGGCCTGGCGGATGAAGTTGACCAGGTCACCGCCCCACAGCGAGACCAGCACGCCATCGGGCTCGGCGTCCATGACGTTGTTGATGAAGGGGGTGAAGTCCTCGTTGCCGAAGCGCGGGAAGGCCGTGCGCTCCATCAGCTCCACCTCGGGGTCGAGCTCCTTGAGGTAGTTGCCGAAGAACTCCCAGGACTGGTGGCCGAAGGCGTAGTCCGGGCCGATGGTCGTCCAGCGCTTGGCGCCGGTCTGCTCGGCGATCTCGGCGGCCGCCTTGGTGTTCTGGCTGATGTTGACGCTCAGCCGGTAGGTGTAGCGGTTGCAGAGCTTGCCGGTGACGTCCGGGGTGGCGGCGTGGGTGATGATGAAGGGCCGCTGCAGTTCCGGCACCACCGGGACGACGCCCGTGGCCACGCCGGAGCTGTCCAGGCCCATCAGTGCGTGCACCTGCTCGGAATAGACCAGCTTGCGGGCAGCCTGGATGGCGGCATCGGCCTTGATCTGGCTGTCCTCCAGCACGAACTCGACGTCGCGGTCGAGGATGCCGCCCGACTCGTTGATCTCGTCCACGGCGAGTTGCATGCCCTGCTGGGCGAACTGGCCGTAGACCGAGGGGGAACCGGACATGATGTAGATGGCGCCGATGCGGACCGGGTCCTCGGCCTGGGCGCTCGTCGTGGCACCGAGCCCGAGCGCCAGGCACACGGCGGTGCACAGCGTCCGTAACGGGGGAATGGTACGTGTATGATTTGGCATGCTCTCCACCTCTTGTCTTGTCGTTGTCGGGTCGATTGAGCTCGCCACCCGGGAGGCGGCGGTCCCTACATTTAGGGTCGGGGCCGTGAGACTGTCAAACGGCCCGCCCCTGCGCTTCTCAACGCACCTCCGCCCAGCGAGAGCGGATCGCGATCAGCTCAGCGAGATGGTGCTGTTGATGCCGCTGGAGACGTTCTCAGGCTCGAACCAGCGCGCGGTGACGGTCTTGGTCTGGGTCCAGAAGGCGATGGCCTGCTTGCCGTTGGGGCCCAGGTCACCGAGTTTGGAGCCCCGCGAGCCGGTGAAACTGAAGTAGGCGACCGGCACCGGGATCGGCACGTTGATGCCCACCTGGCCGACGTCGATGTCGCTCTCGAAGCGACGCGCCACCCAGCCGGAGTTGGTGAAGATCGAGGTGCCGTTGCCGTTGGGGTTGGCATTGATGAAGGCGATCGCCTCGTCCAGTGTCTCGACGCTGAGCACGCAGAGCACCGGGCCGAAGACCTCCTCACGGTAGATGGTCATCTCCGGGGTCACGTCGCTGAACAGGGTCGGGCCGACGAAGTTGCCGTTCGGGTAGCCCTCCACCTGGCAGCCGCGGCCGTCGACCAGCAACTTGGCGCCCTCCGGCTCACCGGTGGCGATCAGGCGCTCCACCCGATCCTTGGCCTGCGGGGAGACCAGCGGGCCGAGGTCGGCGTCCTGCTGGGTGCCGGGGCCGACCTTCATGTTGCGGGCGCCCTCGACGATGTCGTCCAGCCACTCTCGGGCCTCGCCCACCAGCACTACCACGGAGTTGGCCATGCAGCGCTGCCCGGCGGCGCCGAAGGCGGAGCCCAGCAGGTTGTTGATGGCCTGGCTGCGGTTGGCGTCCGGCATCACCACGCAGTGGTTCTTGGCCCCCATCATCGCCTGCATGCGCTTGCCGGCGGCGGCGGCGCGGTCGTAGAGCAGCGAACCGACGTGGGTGGAACCGATGAAGGAGAGTGCCTTGATGTCAGCGTGATCGGCGATCTGGTTGGCCACGTCCGGGCCACCGTGCACCACGTTGAGCACACCGGCCGGCACGCCCGCCTCGTGGGCCAGCTCGACCAGGCGCATGGTAGAGCTCGGGTCCTGCTCCGAGGGCTTGAGCACGAAGGTGTTACCGGTGGCGATGGCCAGCGGGAACATGAAGCAGGGCAGCATGATCGGGAAGTTGAAGGCGGTGATGCCGGCACCCACGCCCAGCGGCTGGTTGAGGGTGTAGACATCGACCTCGCTGGCGGCATTCTCGGCCAGCTCGCCCAGCTGCAGGGAGGTGATCGAGCAGGCGTGCTCAACCACTTCCAGGCCGCGTCCCACCTCGCCGGCCGCGTCCGGCAGGGTCTTGCCGTGCTCCTCGCTGATCAGCGCGGCCAGCTCGTCGGTGTTATCGCGGATCAGCGCCTGGAGCTTGAGCATGATGCGCATGCGCTTGCCCAGCGGCACCTTGCGCCAGGTCTTGAAGGCTTCCTTGGCGCTGGCCACGGCCTGCTCCACCTCCTCGGCGGTGCAGAACGGCACACGGGCGACCACTTCCTGGGTGGCCGGGTTGACCACGTCACGCCACTCCTGGCTCTGGGACTGGACGGGCTTGCCGTCGATGTACATGGGGGTTTCGCGAAGGCTCATGGTGGCGTGCTCCTCTGTGGCTCGTGCGGCCTGATTGTTGGTGATGTCGCTGTTGGTAATGTCGCTGTTGGTGACGTCATTGGGGATGATGTCTCGGCCGGAAGTGACCCGGCCATGTCTTGATCGGCGAGGGATCGTGGTGGCAGGCCGGCGGGACATTAGACTTTGTGTGTATGATTACACGAAGCGTGATGCTCTCGAGTCTATACAGACGTCGGATGGCGTGACAACGGGCACTCAGGCACATTGCTTGTGCATTTACGCACAACCAGCGACCGTTGGAGACGCCCCATGCTGGACTGGCAGGACATCCAGATCTTCCTGGAAGTGGCGCGCAGCGAGCGGCTCACCGATGCCGCCCGGCGCCTGGGGCTGGACCACTCCACCGTGTCGCGGCGCACCCGACGCTTCGAGCAGGCGCTCAACACCCAGCTGTTCGAGCGCAGCACCCATGGCTACCACCTCACCGAGGCCGGCCAGCAACTACTCGCCCACGCCGAGGAGATGGCCCGCCACGCCTTCGAGGCGGGTGAGAGCCTCACCGACAAGAACCACCAGATCAGCGGCCAGATCCGCCTGGGCGTGACCGAGGGCTTCGGCACCTGGGTGATCGCCCCGCTGCTCTCGGCCTTCTGTGAACGCCATCCGGGGGTGACCCTGGACCTGCTCGCCCTGCCCCGGGTGGTCAACTTGAGCCGGCACGAGGCGGACCTCGCCATCACCGTGGAGCGCCCGGTGAGCCCCGGGCTGGTCATCTCGCGGCTGTGCGACTACCGGCTGCGGCTCTACGGCAGCCGAGAGTATCTCGCCCGCCACGGCACCCCGTCCCGGCTACCCGAGCTGGGCGAGCACCGGCTGGTCGGCTATGTCGATGACCTGATCTTCAGCGAGCAGCTCAGCTACCTGGACCCCCTGCTCGACCCCTCGGTGGTGGGCCGCCCCGGACCGCACTTCGCCATGCGCAGCACCAGCGTGACCACCCAGCATGCCGCCTGCCTCCACGACGCGGGGCTCGCCGTGCTGCCCTGCTTCATGGCGAGCACCTCGGATGAACTGGTGAACGTGCTGGATGACGACGTGGAGATCGTGCGCCAGTTCTGGATCACCGCCCGCCAGGAGCAGCGCCGCCTGGCGAGAGTCCGCCTGCTGTGGGATTTCCTGCGCGAGGCCCTGGAGGCCAACCGCGCCTTCCTGATGGGCGAGACCCGGGCACTGGTGATCCCCGATCTTCCTTCTCCAACCTCTTCATCACCAACAGCGGCTTCCCCAACATCTTATTCCCCAAGAGCGGAATGACATGCCTGCCGCCTTGGCAGCGCAGGTGTCTGCGTAGATTGCTGTGAAGATTGCTGTGAAGATTGCTGCGAAGATGACAGCGAGCATGGGGGGCGACACGGCATTCGCTTATGCATGCAAGATTGCCGATATGAAATAACTATCGGCATGGTCGGAAAAGGCACTTGGAACCCGTGAATCGTCGCGGGGTAGCGTGAAAGGATGTGATGACGGCGGATGTCATTGGCCAGACTGACGACGCCAGCTGAAAGACTACACTGTCCTCCAGGACAGACGTCGTCTATCCATACGGAACAGATCCATCAATGCAGCAACGATCGGAGAGCGACATGGGTGAACAACAAGCAGGCAAATGCCCGGTGATGCACGGTTCCAACACGCGCATGGGTGGCAGGGGCAACATGAACAAGGATTGGTGGCCGAACCAGCTGAACCTGAGCATCCTGCATCAGCACAGCCCGACGTCTGATCCCATGGGCGAGGACTTCGACTACGCCAAGGCGTTCAAGACCCTCGACCTCGCGGCCGTCAAGAAGGACCTGGCCGACGTGATGACCAACTCACAGGAGTGGTGGCCGGCCGACTATGGCCACTATGGGCCCTTCTTCATCCGCATGGCCTGGCACGCTGCCGGCACCTACCGCACCGCCGATGGCCGCGGTGGCGCCTCCACCGGCAACCAGCGCTTCGCGCCGATCAACAGCTGGCCGGACAACGGCAACCTGGACAAGGCACGCCGCCTGATCTGGCCGGTCAAGCAGAAGTATGGCAACAAGCTCTCCTGGGCCGACCTGTTCATCCTTACCGGCAACGTCGCCCTGGAAACCATGGGCTTCAAGACCTTCGGCTTCGGTGGCGGGCGCAAGGATATCTGGGCCCCGGAAGAGGACATCTACTGGGGGGCCGAGGAAGAGTGGCTGGCCACCAGCGACAAGCCGAAGAGCCGCTACACCGGCGACCGTGATCTCGAGAACCCGCTAGCCGCCGTGCAGATGGGCCTGATCTACGTGAATCCGGAAGGTCCAGACGGCCACCCGGACCCGCTGGCCTCGGCCAGGGACATCCGCGAGACCTTCGCGCGCATGGCGATGAATGACTACGAGACGGTCGCCCTGACCGCCGGCGGTCACACCTTCGGCAAGACCCATGGCGCCGGCGACCCGGACCTGGTGGGGCCCGAGCCAGAGGCCGCGCCCATCGAGGCCCAGGGCTTCGGCTGGAAGAATAGCCATGGCAGTGGCAAGGGCCGTGATACCACCACCAGCGGCCTGGAAGGCGCCTGGACGCCGACCCCGACGAAGTGGGACATGAGCTACTTCGACGTGCTGTTCGGCTACGAGTGGGAGCTGTCCAAGAGCCCGGCAGGTGCCAACCAGTGGCAGCCGAAGGGGCTCACCGAGAGTGACATGGCCCCGGATCCGGAAGATGGCAGCAAGCGCGTGCCGATCATGATGTCCACCGCCGACATGGCCATGCGCGAGGATCCGGAATACCGCAAGATCTCCCAGCACTTCCACAAGAACCCGGAGGAGTTTGCCGACGCCTTCGCCCGCGCCTGGTTCAAGCTGACCCACCGCGACATGGGCCCGAAGGTCCGCTACCTCGGCCCGGAAGTGCCGGCGGAGGACTTGATCTGGCAGGATCCGGTGCCGGCCGGCAAGACCGGATACAACGTGGATAACGTCAAGACCCGGATCGCCGACAGCGGCCTCTCTATCAGCGACATGGTCGCCACCGCCTGGGACAGCGCGCGGACCTTCCGTGGCTCCGACCTGCGCGGCGGCGCAAACGGCGCCCGCATTCGCCTGGCCCCCCAGAAGGACTGGGCAGCCAACGAGCCCGAGCGCCTGGCCAAGGTGCTGCGAGTACTGGAAGGTATCGCGGCCGACACCGGCGCCAGCGTGGCCGACGTGATCGTGCTGGCCGGCAATGTCGGGATCGAACAGGCCGCGAAGGCCGCCGGCGTCGACGTCGTCGTGCCGTTCTCGCCCGGACGCGGCGATGCGACCGAGGCGCATACCGACGCCGAATCCTTCGAGCCCCTCGAGCCGGAGGCCGATGGCTTCCGCAACTACCGCCGCGCCAGGTTCACCGTCTCCGACGAGGAGATGCTGGTCGACCGCGCGCAGTTGCTGGGCCTCAGCGCCCCGGAGATGACCGTGCTGGTGGGCGGTCTGCGGGCCCTGGATACCAACCAGGGCGGTTCGAAGCACGGGGTACTCACCGACCGTCCCGGCACCCTCACCAACGATTTCTTCGTCAACCTGGTCGACATGGAGACAGAGTGGAAGCCGACCGCAACCGACGAGGATGTGTTCGAGGGCCGTGACCGCAAGACCGGCCAGGTGAAGTGGACCGGGACCCGCGTGGACCTGGTCTTCGGCTCCAACTCCCAACTGCGCGCCCTGGCGGAAGCCTACGCCCAGGACGACGCCAGGGAGAAGTTCGTGAAGGACTTCGTGGCCGCCTGGACCAAGGTCATGAACGCCGACCGCTTCGACCTGGAGTGAGGCCCTTTCCCGGACCCGCCGAGGCGGTGGGGCCGGGGCGGCACACCGAGGTCCATGACCCACAGGCCGCGCCAGCCCATCCGGGCGGCGCGGCCTCTTTTCGTGGGCGTCCTCAGTGCCCCAGGCCTGCCTTGACCGTCTTGCCGGACCGGTCTATTCCAAAGAAAGGCGACAGATGGCTGTCGCCCCGAAATGCAGGCCGGGCCCAGGACGGCTTCGCGACATGACCGGACAGAGTTTCTGTCCGAGCAGGCCCACCTCTCTCCATGGCCTGGATGCATTCCGCTCATCCAACACACCCTACCGTCTCCCAGACGGGGGAGGCCATCATGAACCTGAACATCCCTAACGCCTGTGCCGCCTCGACGTTCGTCGTGGCGCTGGGCATGCCCATGCTCGCGGTCGGCGACCCCACCTCGCTGCTCACCACGGATCTGGAAGGCATGGAGGGCATGGAGGCGAACGTCGTCCTGTTCGAGGAAGAGCCCGGGAAGGTTTACGAGCGCCACATCCATCCGGGCCATGTCTTCGTCTATGTCCTGGAGGGGACCATCCAGGCCGATGTCGAGGGGCAGGAGCCGCAACGAGCCTCGGCGGGCGAGGTGATCCATGAACGGCCCGACCAGCCGATGGTCGGGCGCGTAATCGGTGATGAAGGCGCCAGGTTCCTCGTCTTCCAGATCGGACCAAAGGGCGAGGACATCATGGTGTTCCAGCCGGAGTGACGCCTCGTCATTCGTGACTGCGGCGCATCATCCGCGACGGCCGACAGTGTCGGCCGTCGTTTTGTGGAGAACAGGGAGGGATCAAGTCCCGCAGAAGGTGCGAAAGACCGCCTCGGTGGCCGGGGCCGGCATGGCGTAGGCCTGGTGGCCGGGCTGCGCCTCGAAGGGGCGCGCCAGCACCTCGCGCAGCGCCTCGAAGGGGGCGAAATCGCCCTCGACCGCGGCGGCCAGGGCCTCCTCCACCTTGTGGTTGCGCGGAATATAGAGCGGGTTGACCGAGCGCAGCCGCGCGGCGATCACCGCCGGGTCGACCTCCTCCCGGGCCAGTCGCTCGCGCCAGCGGGGCAGCCAGGCCTCGATGGCCTCGCGCGACTCGAAGAGCCCCAGCAGCGCTGCCTCGCCTTCGCCCCTGCTCGGGTCTTCTCCCGCGCCGGACTCGACGGCATCGGCCAGGGTGCGAAAGGCGAGGGTGAAGTCGGCCTGGCCCGCCTTCATGGCCTCGAGGAAGGCCTCCACCAGTTCGTGGTCGCCCTCCTCTGCCTGCTCGAGTCCGAGCTTTTCACGCATCACCGCCAGCCACTCGGCCTCGTACCGGTCGGGATAGGCCTGGATCAGCGCGGTGGCGCGCTCCACAGCGCGATCCGCATCGTCATCGATCAGCGGGATCAGGGTCTCGGCGAAGCGCGCCAGGTTCCACTGGGCGACCCAGGGCTGGTTGCGATAGGCGTAGCGCCCGCCCTCGTCGATGGAGCTGAACACCTGCTCGGGATCGTAGGCCTCCATGAAGGCGCAGGGCCCGTAGTCGATGGTCTCGCCGGCGACCGAGATGTTGTCGGTGTTCATCACGCCATGGATGAAGCCCAGCCCCATCCAGCCGGCCACGAGTCTGGCCTGGCGCGCCAGGACGGCCTCCACCAGCGCCAGGTAGCGTGTCTCCGGGGGCTGCGCCGCGAGGTCTGGATAGTGCCGTTCGATGGTCAAGTCCGCGAGGATGCGCAGGGCCTCCTCGTCGTCGCGGGCGGCGAAGTACTGGAAGGTGCCCACGCGCAGGTGGCTCGAGGCCACCCGGGTCAGCACGGCGCCGGGTTCGGGCACCCGGCGGAAGACACGCTCGCCGGTGGTCACCGCGGCCAGGGCACGGGTGGTGGGAATGCCCAGGGTGTGCATCGCCTCGCTGACCAGGTACTCGCGCAGCACCGGGCCGAGGGGCGCCCGCCCGTCGGCGCCACGCGAGAAGGGCGTGCAACCGGCGCCTTTGAGCTGGATATCGCGCAGGACTCCCTCTCGATCGGTCACCTCGCCCAGCAGCACGGCCCGGCCGTCGCCCAGCCGGGGGTTGAAGTGGCCGAACTGGTGGCCGGCATAGGCCTGAGCCAGGGGCTCGGCGCCGTCCGGCACGGCATTGCCGGCGAACGCCTCGGAGGCCTGCCCCTCATCGAGGGCCTCGTCGAAGGCCGCCAGGTCGAAGCCCAGCTGCTCGGCCAGCGGCCGGTTGAAGGCCACCAGTCGCGGAGCCTTCACCGGAACGGGGTCGAAGTGCAGGTAGAAGCGTTCCGGCAGTCGGGCATAGCGCAGTGTGAACTCGGGAAACATGGCGACTCCGATCGGCGGCTGCCGCACGACAGCCGATAGATGAATACCCGAGTATATCGCTCGGAATTGTGGTTATCGACCCGTGCTCATCCCTCCCCGAGGGCGAGCTGCTCGCGGATCAGCTCGGCCAGGCGCCGGGCCGGCTCGGTGGGCCGCCGTGCGGCGCGGTGCAGGGCCAGCTCCACGGCCGGTAGCGGGGGCAGGCCGCTGCCCTCGTCCAGGGCACGCAACTGGGGCGTCAGCATGCTGCGGGTCACCACCACGATGGCCAGGCCAGCCTGCACCACCGGGCCCAGGCCGGCCATGGACTGGCTGATGTAGGCCACCCGCCAGTCCCGGCCCGCGGCGGCCAGCGCCTGTTCAGCCACCTCCCGGAACAGGTCGGCCCCGGGGGAGTAGAGCGCCAGCGGCAGCGGGTCGGTCAGCGAGGGCTGGTGCTGCAAGCCCACCGCCCAGGCAAGCGGCTCGCGACGGATCATCTCGCCGCCTGGCGAACGGCGCTGGCGGGTTACCAGCGCCAGGTCCAGCTCATCGTTGCGGACCTGATCCATCAGGTGGGCACTGGTGCCGCAGGTAACCTGCAGACGCACCTCGGGATAGAGCTGGTGAAACCAGGAGAACACCGAGGTGAGCAGGCTGGCGTAGTCCTCGGGAATCCCCAGGTTCAGCTCACCGGTGACCCGGCGCGTGCGCATGTCGGCGAGCGCCTCATCGTTGAGTGCCAGCAGACGGCGGGCATGACCCAGCAGTCGCTCTCCCTCGGCGGTGAACCGCAACCGCCGCCCTTCCCGCTCATGCAGGACCAGGCCCAGCGCACTCTCGAGGCGCTGCAGCTGCATGCTGACGGTGGATTGTGTATAGGAAAGGCGCCGCGCGGCGGCGGTGACGCTGCCGGTATCGGCGACCGCCACCAGGGTCCGCAGCAGGCCGAGGTCGAATGTCGGGGCGCGCATGACATCACCATCCTTGATGAGATACATCAATAAGGATTGATTTTGTGATGATTATGGACCGGATAGCATGCCGTCGTCACTCACCGGGCAGGGAGGTCACGACCATGCTGAGCCATACGTTACGCATCACCCGTTCCCACTGGCACGGCGCCGGCGCCGCCGGTCTCGCCGTGCTCCTATGGGCGCTGGTCCCCCTGCTGGTGAGCGCCGCCGGGGAACTGCCGCCGCTGCGCCTCTCGGCCCTGGCGTTGCTGGCCGGTGCCCTGGGCACCCTGCCCATGGCGAGCCGCAGGCATCGGCACGAGTCGGCAGGCGATCGGGGGCATGGCGGAGGAGTGCCTGGCCCGGTTTTGAAGGGCATAGAGGTGAAGGATCAGGCGGTGAAGAACATGGCGGTGCACGCCGGGGGAGCGCTGCTGGTGGCCGGGGCGGTGGGCGCCTGCTTCGTCGCCTTCGACAGGGTCCCGACCGCCGAGGCGGCACTGATCACCTACACCTGGCCGGTGCTCTTCCTGCTGGCGAACCGCTGGCTCGTGCTGCGGCGCCTGCCGCTGGCCACCCTGGGCGGCACCCTGCTGGCCTTCTCGGGCGCCGCCCTGCTGGTGGTGCCCCAGGCGCTGTCGGGGGGCCTCTCAGGGGCCTGGGGCGGCTACCTGCTGGCGTTCGTGGCGGCGCTGTGCTGGGCGATCTTCTCGCTGGCAAGCCAGGTCCCCGGCTATCGCCTCGGCGAGCGCATGCCGCATCTGCTGCTGATCGCCAGCGTCATGACCGGCGTCGCCAGTCTGGCGATGGAGGGGGTAATCGAGCCGCCCTCGCCTCAGGCACTGCTGGCCACCGCCGCCCTGGGACTGGGGCCCTACGGCATCGCCATGCTCGCCTGGGACCGCGCCCTCGGCGATCCGCAGGCTCACCGGCTGGGCAACCTGGCCCACGCCGTACCGGTGCTGGCCACCCTATTCCTGGTGATTGCCGGGGTCACCACGCCGGACTGGAGACTGCCGATGGCGGCGGTTCTGGTACTCGCCGGCAGCATGACCGCCGCCCGCTGACAGCGGAGCGCAATGCGATACACTCATGGAAGAGCCATCCGGAAGCTCTTCCCGAGGAAGGGCTTCCCGAGGAAGGGCTTCCCGAGGCAGGGCTTCCACCCACCACCCTGGAGCCAAGACGATGAGCACCGAGGCACTCGACTACTTCCGGCCGCCCCGCTCCGATGCCCTGGGCCTGATCCGCCTTCGCGCCAACGACACCGGGCTCACCGAGATCGACTTCGTCGACAACGAGGACGAGGCGCCCCGGCCCAGTTCCTTGACGGAACGCGCCATCACCCAGCTCGCCGAGTACTTCGACGGGCGCCGACGGACCTTCGACCTGCCACTGGCGGCCGAGGGCACCTCCTTCCAGGAACGGGTATGGACGGCGCTATCCACCATCCCCTTCGCCGAGACGCGCAACTATGCCGAGATCGCCGAGCAGCTCAACTGCAAGGGCGGCCAGCGCGCGGTTGGAGCCGCCAATGGGCGCAACCCGCTGGCCATCGTGGTGCCCTGCCATCGGGTTATCGGCAGCGATGGTGGCTTGACCGGCTATGCCGGAGGTATCGGCCGCAAGCAGTGGCTGCTCGCCTTCGAGGCCGGCGAGGTCCCGCTGGAACTGACCTGACGGGTCCGCATGATCAGTCGACATCTCCCTGGCAGGCCTCGAAGCGTCGCACGCTGGCGACGAAGTCGCTGAAACGCTCGCCCTGGATCAGCACGTGTTCGCGCATGATCTGCTCCGCCGAATCGGCATCACCGCCTTCGATGGCGTTCAGGATCTCGCGATGCTCGGCCAGGGAACGACTCATGCGCTTGCGGACCTGCAGCTGCAGGCGGCGATAGGGCTTGAGGCGTTGCTTGAGCTGGCGCGCCTCATCGGCCAGGAAGGCATTGTGGCTGGCCGCATAGATGGCGTGGTGGAAGCCCTCGTTCTCGTAGTAGTACTCGTCGGTGTCGCCGGCCCTCGCCGCCGCCTCGCAGCGCTCCATCGCCTCGCGCAAGGCAACGAGTTCCTCCTCGTAGATGCGCCGGGCGGCGAGGCGTCCGCACATGCCCTCCAGCTCCGCCATCACCTCGAACATCTCGATCAGCTGGTCGAGGCCCACCCTGGCCACGAAGGTTCCCTTCTTCGGCTCCACCGTCACCAGGCCACTCGCCACCAATTGCTGGATGGCTTCCCGCACCGGGGTCCGGGAAACATCGAACTCCCGGCACAGCGACTCGGGGTCGAGCCTCTCGCCGGGCGTCCGTCGTCCATTGATGATGTCGTCTTCCAGCGAATCCCTGAGTCGCTGGGCATTTGAGCGCTTGGTCTTCACGGGGTATCTCCCTGACAAACTGGCGAGAATCGACGATGGGACATCGGGCTGCCCCCACCTATGTCTAAGCCTCTAATATTGACACTGGTATGCCTAGAGACTATTGAAATATATATCAGCATAGCTGATAGATGTTTCACAACAACTACACACGCTCATTTCACAACGACACCTCACAACAACGCCTCACAAAAACATTGCACAAAAACAAGAGTCCCAGGAGATGCCAACCATGAATGCCAAGCTCACCCCCGTGGCGGCCGCCGCCGCGCTGACCCTCGCCTTCGCCTCCTCCGCCAGCGCCGAGACCGTGCTGCGCGCCTCCCACCAGTTCCCGGGTGGCCAGGGTGACGTGCGTGATGAGATGGTCCAGATGATGGCCAATGAGGTCGAGGCCGCCGGCGTCGACCTGAAGATCCAGGTCTATCCGGGCCAGTCGCTGTTCAAGGCCAAGGAGCAGTGGGGCGCCCTGGTGCGGGGCCGCCTCGACATGACCTCGCTGCCGCTCGACTACGCCAGCGGTCGCCACCCGGAATTCTCCGCCACCCTGATGCCGGGCCTGGTGCGCAACCATGAGCGTGCCCAGCGCCTCAACGACTCCGAGTTCATGGGCATGATCAAGGAGGTCATCAATGAGGCTGGTGCCCGCGTGCTGGCCGATGCCTGGCTGGCCGGCGGCTTCGCCTCCGACATTCGCTGCATCACCTCGCCGGACACCGTCGAGGGGCAGACCATGCGTGCCGCGGGTCCGGCCTTCGACGAGATGCTGGCCACCGCCGGCGCCTCGATCACCTCGATGCCCTCCTCGGATATCTACACCGCGATGCAGACCGGGGTGCTCGACGGGGCCAACACCTCCTCCGGCTCCTTCGTCTCCTACCGCATCTACGAGCAGGTAAGCTGCCTGACCGCCCCCGGCGAGAATGCCCTGTGGTTCATGTACGAGCCGATCCTGATCTCCGAGCAGAGCTGGGACAACCTCACCGAGGAGCAGCAGCAGGCCCTGAACGCGGCCGGCGAGAAGGCCGAGGCCTACTTCGCCAAAGAAGCCGCGGCGCTCGACCAGAAGATGGCCGACGTGTTCGCAGAGAACGGCGTCGAGGTCGTGCAGATGTCGCCGGAGGACTACCAGGCCTGGCTGTCCATCGCCCAGGAGAGCTCCTACAAGACCTTCGCCGAGAACGTGCCCAACGGGCAGGCGCTGATCGACGCGGCCCTGGCCGTCGAGTGAGCGGGCCCATGGGCCGGTTGAATCACCCGGCCCTTCCTTCCAAGGCTGCCCCGGCTGGGGCGGCCCTCATCTCCTCGACACCGGAAGACGCATGATGGACACACACAGCCACACGATTGCGCCCAGGCGTGGCGTGATCGGCCTCTACATACGCCTGATGGACACGCTATCCAGCGCCACCGCCGTCCTCGCCGGCGCCCTGCTGCTGGTGGGCGTGCTGGTCGTCTGCCACATGATCTTCATGCGCTACATGCTGGGCGAGAGCACCATCTGGCAGACCGAATTCGCCGTCTTCTCCATCACGGCCGCCATGTTGCTCGGCGCCCCCTACGTCCTGCTGACCGGGGGCCACGTGGCCGTGACGGTCCTGCCCGACGCCTTGGGTGGCCTGACCCGGCGGCTGATGAACCTCGTCGCCTCGCTGGTGGGCCTGGCCTTCTGCGTCGCCCTGGCCTATGCCTCCTGGCTCTATGTGCTGGAAGCCCTGCACGGGGGCTGGACCACCGGCACGGTGTGGAACCCTCCCCTCTGGCCGGCCCTGCTGCCCATGGCCGTGGGCATCAGCCTGCTGTCACTGCAGTACGTCGCAGAAATCCTTCGCGGAGACACCTGAATGGACCCGGTAACCAGCGGAATTCTCATTGTCGTGGCGCTGTTCGTGCTGATGGCCATCGGCACCCCGATCGCCTTCGCCCTGGGCGGCGTCTCCCTGACCGCACTCGTCCTCAACCAGGGCATGAGCGAGCTGACCTATTTCGGCGAGACCTTCTTCGGCAGCCTCGCCTCCTTCGGCTTCGTCGCCATCCCCATGTTCATCCTGATGGGCGCCGCCGTGGCCTCGTCGCCGACCGGCCGCGACCTGTATCGCTCGCTGGACCTGTGGCTCGGCAAGGTGCCCGGGGGCCTGGCCATCGCCAACATCGGCGCCTGCTCGATCTTCGCCGCCCTGTCGGGTTCCTCACCGGCCACCAGCGCGGCGATCGGCAAGCTCGGCATCCCCGAGATGCGCAAGCGAGGCTACCCCGACGGCGTGGCGGCCGGCTGCATCGCCGCGGGCGGTACCCTGGGCATCCTCATCCCGCCCTCGGTCACCATGATCGTCTATGGCATCTCCACCGAGACTTCCATCGGCCGCCTTTTCATCGCCGGTGCCATGCCAGGGCTGATGCTGGCCCTGCTGTTCATGGCCTGGACGCTGATCGCCTGCAAGATGGCCGGCGGCTACGACACCCCTAGCCCGGTGGCCGCGGCAGCGAACCAGATCAAGGAGAACGTCGAGAGCAACATGAAGGCCCTGGTGCGCGTACTGCCCTTCCTGGTGGTAGTCACCGGCATCCTCTTTGCCCTCTATGGCGGGGTCGCCACGCCGTCCGAGGCGGCGGGCGCCGGTGCCTTCCTGTGCCTGGCGCTGGCCATCCTGGTCTACCGCATGTGGCAGGTGAAGCCGCTCAAGGTGGTCTTCCGCGATGCCCTGCGCGAGAGCGTGATGATCATGCTGATCATCGCCTGTGCCGAGATCTTCGCCTATGCGCTCTCCTCCCTGTTCATCACCCAGACCGTGGCCGGCGCCATCGCCGATCTCGAGGTCAACCGCTGGGTACTGATGGGGGTGATCAACGTCTTCCTGCTGGTAGCCGGCTTCTTCCTGCCCCCGGTGGCGGTGATCGTGATGACCGCCCCGATCCTGTTGCCGATCATCCTGGCGGCCAACTTCGATCCCTACTGGTTCGCGGTGGTGCTGACCATCAACCTGGAGATCGGCCTGATCACGCCACCTGTGGGCCTGAACCTGTTCATCATCAGGGGCATCGCCCCCGACATCGCTCTCAGGGACCTCCTGCTCGGAAGCCTGCCCTATGCCCTGTGTATGGTGCTCGGCATCGTCCTGCTGTGCATCTTCCCCGGCATCGCCACCTGGCTGCCCGATCTGATCATGAACTGACGCGCAGTCGACCAGGAGCAAGACGTCATGAACATCAGCTTTCTGCAGGAGCTCTTCAGCAACATCACCCGGCGTGATGCCCTGCTCCGGCGGCGAACGGACGATCGCACCCACTTCGTCCACACCCATCTGCTGGAGGCCTGCCGGGCCCTGCTGCAAAGCGATGGCGAGGCCTCCAGCATCGCCCTGGCCAGCCGCGCCCTGGACATCTACGCGCGGCTCGACGCCGCCGAGAAGCAACGCTTCTTCGAGCGCCTGACCGCGGAGTTCTCCGCCGACCCGGTGGCGGTCGACGCGGCCTACGCCACCTACCGCGAGACCCGCGACAACCGTGACCTGCAGGTGCTCTTCGATGCCTGCGAACCGAGCCGCCAGGAGCTGCTGCGCCGACTCAACCTGACCAGCGGCGGCACCCACGAGCTGGTACACATGCGCGAGGACCTGCTCGACCTGCTGCGCGACCAGCCGGAGCTGCGGGCAGTGGATGCGGACTTCGCGCACCTCTTCGGCTCCTGGTTCAACCGCGGCTTCCTGGTGCTCAAGCGCATGGACTGGAACACGCCCGCGGCGATCCTCGAGAAGCTCATCCGCTACGAGGCGGTGCACGAGATCCACGACTGGAACGACCTGCGCCGTCGTCTGGATGACCGCGACCGCCGCTGCTTCGCCTTCTTCCACCCGGCCATCGGCGACGAGCCGCTGATCTTCGTGGAGGTGGCATTGCACAAGGGACTGCCGGACCAGATACAGGCGATCATCGACCCCGACACTTACGACATCGAGGACCCGGAAGCCGCCGACACCGCCGCCTTCTTCGGCATCAGCAACTGCCAGACCGGCCTTCGCGGCACCTCCTTCGGCAACTTCCTGATCAAGCAGGTCGTCCAGGAGCTGAAGCAGGAGCTGCCGGACCTGAAGCACTTCGTGACGCTCTCGCCGGTGCCCGGCTTCCGTGCCTGGCTGGAGGCGACCTATCTTGAGCCCAACCGAGACAAGGAGGTCGACAAGGGAAGCCCCCTGGACACCGAGGCCCTGGCCCTGCTCGAGGCGCTCGACGACCCGGGCTGGCCGAAGGACAAGGAGCGCTCCGAACGCCTTGGCGACCTCGTCAAGCCGCTCGCCGCGCGCTACCTGCTCGAGGAGAAGAACGCCAGGGGACTGCCGCTCAACCCGGTGGCCCGCTTCCACCTCGGCAACGGCGCCGAGCTGCATCGCCTCAACTGGCTGGGCGACGTGTCGCGCAAGGGCATGCAGCAGTCCGCCGGCCTGATGGTCAATTACCTCTATGTCCTCGACAACATCGAACGCAACCACGAGCAATACATCACCAGCGGCACGATCGCCCATTCCTCGGCCGTACGTGACCTGAACCGCCGTGCCCGCAAGCTGCTCAAGGGAGAAACCGCCAAATGAACCAGAACCTCTTCAACACCTTCGCCAGACGCATGCGCGAGCGCGGCGGTGCCGACTTCATCACCACGCTCCAGGGGCATGGCTACCGCCATGACGAGGCCCTCGCCGCCACCGAACGCCTGGCCGGCGCCTTGACCTCACTGGGCGTGACGCCGGGCGACCGCGTCGCCGTGCAGGTCGACAAGAGCCCCGAAGCGATCCTGCTCTACCTGGCCACCCTGCGGGTCGGCGGGGTCTACCTGCCGCTCAATACCGGCTACACGGGTGAGGAGATCCACTACTTCCTGGCCGATGCCGAACCGGCACTGTTCGTCTGCCGGCCAGAGGATGTCGACATGGCGCGCAGCATCGCCGCAGATAACGGCTGCCCACAGGTTGCGACCCTCGGCACCCAGGCAGAGGGCAGCCTGATGGAGGCCGCCGAGCGCGCCACGCCGCGCGAAGACATCGTCGAGCGCGACGCCAACGACCTGGCGGCGATCCTCTACACCTCGGGCACCACCGGACGCTCCAAGGGAGCCATGCTCACCCACCGCAACCTGGGCTCCAACGCCGCCACCCTGGTCGAGGCCTGGCACTTCAACGAGCGCGACCGGCTGATTCATGCCCTGCCGATCTTCCACACCCACGGGCTCTTCGTGGCCTGCAACGTCACCCTGATGGCCGGCTCCAGCATGCTGTTCCTGCCGAAGTTCGATGCCGACGTGATCTTCGAGGAGATGCCTCGCGGTACGGTGATGATGGGCGTGCCGACCTTCTACACCCGCCTCGTCCAGGATGCGCGCCTGACCCCTCAGGTGACCGCCGAGATGCGCCTGTTCGTCTCCGGCTCGGCCCCGCTGACCGCCGAGACCCACCAGGCCTTCGAGAAGATGACCGGCCATGCGATCCTCGAGCGCTACGGCATGACCGAGACAAACATGAACCTCTCCAACCCCTATGACGGAGAGCGCCGCGCCGGCACCGTGGGCATGCCGCTGCCCGGCGTGGAGTATCGCATCACCGACCGCGAGACCGGCGAGCCGGTGCCGAAGGGCGATATCGGCATGCTGGAGATCCGCGGGCCCAATGTCTTCGTCGGCTACTGGCGCATGCCCGAGAAGACCCGGGAGGAGCTGCTCGAGGACGGTTTCTTCATCACCGGCGACCTGGCGATGGTCGACGAGCGCGGCTATGTGCATATCGTCGGCCGCGACAAGGACCTGGTGATCTCGGGGGGCTACAATGTCTATCCCAAGGAAGTCGAGCAGGTGATCGACGAGCTCGAGGGCGTCAACGAGTCCGCGGTGATCGGAGTGCACCACCCGGATTTCGGCGAGGGCGTCACCGCTGTGGTGGTCCCTGAGCCGGGGGCCACGCTGAGCGAGGCGCAGGTGCTCGACTTCCTGCAGGGCCAACTGGCGAAATACAAGCAGCCCAAGAGGGTCTTCTTCACCGACAACCTGCCGCGCAACACCATGGGCAAGGTACAGAAGAACCAGCTGCGCGAGCAGTACCGAGACACCTACCGCTGAGGCGCACTCCATGTCGAAATCGATACGCTATTACTACACCCATGTCTCGCCGTGGAGCTACCTCGGCCATGCACGCCTCGGCGACATTGCCGCCCGGCACGGCGCCGTCATCGATTATGTGCCGATCAGCATGGGCTCGATCTTCCCCAAGACGGGTGGACTGCCGCTGGCCAAGCGCGCGCCCGAGCGCCAGGCCTACCGCCTGGTCGAGCTCCAGCGCTGGCCGCAGCGCCTCGGCATTCCCCTCAACCCGGAGCCGGCGTACTTCCCCACCGATGATCGTCCGTCGGGCCGGCTGGCGTTGACGGCCAAGGCCCAGGGGCACGAAATCGCCGAACTGTCCCTCGCCCTGATGCGAGCCTGCTGGGTCGAGGAGCGCAACATCGCGGACCTCGATACACTGCGCGAGATCGCCGATGCCTGCGGGCTGGACGGCCGGGCGCTGCTCGACGAGGCGCAGAGCGATGCCGGACGACAGCGCCTCGAGGATACCTGCCAGGCGGCCCTGGCCGATGGCTGCTTCGGGGCGCCCTGGTACATGGTCGACGGCGAGCCGTTCTGGGGACAGGATCATCTGGAGCTGGTCGAGGACGCCGTCGGCCGTCGAGGCTGAGCGGACACCTCTGTGGATGGCCGGATCACTCGACCCGGGGCATGCTCTCGACTCGTTACCGCCTGACCTTTTCCTGCCTGACTTGTTTCGTTATGGAGACTCATGATTTCCCATCCCCCTTCCGACCTGGCCGATGTCAGGGCCCTGGCCTTCGATGTCTTCGGCACCGTGGTCGACTGGCGCAGCAGCGTGATCCGTGAGGGCGAGGCGCTGGGCGCCGCGCGCGGCCTCGAGGTGGACTGGGCCGCCTTCGCCGATGCCTGGCGGGGCGGCTACGCCCCGGCCATGGATCGGGTGCGGCGCGGCGAGCTGCCGTGGACACGGCTCGACGACCTGCACCGCATGACTCTTGAGCGCCTGCTGGACGAATTCGGCCTCGCCGAGGCCCTCGACGAGGCCGACCGGGAGCACCTGAATCGCGTCTGGCACCGCCTGGACCCCTGGCCGGACAGCGTGACGGGCCTTGCCCGGCTTCGCCAGCGCTACGTGCTGACCACCCTCTCCAATGGCAACGTCTCCCTGCTGGTGAACATGGCTAAACGCGCCGGCCTGCCCTGGGACTGCGTGCTCTCGGCGGAGCTCGCCGGCCACTACAAGCGTGACCCGGAGGCTTACCAGATGGTGGCGCACCTGCTCGACCTGCCACCCGAGCGGATCATGCTGGTCGCCGCCCACCAGAACGACCTGCAGGCGGCCTACAACGAGGGCTTTCGCACCGCCTTCGTGAAACGCCCCCTGGAGCACGGTCCCGACGCCATCCCCGACCTCACCGTCGATCCTCGCTTCGACCGGGTGGCCGACGATTTCCATGACCTGGCCGACCAGCTTGGTCTCCCCGAGAACCCCCGCTCATGAAGATCGTGATCCTCGACGACTACCAGGACGCCGTGCGCCACCTCGACGCCTTCGACCGGCTAGCCAGTCACGACGTGGCGCTGCACCACGACACCGTCACCGATCTCGACACCCTGGCCGAACGCCTGGCCGATGCCGAGGCGCTGGTGCTGATCCGCGAGCGTACGCCGATCACGGCCGAGCTCCTTGACCGCCTGCCGGCCCTGAAGGTGATCAGCCAGACCGGCGGCGGCGTGGCCCATGTCGATCTCGAGGCGTGTCGTCGGCGGGGGATCACGGTGATGGCCGGCACCGGCTCGCCCCATGCCGCGGCGGAACTGACCTGGGGCCTGGTGCTCGCCGCCATGCGACATCTTCCGGAGGAGATGGCCAACCTCCGCGCCGGCCGCTGGCAATGCACCCTGGGCACCGGCCTCAGGGGCCGTACCCTCGGCATCTTCGGCTACGGCAAGATCGGCGCCCTGATGGCACGCTACGCGCAGGCCTTCGAGATGAAGGTGCTGGTCTGGGGGCGCGAGGGCAGTCGCAAGCGCGCCGCCGAGGCAGGGCTCGACTTCGCGGACAGCCAGGAGGCACTGTTCGAGCACAGCGACGTGCTGAGCCTGCACCTTCGCCTGAACGACGAGACACGCGGCATCGTCACCGCGGATCACCTGGCGCGCATGAAGCCGAGCGCCGTGCTGGTCAACACGGCCCGCGCCCCGCTCATCGCGACCGGGGCCCTGGAGGCGGCACTGCGGGCCGGACGACCGGGACAGGCCGCATTGGATGTCTTCGATGAGGAGCCGGTCGTCACCCATCCCCTGCTCGAGTTGCCCAACCTGCTGGCCACGCCGCATCTGGGCTATGTGGAGAAGGACAGCTACGAGCTCTATTTCGGCGACGCCTTCGCCAACCTGATGGCCTTCGCGGCGGGCCAACCAGTCGCAGACCACGCCGGAGGCGACTGAACCGCCGCCAGTCCGGCGGCTCAGCGCCCGGCGTCCTTCTGGCTCATGCCATTGCCCGAGGCCGGGCGCTCCACCACGAAGAGGTCGGTGGAGCGGGCATAGTCGTTGCCGGCCATCCGCCCGATGGGCCTGAGACCCTCGCGGTCGACGTGGCGCCCGTCCCAGATGGCCTCATCGACGTGGATGGATACCACCTCGGCGAGCACCAGGTTGCCGGCCAGGGGCTGGTCGCCGAAGCGGATGATCTCGCGCAGGCGGCAGCCGAAGGCCACCGGCGCGGCCGCCACACGCGGCACCGAGACACCGGGCATCTCGGCCTTCTCCAGCGCCGCGAAGATGAATTCGTCCTCATCGCGAGGCAGGCCGGTGCTGGTGGCATTGAGTTCCTCCACCAGCCCCTCGCCACCGATGTGCACCACGCACTCGGGCACCTCGTCCAGGTTGCGGATGGTGTCCTTGGCGTTGCCGTCGCCATCGAGCAGCGGCGAGAAGCCCAACACCGGCGGATTGACGCTCACCACGTTGAAGAAGGAGAACGGCGCCAGGTTGTGGTGGCCCTCGGCGTCCCGGGTCGACACCCAGGCGATGGGCCGGGGGCAGATGCTGCCCGAGAAGAGGCGGTAGATCTTGCCGGGGCTCAGGCCGTGCTCGTCCAGCAGGTAGTCGCTCATGGACATCTCTCCGGTCGCGGATGAAGGATTTCCGATGGTAACCGCTCGGCCGGCCATCGCCGAGCCCTCATCGATTCAAGCCGGCGCCGATTTGCGGCACCATGGACCCCTGCCCGCTCGTCGCGAAGGAATCGCCATGCCTCCCCCCGCTCCACGGAATCCCGAGCTCGCCCCCGGCTTCATGGTGATCCACGGCAACCGCCTGGAAGCCCTGCGCGGCCTGGCGGTGGAGTGGATGCACCGCCACCCGCTAGGGCCGCTGGAGAACGAGACGATCCTGGTGCAGAGCAACGGCATCAGCCAGTGGCTGAAACTGGCCCTCGCGCAAGACCCGTCCGAAGGCGAGGCCAACGGCGGCGCCGGCATCGCCGCCGCCCTGGACGTCACCCTGCCGGCTCGCTTCCTGTGGCAGGCCTACCGCAGTGTCCTTTCACAAAGGGAGGGGGAAGACGCCGTGCCGCCGGTCTCGCCCTTCGACAAGCCGCGGCTGCTGTGGCGGCTGATGCGCCTCCTCCCTGCCCTGCTGGATGACCCGGTCTTCGCTCCCCTGGCCCGCTTCCTGGCCGAGGACGACGACCTGCGCAAGCGCCACCAGCTGGCCGAACGGCTGGCCGACCTCTTCGACCAGTACCAGGTCTACCGCGCCGACTGGCTGACCGCCTGGGCGGCGGGCGAGGACGTGCTGATCTCCGCCCGGGGCGAGCGCCGCGGCCTGCCCCCGGAGCAGCGCTGGCAGGCCGAGCTGTGGCGTGCCCTTCGCGACGACATCCTGCAAGCCCAGGGCCCAGAGGGCCTGGCCTCAAGCCGCGCCATGGTCCATGAGCGCTTCCTCGAGGCCTGCCGCGAGCTGACTACAGGCACCCACCTGGCGGGTTTACCGCGCCGGGTGGTGGTGTTCGGCATCTCCTCGCTGCCCGCCCAGACCCTCGAGGCCCTGGCCGCCATGTCGCGGGTCAGCCAGGTACTGCTCTGCGTGCACAATCCCTGCCGCCACTTCTGGGCCGACATCATCGAGCACAAGGATCTGCTGCGTGCCGAAAGGAAGCGCCAGCAACGCCGCCCCGGCATGCCGGCGGACCTCGCCGAGACCGAACTGCACCTGCACGCCCAGCCGCTGCTGGCCGCCTGGGGCAAGCAGGGACGCGACTACCTGCGCCTGCTCGACGAGTTCGACGAGGCCCAGGGCTACCGCGAGATGTTCGAGGCCGAGGCGCTGCGTATCGATCTCTTCGACTCGCCGCTGGATGAAGGAAATGATGAGGGAAATAGTGAGGCCGAGCCCCGCCTGCTGCGCCAGCTGCAGGACGACATCCTCGAATTGCGCCCGCTGCGCGAGACCCGCGAGACCTGGCCCGCCGTCGACCCGGCCCGGGACGGCTCGCTGCGCTTCCAGATCGCCCACAGCGCCCTGCGCGAGGTAGAGATCCTCCACGACCAGTTGCTCGCCGCCTTCAGCGAGGACGACACCCTGAAGCCGCGGGACGTGCTGGTGATGGTGCCCGACGTGGACCAGTACGCCGCCGCCGTGCAGGCGGTGTTCGGCCGCCTCGACCCGGACGACCCGCGCCACATACCCTTCACCCTCTCCGACCAGGCCAGCCGCCACCGCCTGCCGCTGCTGATCGCCCTGGAGCAACTGCTGCGCCTGCCGGAGCTGCGCCTCTCGGTGAGCGATCTGCTGGACCTCCTCGAGGTGCCCGCCCTGCGCGCCCGCTTCGGCATCGCGGAGAGCGCCCTGCCCACCCTGCGCCGCTGGGTCGAGGGCGCCGGCATCCGCTGGGGGCTCGACGCACGCCAGCGCGAGAGCCTCGAGCTGCCCGAGGGTCTCGCCGCCAACACCTGGGCCTTCGGTCTCCGCCGGCTGCTGCTGGGCTATGCGGTGGGCGACGCGGCCGAGGGGCCCTGGCAGGGCATCGAGCCCTACGACGACATCGGCGGCCTGGAGGCGGCGCTGGCCGGGCCACTGATGGAACTGATCGAGGTACTGGAAGAGCAGTGGGCACGCCTGCGCGAGCCCGCCGACCCGGCCACCTGGGGCGAGCGGCTGCGCGGCCTGCTGGAGGCCTGCTTCCTGCCCGATGCCGACCAGGATCTGCTGGCACTGACCCGGCTCGAGCAGGCGCTGGAGGACTGGCAGGAGAGCACCGAGGAGGCCGGACTCAGCGAGGCCCTGCCGCTCTCGGTGGTGCGCGAGCACTGGCTCGCCCAGATGGACGAGGCAAGCCTCTCCCAGCGCTTCCTGGCCGGTGCCGTAAACATCGCCACCCTGATGCCGATGCGCGCCATCCCCTTCCGCCATGTCTGCCTGCTGGGCATGAACGACGCCGACTACCCGCGCACCCAGCGCCCCCTGGACATCGACCTGATGGGCCAGGATTACCGCCCCGGCGACCGCTCGCGTCGCGAGGATGACCGCTACCTCTTCCTGGAGGCGCTGCTCTCGGCCCGCGACCGCCTGACCATCAGCTGGGTGGGCCGCAGCATCGTCGACAACAGCGAGCAGCCTCCCTCAGTGCTGCTCGGCCAGCTGCGCGACCACCTGGCCCGCGGCTGGCGCCTGTCGGGTAAAGAGTCACCCGCCCACGAGGCTGACCGAGACGGCCAGGCGCTGCTCGACGCGCTGACCACCGAGCACCCCTTGCAGCCCTTCAGCATCGAGTACTTCCGCGAAGGGTCTCCGCTGGCCACCTACGCCCACGAGTGGCGCGAGCTGCACCGCGGCGGGAAGGAGACGACCCCGGCCGCGCAGGATCCGCTCACCCCCTTCCAGCAGGAGGCCCCGCTGACCCTGGCCCAACTGGGCCATTTCCTGAAGGACCCGGTGAAGGCCTTCTACAACACCCGCCTCAGGGTCCACCTGGAAACGGAGGCCATGGAGCGGCTCGACCACGAGCCCTTCGCCCTGGACGGCCTCGACCACTGGCAGCTACAGGACGCGCTGATCCAGGCGAGTCGCTTGGCCGTCGAGGCCGGCGAGCCCCATGAACCGACGATGCTCGCTACCCTGGAGCGCCTCGAGCGTGAGGGGCGACTGGCCATGGGCGGCTTCGCCGAGCAGATGCGCGACGAGCTGGTGGAGCCCATGGAGGGGCTCTTCGAGGAGTACCGCCAGGCGCTTGAGGCCTGGCCTAATGCCGAGGAGGAACCGCTGTCGATCTCCTGGCGCCTCTGCGGCGCGGCGGACGATGACCTCATGCTGGAGGATTGGGTAGGCGAGCTGCGCGAGAATGACGCCGGCGAGCGCTGCCGGCTGCTACTCAGCACCAGCAGCCTGGTGCGCAAGGGCAAGTACCACTGGAAGCACTGGCTCGGCCCCTGGGTGGCCCACCTGGCCGGCCAGCTCGAGGGCCCCATGACCACCCGGCTGCTCTCCCGCGCCGGCGGCGGCGAGCTCGCCCCCCTGCCCGCCGAAGAGGCCCGGGAGCGGCTCACGGCCATCGCCGAGGCCTGGCAAATAGGCATGACCGCGCCCCTGCCCCTGGCCCGCGACACCGCCTTCGCCTGGCTGGAGAAGGGCGGCACCTCCGAGGCGCTTTCCCGCTGCCTAGCCGGCGAGGCCAGCGAGGAGGATGACAAGGCCTGGAAGGCCGCCTTCACCGCCTTCCATGGCAGCGGCTTCAGCAGCGGCGAGCTCGACCGCGATGCCTACCTCGCCCGCCAGTGGCAGGAGCTCGAGTCTCTGGTGGCCTCCGAAGAGGGCGGCGGCTTCGCGGTGCTGGCCGAGCGGCTCTACGCGCCCCTGCTTCGGGCGGTAAAGAAGGAGAAGAAGACCCGGGGCAGCAAGGAACAGGGGAGTAACGAAAAGGACAGTAAGGAAAAGGGAGGCAAGGCATGAGCATGAACGCGACCACCCCGCCGACCCTGGACCCGATCCACCTGCCGCTGACCGGCAGCCGGCTGATAGAGGCCAGTGCCGGTACCGGCAAGACCTTCACCATCGCTCTGCTCTACGTGCGCCTGGTGCTCGGCCCCCGCGACGAGGCGGACGCAGAGAGCTTCCCCCGCGCCCTCACCCCGCCGGAGATCCTGGTGGTGACCTTCACCAACGCCGCAACCCGGGAGCTACGCGACCGCATCCGCGCCCGGCTGGTGGAGGCGGCGGACGCCTTCCTGGACACCGGTGCAGAGACGAAAGACACCGACGTAGCGCCGGGGGCAGACCGAAGCGGAGGTCATTCGACAGGGATGTCGAATGTAGCGCCCAGGGACGGGTCCACAGTGCCTCCGCGATGGTCCGACACTTCGGGGTCTGTCGCCGGATCAGCTCCGCCCCCAAGCGAAACGGGTGACCTCTTCGCCGAATCCCCGTTGGATGACTCGCCAGGCGACCCCCTACTCGCCCTGCGCGACAGCTACCCCCGCGAGCGCTGGCCCGCCTGCGCCCGCCGCCTGCAGCTCGCCGCCGAGTGGATGGACGAGGCCGCGGTCTCCACCATCCACGCCTGGTGCCACCGCATGCTGCGCGAGCACGCCTTCGAGAGCGGCAGCCTCTTCTCGCTGGAGATGAGCCTCGACCAGTCGGAGCTGGAGCTCGAGGTCGCAAGGGACTACTGGCGCAGCTTCTACTACGCCCTGGACCCCGAGGCCCTGGCGGTGGTCACCCGCTACTGGGAGACCCCCGATGCCCTGGCCAAGGACGTGCGCCGGCTGCAGGGCGATGCCGACCTGCTGCCGGATGGCCCGCCCCCCGCCGGGGCACTGGCCGCCATGCAGGCAGAGCGCGCCAGCGTGCTGGCCAAGCTCAAGGAGCCCTGGCCGGAGTGGGTAGAAGAGTTGACCAGGCTGTTCGATGAAGGCCAGAAGACCAAGGTGTTCAATGGCAGCAAGCTGCGTAATGACCATCGAAGCAAGTGGCTGGAGAAGATCCTGGAGTGGGCCACGACCGACCTGACCTGGCCGGACCTTGACCGGAAGGCGGCCGTCTGGCATCGACTGACGCCCGAAGGCATCGCCGAGGTGTGGAAGGAAACGCCCCCGACGCATCCGGCCTTCGAGGCCTTCCAAGCCCTTCCCGATACCCTTGAGGCCCTGCCCGACGCCCATGCCGACCTGCTCTCCCACGCCGTGCACTGGATGGCCGCGCGCCGCGAGCGGGTGCAGCAGCGCCGCGCCGAGCTCGGCCCCGACGACCTGCTCGACCGGCTCGACCGGGCCTTCGAAGGCCCTGCAGGCACGGCGCTGGCAGAGCACGTGCGCCGGCAGTTCCCGGTGGCCCTGGTGGACGAGTTCCAGGACACCGACCCGGTGCAGTACCGGCTGTTCGACCATGTCTACCGGCTCAGCGAGCCCGCACAACCCAACGCTCAGGCAAGCGAGACACCCAGCGCCGTTCTGCTGATCGGCGATCCCAAGCAGGCGATCTACGCCTTCCGCGGCGCGGATATCCACACCTACCTCCAGGCCCGCCGCGACACCGAGGGGCGCCACGTCACCCTGGGCACCAACTTCCGCTCGGCGAGCGCCATGGTATCCGCGGTCAACCGGTTGTTCCGCCATGCCGAGGACCAGCCCGCCGGCCGCGGCGCCTTCCTGTTCCGCACCCCGGACGGTGACAATCCCGTGCCCTTCCTGCCCGTCTCCGCCAAGGGCCGGAAGGACGTGCTGACCCGCCACGGCGCTCCCCAGCCGGCCATGACGCTTTGGCATTTACAGGGCGAGCACGCCGGCCATGACGGCCTCGCCAAGGGCGCCTACCTGGACGCCATGGCCGGACGCTGCGCCAGCCACATGGCCAGCCTGCTGCGAGAGGGCCAGGCGGGGCGGACAGGCTTCAGCGAGCCGAGTGAGGAGTTCCGCCCCCTCAAGCCCTCGGATCTGGCCGTGCTGGTCAACAACGGCAGCGAGGCGAAGGCGATCCGCACGGCGCTGCTCGCGCGGGGCATCAAGAGCGTCTATCTCTCCGACAAGGAAGGCGTCTTCGAGACCCCGGCGGCCGTGGAGCTGGAGGTATGGCTCACCGCCTGCGCCGAGCCAGACAGCGAACGCCGGCTGCATGCGGCGCTCGCCATGCCGAGCCTCGGGCTGGGGCTCGCCGAGCTCGATGCCCTGCAGCACGACGAGCTGGCCTGGGAGGAACGGGTGATGCAGTTTCGCACCTACCACCGCCAGTGGCAGCGCCGTGGCGTGCTGCCCATGCTGCAT
This sequence comes from Halomonas aquatica, assembly GCF_040196335.1. Lineage (NCBI taxonomy): Bacteria > Pseudomonadati > Pseudomonadota > Gammaproteobacteria > Oceanospirillales > Halomonadaceae > Halomonas > Halomonas aquatica. The sequence continues at coordinate 456,500 of NZ_JBEGCJ010000001.1, forward strand.
CGCCTGCTGGCCGACTTCACGGTGCCCACCCGGCTGCTGGCCAGCGCCAGCGGGGAGCGCAACCTGACCGACCTGCTGCACCTCGGCGAACTGCTGCAGCAGGCCAGCACCGAACTCGACGGCGAGCATGCCCTGATCCGCTACCTGAGCGAGGCCAGGAGCCAGCCCCCCGAGCAGGCCGACACCCACCGCCTGCGGCTGGAGAGCGACGCCGACCTGGTGCAGGTAATCACCATTCACAAGTCCAAGGGGCTGGAGTACCCGCTGGTCTTCCTGCCCTTCATCTGCGCCTTCCGCGAGAAGAAGGCCGGCGACCTGCCGCTCACCTGGCACGACGACGACGGCACGCGGCGGCTCACGCTCACCCCCGACGAGGCCGCGCTGGAACGGGCCGACGACGAGCGACTCGGCGAGGACCTGCGCAAGCTCTACGTGGCCCTGACCCGGGCGCGGCATGCCACCTGGCTCGGCATCGCACCGCTAAAGTCGCTGGAACGCAGCGCCATCGGCCAGGTGCTCACCGCCGGCGCGCCGATCGCCCCCGAGCGCCTCGGCGAGTGTCTGGCGCCGCTGGCAAAAGGCGAGGCATCGGCGTCGCGAACAGAGCCCGAGGCCCTGGTGGTCGAGCCAGCCCCGGAGGCCACTGCCGATACGCTGCCGTCAGAGGCGCATGACGAGGAGCTGCGCGAGGCGCTCGTGCCAAGCCGCCGCGCCCGGGAGCACTGGTGGATCGCCAGCTACTCGGCGCTGACCCTTGGCGATGAGCGCATCGCCGGCGGGAGCGAGCCCGAATCCGCTGCGTTCATGGAGCCCGAATCCGCTCCGGTCACAGAGCCCGAGACCGCTCTGGAATCAACCGCCCGGGAAATGATCGACGAGCCCAGCGACGCTCCGGCCGCCGGGGTGAGCGAGGGCTCGCTTCACCGCTTTCCTCGCGGGCCCGCCGCGGGCACCTTCCTGCACGGCCTGCTGGAATGGGCCGGCGCCGAGGGCTTCGCGCGACTGGCCGCCGAGCCCGAGCGCCTGAACGATCCCCTGGCGCGGCGCGCTAACCTGCGTGGCTGGCGCGATCGCATCCCCGCCCTGCAGGACTGGCTGCGCGAGCGACTGACGGCCGAGATCCCCGTGCCGCAATCCCCTCAAGGCACGGTGGCGCCACTAAAGCTGGCGGGGCTGGCGAGCACTCACTACCAGGTGGAGATGGAGTTCTGGTTCGCCGCCCACCGGGTGAACACCCGCGAACTGGATGCCCTCGTGAGCGCTCACACACTGGGCGGGGCCGAGCGCCCGGCGCTCACGCCCGACACCCTCAACGGCATGCTCAAGGGCTTCATCGACCTGGTGGTGGAGCACGAGGGGCGCTTCTACGTGCTCGACTGGAAGTCCAACTACCTGGGGCGCGACGACGAGGCCTACGGCGAGGCGGCGCTGGCCGAGACAGTGCTCGCCAAGCGCTACGACCTGCAGTACGCCCTCTACCTGCTGGCCCTGCACCGCCTGCTGAAATCACGCCTGCCCGACTACGACATCGACCGCCACCTGGGCGGGGCGCTCTACGTCTTCCTGCGCGGCCAGGGCGCGCCTTCTCGCGGCGTGCATCGCGAGCGCCCGCCCCGCGAGCTGATCGAGAAGCTCGACGCCCTGTTCCGCGCGCCCACGGATGCCACCGCCAAGGAGGCCCACGCATGACGCCCCCCACCCTCTCCGCCGTGAACGATGCGCCCCGGGCCCTGCAGGATCGCGAGGCGCTCTTCACCCTGCTGGAGCGTTGGGTGGCGCGGGGCTGGCTGCGTGCCCTGGATCGCGCCTTCGCCGCCTTCCTGGCCAGCGAGGTGCCGGACGCGCCGACGCCGCTGCTGCTGGCCGCGGCGCTCGCCAGCCACCAGCTCGGCCGCGGCCATGTCTGCCTCGACCTCTCTCTCACCCTGGCCGAGCCAGACCTCGCCCTCTCGCTGCCGCCGGAGGGCGACAGCCTGGACGAGCCGCCGCCGCTGCCCAGCGACCTGCTCGGAGACCTGACGCTTGCCGACTGGCAGCAGGCACTCATCCACCCGCTGCTGGTGGGAGGCGGCCCCGGCAACACCCCGCTGGTGCTCGACGGCACTCGGCTCTACCTGCGCCGCTACTGGCACCACGAGCGCTCGATCCAGCGCCATGTCGGCGACCGGCTGGGCGTCGAGGCGGCCCCGGCGACCGCCGATATCGCCCAGGCCCTGGGCGCCCTCTTTCCAGATACCGAGACCCTCGACTGGCAGCGTACCGCCTGCGCGCTGGCCGCCCGCTCGCCCTTCGCGGTGATCACCGGCGGCCCCGGCACCGGCAAGACCACCACCGTGGTCAAGCTGCTCGCCCTGCTTCAGACCCTGGCGCTGAGCCGGGGCAAGCGCTCACTGCGCATCCGCCTGGCCGCCCCCACCGGCAAGGCCGCCGCGCGCCTCAACGAATCCATCGCCGGCCAGGTCAGCTCATTGCAACTGGATGGCCTGGCCACCCTGTGGGAGCGATGTTCACCTCGCGACAATGATGTCGAGGCACTTCGCCAGGCCATCCCCACCGACGTCACCACCCTGCACAGGCTTTTAGGCTCAAGACCCGACACTCGCCACTTCCGCCACAACGCGCGCTACCCGCTGCCGCTGGACGTGCTGGTGGTGGACGAGGCCTCGATGGTCGACGTGGAGATGATGGCCGCCCTGCTCGACGCCCTGCCGCCCCGCGCCCGGCTGGTGCTGCTGGGCGACAAGGACCAGCTCGCCTCCGTGGAGGCCGGCTCCGTGCTCGGCGACCTGTGCGCCCGGGCCGAGGGCGGCCACTACACCCCCTCAACCGCCGGGTGGCTCGGTGACGCCACCGGCCAGGCCCTGCCCCCGGAGGTCATCGACCCGGACGGCACCCCGCTAGACCAGGCCATCGCCATGCTGCGCGTCAGCCATCGCTTCCATGCCGACAGCGGCATCGGCCGGCTCGCCGGGGCCGTGAACCGTGAGGGACAAGCGTCAAGCCGCGACGCTACGGGCAAGGAGAAACGCCGCGAGATCCAGCAGGTGCTCGACGCGGGCTACGCCGACCTCGCCCACATGAAGCTCGACAGCGACGGCGACAGCCGCCTGGAGCGGCTGGTCGTGTCGGGCCAGCCCGAGGGCTTCCCGAACGGTGGCGAGGGCCGCATGCTGCGCGGCCAGCCGCTGACGCCGCCGGTGGGCTATCACCACTATCTCGAGACGATGCGCGAGCGCCGCCCAATGGCCGAGCCTGAGGGTGATGTCTCTCGAGAGGCCCTGGACGACTGGGCCCGCGCGGTGCTGATCGCCCACGGCCAGTTCCAGTTGCTATGCGCCCTGCGCCGTGGGCCCTGGGGCGTGGAGGGACTGAACGAGCGCATCCGCGCCGCGCTTGAGAAGGAAGGATGGATCGACACCGGCGACGGCCGGCGGCTCTGGTACCCCGGCCGCCCGGTGCTGGTGACCAGCAACGACTACGGCCTGGGGCTGATGAACGGCGATATCGGCATCACCCTGGCGCTGCCTCAGCCGGCCGCATCAACAGACGGCGCCGCCCGAGGCCCGACGCTGCGGGTGGCCTTCCCTGCAGGCGACGGCAGCGAGCAAATCAAGTGGGTGCTGCCCAGCCGCCTGCAGGCAGTGGAGACGGTCTACGCGATGACGGTGCACAAGTCCCAGGGCTCGGAGTTCACCCACACCGCCCTGCTGCTGCCCGACGCGCCCAACCCCATCCTGACACGGGAGCTGGTCTACACAGGCATCACCCGCGCCCGCCACTGGCTCACCCTGGTCGAGACCGGGCGGGGCCAGCTGCTGGACGCGGTGGAGCGGCGGGTGATGCGGGTGAGTGGGTTGGGGAGTTGGTGAGCGAGGCTCCCTTGCACAACCCGCAATAACACTCTTCTTTCGGCCACGAAACGAACGTTCAGGCTGCGGTAACGCCAGGCATCAGTGGCTAATCTGAAGCGCCAGCTCAGGAACTTATCCGGCTGCAAACAATGGTTATACTCGTCCGCATTACAAGTAATGCTCTATCATTTGAATTGCCTTATCCTCAACATCATTTGCTATCTCTATAAAGGGGGAGGGCGTTCGATAATTCAGACAGCATTTTGCCGGACTTTATCAGCCCGATCTTGGTAGATACTTTTTCCGTAAATACTGAAATACGACATGGCAAAGCCATATTGAGTTGCATGTCGATTAACAATACCTTGGCGGCTTGTTCTGGGATACAGACCTAAAACACCTTGCAATCTTCTTCAAAGCTTACGCTCTTACTACGAAGTTTTTATCTTAAATCATGAATATGAAGCACACCATATACCAGATTCTTTAGTTCGATTTCAAGATCCGTGGAGGCTTTCTCAAAAGACTTTTCCGTGTCCACAACACAGTACATATTACCTCTCTTTTTTTCTATGTATAACGCCAAGCACAGTGATGCCATGTCAGAAGCGACCAGCAACCATTGGCCAAGAACTACTGCGCCTTGTTAAATGGCCCTTGGCACTCGGTCTACATAAGCCACTGATTGATTGAGTTGCCGAAGCTTGTTGAGAGATATCTGAAACTGGCCATTACTCGGCATCCGTTTATCTTTGAATTTCTCCCAAACAAGGGCACCAGGCCCGTTATAGATTTCTTCAAATGTCCCGTCAGGCAATATCTTGATAATGATTGCATGCTGCGGCTGACTGCGGAACCCAACAGATTTTGACTGTGTGGCCTTGATCTCAACTTCTAGTCCGCTGTCGGTGACAGCATCATAGCCTTTGTTCGATGCCGTTTTAAGCTCAAGGTCATACGCATCTGCGACCAAACATTCACCCAAGCTACCGACCATATGGCCATCCGGAGTAAAATGCCTGCCTGGGAACATCACCTCTAACTCATTGACCGTGGCATACAGCTGCTTAACCAAAGCCCGGAATTTATCGTGCTCAATCATAGACATTTAACAGGCATTAGATAGCCAGCCCTACCCCATCGCGAAGCAAGCTGCGCTCCCACGAAAATCGTCAGTAACCACCTCTGGCATGTCATCGCATTTGCTCCGTGACTTTTTCCGCATCGAAAGCCAATTTTCCAGAAATCGCCTGCATCTCTTCGATCGGGATCTCATAGCACCCTGCTACATCATCAGTATCGGGCAGCGAGTAATTGGTGGCATCACCCTTGAAGGGGCAATGCGGAGTTCGGCCATGTGATCGGCCATCGACATTCACTTGCGGTTTGCCTGTTCCATCAGCATAGGGTGAAGACAATAATATGTCAGAGCTTGATGACAATCTTTCTTGGGGCAATTCGTCCAGGCTCGCCCTCTTCTCGAACGGCCCGCTAAGCACCGATCGAGCCACCGCGCGCTTTGCACTCACCCCCCCGCCCGCCATGATGGTGGTGTTGATGGGCTTTGGGAGATTCTCGGGATGAGCAAGACGCAACGCGCAATGGCGCCCCTGACGGCGCTGGGCGGCCGATCCATTCTCTTCGTGATGGCGGCCGATGCCGAATACGGCCCGCATCTCAAGGCGCGTTTTGCCCCCTTCATGACCGGCGTGGGGCCCGTGGAGGCGGCGGTGGAGCTCACCGCCGCGCTGGCCGGGCTTGAGGGCCGCGGGCAGCTTCCGGACCTGGTGGTGTCGCTGGGTTCGGCGGGCAGCCGGGCGCTCGAGCAGACCGAGGTCTATCAGGCCACCTCGGTCGCCTACCGCGACATGGACGCCTCGCCGCTGGGCTTCGAGCAGGGCGTCACCCCCTTCCTCGACCTGCCGGCGACGCTGCCGTTGCCGCTGCGGATTCCCGGCCTGCGCGAGGCGACGCTCTCGACCGGCGCCAATATCGTCTCTGGCGCGGCCTATGACGGCATTGCCGCCGACATGGTGGACATGGAGAGCTATGCCTGCCTGCGCACCTGCACGCGCTTTGAAGTACCGCTGGTCGTGCTGCGCGGCATCTCGGACGGCAAGTCGGAGCTGCGCCACATCGACGACTGGACGGAGTATCTCCACGTCATCGACGAGAAGCTGGCCGTGGCCGTCGACCGCCTCGGCGAGGCGTTCGCCCAGGGCCTGTTGACGCGCTGAGGCGCCGGGCCGGGTTGAGTGGCGCCGTCACGTCCGCCTGGCGGCGGCCGCGGGCGGCTCGCCCAGGTCGTGGGCCCCGCCGTGGGCGGTGTCGCTGTCACACAGCTGGTGGTCGCTGAGCACCTCGATGATGCGGCAGCTCTCGACCTTGCCGCCGGCACACTGGCCGATCATCCGCTGCAGCTCGTCGCGCAGCGCCGAGAGCCGCTGCAGCCGAGACTCCACCTCTTCCAGGTGGTGCTTGGCGATGGTGTCGACCTCGTCGCAGCACATGTCGGGCCGGTCCGACATCGCCAGCAGCTCGCGCACGGCCTCCACCGAGAAACCGAAGTCCCGGGCATGGCGGATGAAGGTCAGCCGCCGGACGGCCTCCTCCCCGTAGCGGCGCTGCCCGCCCTCGGTGCGCGAGGTCTCGTGCAGCAGGCCGACGTGTTCGTAGTAGCGTACGGTTTCCGGCAGACAGCCGGCCCGCCGGGCCAGCTCGCCGATGCCGATGTCCTGGCGTGTCTCCGACATCTCCTCGCTCCTCGATGCTCGATGTGACGCGTTCTTGTAAAGCGGTCACCTCCATGTGACCACGACTTGAACCTGTAGTTGCTAGAGGGATTATGCTTCAGATGTCATCCCGATCTCAGGAGCCACACCATGTCCGCTTCGGCATCCACGGCCACCGCCTCGACCCTGACGCTGCGCGTCGAGGGCATGGACTGCGGCGGCTGCGAACGCAAGGTCGAATCTGCTCTTGGACGCCTGGACGGCATCGCGGAGGTCTCGGCCAGCTCGGTCACCGGGTCGGTAAAGCTGCACTATTCCGCACACTCGCCTGCGCCCTCGCCCGAGCAGGCGACACCCTCCCACGCCGTGATCGAGCGGACGATCCAGGAGCTCGGCTATCGCCTGATCAGCGAGGAGGAGGCAACCGAGCAGGACGCCGCCCCCTCCGCCTGGTGGCAGTCCGCCAAGGGGCGAGTGGTGCTCGTCAGCGGGGACCTGCTGCTGTTGGCGTTCGCCCTGCGCCTGGCCTGGCCGGCGCTGGGCAACTGGCCCTTCGTCGCGGCCACCGTGGTGGGCCTGGTGCCGATCGTGCAGGCCGCCTGGGGCGCGCTGAAGCAGCACAATCCCTTCACCATCGAGATGCTGATGAGCATCGCCGCCCTGGGCGCCCTGGCCATCGATGCCGCCGCCGAGGCGGCGGTGGTGGTCTTCCTGTTCGCCGTGGGCGAACTGCTGGAGGGCGTGGCCTCCCAGCGGGCGCGGCGCAGCATCTCGGCCCTGGCGGACCTGACGCCCTCGAAGGCGAGGCTGCTGGAAGAGGGCGAGACCCATGAGGTCCCGGCCGCCTCGCTGACGCCCGGCCAGCGGGTGCTGATCCGCCCGGGCGACCGCGTGCCCTGCGACGGGCGCATCCTGACCGGCGAGTCCGACCTGGACGAGTCGCCGATCAACGGGGAGTCGGTGCCCCGCTTACGCGGCCCCGGCAACGACGTCTTCGCCGGCACCGTGAACCTGAATGCCGCCCTCGAGGTGGAAGTCACCCGCAGCGCACAGGACAACACCATCGCCCGCGTCATTCGGCTGGTGGAGGAGGCCCAGGCGGCCAAGGCGCCGATGGCCCGCTTCATCGACCGCTTCGCGCTGTACTACATGCCGGTGGTCGTGGGACTGGCCCTGCTGATGGCCGTGGCGCCGCCGCTGGTCGCGGGCATGGCATGGTCGGAATCGATCTACCGCGCCCTGGCGCTGCTGCTGATCGCCTGCCCCTGCGCGCTGGTCATCTCGACCCCCGCGGCGATTGCCGCCGGTCTCTCGGCCGGCGCCCGACAGGGCCTCCTGATCAAGGGCGGCGCGGTGCTGGAGCAGCTCGGCAAGCTCAAGCTGGTAGCGGTGGACAAGACCGGCACGCTCACCGCGGGCACGCCCCGGGTCACCCGGGTGGAAGGCTGGGGCTCCGGGCAGGACGAGAGCGCGAGCGATGAAGTGAACGAGGTGCTCCGGCTCGCCGCCGCGCTGGAGCGCGACTCCAGCCACCCCATCGCCTTGGCTATCCTCGATCATGCCCGGCAACAGGGCCTGTCGCTGCCCCAGGCGAGCGACACCCGCGCCCTGGCCGGAATCGGGGTGTCGGGACGGGTCGAGGGGCGCGAGCTGAGTCTGATCACCCCGCGCTACCTGGCCGAGCAGGCCCTGCTCGGTGAGGCGCTCGCCGACGACCTGAGTGCCCGGATTGCCGAGCTGGAGCAGGCCGGCCAGAGCCTCGCGGTGCTGGTCGAGGGCGAGCAGGCGCTGGGGCTGATCGCCGTGCGCGATGAACCGCGTGACGATGCCCGAGATGGCCTGGCGGCGCTGTCGCGGCTGGGCGTGCGGATCGTGATGCTCAGCGGCGACAACGCCCGCACCGCCGCGGCCATCGGCGACCAGTTGGGGATCGAGGCGCACGGCGAGCTGATGCCCGAGGATAAGGCCCAGCGCGTGCGTGACTGGCAGGCCGCCGGCCTGGGGCCGATCGGCAAGGTCGGCGACGGCATCAACGATGCCCCGGCGCTGGCGACCGCCGAGGTGGGCATCGCCATGGGCGGCGGCACGGACGTGGCGCTGGAGACGGCGGATGCGGCGCTGCTCAAGAACCGCGTGATCGGTATCGCCGAGCTGATCGACCTGTCGCGGACCACGCTGCGCAACATCAAGACCAACGTCGCCCTGGCGCTGGGCCTGAAGGCCGTCTTCCTGGTCACCACGGCGCTGGGGATCACCGGCATGTGGATCGCGGTGATGGCGGATACCGGCGCCACGGTGCTGGTGACACTGAACGCCATGCGGCTGCTCGGCTATCGCTTCACGCCGGGAGTCGCCCCGATGGAGGCGCGGCCCGGCGCCGCCACTTCGTGACGCCCTCCACGTCATGAAGCCCGCCATGGGCTGACCCAGCCGAGGCCGGGCGCGGCGGCGCGCTCGGCCCGCGTTTGGAAAACAGCAACGTCTCTGTCAGCATGATCGGTTCATACATCCTGTGCTCGGATGACGGCGTTGCCCTAATGGCGCCCCCTCCACATCGACGCCCTCGGCGTCGCGGTCATCCTTCTTGCATCAAGCTCAGCCATCGCGCTGAGCCATCGCCATCAATCACAGGAGGCCCGCATGACGACCCGTCAATCGACTCTCCCGCCCCTGGATCCCACTCGCGTGGCCACCATCGAGGCCTTCGGCGGCACCATCACCCCGCTGGATCCCCTGGGTGCGCAGGTACAGGGAATCGACCTGTCCGCCGAGGACGCGCCCCCGCCCGAGGTACTGGATGCGCTGGAACTCGAGATGGCCAATCGCGGGTTCCTCGTCTTCAAGAACGACACGCAGCTGAGCCCCGACGATTTCCTGCGCGCCAGCTGCTGGTGGGGCGGCAAGGAGCTGCACAGCACCCACGGCGTACACCCGGCGACGCCGGGAGGTAATCAGCATATCTTCCGCCTCTCGAACGATCAGAAGCACGGCATCCCGGGCGTGGGACCGCAATGGCACAACGACGGCAGCTTCAATGCGGACACCTTCTCGCATTCGGGCTACCACATCATCCGCCCGGCCGAGAAAGGCGGCGGCACCTACTTCGCCCACCAGGGTGCCGCCTATGACGCCCTCCCGGAGGACCGGAAGGAGTTCTGGAGCCGCCTCTCCTCGGTGAACTCCGCCTCGGGCGTGGTGCATCCCGTGGTGCACGAGCACCCCATCTCGAAGCGCAAGTGCATCTGGCTGCACCTGGGCATGACGGGGGCGGTGATCGAGAAGCTCCCCGATGAGGAGGGCTTTCGCCTGCTGAACGAGGACGAGCTGCAGCAGCTTTGCCGCGAGTACAACGACATCCTGAATGCCGGGTTGGAGAACGGCTACGCCACCGCCTACGAGTATCAGGAGAACGACTGTGTGTTCATCGACAACCTCGCCGTGGCGCATCGCGCCGCGCCCGAGGCGCACCTGCCCGTCGAGCAACAGGGCCTGCGGATCATGCATCGCAGCACCGTTCGTGGCATGCAGGACCTGGCGCCCGGCTTCGGGTTGCCGCAGCACGTCGATATCCAGGGGCCCAAACCCCTCGGCGAGGGCGTCTGGAAAGGCGGCGGCATCGGCTTTCGGTGGGAAGACGGCATTCCCATGCAGAACTGATCGACGCGCGAATGCCGAGATCCTGATGGCGGCGGGGGTATCACGTAGGTTCTGCCCGCCGTCCCAACCCGATCCTGACGCTTGAGCATTTCTATACCGGCATTAGCCGCGCCCACCAATGGCCACCCCTGGCCGAACCGGGCGCGGCCAGCTTCTGGATACAGTGGAGCGACGGGTGATGCGGGTGAGTAGCCTGGGGAATTGATGAGTGCCATTTCCCAGAATCAATTCATATTGAAGGTCGGCTTTCGGCCAGAATCAAACAATTAGTTCAAGCTGATTTAATGGTTGATTATTAGATTAGATGAAAACGTTATACACACATTTTAATTGTCACCTCAGGCGACTCCTTTACACCATATTTATAAGATCAGGTTGTGTCTAAAAACTCGGGGCGATTCAAAGTCTGGCGACAGCCCTACGGTTTTTTTCGGTTGTCAGATCGGGATCGGCTTCCAGGCCCAGATATCTCAGGAGCTTCTCTTTGGAGATCAGCCAGGTTGTTGGAATTCACATCAAACTCCGGAGAAGTATCCACCAATCGCGCACGAAGGCGGGGCAGTTGCGAGGGGTAATGCTGCTGGATAAACGTCACCAGCCCCTCACGGATAGCGCATCGCAGATCCCAGTTCTGGCTGGAGTCAGGTGCACTCATAAGAAAGCGGACCTGTAGCGCCTGATCATTGGAGTCGGTCACCTGAACAGTCGCCACCTTGCCATCCCACTGCTTCATCGTATTTAGCAAGCGCGAGAACTCTTGGCGTAGTGGCTCGATGGGCATGGTGTAATCAACCCAGATAAAGACCGTGCCCTGCAAATCCGCCGTATTCCGTGACCAGTTCTGGAAAGGGTTCTCGATAAACCACTGCAATGGGACTATAAGCCGACGCTGGTCCCACACCCGCAGGACTACATAGGTTGCGGTCACTTCCTCGACCCAGCACCACTCGCCCTGCACGTTCAGCGCATCTTCAATGCGAAACGGCTGGGTGAGCGCAATCTGAATGCCCGACAACAGGTTACTGAGTACTGGCCGTGCAGCAAAACCCAGGACAATGCCGCCAACACCTGCGGACGCCAGCAGACTGGCGCCCACTTTCTGTACCGACTCGAAGGTCATCAGCGCGGCACCAATGCCCACGATGATAACGAGGATATTCAGGCAACGGACCAGGAAGCGTGTCTGTGTCTCTACTTTGCGGGCCCGTTTCCACTCTCCTTCCAATACGGGATTCAACAACACGATAACGTCGCCAATGACTGAGGTCAGGCGAACCGCTGCCCACGTCAGAGACAGAATCAGCAGCAATGTGACTACCTGTTTCACCGGCGCCAAGAGCAGCAGGTCATCCGGAGCGCCATTGAGCGTAGCCCTGAGTGCCAGCAGGCTGGTGACCAAACCCAGCGCCTTGGCAGCCGCGTCCAGAAACAGCAGGGGGACGGTTCGCCGTTTCGAAAAGTGCCGGATCACCACTAGCGTCAGCCGGTAGAGGGTGTAACTGGCTATCACGGCAAGCAACGCCAAAATGCCCGGCAACATCCAAGCCCGTAAACCCGCCTCCAAAGTTTGCAGCATTGCACTTTCCTTCTCGATGGTCGCTCCACCCCGAACAACCTAAGATATGCGGCTCGGAAAGGCCAGAAAGTCACCCAGAGCCTTTGATGAATCTCTGTAACTGACCGCACTTATGGAATTAGCGTCTCCCAAGGAGGGCGGCCTCTGCGCCTCTCCATGACCTACGACCAGGGCAGAGAGATGGTGAGGCATGCCGAGATCACGCAGAAAACTGGTACGGCGACCTACTTCGCTGACCCACATAGCCCTTGGCAGCGGGGTCCCAACGAGAACACTAACGGGCTGCTGCGGCAGTACTGCCGAAGGGCATGGACCTTTCCGTCTACAGCCAGGAAGGACTCGACGCCATCGTCGACTCACTGAATACGCGGCCGCGCAAGACACTGGACTGGCGAACGCCGCTGGACGTCCAGGCCGAGGTGCTCAAGAAGTCGGTCATCGGTCCGAGCACCCTTCAATAGCGTTACGCTTGGAACTCGAGACCGCCGTCCAAACGAGGACCCGACGCATGCCGGTCATATCGTGTTCTCCTGAAACGGACTACCCTCAAGGGTGCATGAACCCCCATACCTTGAAAGGATGCCCCCATGAGCGATAGAGAAGCCTACGAGAAGAAGCTCCAGGCCCAACTGGACCAATGGCAGGCCGAGATGGACAAGCTGAAGGCCAAGGCGGAGGCCGCCTCGGCCGATGCCCAGCTCGAGTATCAGAAGCAGATCGACAAGCTAGAGGAGCAGCGGCAGGATGCTCTCAAGCAGATGGAGGAATTCCAGGAAGCCGGCGATAGCGCCTGGAAGGACATGAGGGCGGGCATGGAAAGCGCCTGGGCCTCGCTGAACGAATCCCTCGAGAAGGCGCGTTCGCGCTTCAAGAAGTAATCCACCGCCCCTCTGCCCGGGCGCCCATCGGCGGCGCCCTCGCCCCAACTAATGCTCACTGGCCGTGGGGGGGGGTGGCGCGCGCGCCCGCCC
>NZ_JBEGCJ010000001.1:469296-681702 GCF_040196335.1 Halomonas aquatica
CACGGGCGGTGGCCGTCGTTCCCGACGCCCACGGCAAGATGACGACAAAACGCCGATCGCCCGTCCCGGCCATGGTGGCGAGACGGGCGATCGGCTTCTCGCGTGAACAGGGTCAGACGCGAGCCGGTTAAGTCACTCGTTCAGGTAGGTGGCGATGGCGTCCTTGAGGGCGACGCGCTTCTTGCGGGCGTCCTCCTCGATGTGGGTGGCCACCGGCTCGACTTCGGTCTCCATCCGGTGGATCTGCCGGTTTACCTCGTGGTAATCCTCGACGAGTTTCGCGAAATGGGTATCCGACTGCTTGAGGCTGTGGATGCGCTCAGCATGCTCGGGAAACTCCTCAACCAGTTCGTGCGGCGTATGGCTCATGACACCTCCATGTCCTTGTGTGTGCTACCGATACAATCTCGACCCTATCAGTGAGTTAGCAGGCCGTCCATGAGCGTCATCCGCGGCGGGCCAGCACCCGATCGAGCTCCTGCCGATAGGCCGAATCAAGGCCTGCCGGGACGGCGGGAAAGCGGCCGAGCGACACGGCCAGCTCGAAGAAGCCCGGCCGGGGCAGGTCGCCGCGGCGGCTGACCACCAGGGCGGCAATCATCGGCCTGCCGGCGGCGACGTCCTCGCACATCAGCGCCTCCAGGGCCAGTGCGACGCGCTGGATGGTGCCCGGCGGCGAGAGGCCCAGCGCCTCGGCGGCCTGCTGGTAGGTGATCGGCACCGCCACGTCGGGCAGGCCCTCGAGCCACTCACGCAGGCGCGGGGCCAGGTCGGGGTCGGCTTGGCTCGCCATTCAATCGGCCCTCCATGGCTTGGCAGGAAAATGGGATGGCAGGAAGCGTCGGGTGCGCAGCCCGTATGCGCTGTGCCGAGTCTCTACCGTGGCACACTCACGAGCAAGTCCATCGCCTGCCACCGGGCGGCCGGGCTGGCATGGCGGGGCTTTTCCTCATCCTCCCCCTCGGCAGTGGATAGGCCATGGAAGAGATCGGCCTGAGATGGCTGCTGGGCCAGGGCGTCAGCCTGGTGGCCCTGGCACTCTGCCTGCTGGGCTTCGCCAGCAGGGTCATGCGGGCGTCTCTTCGCCCGCGGCCTGCCAGGTGCCGTGCGCGGCGATGCGGCGGGCAAAGGCCGTCACGTCGGCGGGCTCACGGCCCAGCGCCCGCTGCACGCCGTCGGCCACGTAGGCGTTGCGCCCGTCGAGCACCGTCTCGAAGAGGTAGTTCAGCAGCCAGGCGACCTCCTGCGGCGCGCCCGAGGCGGTGACGGCGCGGGCGAAGTCGGCCGCGGGGACCGGGACGAAGGCCACCTCGCGCCCGGCGGCGCGGGAGATCTCCTCGGCCAGCTCGGCGAAGGTCAGGCAGCGGGGCCCGGTGACCTCGTAGGTCTCGTAGGCGTGTCCCTTCTCAGTCAGCGCGGCCACCGCCACATCGGCGATGTCATCGACGTCGATGAAGGGCTCTGGGATGTCGCCCGCCGGCAGGGTGATGGCGCCGGCCTGCACCATGCCGAGGAACTCGCCCTCCGAGAAGTTCTGCATGAACCAGCTCGCGCGCACCACCGTCCACTCGACGTCGGCTGCCCGGAGGACCCGCTCGCAGGCCTGCGCCTCCTCCTCGCCGCGCCCGGAGAGCAGCACCAGGCGCCGGACGCCCTTGGCGACGGCCAGGTCCACCACACGGCGAATCGCCTCCATGGCGCCGGGGATCGCCAGGTCCGGGGCGTAGGTGAGGTAGGCCGCCGTGACGCCCTCGAAGGCCGCCTCCCAGCCGCTGGGATCGTTCCAGTCGAACGCCGGGGTCGTCGAGCGCGAGGCGACGCGTGTCTCGATGCCGCGGGCCTGGAGGCGCTCGACGACGCGACGCCCGGTCTTGCCGGTGCCGCCCAGGACGAGGACGACGCCTTGTTGATCCTGTTGGGTGATGGATGGTGCCTTCATGGTGCATTCTCCTCGAGATCAAGCTGTGCTGCCCCGGGGGGCGTGGGTGACACCTTGAAGATTAAGGAGGGCACCGCTGGCCCACCATGCGCGAGACCCTCGGTTTCATACGCATCCGTCTATAATCGTGCGATGGATACGCTAGGTGGACTGCTGGACGCCCCGCGGGCCCGCGGGGCCTTCACCCTTCGCACGGTGATGACCCCGCCGTGGTCGCTGAGGATCGTCGCCGAATCGCCCCTGACGCTGATCGCCGGCGTGAAGGGCGAGACATGGCTCATGCCCGACGAGGGCGAGCCGGTGCGCATCGGCCCGGGCGATATCGCCGTCACTCGCGCCCCGGCCCATTACACCGTCGCCCACGCACCCACGATGCCCCCGCAGGTGGTGATCCACCCGGGGCAGCGCTGCTGCGACCTCGATGGCCGCTCCGTGCGGGAGGAGATGACCCATGGCGTGCGCATCTGGGGCAACGATCCCCGGGGCGAGACGGTTTTCCTCGTCGGCGCCTACGAGCACCTGAGCGACATCAGCGATCGCCTGCTGCGCTCGCTGCCGCCCGTGCTGTCGCTGTCGCATCGCGACTGGGAATCGCCCCTGGTGCCGCTGCTGTGCGACGAGGTGGTCGTCGACGAGCCGGGGCAGGCGGCAGTGCTCGACCGCCTGCTCGACCTGCTGATCACCGCCGTGCTGAAGGCCTGGTTTGCCCGGCAGGACGCCGACCGACCGGCCTGGTGGCGCCATCAGGGCGACCGCATCGTGGAGCGCGCGCTGCGCCTGATGCATGACTATCCCGCTCGTCCCTGGACGCTGGGCGCCCTGGCCCTGGAGACGGGTGCCTCGCGGGCGTCCCTGGCACGACGCTTCCACGACCTGGTGGGCGAACCGCCCATGACCTTCCTGAAGAACTGGCGCATGGCCCTGGCAGCGGACCTGCTCTGCCAGCCCGACGAGACGGTCGGCAGCGTGGCGGAGAAGGTCGGCTATGCCACGCCCTATGCGTTCAGCGCTGCGTTCAAGCGGGTGCGGGGCATCAGCCCGAAAACGCATCGGGCGAGTGCCCTGGCCGACGGCTGAGTGAGCGGCTCCTTTACCCCCAGGACACGGGGGTGACCCCTGGGGTGGCGCTGGCCTGCCGACCGGCGCACCGCCTTCGCCACCTCCGCGGATGAGGCATGGCTCACTTCATCTCGAAGCCGCGCCTGACCAGGAAGTCACGCATGTGGGGGCGCAGCTTGGTGTCGAACAGCGGGGTGAGGTTGCGCGACCAGTCGCTCTGCTTGTTGCCGCCCTTCCGCGCCTGGTAGTAGCCGTGCATGGTCTCGTCGTAGTCAGCCACCTGCTCACGGTCGTCGGTGTAGGTGTCCTCCTTGAGTATCGCCGACACCGGCAGGCGGGGCTTCACGTCCGGATCCTGGGCCGGGTAGCCGAGGCACATGCCGAACACCGGGAAGACGTGGTCCGGCAGCTCCAGCAGGTCGCTGACCTGCTGGGGATCGTTGCGTATTCCGCCGATGTAGCAGATGCCCAGCCCCTCGGATTCGGCGGCAATGGCCACGTTCTGGGCCATCAGGGCGGTGTCCACGCTGGCCACCAGCAGCTGTTCGGTCATGCCACGCACCACCCGGGCACCGGTGCGTTCGGCGGCCTCGGTGGGGCGCTTCATGTCGGCGCAGAACACCAGGAAGTCCGCACAGCGGGCGATATAGCCCTGGCCGCCGGCCAGCTCGGCGATCGCCTCGCGGTGGGCGGAGTCCGTCACGTGGATGACGCTGTAGGCCTGCACGTGGCTGGAGGTGGCCGCGGCCTGCCCGGCGCGGATCAGCTCCTCCAGCAGCTCGCGGGAGACCGGCCGGTCGGTGAACTTGCGGATGGAACGGTGGGACTTGAGCAGCTCGATGGTGGGATTCATGGGACCTCGTGGCGTGGTGTCGGACAGCGTCGTCAGGGCGCGCGGTGAAGCTCGGGTATCGCGACATTCTCCCTCACTCGGCGCCGCCTTGCATCGCTCGGCGGCCGTCCCGTTCGCTGCCGGACGGCATGGCGTCGCTTCCTTCGCATCCCCCTGAGCTGTACCTTGGACACCATCGAACCGCAATGACAGGAATGACCGACCCCATGCTGACGAGACACTCCACGCTTCCCGACCCTCGCGTCTGGCGGTTCGCCCTTGTGCTGATGATGGCGATGCTGCTGACGGGTTGCGGCGTCAACAACATCCCCACCTACGATGAGCAGGTGAAATCGGCCTGGGCGCAGGTGGAGAACCAGTACCAGCGGCGCGCGGACCTGGTGCCCAACCTGGTCGAGACGGTCAAGGGGTTCGCCCGGCAGGAGCAGGAGACCCTGACCGCCGTAGTGGAGGCGCGGGCCAAGGCCACGTCCATCCAGATCGATGCCGAGTCGCTGGACGACCCGCAGAAGATGCGCCAGTTCGAGCAGGCCCAGCAGCAGCTCAGCGGGGCGCTGAGCCGCCTGATGGCGGTGTCCGAGCGCTATCCCGACCTGAAGTCGAACCAGAACTTCCTGGCCCTGCAGTCGCAGCTGGAAGGCACCGAAAACCGCATCGCCGTGGCGCGGCGCGACTTCATCACCGCGGTGGAGCGCTACAACACCGAGCTGCGCACCTTCCCCGGTCGCCTGTGGCATACGGTCCTCTACAGCGACATGCAGCTTCGCGAGACCTTCGACGCCACGACCGAGAACGCCGACCAGGCCCCCCAGGTGGAGTTTGAATGATCGATCTTCTGCGCATTCCGTTATTGGCGCTGCTGCTGTCGGGGACCCTGGGCCTCCAGGCCCAGGACCTTCAGGCACAGCAGCTCGACTTCCCCGAGCTGACCGGTCGCGTGGTCGACCAGGCCGACCTGCTGGATCGGGCCACCGAATCACGCCTGAGCGAGCAGCTCGCGGCGCACGAGGAGGCCACCACCGAGCAGCTGGTGGTGGCCACCCTGCCCGACCTGCAGGGCGTGACCATCGAGGAGTATGGCTATCAGCTGGGGCGCCACTGGGGCATCGGCCAGGAAGAGGAGGACAACGGCGCCCTGCTGATCGTCGCGCCGAATGAGCGCAAGGTGCGCATCGAGGTCGGCTATGGCCTCGAGGGCCGACTTACCGACGCCCAGTCCTCGGTGATCATCAACCGGATCCTGACACCGGCCTTCCGCGAGGGCGACTACACCCGCGGCATCACCGAGGGGGTGGAGGCGATGATCCGGGTGCTGGGCGGCGAGCCCCTGGACACCACCACCACCGCCAGCGCCCAGGCCGGCCAGCAGAAACCCGAGGGACCGGCCTCGATTCTCTTCTTCGTGATGTTCGGCATCGTGATGGCCCTGGTTCGGGGCGGTCGCGGCGGCCTGCTGGCCGGTATGCTGCTGGGCGGTGCGCTCGGCGGCAGGTCGCGCGGCGGCGGCGGTGGTTTCGGTGGAGGTGGAGGTGGCGGCTTCGGAGGCGGCGGCGGTGGCTTCGGCGGCGGCGGCGCGTCCGGCGGCTGGTAATCCCGCCCTCCCTCCGGCGGCGACACCCACATGACAATCAGGATTCGGAGATCACGATCCCCATGGCTTTATTGAGTGAAGACGAGCAGCGCCAGGTCGCCGAGGCGATTCATCGGGTCGAACGCGAGACCGATGCCGAACTGGTCACAGTGCTGGCTCCGCGAGCGGACAACTATGCCTATATCCCGCTGCTCTGGGCCGGCCTGCTGGCCCTGGTGGTACCCGGTGCGGTCAACTACTTTCCCGGCTGGCTGACGGCCTATGAGCTGACGCTGGCGCAGTGGGCGACCTTCATCGTGCTGGGACTGGTGTTCCGCCTCCCCACCATCACCACCCGGCTGATCCCGCAATCGGTGCGCCACTGGCGGGCGGCCAACCTCGCCCGGCGGCAGTTTCTGGAGCAGAATCTGCACCATACCGAGGGAGAAACGGGGATGCTGATCTTCGTCTCCGAGGCCGAGCGGTATGTGGAGATCCTGGTCGACCGGGGCATCTCGGCGCGCATCGACGACGAGGCCTGGCAATCCATCGTGGCGGCGTTCACCCGGCGGGTACAGGCCGGCGAGACGCTGAAGGGGTTCCTGGAGTGCATCGAGGCCTGCGGCGAACATCTCAAGGAGCAGGTACCGGCCACCCACGAGCGCAACGAACTGCCCAATCACCTGATCGTGCTGGATTGACCCTCTTCCGACCCTGCAACGGGCATGACCAGCGATGATCCACGGCCGATGCTCACCGGAAGAACGGCCACCGAATGACATGGGCTGACCGACGCGAGGAGCCAGCATGACACGAGAGCGCATGGTATCGGGACATCGAGGCCAGGGACTGGCCTTCAAGGTGGCGCTGGCCGGGGGCATCCTGGCCAGCCTGGCGGCCCTTTCCATGGCCGGGGCCGGGCCCGCCTATCGCCTGGAGGCACTCGCCCTCGGGGATGCCTTCAGCATGCTGCGCTACGGCGCCTTCATCGCCTTCGGCGCCTCCGGTCTGGGCCTGGTGAGCCTGCTCATCGCCGCCCTCACCCGCCGCCTCCTGCCGGCCGTGCTCGGCGCCCTGGTGATCCTGGCCGGCCTGGCACTGGTCGCGGTGCCCTGGCTGCAACTGCAGCAGGCGCGCAGCGTGCCGCCCATCCACGACATCACCACCGACCTGCTGGACCCGCCCGCCTTCGAGGCCCTGGTGGCGCCCCGGGAGGCCGCCCCCAATGCCGTGGCCTACCCCGGCGAGGAGACCGCCCGCCAGCAGCGCGAGGCCTACCCCGACATCCAGCCGCTGATGCTGGCGGCCTCACTCGAGGCGGTGCGAACGGCCGCCGAGGCCGAGGCCCGGGAGGCCGGCTGGGAGATCGCCGCCCTGGAGGAACGGAGGCTCGAGGCCACCGATACCACCTTCTGGTTCGGCTTCAAGGACGACGTGGTGATCCGCATGACCGAGACGGGTGATGGCGTGACGGGCGACGAAGTGCGGGTGGACATGCGCTCCGCCTCGCGGCTCGGCACCAGCGACGTGGGCACCAATGCGGCGCGCATCCGGGCCTTTCTGGAGGCGCTTGAGCGCCGCGTCATGCCGCAATAGCCGGGTCCGGCCGCGTGTCTGCCAGTGGCGATACCATGAGGCTCCGCCGCCGATGACAACGCAAACGCTCGGTGGTATTAAGGTATCGGCAAAAGGGTCTCTTTGCGCAGATGATACGTAGCTGTCGGCCGTGCTCGACTCCCCCTTCCCTCTCCCCGGTACCGACTCATGACGCCTTCCCTCGAACCTTTCGGCAACACGGAGAAGGTGATCCATGCCGCTCCCATCGGCATCTGTGTCACCGACGCCGATGGCCTCTTCGAGATGGTCAACCCCGCCTACTGTGACTTCTATGGCTATCGCGAGGAGGAACTGCTCGGCCAGCCCTTTACCATGGTGGTGCCCGAGGCCAACCGGCCCTCGCTGATCGACCTGCATGAACGGTTCATCGCCGGTGAAAGCGACTTGGAGGCCACCCAGGAGTGGGAGGTGCAGGGCAGGGATGGCCAGCCAAAGAACATCCTGGCCAAGGCCGCACGCATTCGGGACGGCAACGGCCAGGTGAAGAAGGTCACCTTCGTGCTGGACATCACCGAGCGCAAGTCCCTGGAGCAGCGCCTGGAGTTTCTGGCCCACCACGACGAACTGACCGGCCTGCTCAATCGTCGCGCCGGGCTGGGCCTGCTGGAGAAGGAAATCCTGCGCAGCCGCCGCTATGCCACTCCCCTGTGCGTGGCTATCTGCGACCTGGATCACTTCAAGCGGGTCAACGATCGCTACGGCCATGCGGTGGGCGACAGTGTGCTGAGCGAAACAGCCGAACTGATGAAGGACGCGATGCGTCAGCATGACCACGTCATTCGTCTCGGCGGCGAGGAATTCTTGATCCTGCTGCCTGGAGTGACGCTGGAAGAAGCCTGCCAGGCCGTGGACAGGCTTCGCCAGCGTCTCGAGACGACACCTCTTGCGGCCGAACAGTTATGGCTGACACTCTCGGCCGGCGTGGCAGAGTTTCAGGGCAACGAGGAGGCCGAGGCTCTGCTGGAGCGGTCTGACCACGCCCTTTACCGCGCCAAGCACGAAGGGCGCAACCGGGTGCGGGTTACCGCATAGACGGCGGTCGACCCGCAGGACGCGAGGTGGGCCCAACAAGCGCCAAATCCGGCTTGGTCAGGTCGCCTCAGCCCGTCATGGAGCCAGCTTAGTGAATCCCGAAGATCTTGAGAAACTGGTGACCCTGCGCATGCCCTTCGGCAAGCACGCAGGCTGCCTGATCGCCGACCTGCCAGGCCCCTACCTCAACTGGTTCGCCCGCGAGGGCTTTCCCGACAGCCAGATCGGCCGCCTGCTGCACCTGATGCACGAGATCGACCACAACGGGCTGAGCGAGCTGCTCGACCCGTTACGCAAGGAAGCATGAAGCAGGCGCCCGGCCAGCGACTGACCGGGGCGCCTGCGGAAGCCGGGCTCGGTCGTCAGTGGCACCGCAGGCCTGGCTGAGAAGGCCGTTACTCGAAAGTGGCGCAGACGTCCGACTGTGCGCCGGGGTCATGGCTTTCTGCGTGGGTGACCGCCTCGCCGGATCCCTCCAGCGACACGCTCCACTGGTGGTCGGTACCCTTGGGATCACAGCTTCCCTCGGTGCCGCCGCCGAAGTTGGAATCGATCCAGTAGTGCACCTCGTAGCTGCTCCCTTCGTTAAGGGCGCCGGGGAAGTCAAAGGAGAAGGCCGGGCTAACGTCGGCGGAGACCGTGCCGGACTTCGTCTCGAGTACCTCGCCGGAGGCGGCGTCGACCAGGGCCACCTGAACGGCCTGGCCGCCATGGGGGCCGCCGAAACTGGCATCGCCCTGGAAGGTCAGGTCGTGGCCTCCGCTGGCCAGGGCTACCGGGGCGACGAACAGCAGGCAGAGAAGCAGGCGCCGAGGCAGTATGCCGCCGGCGATGATGGGCGTTGTCATGATGCACCTCCCGATAGGGTAACGGTGAACGCGAAGGCCCGGATGGGCCTTTCTACAGCATAGCGTTCCACCTTGGCCCTTGCAGGAGCTGCGACACCCGGAGCCGCTGGTTCTTGACGCGGTGGCCGTCGGTCGCTATCACAGCCACTTCCTGCGCCGGAACACCCACAACAGGGCAATGCCGATGGCAAGCATCACGCCGAGCAAAACGAAATAGCCCCAGCGATAGGCGAGTTCGGGCATATTGGCGAAGTTCATGCCATAGATGCCGGCGAGGAAGGTCAGCGGCACGAAGATGGCGGTGATCACCGTGAGCACCCGCATGGTGATATTGAGCTGGTGAGAGGAAAGCGAGATATAGCCATCGACCAGGTCGCCGCAGATGTCGTAGTACATCTGGGTCAGGCTGTGCAGGCGCTCGAAGCGCTCGTGGACGTCGTTGATGGCGTGAAGGGTGTCGGCCTCATCGCGGGGCAGGTGCGAATAGTCGTAGGCCATCAGCTCCTGGGTGATCGCCTGATGGTAGTTGAACACCCTGCGCATCTTCACCAGCCGCGACTTGTAGCTGATGATCCGCTTCATCAGGCTGTCGTTGCCGGCCTCGACCAGGCCGTCCTCCAGATCGCTGAGCTGGGTCTCGAACTCCAGCAGGCTGTCGAGATAGAAGCCCGCCGAGAGGTGCATGATCTTCAGGGCCACATGGCCGGGGGATTTCGCCAGGAGCCGGCTGCCGTCCTGCTCCCACATGCGATCGATGCTCATGGCGAGGCTCGGGTGCAGGCTGATCAGGTAGCGCTCGCCGATGAAGAAGGCGACCTGCTGCGGGGCATAGTTGAGTTCCGCATCGAAGGACGAGATGCCCCGGTAGAGGATCAGGGTGTGGGTCTCGAACTCCTCGATCTTGGGCGGGTGGCGCTCGCGCTGGGCATCGATGATCGCCAGCGGGTGGCAGTCGAAGGCCTCGAGCAACACCCGCTGATCGTCGAGCGCCGCGCCCTGAAGGTCGATCCAGATGCGGCTGTCGGGGGTATCGCGCCAGCGCGCGATCAGCTCCTCCCCGCCTCTCGACACCTGGCCATCGGCTTCCAGCAGCAGCGTGCGCATCATCGTGTCGTCATCCTCTTGCTAGACCGTCGCTGCCCGGCGGGCGGGCAATGGGCATCCTGCCGGTGGTGATGCATGGCGCCAGGCGGTCGGGCACGTCAGTCCTGCCGCTCGTAGGCGTCCTTGAGACGGTAGAACTCGGCGACGACCTCGTCCATGGCGGCGGCGTCATAGTCGCACAGGCCGCTGACCACGAGCTTCTTGGAGCCGGTACCGACCTCTTCACCGCCGGCGGTGATCCGGAATTCCAGCAGGGCATCGCCGCGTTTTCCGACCACCGATAGTGAGGAGTCGAGGAGTTCGAGGCCAGGCAACGGGCCGTCCAGGCGCTCCAGCGAGAAACCCATGCTGTCATAGATCACCAGCGGACGACGCGGGTTGAACATGACTCCCTGCTCTTCCATCAGCGGCTTGAGGTAGTGGGGGAAGTTCTTGCCCGAGAAGGCCACGTAGCTGCGGGTGAAGGCCTCCACCACGGCCTCGTCGCGAGTCGTCTCGCCTTCGTGGGTCACCTCCAGGTAGCACTTGCCCTGATCGTCACAGACGCGTATGAGGCCATCGTCGTGCTCGAGAAAGCAAAGCGGCACGTCGCCCCCTACCATGCTGAGGAAGCGGAAGCTCATGGTCTGCGAGAGCCCATAGCGTGCCAGGACAAGCGCAAACAGCAGGTCGCCAGGCACACAGAACCGCCGTGCATCGGTATTGTGGATGGGGTTGTAGTCCCCGGCGATGCGCTTGGCAAAGCGACTGGCCTGCTCGGCGGAGATCCGGACCCAGTCATCCGTCCGTGTATGGAAGTCATCAAGAAACATGTGTCGTGAGCCTGCCCCGAGTCATTGGCAATCCTTGGTCTCCGGCAGACGCCGGAAGGGAAGATGATGCCACAAAATAACGGCTTGCGCGGCCCGTTGGATAGGTGGGCGTGGGTGGGTTCCCTATCGCCTCTGTCCTACCAAAGGCGCACTGGTTAACAAGGAAGGAGCATACTGCGTCGCAACACGCTGTGATAACATCTGGCCACTTTTTCATACTACCCACACTTCCCCCCACCTCTTGCCTCAGGATGATCGCAGCCATGCTGACAACCTGTCGTACTCCCCACTGGCCACGGCAATTCGTGCGTTGGCCGGGCATGTTCATGCTTGCCCTTATCTCCCTCATCGCCAGCAGCCCGGCGTTCGCCGCCACCGGTGAGCTCGACCTGACCGGTTCCTTCGTGGGCATTCTCGCCGTCGCCATCTTCGTGCTCGCCTACGCCCTGGTCATGGCGGAAGAGAAGATCCACATGCGCAAGTCGAAGCCGGTGCTGGTCGCCGCCGGCATCATCTGGGGGCTGATCGGTTGGGTCTATGTGAAGGCAGGCATGCCCACCGAGTCGGAGCATGCCTTTCGTGTGACCCTTCTCGAATTCACCGAACTGATGCTGTTCCTGTTGGTGGCGATGACCTACATCAACGCCATGGACGAGCGCCGCGTCTTCGATGCCCTGCGCTCCTGGATGGTCCGCAAGGGCTTCAGCTATCGCTCACTGTTCTGGATCACCGGCGTGCTGGCGTTCGTCATCTCGCCGATTGCCGACAACCTGACCACCGCCCTGCTGATGTGTGCCGTGGTAACCAAGGTGGCCGAGGGCGACAAGCGCTTCATCAACCTGGCCTGCATCAACATCGTCGTGGCCGCCAACGCCGGCGGCGCCTTCAGCCCCTTCGGCGACATCACCACCCTGATGGTCTGGCAGGCCGGCATCATCGAGTTCTATGAGTTCTTCGAGTTGCTGATCCCCTCGCTGATCAACTTCCTGATCCCGGCCGTGGTGATGAGCATCTTCATCCAGAACCGCACCCCCGACAGCATGAAAGAGGACGTCTGGCTCAAGCGCGGTGCTCGCCGCATCATCGCCCTGTTCCTGCTCACCGTGGCCACCGCCGTGGCCTGTCACACCCTGCTTCACCTGCCGCCGGTGCTGGGCATGATGACGGGCCTTGGCTACCTGCAGTTCTTCGGCTACTACCTGCGCCGCACCCTGCCCCGCTCCCTGGAGCGCAAGCGCACCAAATACAGCCAGCGCGGCGACTGGAAGAAGCTCGAGAGCCTGGGCAGCGTGGTGCCCTTCGACGTCTTCAACAGGGTGGCACGCGCCGAGTGGGACACCCTGCTGTTCTTCTACGGGGTCGTGATGTGCGTCGGAGGCCTGGGCTTCATGGGTTACCTGGGCATGCTCTCCGAGGCGCTATACACGGGCTGGAACGCCACCGGCGCCAACATCACCCTGGGCGTGATCTCGGCGGTGGTCGACAACATCCCGGTGATGTTCGCCGTGTTGACCATGGAACCCGAGATGTCCCATGGCCACTGGCTGCTGATCACTCTCACCGCGGGCGTCGGCGGCAGCCTGCTGTCGATCGGCTCGGCGGCTGGCGTCGCCCTGATGGGCCAGGCCCGCGGCCAGTACACCTTCATGGGCCATCTGCGCTGGAGCCCAGTGATCGCGCTGGGCTACATCGCCAGCGTGGCGGCTCACCTGTGGCTCAATGCCGATAGCTTCCAGGTCTTCTGACCTGCAGCTCCTCCCCCGGCGGCCCCGAGCCGCCGGGACTTTCACCCCGCGTTGATACTCCTGCCTGTAAATTTCCTTGAAGTGATGTAGCGTATAAGGATGACAAAACTAGTCATGGGGCGCTGATTTTTCTGGTGCCCACACGGTGGCAAAGCTGAGACATGCACCGTACATAAGAATGAGAATGCCCCTCAGGGGCTGCAGGGAGAAGGCGTCATCGACTCATACACTCACGAAATGCGGGCTGAGCCTGCATGGTGCATGAACCTGACGTTCATCAGACAACGGGAACACACACCCCGATGCTACCAATCGTCCTGAATCACTCCCTCGCGATGGTGATCTCCGCTGCTGCTCGCCGATCAGGGAGGCACGCCCCATGGCGCGCCTGACCGCTCTGACACTGGCCACCGTGATGCTGCTGACCGGCCTGTCGCTGGCCGGCACAACGGCCACCGCTCAGGACGTTCCCGTCCTGTTGGTGGCACATCCGGATGTAGCGACACGCCACCTCACGCGCGACACCACCCGCGCCATCTTCGCCATGAGGCAGCGCACCTGGCCCGATGGGCAGGCCGTGCGGGTCTTCGTGCTCGACAACGACCACCCCGTGCATGCCCGCTTTGCCAAGGAACAGCTGTCCGTCTACCCGCATCAGTTGCAGCTGGCCTGGGACCGCATGGTGTTCTCGGGAACCGGGCAGGCCCCCAACCGAGTTCGCAACCAGGAGGAGATGCTTGAGCGCATCGCCAACACTCCCGGTGCTCTGGGATATCTTGAAAGGGAGTACCTGGATGATCGTGTCCAAGTCATTTCGATGGAGTGATCCCCGCTCCATAACCGCCATGGCCGCCGCGCTGACCCTGAGCTTGTCTGTCCAGGCTCGGAGCGACGAAGGCGTACTGGATACCCTGCAGTTGCATGGCTTCATGAGCCAGGCGCTGGTCATCAGTGATGACAACGACTTCTTCGGCCCCAGCAGCGAAGGCGAGGGCAGTTTCAAGTTCACAGAGATAGGCGCCAATGCCTCACTGCGGCCCCACGAGGACGTGCTGCTGGCCGCCCAGGTACTGAGCCGGCGCGCAGGCGGGGATGGCGGCGATGCCAGCCCAAAGCTGGACTACGGGCTGATCGATTATCAGATGCTCTCCGACCAGCAGCGGACCCTCGGCATCCAGCTAGGCCGAATCAAGAATCCGTTCGGCTTCTACAACCAGACCCGTGATGTGGCCTTTACGCGTCCCAGTATCCTGCTGCCCCAATCCATCTACTTCGACCGAACACGTTCATTGGCTCTAACGGGCGACGGGGTAACACTCTATCTGGAGGAACGCCTGCCCAAAGGCGTCATCAGAGGACAACTTGGCCTGGGTGCACCCCAGGCAGAAGATGATTTGCGGCAGACGCTTCGATTGGACCGTGTGACAGGTTCACTGGACCCGGAGCAATCTGCCATTGGGCAGATCCGCTATGAACATGATGGTGGGAGAATTGTTGCTGCCTTGAGCGCTGCCAATGCCAAGGTACACTTCAATTCGAAGGCTCCCGGCTTGACCGATGGAGACTTCTACTTCAAGCCATGGGTATTCTCGCTGCAATATAATCAGGAACTCTGGAGCCTGACAGCAGAATATGCTCTGCGACGGTCCGGCCTTGAAAACTTCAATGACCCGCGATTGAACTTCGATACCACCGGGGAAAGCTGGTATCTGCAATATACCCGACGCTTCCTTGATGACTGGCAGTGGCTGGTACGCTACGACAGCCTGACCAACAATCGTGACGACACTTCCGGCAAGGGGTTTGAGGCAAGTGGCCTCGGACCCGCACACTCCCAGTTTGCAGACGATATCACTCTGGGACTTCAGTGGACGCCACACCCCAGCCTGCTGCTGGCCGGAGAGTATCACCATGTCGATGGTACCGGCTGGCTGCCTGTCCAGGATAATCCGGACCCATCGGAAACCAGCCGTCGTTGGAACATGGTGCTGTTCCAGCTTTCGCTGCGCTTCTGATGTCCTAATGCTCCTGGCCTGGAAACCACAGAGATGACCCCCCCATCGTCCCTCCGGACTCGTCATCGACTCAGCCTGACATGGCGTGTCATCGCCCTGAGCAGCCTTCTGCTTTTGGGGCTCGTGGTGCTGTTCACGTGGCTGGGCCACGACAATCTGACCCGCCAGTTCCAGGAGAGCCGTAGCGAGCACCATGAGCGGCAGCAACGCGAGATCCGCCTGGCCCTCCAGCGTTCTGCAGAGAACCTGCGCCAGCTGGCGGGCCTGGCCGCAGCCTCGCCGCGTCTTGGGCCGCCCCTCGAGGCAGGCAACGCGGAAGAGGTCGAGGAGGCGCTGGCCTCCCAGTGGCCGACCCTGCAGCTCGAGGCCGGCATCGACGAGATACTGGTCGTGGATGTCCGGGGACGGACCATGGGTCGTTGGGGTTCCGTCCAGCAGGAAGACAACTTACCGATCCAGTCCTGGGTACAGCAGGTCATGGATACCGAGGTACCCATCACGGCACTACGCTGCACGACCGACTGCCAGCAGTACGCCGCCGTTCCGGTGCTGGTGAATGGCGAGAGCGTCGGCCTGGTCGTACTCTCACGCTCGCTGGCCGATGTGACCCGGCAGGCCAGAGAGGTCTCCAACGCCGAAGTGGCCCTGCTGGTGACCGGCGCGTTGGAGAGCCGTGACCTTCCCGAAAAACGCCACCTCACCCCCTGGAAGGGCTATCTCCTGGCACTGACGCGAGAGGAGGAGAGCCTGCCGTTGCTGCGGCGGGCAGCAGGCCTCGGATCCATCAGCGCCCTGCTGCAAACCCCTCGGCACCTGCAGGAACAGGGCCAACAACTCGAACTCAGCGCGGTCCGCATGGACGAGGATGCTGACCGACGCAGTACCGGATACTTCCTGCTGATCTCCGATATCTCGACCCAGATCCAGGCCATCAACGAGGATACGCGCACTCTGCTGGGGGTGGGCCTGGTGGGCTGGATCGTCGCGGAATTGATGCTGCTGATGATACTGCTGCGCCCCATGGCGCGCCTGCGGCGGATCGCCGGCTTGCTTCCGACGCTGGCCAGCGGGGGATTCGACGATATCCGGGCAGCGATTCCCTCTGTACGCCGCCGCCTGCCGGATGAGATCGACGTGCTGGAGGGCACGACGCTGGAGCTCTCTCATCAGCTCGAGATGCTGGAGGAAGAGGTCCAGGCACGCGGTGACCAGTTGGCGGCGCGCGTCGAGGAACTGGCCCATGAAAGGGACTTCGTGAACAGCCTGCTGGATACCGCCCGGGTGTTCATCATCGCCCAGGACAGCCGGGGACGGATCAGTCTGGTCAACGACTATACCCGCGCGATGCTGGACCTGGACGAGTCCTCCCTGCTGGGTCGCCATTTCGTCGATGTATTCGAAGCAGGCAGTTCCTCTCTTGCTGGAACCTTCGACACCCCGCAGCAGGAGGAGCGAACTCTCCTGACCCCGGATCAACGCCTCCATACCATCGCCTGGTACCATGCCCCGCTGCCGTCCGGCACCGATGGCAGCATGTCGCGGATCTCGGTGGGCCTCGACATCACCGAACGAAAGGCCGCGGAAGCTCGTCTGACCTGGCTGGCCGAGCGTGATCCCCTGACCGAACTCTACAACCGACGTTACTTCCAGGACGTCCTGCAGCAGGCGTTGTGGCGAGAAGCACGAGGTGCCGTGCTGCTGCTGGACCTGGACCAGTTCAAGGAGGTCAATGAGCTAAGCGGCCACCATGTCGGTGACCGACTTCTGCGCGAAGTGGCCGAAACCCTCTTGCTGAACCTGGGCCATCGCGGTGTCATCGCTCGCCTGGGGGGCGACGAGTACGCGCTGTTGCTGACGGGTGCCGACGAGAACCAGGCGGTTCAGGTTGCCCAGCATATCGACCAGTTGCTCGACAGCCTCAGGTTCACTGCCGCAGGACGACGACATCGGGTCAATGCGAGCATCGGCATTGCCCTGTTCCCGACCCACGGCGCGACGCCGGCCGATCTGATGGCCAGTGCCGACGTCGCCATGTACAAGGCCAAGGAGAGCGGCATCCAGCACTGGCACCTGCTCTCGAAGGCCGAGAGTGCCAAGGACGAGTTGCAGGAGCGGGTCTACTGGGTGGAACGCGTACGCAGCGCCTTGGCAGAAAACAGCTTCGAGTTGATGGTGCAGCCGATCATGCGGCTGGAGGATCGCGACGTGAAGCACTACGAAGTGCTGCTGCGCATGCGCGATGCCGACGGCGGCCTGGTAGCGCCTTCCTATTTCATCCCAGTCGCGGAGCGCAGCGGTCAGATCGTGCAGGTCGACCGCTGGGTGCTGCGACACAGTCTGCGCGTCCTTCGCCAGCTACAGGACAGGGGCGTCAGCCTGGCGGTCAACCTTTCTGGCCAGTCTCTGCATGATGAAGGCCTGAAACAGTATCTGGCCGACGAACTGGCGGCCAGTGGTGCCGATCCTCATCATCTCATCCTCGAGATCACCGAGACGGCCGCCGTTACCGATTTTTCCACTGCACGTGGTGTGCTGCAGGCGCTGCGTGACCTGGGTTGCCGTACGGCCCTGGACGACTTCGGCGTGGGGTTCAGCAGCTTCCATTACCTGGAACAGCTACCGGTGGATTACATCAAGATCGATGGCTCCTTCATCCGTAGCCTCTCGATCAGCCCGGAGAGCCGCGTGATAGTACAGGCCATTGCCGATATCACCGCAGGATTCGGCAAGCAGGCAATCGCCGAGTTCGTCGACCAGGAAGCCCTGCTGCCAATGTTGAAATCTTATGGCATCACCTATGGTCAGGGATTCCACCTAGGCAAACCGATCACAGTGCCTGAGGCATTCGGAGTAACTTGGCATACATAGCGCCGACCATTCCCCCGAAGGCCTTGCTGAAATTTTTCTCGAAAGGACCATCGAATGAAGCCCTTCTCAAGCTCTACAAAGGACAGCGATGAGTCCTCGATGCTTCTTAAGCAATTCATGGATGAATTCAGCTTCAAGCTGGCAAAAAGCCCGCAGGATAAGGAAAGAGTCTATCGCTTAAGATATGACATCTACTGCGCAGAACTCGGATATGAAAAGCCCAGCGATCCTTTGAGGAAGCTTGAACATGACATCCATGACCAGTGCTCAATCCACTGTGTGATCGAGCACCGCAGAACTGGGCTCCTGGCAGGGTGTGTAAGGCTCGTGATTCCCGACCCTTCAAGCCCCTCCCCGCTGAACCAGCTACCACTCCAGTTTTATGGCTATCATAGCCTCACACATCCGAGGTTCCATCCGGACAAGCTTCCGCCAGACAGCTACTACGAAATTTCTCGACTGGCTGTAAGCCGGCAGTTCCGCGCGAAGCTGAAGCAGAACGATGTCCCGGGAGTATCCGGAGGCCCGATGCTCTTCACGGCTAAGGAAAAACGGACTTTTCCCTTGCTGGTTAGTGGTCTATTCCTTGCGGGATATGCCCTGGGAAGACTCTCGGGAAAAATTCAGGTTTTCGCCATGATGGAGCCGAGGCTTCCCCGGCTACTTTCCATGGCAGGATTCCACTTCACCAAGGTAGGAAAAACCATCAATTTTCATGGCCGACGCAGTGCCTACTATATCGATCGCCAGAAGGCAGAAAGCGGGATGCAGAAAGCATTAATGCCGCTCTACCTGCATATCTGCGATGAGCTGGCACCACAATTGGAAGACATGCCGATTCAGGAAGCCAGGGCTTCCTCTTATTGAAGAGAGGCCCGTGCCGACCCAGGATAGAGCCTGTCCGGCCACTCCAGAAGCCTGATGGCCAGCACGCGGCGGGATCTTTCGGCAGCCACCCGCCGCTGGTGGCTCATTTTGACTTGCCCCCACGCCGGGAACGACCAGACGTGATCATCTTCACCCGCGTCTTGGTTCGCCTCTGAGGCGTCGCTGCCGCCTGGTCCTGGCCGTCGTCCTCGTCCTGCCCGCCTTCGTCACGAAGCTCGGTGGCTTGCGGTGGCTGCACCACTACCCAGGCGAACACCGGCAAGGACAGGTGCCAATAGATGGCCGAGAGTCGCAGCCCCAGGGTGACCCCCAGCCCGGTGGCAATGGATATCCCCAGCGGCGCGGAAATGGCCTCGAGACCGACGAACGCCATGCCGCCGGCAATGGAGGCGATGGCATATACCTCACGACGAAGCACCATGGGCACCCGGCGCGCGAGGACATCGCGAATCATCCCGCCGGCCACCCCGGTGAGCAGCCCCATGAGGACCGCCACCACGCCGGGCGCCTCGAGCATCAGGGCCTTGTGGGCCCCGATCACCGTAAAGAGGGCCAGGCCGAAGGCATCGGCCACCGGCAAGAAGCCACGCGAGAGGCGGTGAATATAGTGGAAGCCGAGGATCGACAGGCCCACGGTGACCAGGATCACCCAGAGGTAGGTCGGATCCGTCACCCAGAAGACCGGACGGACCCCCAGCACCAGGTCTCGCAGAGTGCCGCCGCCGATCCCGGTCACCGCCGCCAGCACCAGCATGCCGAAGGGATCCATCCTCGAGCGGCAGGCCAGCACCACCCCCGAGAGGGCGAAGACGATAACCCCTGCCATGTCCAGCCAGTAGACCAGCCCTGTCACATCGTCACTCCCTTGTCTGCCGCCCGGCAGCATAGCGCATCACGCCGCCCTTTCGCCTCATCGGTGGCGGAATGCCGACCGTGCCAGATTCAACTCCCTTGCAGGGGCAGGCGCCGGATCATGAGGGTCACCGTCTTAACGTGATGGACCAGGGTCTCGTGGTCCTGCCAGCCGAGGCGGCGATAGAGCCCCTGCTGGTCCGGCGTAAAGAGGTGGAGCCGCACGATCTCGTGGTGATCAGCCACCCGGGCTCTCCAGATCGAGGTCACGACCGAAGCGCGCCAGCTGCATCTCCTGCAGGCGACTGAGGACCCGCCGGAACGGGAAGGCGAGGTAGCCGTGAGGATAGAGGTCGCCCAGCGCCACCTCCGCCTCCAGGTAGAGCGGAATGCGCCGGTCATAGCACTCGTCGACCAGGGCAATGAAGCGCCGCACGCCGTCGTCATGGCGGGACAGTTCGGGGAAGTCACGCTCGCCGGCGTCGACCCGCGCCACCCCGTCCTCGGTGCCCCGGGTGATGGGGGCCGCCGCCTCGCGACGGCTCAGGCAAGGCACCTCGCTCAGCAGGACATGGTCGAAACGGTCGCAGAGGGCGATGAAGTCCAGCGCCGCCAGTGGCTTCTCGCACAGCGCGGCGTAGCGGCACCAGAGCACCCCTTCGCTGCGCGCCACCACGGGGATCGAGCGACGTCCCAGCTCGATGGAGGCGTGGTCCTCGGGTCGGCCCTGGCGCAGCCGCGTGAAGACCTCATTCAGGGCGCTCGGATGGCCGGGACGCGAGACCCAGTAGCGCGGGTGGGCCCGACCGGGATGCAGGCGGTGGTCCTGGCCGCCGTCGAGCTCGACTACCCCCATGTGCCACTCGATGGCTGCGATGGCAGGTAGGAAGCGCTCGCGGTTGAAGCCCTCGGCATAGAGCTGGTGCGGCGCCTGGTTCGAGGTGCAGACCAGCACCAGCCCGTGGTCGAACATCGCGCTGAACAGTCGCCCGAGGATCAACGCGTCGGCGATGTCGCTGACGAACAGCTCGTCGAGGCACAGCACGCGGACCTCGCCGGCGAGTTCCCGGGCCAGCGCCGTCAGCGGGTCGGCGGTACCGGCCAGCTCGAACTGGCGGCGGTGTACCCAGCGCATGAAGTGGTGGAAGTGAAGGCGCCGCGAGGGAACGTCGAGGTGCCGGTGGAAGAGATCCATCAGCCAGGTCTTGCCGCGGCCGACCGGGCCCCAGAGGTAGACGCCCCGGGGCGTTGCCGAAGCGTCATGCAGGGCCTGGTAGCAGGCCTCGAGCACCGCCACGGCGCGACGCTGGGCATCGTCGGAAACAAAGCCCAGGCGGGCCATGGCGTGATCATGGGCCTGACGTGGCGAGTATCGCTGGGGCATCTGGGGGCTCCTGGCACAGAGCCGTGAAGATGCCATCTTCTTGCCGGCCCGACAAATGCCCCCCTGATGCACCGATGCAGTACCATGGGGCCTCTGCTGGCCTCGAGGAGATCCCCATGGACTGGAACCCTGCCGTCATCTGGCTGGCGCTCGCCCTGCTGCTGGGACTGGCGGAGCTGGTATCCGGCGGCATGGTACTGCTGGCCCTCGCCTTCGCCGCGGGACTGACCGCGACCATCGCCTGGCTGGGTCTCGGGCTCTCCTGGCAATTGCTGGGCATGGGTGTCTTCTCGGGCGTGCTGGTGCCACTGGCCATCCGGGTGATCCGCCCCTGGTTCTCGCCACGCGGCGTGGCCTACGGGACTACTGGCACCGGGGTCGAGAAGGGCCGCATCTTTACCACCCTGAAACGTGATTTCGATGGTGCCACCGGCATCAAGGTCAATGGTGACTTCTTCCGGATTCGGGTCACCGACACCGGGGAAATCGACCTTCCGGCGGGCACCCGGGTCACCTTCCTGTCCTTCGATGGCACCACCGCCATCGTTGGGCAGACATCCCGCAACACGGACGCCACATCTCGACACAGCGAGCCTTGAACATGGAATTACCCGTCAGTCCAGACCTGATCATGAGCCTGATCATCGTCGTCATCGGCATCCTGATCATCACCAAGGGCCTAGTGGTCGTCCGCCAGTCCGAGGTGATGGTGATCGAGCGCCTCGGCTCCTTCAATCGGCTGCTGGAAAGCGGGATCAACCTGATTATCCCCTTCATCGAGCAGCCCCGCGCCATCACCATGATCCGTTACCGCAAGATGGGAGATGAGTACCACGCCATCACCAGCGACGAGATCCGCATCGACCGGCGCGAGACGGTGATGGACTTTCCTGGCCAGCCCGTAGTAACCACCGACAACGTCACGGTTAACATCAATGGCGCGCTCTATTACCAGATCATCGACCCCAAACGCGCCGTCTATGAAGTGGAGAACATGAGCCAGGCGGTGGAGGTGCTGGCCAAGACCACCCTGCGCTCGGTGGTCGGCAAGATGGAACTCGACAAGCTCTTCGAGTCCCGCGCCGAGGTCAACAACGAGATCCAGCGGGCCATGGAAGAGGCCGCGTCCAAGTGGGGGGTGAAGATCTCACGGGTCGAGGTGCAGGATATCGCCATGCCCGAGGAGGTCGAGTCCGCCATGCGCCTGCAGATGGCCGCCGAGCGCAAGCGCCGCGCCACAGTGACCGAGGCAGAGGGCGAGAAGTCCGCGGCCATCGCCATGGCCCAGGGCCAGCGGGAGTCGTCGATCCTCAACGCCGAGGGCGACAAGCAGTCCGCCATCCTGCGTGCCCAAGGCGAGCAGGAGTCGATCAAGCTGGTCCTGAATGCCATCGGTGACAGCGAGGAGAACAAGCGGACCGTGGTCGGCTACCTGCTCGGCCAGAGCTACATCAAGGTCCTGCCGACCATGGCCCAGGAAGGAGAACGCGTCTTCGTGCCCTATGAATCCTCCGCCCTGCTGGGCTCCATGGGCATGTTCCGTGAAATGGCTGGCTCGCCGGAAACCGCCGTCTCCCGGCACCTGCGACCCAACGACGGTCAGAGCGACCTGCGCAGTGGCATGGTGGGTGGCGCCGGCGCCGGCGCCTAAACACCTCAACGCCATCGAGAAAAGAGCCGAGGCCGGGCATGGATTGCCCGGCCTCGGCGTTGTGGGTCCCCTCGCCGACCGGCGGTCAGCCCAACTGGAAGGGGTAGACGGCGCCGAGGGAGAGGATCCGCGTCAGCTCGTCCAGGGCGGTGAGGGTCTCGGCGGCGAGCTGCGGATCGGCCAGGTCCTCGGGCGCCAGTCGATCACGGTAGTAGCGCTCGACCCAGGCGGTGAGATCGCCATAGAGGGCGTCATCGAGCAGCACGCGGCCGGTCAGGGCGGCACGCTCGGCGCCGGACAGCGCCACCCGCAGACGCAGGCAGGCGGGGCCGCCGCCGTTGCGCATGCTCTGCTTGACGTCCTTGACCAGCACCTCGTTGATCGGGTTCGGGCCGGCGATCAACAGGTCCTGGATGGTGCGCCATACCGCCTCGTTCTCCTGGCACTCGCCGGGCACCACCAGGGTCATCGAACCGTCCGGGTTGGAGAGCAGCTGCGAGTTGAACAGATACGAACCCACGGCGTCCTCGAGGCTCACCGCCTCTTCCGGCACCCGCACCGGGATCAGCGGCGTGGCCATCTTTCGGCGCAACTCGTCCAGGGTGCCCACCTCGTCGCGGAACGCCTTGGCGTGGTAGAGCAGCACCGGGCCATTGCCCACCGCAATCACGTCGTTATGGAAGACGCCGGCATCGATGGCCCCGGGGTGCTGCTGGGCGAACACCGTCTGGGCCTGCGTCAGGCCATGCTGACGGGCCACGGCCTGGCTGGCCTCCAGAGTCTGGCGTGCCGGGTACCGCGTCGGCTCGACACCATCGCCACCGAAGGCCTGGCGGCCGAAGACGAACAGGTGCACACCGACCTCACCGTGAGAGGCAGAGAGCCGGGTGTGGTTGGCCGCGCCCTCATCGGAGAATGCCGGCGTGGCCGGCAGCACCGGGTGATGGGCGAAGCGGCGCTCGTCCTTGAAGACTGCCGCAAGCACCCGGCCGGTGGTGGCCGGCTCAAGATAGCGGTGGAAGCTCGATTGCAGGTTGGCCGGGGTGAAGTGCACCCGGCCATCCGGCGCATCAACGCTCGGGGTCACGGTGCCGGCATTGGCGGTCCACATGCTGGAGGCCGAGCACACCGCCCGCAGGATCTGCGGGGCTTCCTTCGATACGCGGGCGAGCACCTCGCCATCGCTGCCGATGAAGCCCAGCTGGCGAAGCACTCCCAGGTCTGGACGCTGCTGGGGCGGCAGCACGCCCTGGGCATAACCCGCATCCATCAGCGACTTCATCTTGCCCAGGCCCTGCAGGGCGCCTTCCCGGGGATTGGAGACCAGGCCACCGTGGCTCATCGAGGCCACGTTGCCAAGCGCCAGACCGGAGTAGTTGTGGGTCGGGCCCACGAGGCCATCGAAATTGACCTCGCGTGTCGACTCGTTGCGCTCCTGGCTCACCTCATCGCTCATAGCACCACCCCCGGCGGCAGCTTCTCGGGCAGGTTCAATGCCTCGCTTTCCATGGAGGCGACGGGGTAGGCGCAGTAGTCGGCCGCGTAATAGGCGCTCGGGCGATGGTTGCCGCTC
Organism: Halomonas aquatica; assembly: GCF_040196335.1. NCBI lineage: Bacteria > Pseudomonadati > Pseudomonadota > Gammaproteobacteria > Oceanospirillales > Halomonadaceae > Halomonas > Halomonas aquatica. Next base: position 493,107 of record NZ_JBEGCJ010000001.1, read on the forward strand.
TCGCCCACACCGCCGAAGGGTGCGTCGCCGGAGGCGCCGGTGGTCTGGCGGTTCCAGTTGACGATGCCGGCGCGGATGCGCAGCAGGAAGTCGTCCCAGTCGCTGCGCTCGCCGCCGATCAGCCCGGCCGAGAGGCCATAGCGCGTGTCATTGGCCAGGCGCAGGGCGTCGTCCCAGTCTCGGTAGCGGTAGACCTTGAGCAGAGGGCCGAAGTGCTCCTCGTCGGGCACATCGAGGCCGGTGACGTCGATCAGGGCGGGGCTGAGCAGGCTGGTGCCGGCTTCCAGGCGCTCCATGCGCGACAGCACCGTGCCGCCCAGCGCCTCCAGGTCTTCCTGGGCCTTCAGCAGGCCATCGGCGGCCGCCACGTTCGCGAGGCCCGCATAGAAGGGCGCGGGGTCGCTGAACTGATCCGCCACCCGCAGCCGCGAGATGGCATCACTCAGGGCATCCAGGAGGTGATCGCCCACCTGGCCCTCGGGCACGACCAGCCGCCGGGCGCAGGTGCAGCGCTGGCCGCCGGAGAGGAAGGCCGACTGCAGGATGCTCAGCACGGCGGCCTCCTGGTCGGGCACGTCCTTGACCACCAGCGGGTTGTTGCCGCCGAGTTCCAGGGCCAGGATCTTGTCGAACTGGTCGGCGAACTGGCGATGCAGGATGCCCCCCACCCTTGCACTGCCGGTGAACAGCAAACCGTCGATGCCGGGATCAGCAGACAGCGCCTGGCCCGTCGCGGCGGCCCCCTGGACCAGGTTGATCACCCCGTCGGGCAGCCCCGCCTCCTGCCAGCACTGCAGGGTGAGGTCGGCGGTCAGCGGCGTCTGTTCGCTGGGCTTGAAGACTACGCTGTTGCCGGCCAGCAGCGCCGGCACCATGTGGCCGTTGGGCAGGTGGCCGGGGAAGTTGTAGGGGCCGAACACCGCCATCACGCCGTGGGGCCGGTGACGCAGCACGGCGGTGGCCTCGCCCAGGTCGCGACTGCGTTCGCCGGTGCGCTCCTGATAAGCGCGAATGGAGATCGCCACCTTGCCGATCATCGCACCGATCTCGGTGCGGGCTTCCCAGAGGGGCTTGCCGGTCTCGTGGGCGATGGCCGTGGCCAGGTCCTCGCGGTGCTGCTCGAGCACCTCGCGGAAGCGCTCCACCAGCGCCTGACGCTCGGCGAAAGGAGTGCGGGCCCAGGCAGGGAAGGCCTCGCGGGCGGCCGCCACGGCGGCTCCTACCTGGGCATCGGCGGCGGCCCTGCCCTCCCAGAGATGCTCGCCTGACACCGGGTCGTGCTTGCTGAAGGCCTCGCCCTCGCCCTCGTGCCAGGTGCCACGGATCAGCAGTTGTCGTCTAGCCTTCATCACGCCTCCTCCTCGGTATCCAGTATGCGCAGGGTGTCGCCGGCGGCGACCTCCAGCCGGCGCGCCTCGGCTTCGTCGAGGGTCACCACGCCTTCCTCGTCCGGGCCTCGCCCCAGCCAGGCGGAACGGAAGCCGGCCATCCCGGTGGTGGCTGCCAGCCAGCGCGGGCGAGGCGACTGCTCGAGGGAGCCGGCCTTGACCTCCACCCGGCAGCGCCGCGACAGCCTCACGCCGCGTACGTCATCGATATAGGCCTCGACGGTGGGACCACCGTCGAAGATGTCGATGTAGCCCTCCCAGCGCAGCCCCTGCTTCTTGAGCATGGCCAGCGCCGGGCGGGTATGTTCGTGGACCTGGCCGATGCAGGCGCGCGCCTCGTCGGAGAGGAAGGGCGTATAGATCGGGAACTTGGGCATGAGCTCGCCGATGAAGCTCTTCTGGCCGAGTCCCGTGAGCTTGTCCGCCTCGTCGAAGTCCAGAGGAAAGAAGTGGCTGCCCAGGCACTCCCAGAAGGGGCTCCGCCCCCGCTCGTCGAAGACGCCGCGCATCTCGGCCAGTACCTTTCCGGGAAAACGATCGCGGAACTCGGCCATGAACAGCCAGCGCATCATCGACAGCAGCGCGCCGTTGCGCTGATGGCGGTGGTCGCCGCCGCGATACTCGGGCCTCAGGAACAGCGAGGCCACCTCGGCATCCCCGGTGTGGTCGGAGCTCAGGAAGAGGGTGTCGATGGTGCGGTGCAGGTCGAGCTGCACCGAGGAATGGGCCAGCGTCCCCAGGCGATAGTGGTAGAAGGGAACCTCGCGTCCCACCTGGCCCTCGATGGCACAGCACCCTGCCAGCCGACCGATCTCCTCGTCTTCCAGCACGAAGAAGTAAAGCCGCTGATCCACCGGCGTGCGTTCCTCGAAGGCGCTTACCGTGGAGGCGATCCGGGCGGCCAGGAAGTCGCGGTTGTCGGGCAACGAGGTGAAGCCCACGCCGGTCTCCCGGGCCAGGGCCTGCAGTTCGTCCAGATCAGTCTCGACGATCGGTCTCATCCGCATCACAGCTCTCCCTCGTCATAGCCCGGTTCGTGCTCACTCCCGTCTCCCACACCAGGCAGGGCCAGCGGCGCGGCCAGCACGGCGCGCCCCTCCTCCACCCCCAGCAGCTCGGCGTGCTCGGGAGAGAGCATCAACTGGCCGGTGGGCGACAGGGCGTAGCGCGCCACCACACAACGGAAGTCCACCAGACGCTGGTTGGCGACCATGGCAGGCTCGGCATCGGGCAGGGTATGGGCCGGGCGGACGCGGACCGGATGCCAGGCGGCACGACGGAAGCTCGCCAGGCGTTCGCGCTCCGCCTTGATCACCTGGCCGGCATCGAAGATGTCCACATGGCGCGAGCGCAGGAAGCCCTCGGCCAGCATCTCGTTCATCGCCGACTCGTGGCCGGGATGCTCACGGCCGATGGCGGCGCGGGCCTGGGGCGTAAGCAGCGACAGGTAGAGCGGAAACTGCGGCATCACCTCAGCGATGAAGCTCTTCGAGCGCACCCCGGCGAGGTAGTTGATCTCCTGGTAGTCGCGCACGAAGAAGTGGCGGCCCACGCTGTTCCAGAACGGCGACTCACCCTGGTCGTCCAGGTAACCGGGGAACGCCATGGCGAGGATCCCGGCGAAGCGTTCCGGATACTGGCTGATGAACATCAGCCGCGACCGGCGCAGCAGGCTCTCCGCACTGGTGCCCTTGTAGCGGGCATCCAGCGACAGCGCACAGAGCAGGGTAGCCTCGGAGACCTCATGGGAGAGCGAAAGAGTCGGCACCTCGCGACGCACGTCGAGCTGCTGGGAGGCGTGAATCAACGTCTCCTGGCGATAGGTGTAGTAGGCCTCACGGGCGCCGGCCTGGGCGCGGATGGTGGCGGTGCCGGCCACCTCGCCGCGCTCCAGGTCCTCGAGCACGAAGATGTAGTGCTCGTCGCCGGGCGCCTCGACCTCGCTTGCGAAGGCGCGCTGGGAACGCGCGATGCGCTCCTCCAGACGATCGCGGTGGGCCGGCAGGTTGGTCAGGCGCGGCGTGGCGTTGCCGGCCAGCCGCTCCAGGGACGGCAGGTCCGCCGGGCGGACGGGGCGTATGACCAGCATGGCAGGGTCTCCGGAAATGGACGGATCGTCGCTCATGGGAAAGCCGGGGCTCACTGCCCCGCCACCATTCGCGCCACCGCGCGCTCGAGGCGCGCCATGCCCTCGATGATGTCGGCCTCGGGGATCACCAGCGAGGGGGCCATGCGCAGCACGTTGGGCCCGGCGATCAGCGCCATCAGGCCCTCATCGATGGCCAGCGGCAGGATGTCCTTGGCGCGTTCCTCATAGGCGGTAGACATCTGGGCGCCCATCAGCATGCCCATGCCGCGAATCTCCTGGAACACGCCGTGCTTCTGGTTGATCTCCTCGAGATGCTCCCGGAACAGCGCGTGACGACGCTTGACGCCCTGCAGCACTTCCGGGGTGTCGATGAACTCGACCGCGGCCAGCGCCACGGCGGAGGCCAGGGCGTTGCCGCCATAGGTGGAGCCGTGGGTACCGATGCCCATCGCCGGGGCGATGGCATCGGTAGTCAGCATGGCGCCCACCGGGAAGCCGCCGCCCAGCGACTTGGCACTGGTCAGGATGTCCGGGGTCACGCCGTATTCCATGTAGGCATACAGCGAGCCGCTGCGTCCGACGCCGGTCTGCACCTCATCGAAGATCAGCAGGGCCTGGTGTTCGTCGCACAGCGCCCGCAGGCCCTCGAGGAATTCCTGGGTGGCCGGCACGATGCCGCCCTCGCCCTGCATCGGCTCGACCATCACCGCGCAGGTATCGTCGCCCATCAGTTCACGCACCGCCTCAAGGTCGTTGAACTCGGCGTGCAGGATGCCGCCGGGCACCGGCCCGAAGCCCTGGGAGTACTTGGGCTGGCCGCCGACGCTGACGGTGAAGAAGGTGCGGCCGTGGAACGACTGGCGGAAGGAGATGATCTTGTCCTTGCGCTCGCCATGTTCGTTGTAGGCCCAGCGACGCGCCAGCTTGAGGGCCGCTTCGTTGGCCTCGCCACCCGAGGAGCAGAGGAACACCTTGTCGGCGAAGGTGCGCTCGGTAAGCGCCCGGGCGAGCTTCAGGGCCGGCTCGTTGGTATAGACGTTGGCCAGGTGCCAGACCTTGTTGGCCTGTTCCGTGAGGGCGTTTACCAGCACCGGGTGACAGTGGCCGAGGGCGTTGACGGCGATGCCGCCGGCGAAGTCGATGTACTCCTTGCCCGACTGGTCCCACAGGCGACTCCCCTCGCCACGCACCGGAATCGCCTGCTGGGGGGCATAGTTGGGCACCATGTACTGGTCGAAGTCGGCGCGGGTCGGGGTCTGGCTCATGTGGCTCTCCATTCTCGGAATCACGGATCTGCTGTCAGTCGAGTATAGGGAGCACCAGGTCGGGAAGCTTTCAGCAATGGGACGGCGAGTTGTGTAAAAGGCAACGGATGCGGGTGCGACCTCATCTTCGACACTGAATGGGGTAGGCTGGATGGGATAGGCTTGAAAGCCACCGCCCATGAGGAATCCGACATGTTCAACACCACGGCCTGGAATCGGATCCGCTATGGGCTCTACGCGCCAGTCTACGACCTGGTGGCCGAGCGCGCCTTCCGTGATGCTCGCCGCAGGGCCCTGGAACAGGTGAACTGGCACCCCGGCATGCGGGTGCTGCTGGTCGGTGCCGGCACCGGGTTAGACCTGCCCTGGCTGCCACGTGATGTCGAGCTCCAGGCCACCGACCTGTCGCCGGCCATGGTCAGACGCCTGGAGCGCCGCGCCGAGAGCCTCGGGAGAGATGTCCAGGCAGAGGTCATGGATGCCGAGCGCCTCACCTACCCAGACGATCACTTCGATGTCGTGGTGATGCACCTGATCCTGGCGGTGATGCCCGACCCGGCGAAGGGGCTTGCCGAGGCCCACCGGGTGCTGAAGGGGGACGGCCAGCTCTGCGTGATGGACAAGTTCCAGGCCGACGACCGACCGGCGAGCATCGCCCGCCGCGGGCTCAACGCCGTTACCTCGGCCATCGCCACCGATATTACCCGCCAGGCCGGTCCGCTGATGTCTGAGGCGGGCTTTCTCATCGAACAGGACACCCCGGTGATGATGGGCTCGCTGTTTCGCGCCCTGCTGGCCCGCCCCGCCTGATCAGGACGAGCGGCCGGAATCACTCGCCTGCCGAGGCGACGGAGAGAGGGTGCACCAGACCCCGACGATCACCACCAGGCTGCCGACCACCTGCACCGCCAGGATGGTATCGCCCAGCCACCACCAGGCACCGAGCATGGTGAACACCGGCAGCAGGTTGAGGTAGATCGAAGCCCGGGAGGGCCCGATGTCGGCCAGCGCACTGTTGTAGAGCAACAGCGCCACCACCGAGGGGAAGATGCCGAGATAGCCGAGCCCGGCCAGCTCGGCGGTGGACAGCCGCGGCACCAACTGCCAGGCGCCCTCCAGCAGGGCGATGGGCGCCAGCGCCAGATTGGCGATGATGAGCATCGCCAGCAGCCCGCCATAACGAGGAAAGCGCGCCATGTGCTCCTTGACCATCAGCGAATAGCCCACCCAGACCAGCACCGCCAGCCCCATGATCAGGTCCCCCGGGTTGACCCCGCCAGGCACGAGATCGACGCCCTCCCCGGCGGTGATGACCACCACGGCCCCGCTCAGGGAGACCACCACGCCGAACCACTGCAGGGGACGGTAGCGCTCGCCCAGCAGCAGCACGCTGAGCAGCAGGGTCGCCACCGGGATCAGGCTCTCGAGGATGGCTACATTGGTCGGCGAGGTGAACTTCAACGCCGCATAGATCAGCGCATTGAAGAAGGCCACCCCGGAGAGGGCGAGGCCCAGCAACGGCCGCCAGTGGCGGCGGAACACCGGCCAGCCCTGGCGCGCCTGGTGCCAGCCCAGCGGCAGCATCACGACCAGCGCGATGGCCACCCGGCCCATCGAGATGGTGAAGGGCGGCAGGTCCGCCAGGGCCTTGCCGACCAGGATGTTGCCGGAAAAGATCATCACCACCATCAACAGGAAGAGGTGGGGCCGCAGCGCCGTCATCGAGCCTCCATGGCATGGGGTCAGATCAGCCGCTCCTCGCGGGGAGTGATGCCGAAGTGGTTGCGGTAGGCGGTGGAGAAGTGGGCCGCCGATGAGAAGCCGGTCAGCAGCGCGATCTCGCCGGCAGGGCGGTCACTCTCTCGCAACAGGCGACGCGCCCGCTGCAGACGCAGGTCCAGGTAGTAGCGGCTGGGCACCGCCTGCAGGTACTTCTTGAAAAGCCGCTCGAGCTGACGCCGCGAGATGCCCAGATGCTCGGACAGCTCATGGGTGGTGAGGGGCTCCTCGATGTTGGCCTCCATCAGGGTCACCGCCTCGGCAAGGCTCTCGGGCGCATGCCCCAGGCGTGCGCGCAGCGGCACATGCTGAGGCTCATCGCCCATCCGGATGCGCTCCAGCACGAAGTGCTCGGAGATGCGTTCTGCGAGCCGGGGACCATGCTGGCTGCCCACCAGGGTCATCATCATGTCCATGGCCGCGGTACCACCGCCACAGGTCAGTCGATCTCGGTCGATCTCGAACAGCTGCCGCGAGAGGCGGACCCGGGGGAAGGCGTCGGAAACGGCATCGAAGCGTTGCCAGGGCAGCGTGGCTCGGTAGCCATCCAGCACCCCGGCTCGGGCCAGCACCTCGGTACCGCCGCCGACGCCCCCCAACAGCACCCCTCCCCCGGCCAGCCGACGCAGCCAGTCGACCAGGGCCTCGGGAACGCTACCGGAGAGCGGCCCGGGGGCACACACCAGCAGCAGGTCCAGCGACTCATCCACCTCGCCGATCTCGGCCTGGGGGATCAGCGCCTGCTGGGAGGCGCTCGCCACGGGGCCTGACGCGGTGGCAAAGATGGTGAGCCGATAGAGGGGACGCCCTTCCAGCCGATTGGCCACGAACAGAGGCTCGGTGGCACAGGCCTCGGCCAGCAGGGAGAAACCGGGCAGCACCACCACACCGACATGCCGCGTCAGTGACGTCACACGAGGGGCCTACAGGTTCACGACATCGAAGTCCGCCACCGGATTCACGTCGGCGTCGTAGTCCACGTCGTCGCGCTCGAAGCCGAACAACTTCAGGAACTCGTGCTTGTAGCCGGCATAGTCGGTGATCTCGAAGAGGTTTTCGGTAGTCACCTGGGGCCACAGGTCCTGGCACGCCTGCTGGACGTCGTCACGCAGTTCCCAGTCGTCCAGGCGCACGCGGCCGGCCTCGTCGGTGGCCATCTCGCCGCCCTGCCCCTCGGGCGCATAGAGCTGCTCGCCGAACAGCCGGTTGAGCTGATCGATGGTGCCCTCATGCAGGCCCTTCTCCTTCATCACCCGATAGACCATGGCGATGTAGAGCGGCATGACCGGGATGGCGGCACTCGCCTGGGTGACCACCGACTTCAGCACCGCCACGTTGGCACCGCCGCCACTGGAGCCGAGGCGCTTGTCGATCTCACCGGCGGCGCGATCCAGGTCCTCCTTCGCCTTGCCCAGGGCGCCGTGCCAGTAGATCGGCCAGGTGATCTCGGTGCCGATGTAGCTGAAGGCCACGCTGCGCGCGCCCGGGGCCAGCACACCGGCGCGGTCGAGGGCATCGATCCAAAGCTCCCAGTCCTCGCCCCCCATGACCGCCCTGGTATCCTCGATCTCCTGCTCGGTGGCGGGCTCGACCTCGGCCTCGATGATGGCGTCCTTGTTGGTGTCGATGGCGGTGGCACGGTAGGTCTCGCCGATCGGCTTGAGGCTGGAGCGCTTGAGTTCGCCGCTGTCGGGCAACTTGCGCACCGGTGACGCCAGCGAGTAGACCACCAGATCGACCTGACCCATGTCCTGCTTGATCAGCTCGATGGCCTTGTCACGCGCCTCGTGGGAGAAGGCGTCGCCGTTGATCGAGTTGCTGTAGAGCCCCTCCGCCTTGGCGAACCTGTCGAAGGCCGCGCTGTTGTACCAGCCGGCTGTGCCGGGCTTCTTCTCGGTGCCGGGCTTCTCGAAGAAGACGCCCAGGGTATCGGCGCCGTAGCCGAAGGCCGCGGTGATACGCGCCGCCAGGCCGTAACCGCTGGAGGCGCCGATCACCAGCACCTTCTTGGGGCCGCGGGCCTTGTCCAGGCCGCGCGCTCGGGTCGCCTCGATCTGCTCGAGCACGTTCTGCTCACAGCCGAGGGGATGGGTGGTAGTGCAGATGAAACCGCGGACCTTGGGCTTGATGATCACGACTGACCTCGTTGTTGGCTGACGGACGCGACGTCTGGCCACGACCGCCGGTATCGAATGAGTGGCACGAATGCATGGATCGTATCGGCAGTGGGCAACATTCTAGCGGCCCCGAGGCCGGCTGTCCGCCCTTGAGGCCTTTTCACGGCTGGTGCACGATGCCTGATTGGCCTGATGGCAAACCCTGCATGGAGAGACTGGATGGATGCGCAGACCCTGGTCGATGAACGCGGCGAACTGTGGCTTGCGCTGGCCCCGCTGTGGCTGGAGCGCGAGCCCCGCGAGACCGACTACGCCCGCATGGTGGCCGAGATCCAGCGACACGACCTGAGCCTGCGCGAACTGGAGTGGGTCTTCCGCCTGGAGCTCGCCCCGGTGCTGGCCCGCCAGCAGCTCTCGGTGGCCGGCGAGTGGCGCTCGTTCGACGACTACCGGCTGATGAAGCAGCTGGTGGGTCACAACCTGCGGCTCAAGGGCTGGCGACGCAAGATCTGGGCGCTGTTCTCGGGGCTGACCACGATGATGACACGCCACCGCTGGAACGAGCTGATGGGTAGAGTGATGGTCGAGCGCGGCGAGATACCGTGAGCGAGATTCCGCGACCCTCCCCAGGTGACCCGGCGTTCACCCGGGCTGGAACGAGCCGATGGAACGCAGCCCGCTCAGGGCTCGTCCAGGGCCTTCTCCAGGGCCTCGCGAAGTTCCACCTCGCCGTCGCGGGGGGAAAAACGACGGATCACCCGGCCATCCCGGCCGACCAGGAACTTGGTGAAGTTCCACTTGATCATGCCGATGCCCAGCATCCCCGGCGCCTGGCGCTTGAGCTCGACGAACAGGGGGTGGGCGCCCCTGCCGTTGACCCGAACCTTCTCCATCAGCGGGAAGGAAACGCCGTACCGGTGCTCCGCAAAGCGACAGAAATCCAGCGCCGACTCCGGTGACTGGCGGGCGAACTGGTTGCACGGAAACCCCAGCACCGTGAACCCGCGGTCACGATAGCGAACGTAGAGGCGCTCGAGGTCCTTCAGTTGAGGGGTGAAGCCGCACTGGCTGGCCACATTGACGATCAGCAGCACCTGGCCACGCAGGGCGCGGAGGTTGAAGGGCTCGCCGCTCTGGGTGCGGCATTCTTGATCATGGATGGACATGGGTCGGGCTCGCTCTCTGAGCCCCTACGATGACACGCCGACCCATCACGCGCCAGTACCGCCCCGGCCTCGCCGCCGCCTCGGCAGGCGGCGGCGCACCTCGGACACCCGCTGCGACAGCCGACGACGACGCTCGGCCCGCTCGCCCCGCTCGAGCGGGGCGAAGGCCAGCCGCTCCAGGTCATCGGCACACTCATTGAGCGCCCGGCCCGCCGGCCCGGCCTGGGGGGCGATACGCCGCAGGTGCGAGGCAGGCGACTCCCCGGGCCGTGCCGCCAGTCCGTGGCGAGCCAGCCAAGCCTGCAGGACGCTCACCAGTCGCCGCTCGTCACGTTGAAGTCGCCGGTGGCGCCAGCCCATTCGCACCAGCAGGGCGAGCCCCGCCGTCACGACCAGCGCTATCGCGAGGCTCAGCGCGGTGGCGAGCATGCTGCGTCCGGGCAACAGCGCATCCAGCCGAGCCCAGGCCTCTCGCCACCAGCCGGTCAGTCGCGCCATCAGGGAGCGACGCGACTCACGCTGATACCCGATCACCTCACGCTGCCAGCGATATTCCATCCGCTCCCATCCCAGGCGCATACGGTTCACCCAATCCACCTCGCGCATGCGCAGCGGAGAGAAACCGGCATCGGCAAGGAAGGCCTCGGCCCCGTCATCGACGGCCCCGGCACCCTGCTCGACGCGCTCCGGGGCGATGACCGCCGTGGGATCCAGGCGTCGCCAGCCACCCTCGCGCCAGACCTCCACCCAGGCATGGGCATCGTAGTCGCGCACCGTGAAGTGTCCGTCCGGATGCCGTTCGCCGCCCAGAAAGCCCGCCACCACCCGCGCCGGGATGCCCGCCATGCGCGCCATCACGGCGGCCGCCGAGGCATAGTGGCTGCAGTAGCCGGCCTGGCTGTCGAACAGGAAGTCGTCGACACGATGCTCGCCGACCAGCCGTGGCGGCGTGAGCGTGTAGCGATAGGGCGACTCCCCGAAACGGGCCATCATCGCCTCGAGATAGGCATCCGGGTCATTGTCGCTTTCCCGCCAGAGTCGCTCGGCCAGCGCTCGGGTGCGTGGGTTGGCATCGACCGGCAGCAGGCGGTGCCACCTCGACCCGGCAGGGTCCGGGTTGGCCGGAGGCGCCCCACTGCTGTCGAGCGTCAACAGGCCGCGCGAACTCAGCGCGGACAGTCCCTCCAGGGTGCCGTCGGCCAGGTAGCGCTGGGGAGTCTCGGTGGCGAGCGGGGTACCCAGGGAGGGCCGCCAGGGACGACTGTCCGGTTCCAGCAGCAGCTCGACGCTGAAGCGGGCGGTCTCCGGCGCCTGCCAGGGGGAACGAACCCCCTGGCTGACGAAGGCACCGACGGGACGCTCCAGGGTCGCGGAAAGCTGGTCGGGGGTCGCCCGAGACCAGCGGATGCCATCGAAGTGCGACAGGGTATAGACCCGCCAGTAGCGCTCGCCCGGGTTGGGCTCAGGCCCCTCGAAACTCGCCCGAAAGGCCCGCCTGGCGCTGCGCGAAAGCTCGGCGATATCGCCCGGAGATATCTCGTCGCTCAAGCCGGTGGAGGCTCGATCCATCTGCGGCATGCTCCACAGCGGACCCAGGCGCGGGAAGGAGACGAACAGCAGCGTCATCAGCGGGGCCGAGAGCACCAGCAGCCAGGCCGTCTCTCGCCATGTCTGGCGAAGGCGACTGCCACCGGCGAGCCACACCAGCGACTGCAGCAGCCAGGCCACCGCCAGCAGCGCCCCGGCGGCCATGAGAATCCCCTGGTCGTGGAGGAAGGCCACGGTGGTGGCCACCAGGCCGATCAGCACCACGATCCTGGCATCCCGCCGGTCCTGGGTCTCGAGCAGCTTGAGCAGATAGACCCCGAGCAGCAGGCCGATCAGGGCGTCCATGTTGCCCAGGGTGCCGAACTGCAGCCACAGCGCCAGCACCAGCACACCCACGGCGGCCAGTCTCAGCACCACGCCGGCCCGGGGCAGGCGGCTGCGCAATTGCAGGAACCGGTAGCCGGCAACCGCCAGGGCCAGCGCCACCAGCCAGGCCGGCATCCAGGCGAGATGCAGGGCCAGCACCAGACACTGGCCGATGAACAGCTGACGCAGCATGCTTCCCCCCAGCCTGCGGCCATCGGCCAGCAGGACAGGGGAATCGAGCTTCGCGCGTCGAGCCCTCACCGCCCTTCCTCCCGAGAAGGCGCCGAGAAATGCGCCAGGGCATCCAGCGCCCGGCGGCGCTGGCTATCGCCCTCACCCTGGGCCAGGGTCAGGGCCGGCAGCCTCAGGCCATAGCGGTCACCGGCACGGTGGTGCGCCAGCACCCGGGCACAGAGCACCGAGAGGCGCCGCTCCGGGTCGCCGCGGCAGGCATCGTAATCGAGCCACAGCTGTCGTCGGGGGGGTACGCTGAACACCTTGGTCGCAAGCACTCCGGTGCGGCTCCACTGCTTCCAGGCAACCTGGCCGGGGCTGTCGCCGGGCTGAAAGCGACGCAGCCCGGCGAAGTCACCGGTCTCCAGCCCCGCGCCGCCATGGCGCACGGCCGGCTCGTCCTCCTCCAGGGGGCGGGGCCAGACCAGCAGTTCGGCATCGTGGCCCACCCAGGCCACCACACGAACGAGCCCCAGCGGCCAGCGGGTCTCGACCCGCAGCCAGGGCAGGACCATGGGGCCGCGCCGAGGCGTCGGCAGGGCCAGTTCGGCCTCGCCGACACCATCGACGATATCCAGCTGCCCCCGGGCACCAGCGCAGTGAAGCTCGATGGCCGTGCGCGCCCGACGGGCCCGCAGCACCACGCCCAGGCGCGCCTCGCCGCCCGCGAAGGCCTCGCGGGGCAGGCGCAGCCCGGGGGTGACCCCCAGCAGGTTGAACCAGCCACGCAGCAATGCCACCACCGCGACGCTGAACAGCCAGAAGGCCAGCACGTAGGCCAGGTTGTTCTGGTAGTTGATGCCGAACAGCAGGAGCAGTAGCACAAGGGCCGCCCACCCCAGGCCGAAGCGGGTGGGTGCGAGAAACAGCCGCCGCTGGGACAGGGGCGTCTCCAGCGGGGTAGCCAGACGACGACGCCACCAGCGGCGCAGCCGTTCACGGCGATGCCTGCTGGGCGTCACCCCCGCCGACACGCTCACCCCATCACCGACACACGGGTCAGCAGATGACGCGCCAGGACCTCACCTTCCTCGCGCGGCCCGCTGCTGAGCCGGTGTCCCGCCACCGGCACCCAGACCGCCTGGACATCCTCTGGCAGCACATGGTCGCGCCCCTCGAGCAGCGCCCAGCCTCGCGCCGCCTGCAGCAGGGCCAGCACACCGCGAGTGGAAAGCCCCCAGGCCAGTTCGGGATGCTCACGGCTGGCGGCGGCCAGCGCCTGCACGTAGTCGAGCAGCGCATCGGCCACATGGATGCCATCCAGGCGCGCCTGCCAGTCGCGCAGCCGCTCGGCGTCGAGCAGGTCCGGCAGCGAGCCGAGCCTCACCCGCCCGGCATGACCGCGCAGGATCTCGCGCTCGGCGCCGGGGTCGGGATAGCCCAGCGAGAGGCGCATCAGGAAGCGGTCGAGCTGCGACTCCGGCAGTGGGAAGGTGCCTGCCTGATCCTGGGGATTCTGGGTCGCGATGACGAAGAAGGGATCCGGCAGCTCGCGCGTCTTGCCCTCCACGGTCACCCGACCCTCCTCCATGGCCTCGAGCAGCGCGCTCTGGGTCTTGGGGGTGGCACGGTTGATCTCGTCGGCGAGCACCAGGCCATGGAAGACCGGCCCTGGATGGAAACGAAAGCTCCCCTCACGCGGGTCGAAGACCGAGACGCCGAGCACGTCGGCGGGCAGCAGGTCGCTGGTGAACTGCAGGCGCTGCATGTCCAGCCCGGTGACCCGAGCCAGGGCCTGGGCCAGCGTCGTCTTGCCAAGCCCGGGCAGGTCCTCGATCAGCAGGTGACCGCGGGCCAACAGACAGCAAAGCGCCAGGCGCACCTCCCGGGACTTGCCGAGCACCACCCCCTCGAGGGCGGCGAGCACCGCATCCAGTTCGTCGAATTGGACGGGGCGATTCATGGTCTGGCCTCCAGTTCGCCGGCGGACCGCAAGGCCTTCACCGCCTGGCGGGTATCCGGGGTGACCCCGTCAAGGGCCAGGGCCTCATCGGGCGACAGCCAGAAGGCGTCGGCCACCTCCTCGGCCTGCAGTGCCAGCGGCCCGTCGTGGTCGACCAGGTAGACGCTGCCGAAGATATGGTTGCCGCCCTCGGCATGGACGAATTCCAGCACGTGACGCAGCGCCACGCCCTGGATGCCCAGTTCCTCGGCAAGCTCGCGGCGCGCCGCCACGTGGACCGCCTCTCCGGCTCCCACCACGCCGCCGGCGGCGAGGTCCAGGCCACCCGGAAAGACCTCCTTGGTCAGGGTGCGGCGCTGCACGCAGAGCTCGCCGCGGGAGTTGCGTACCACGATATAGGTGGCCCGGTGCCAGAAGCGGAATCGCCGCATGGTGGCCCGGGGCGCGCTGCCGCAGGGACGGTTGCGGGCATCCACCAGCTGGATCTGCTCATCGGCGATATGCGGCTCGGGCGGCGCGCCGGCCTGGGGAGGGGTGACGGTCATGGGGGACTCCCGGGGAAATGTCATCAGACTAACCAGTCGCGGCGGCAGCGTCACGCCGCGCGTTGACCGCCTGCGGGGCGGGGACCATGCTCAGGTCAGGCCTCTCCTGCGGAGCCCGACCATGCCCGACGCCCCTGCCCGCTCCCGGCTGGCCACCCACGAGGTGACCAACCAGCCCGCCCCTCCGGGCGATCGCGACCTCCTCGCCGGGGACACGCCCCTTATGGAGGCCCTGGCCCGCGAGGCCCCGGACTGGGTAGCCAGGCGACTCGCGCCCCTGGGCCGAGAGGCCGGCAGCGCCGAGGTCCAGGCCCTGGGCGAGGCCGCCAATCGTCATCCACCGGAGCTGCGCCTGTTCGACCGTCACGGCCGACGCCTCGACGAGGTGAGCTACCACCCGGCCTACCATGCGCTGATGCGCCTGGCCATCGACCATGGCTGGCACGCCGTGGCCTGGCAGGAGGAGGGTCGCGGTGGTCATCAGGCCCATGTCGCCGCCCTCTACCTGCTGACCCAGGCCGAGCCCGGCTTCTGCTGCCCGATCACCATGACCCACGCCGCCATGCCGGTGCTTCGCCAGTCGCCCGACCTCGAGGCACACTGGGGGCCGGGCCTGCTGGCCTGGGACTACGACCCGCGCGTGCTGCCGGCGATGGAGAAGACCGGCCTGACCTTCGGCATGGCCATGACCGAAAAGCAGGGAGGCAGCGACGTGCGCGCCAACTCCACCCGTGCCGACCGGGGCAGCGAAGGCTGGTGCCTGACGGGGCACAAGTGGTTCTGCAGCGCCCCCATGTCCGACGCCTTCCTGACCCTCGCCCAGACCGACGACGGCCTCTCCTGCTTCCTGGTGCCGCGCTTCACGCCCGAGGGCGAGCGCAACGCCATCGAGCTGCAGCGCCTCAAGGAGAAGTGCGGCAACCACGCCAATGCCTCGGCGGAGATCGAGTACCGCGGTGCCTGGGCCGAGCGGGTGGGCGAGCCCGGGCGCGGCATCGCCACCATCCTCGAGATGGTCCAGCAGACGCGGCTCGATGCCGCCACGGCCCCGGTGGGCATGATGCGCGAGGCTCTGGTGGAGGCCTGGCGACATGTCCGGGAACGTCACGCCTTCGGACGTGCCCTGGCCGACCAGCCGCTCATGCGGGTGCTGCTGGCCGACATGGCCCTGGAGGTGGAGGCCGGCCTGGCGCTGCTATTACGCACCGCCCGGGCCTTCGACGGCGCCGCCCGTGGCGACGCGGACGAGACCGCCCTGGCCCGCCTGCTGCCGACCCTGGCCAAGTACTGGCACAACAAGCGCACGCCCGCCTTCATGGCCGAGGCCATGGAGTGCTTGGGTGGCATCGGCTACGTGGAGGAAGCTCCGCTGGCCCGGCTCTACCGCGAGGCGCCGGTCAACTCGATCTGGGAGGGGTCGGGGAACGTGATCTGCCTGGACCTGCTGCGGGTGCTGGCGCGCCATCCGGCGTCGCTGGAGGCCGTCCGGGCGGAGCTGGCCCCGGTGCGCGGTCGGCTGGCCGAGTTCGACCACGCGCTGGCAGGGCTGGACGCGGAGCTGGCGACCTCCCCCGAGGCCCTCGAGCCCCGTGCCCGTTGGCTGGCCCAGCGACTGGCCCAGTGCCTTCAGGCCGCCCTGCTGCTGCGCCACGGGCCGGCGGACGTAGCCGAGACCTTCTGTCGCTCGCGCCTGGGCGAGGAGGCTGGCCCGGCCTACGGGGTACTGCCGAGCGATGCCCCACTGAGATCGCTGCTGGCGCGAATCGGCGACTGAGCGCCGGCCAGCGCCAGGATGTCCTCGGCGGGCATGGGACGCGCCAGGCCGAAGCCCTGCACGTGGGTACAGCCGAAGCGCTCCAGGGTGGCCAGACAGGCGAGGTCCTCGACCCCTTCGGCCACCACCCGGACGCCCAGCCGACGCCCCAGCAGCGCCACCGCCTCGACGATGGCGGCATCCTGAGGGTCATCGAGCAGGCGGCTGACGAAGCTTCGGTCGACCTTGAGCTCGCTGATCGGCAGCAGCTGCAGCCGTGCCAGCGACGAGAAGCCCACTCCGAAGTCATCCACCGAGACCTCCAGGCCGCTGAGGTGCAGCCGAGCCGCGACCTCGCTGCCGAGCAGTTCGTCCTCCATGGCAGCGGTCTCGGTGATCTCCAGCACCACCGGCGCCTCGCCCGCCGCGCGGCGACCCTCGTCGACCAGCGACAGCAGGCCCGGGCACATCAGGTCATCGGCGGAGACATTGACCGACAACGACAGGGACAGGCCGGCCTCGCGCCAGCGGTTCGCGTCCTCCAGCGCCAGCTGCAGGACGCGGCGAGTCAGGTGACGGTTCTGGTCAGGCGTGAGCAGTGGCAGGAAGCGGCCGGGCACCAGCAGGCCCGCCTCGGGGTGGTCCCAGCGCACCAGCGCCTCGACGCCGCTGAGGCGACCAGTGGCCAGTTCGAACTGAGGTTGGTAGTAGAGCGTGATCTCGCGGCGGGCGAAGGCCCGGTCCAGCTCCTCGATGCGACAGGGATGCGGTGAATCGGACGGGTCATTCAGGGAATTGCCCTCGAGACGCTGGCGCAGTTCGAGCAGCCGCATTGGCTTGTCCAGCGAGACCAGCATCTGCAGCCCCAGAGCCTGACCCAGGCGCTCGGCGATGCGCACGATCTTGCGCTCCACCCCGCTGAGCAGCAGGACCCGGCCGCCATAGCCGCATTCGGCGAGCCGGCGCAGCATGGAGAAGCCATCCTCCTGGCCGAACTCCAGGGCCATGATGACCAACTCCGGGCGACGCGCCATGACCTCACCCATCAGGTGCTGGCCATGCCGACAGTAGCGGGATTCAATTCCCAGGGTGCGCAACTGCACGGAGAGGGTGGCGGCAGCATCGGGGTCCTCCTCGAGGACCACCGCCAACCGCGCGGCCTGCATTGTCAGATCCTTCATCCAGAATGATTCCGTCCATGAGACTGACTCTCAGCCTATCAGCAAAACGCATGGTCTACCGGCACATGGGCACCCTGCCCATCAACGCTGGGGGGGGTCAGACGACAGGACCAGCCACCACCCTCAATGCCAGCGCCAGCAGCAACACCCCGGTGATGCGGTTGAGCCAGTGGGGCCCCGCCTGCAGCCAGGGCAGCACCCGCGAGTGGGAAAGGCCCACGGCCACCAGCACGTACCAGCCGCCATCGATGACCATCGCCGTGAGCACCACGACCAGCTTGGCCGCGAGGCTCATCTCGGGGGTCACGAACTGGCTGAGCAGCGCGATGAAGAAGAGGATCAGCTTGGGGTTGCCCAGCGCCACCAGCATCCCCTCGCGGGCCGCCTGACGACGGCTGGTGGCCATACCGGTGGCGTGGAGGGCGCCCGCCCTTCCGGCCCTCAGGGCCTTGACGCCCAGCCACGCCAGGTAGGCTGCCCCGGCCCAGGTAATGGCCTGGAACAGCATCGGGAAGCGCACGACCAGCGCTCCCAGCCCCCATACCGTCAGCAGGGCATAGAAGCCCACGCCCAGGGCATGGGCGAGCGCCGCCGACACCCCCGGCAGCCGCCCGCCGCCGAGGGTGTGGCGCAGCACCAGGGCCAGGCTCGGACCAGGCGACATGGCGCCCATGGCGCAGACCGCGGCCAGGGAGAGCCAGAGGGAAAATGGCATTCGAATATCTCCGGTGTCGGAATGGAGGGGGCCTCAACGATGACAAGAGCCTTGCGTTCCGGGGCAGCCAACGAAGACAGCCCCACACCGGAACAGGGGCGAAGGACCGTTGCCGATCCACGCTACGTCAATCCGTCATGGGACAACAGGCAACAGCCGCGTGGGGGCTGCATGCCATGCCAGCGCGACGTTACACTGGCGGCACACCTGCACAGAGACGCTGCCCATGTCGGTCCGGACCCTTGCCATCGCCCTGTTGATCCTCGGGGCCATCCTGCCCATCATCGGCTTGCAGGCGGGCAGCCCCGTCGGCTTCATCGGCCCCGTGCTGCTGCTGCTCGGCGCCATCCTCCTCTGGACGCGGAAACGGCATGGGCGGTGAGGCCGCCGCCCCCGCGTAGAGCCCCGAAAACCCGAAAAAATGATGGCCTCGACATAGACCAGAATGCTGGATGGTCGGTTGCCCCGGACTTTCTGGGCCAATGAGTCAAGCCAGCCTTCCCAACATTGCCTATCCAAGGCATAGTCTGGGTTATGTCTTTATAATGAGGAAACCATCATGTCGACGAGCCATGACGATACTGAAATGGAAAACACCACCCGCATCCCGGTATCTGAGCTCTGGGACGGGGTCCTGCTGCTGTCGCTGAGTGGTGTCGTCGATTCGGTCCGCTCGTATGATGTGATGGACGGTGTTCTCAGAGAAATCTCCGAAACCCGCGCCCGCATCTTCATCCTGGACATTCGCGCCGTTGCCGCCATGGACACGGCGGTGGCCAACCACCTGATCAAGATCACCCAGGCGGCCACACTGCTTGGGTGCGAGTGCGTCATCTCGGGGATCTCGCCTTCCGTGGCTCAGGCGTTGGTACAACTGGGTATCCCCCTGAAAGATATCGTCACTCGCGTCAGCATCAGCGATGCGCTGAGGTTTGCCTTCGATCGACTGGAATTGCAGGTAGTGCCGCGTACACAGGCCCAGCCATGACGGAGAGGGAGGCTTCGCCCACTACGGCGCCTTCCATCAAGGCGGCAGTCAGCGGGGTGCCTGGGCCAGCAACCATGCAGGTGGGCACTCGTGGCCACTTCGCCGTCCATGAAACGCAAGGCTGCCTGGTGGTAACGCTGCCGATCGATATGGACACCGAGGTGGCCGGGGAGCTGTACACCCGGCTCATCTATGACATCAGCCGCGACCGACCCCTGGGGCTCGTCGTGGACCTGTCGATGGTCACTATCATGCCGTCAGATGTGACGAAGGTGCTGGTCCGATTGGCGCGCACCGCCACGCTGCTGGATTCGCCGACAGTGATCTGTGACATCCCCGCCAGCCTCGCCTCCGCGTTAGCCATGCTCGACATCGGATTCGAGGAGGTGCCAAAGGCACGGGACATCGATCACGCCATTGCCCTGCTCACGGCCGACCGTTCGATGAACAAGACCGGACGACAGCATGTCCGCGCCTCGAAGGAAAATCGTGCCTCGCATCCATGATCCGTCAGTGCCACCGCCCCGGACGAGCGAGACGTCGCGGGAAGCTGAAGTGCTCGAAGCCGAGGCGCACGAAATCGCGGTGCGCAGCAGCCATGATGTACAGGTCACCGTCGACACGGCTCAAGCCATGCTGCGAAAACTTCCGTTTACCCGCCCGGTTCGTTTCCAGATCGCCACGGCAGCGAGTGAACTCGCCCGCAACCTGGTGGTGCATGCGGGAGGAGGACTGGTGCGCCTGTGCGTGCTTGAGCACCAGGGGCGCCAGGGCTTCGAGATCACCGCCGAGGACCAGGGGCCGGGAATTGCCGATATCGACCTTGCCTTGAGGGATGGTTTCAGCACGGCAAATTCTCTGGGACTCGGCCTGCCCGGCGTGCAGCGCATGATGGACGAGCTCCACTTCGATGAGGGTCGTGCGGTGGGCACCCGGATCGTGGCGAGGAGGTGGCTGTGACCCCGCTGCTCGTGGACGCTGGCATCGCCACTCGACCGCTCCCGGGTGAAGCGAGCGGTGCCTGCGGCGACATGGGGCTGCTGCGGCCGACCGCGAACGGGTTGTTCGCCGCCATGATCGACGGCCTCGGGCATGGCGTGCTCGCTCAGGCGGTGGCCCGTGAGGCCTGCGACCACCTGAACCAGGTGGATCCAGACGCCGCGATGGACCTGATCATGCTGTCGCTGCAGAAGAAGTTGCGTGGTGGCCGCGGCTGCGTGGCGGCGCTCTGCCGCGTCAATGCTGCGGACGGCTTGCTGGAATTCTGTGGGCTGGGTGACATCGTCACGCGCACCCTCGGCGCGACGTCGAAGATAATCGTCCCCCAGGACGGCATCATCGGACAGGTAGCGCCGAAGCCGCGGGTTCAGCAGCAGGTAATGGCCGCCGATAGCGTTCTCGTGATGCATAGCGACGGCATTTCCTCTCGTATCTACAGTTCCGAACTAGAATGGTTGTTGCAGGGTGAACCAAAGGCGGCGGCGGAGCGACTTGTCGCCACCTTCGGGCGCGACTCCGACGACGCTGGCTGTGTTGTCATCAGGGTAAGGGCATGATCGAACTATTGCAGCTCCCTTTAGAACGCGACACCGACTGCGTGACCGTCGGCAAGCGCATACACAGGTTGGCGCAGGACGTCGGCTTCACCGATGCCGTGGCGACCCGCCTCGGCCTTGCCACCTGCGAGATCGCCGCGCGACTGGATGCGGACGCGCGACGGTCCTCCCTCAACGTCGGCTTTCAGGCCGCCGATGCCGCCTGTTACCTCGCGATCATGTTTCCCGCTCCGCTGCAACAGACGGAGCGCGAGCTTGCGGACCTCGTCTTTGACCGCATAACCGACCTCACTTCTGGCGAGGGGGTGCATGGCTGCCTGCTGCTTAAAAAGGTGTCGGATCGCGGTTTCATTCCCACCGAGTCGTTCCTGGAGAGGCAGCGCGAGCAGATCTCGGAGCTGTCACGCACCGAACTGTTGTCCGAATTGAACACCGTCAACGAAAAACTCCAGGCCATGCTGGTCGAGTTGCGCACCCAGGCAGAGGAGGATCGTCGACGTGAGCAAGCCGCCGCGGAACGGGAACGGCACAAGAACCGCGAACTAAGCAACGCCTATGCCGAGCTGAACGTACTCCGCGAGAGAGATCGAAGGCTCGCCAACTTCGACATCCTCACCGGGCTGCCCTCGCGGGTGCTGTTCAACGACCGCCTCTCCCAGGCCCTCGCTAATTCGAAGCGTGGCAGTTCGCTGGTCGCCCTGTGCTTCATGGATCTGGACCATTTCAAGGAAGTGAACGACACAGCCGGGCATGCTGCGGGTGATAGCGTGCTGGCGATGGCCGCCGATCGGCTGCGCGATGGCCGTCGGAGTTCCGACACGGTTGCACGCCTGGGCGGCGACGAGTTCACTCTCATTCTTCCCAATGTTTCAGACGTTGCATCTGTAAGGCAGATCGCGCGAGCCATCATCGCTTCGATCGGGCAACCCTTCATTGTTGATGGTGCTCGCTTCGAGCTCGGAGTCAGCATCGGCGTCGCATTCTTCCCCAACGATGCAGTCAGCATGGACGACTTGATCCGATGCGCCGACAAGGCCTTGTACGCGGTGAAGGCGTCTGGCCGCAACAACGTGTGCTTCTATTCCGAGCTCAACGAGAAGGGTCACGCAGAAGCGGGTAGTCCGGTGTCCTGCTAGATCAGCGCCGAGTTCGAGACGTGCGGTGAATACGGGGCCTGCCCGGCCTCACGCCACTGAGGGTTTGATTAGCGAGGCGGGAGGGAGGAGGATGCATCGCACTGGGTGGTGACATCTGCCCTGTCATGCCTACGGAGTAGCTGTCTCATGCGTGTCTTTGCCAACCCGGTCGGTGACGGATCCATCTGGTTCGATAACCTCGCCACCGCCGACGGTACGCCCGTTGCCTATGATCCGCAGGCCAGGACCTTTCTGCCCATGCCGCCGTTCTGCGCCAACCGGGAGGTCATCGGCTGCAACTGGATCGCGCCCGAGCAGGGCGCCTTCTGCCGGGCCTGCGCCATGACCGAGTTGGCCCCGGACCCTTCCATCCCCAATGCCATTCCCAACTGGACACAGACCGAGGCCGCCAAGCGCTGGGTACTCGACAACCTGGGCCGCTGGCACTGGTTCCGCCCCGAGGACCCCGGCGCTCGCCCCGTGTTTCACATGCTGGCCGAGGGCCCAACCCCGGTGCCCATGGGACACGTCGGGGGCGTGGTGACGATCAGCGTCGCCGAGGCAGACCCGGTCCTGAGCATCACCCGTCGAGAAGCCCTGGAAGAACCCTACCGCACCATGATCGGCCACATGCGCCATGAGATCGCGCATATGCTCTGGTGGCGTCTCAGCCTGCGAGAGGATTTTCTTGAGGCCTTCAGGGCCATGTTCGGCGATGAGCGGGCAGATTATCCCACCGCGCTCCAGCGCCATTACCATGACGGCCCGCCGCCTGGCTGGCGCATGAGCTTCCTGACCTCCTACGCCTCCGCGCATCCTCATGAGGACTGGGCCGAGACCGCCGCCCACCTGTTGCACCTGACCGATATCACTGACAGCTTCGTCGCGGCAGGCCTCTCCTCGCCGGAACAGCCGAGCGCCGGCTGGGACCCCTACGTGGAAACCGACGCCGAGCGTCTGATCCATGTCGCGGCCTCCCTGGTGGCGGGGGTCAACCACGTCAACCGCTCCATGGGCCTGTCCGATCTCTACCCCTTCGTGCTGTCGGACTTCTCGCGCCGCAAGCTGGTCTTCGTGCATGACTGGCTGCGTCGAGGTGCCCAGGGACGTTGAGACGCCCCCGGCCATCGTGGCATGAGCGCAACGCCTGGACCACCTGACCGAACAGCGCGAACCGGACGGCGTCGATGTCAGAGTGGTCGTGCCGGCACGGTTCGAGAGCCTGCCGCGTACCAGCCAAAGCGGGGAGATGTCAGCTCCGCAAGATGCCCCAAATCAACGAAGGGGCACTTGCCGAGGTGCTCGAGAAATCCGTTGTCGGCACGAGCCCCCCTGAAGACAGTTGGACTCGGAATGTCAGGTCGTTAACTTGTTGCGATCCTGGTAGCGCTCCCGGACCTCCAGGATAGCCGGAAGCACCCTGAAAAAGGCATCCACCACCATGGGATCGAAGTGCTTGCCGCGGTTCTCCTTGATCAAGGCGAGCACTTCCTCTATCGGCCAGGCATGCTTGTAAGGGCGCGGTGAGCTCAGGGCATCGAAGACGTCACTGATGGCGGCAATTCTTCCCGAAAGGGGAATCTGCTCGCCGGCGATGCCGTTAGGGTAGCCGCTGCCGTCCCACTTCTCGTGATGGGTCAGGGCGATATCTCGCGCCAGGCGCATCAGATCCGAGTCGTCACCGTCGAGCATCTGCGCGCCGATGGTCACGTGAGTCTTCATGATCTCCCACTCATCGGGCTCGAACTTGCCGGGCTTGAGCAGGATGCGGTCGGGAATGCCGATCTTGCCAATGTCGTGCATGGGACTTGCCAGAAAGATCAGCTCACACTGGGCATCGTCCCAGCCCAGCTCCCTGGCAATCAGTGCGCAGCACTTGCTCATGCGCAGGATGTGCTCGCCGGTTTCCTCGTCGCGGTACTCGGCGGCAAGCCCCAGGCGTCGCACGACCTGCAGACGGGTGCTGCTCAATTCCTCCGTACGCAAGCGCACCATTTCCTCGAGCACGGTGTTGTGCTCGTGAAGCATGCGCTTGCCCAGGTGCACCTCGAGCTGGCTGCGGACCCGCATCATCAACTCGGCACGGTCGAAGGGCTTGGTGATATAGTCCCGGGCACCCAGGGCAAGGCCACGCAGCAGAAATTCCCGGTCGGTCTGGGCGGTGAGCATCATGACCGGCGGCAGCAGCCGGTCATCGAGGGCCTGGAGCTGCTCGAGCACCGCAAAACCGTCCAGATACGGCATGTTGATGTCGAGCAGGATCAGCGAACCGCCCTCTTCCCGGTAGCGGGGCACCACCTCCCGGGGATCGGAGATCAGTTGCAGGTTCTGGTAGCCTTCAGCGCGGAGCATCCGGTCCATGAGCTTGAGGTTGGCAGGCTCGTCGTCGACGATGACAATACCGCTGGTCTTGAGAAAGTCTTCGTTCAGATCAGGCATGGTCAGGCAGGTGCTCCCGTTTCATGTCTAAGGCAAGGGCATCAGGATCTCGCGGCATCAGTCCAGCGCCTCCCTTGTCGGCCCATCCGGCTTCAGGTGCGCATCCACTGTCTCGAGAAAGGCCACCTCATCCAAAGGCTTGGTCAGATAGTCATCGAAGCCCGCCCGCCTGGCGCGCTTGATATCATCGGGCATGGTAATGGCGCTCACCGCCACGATCGGAACACCCCGGTTCATGGGGTCGTTGCGGAGAATCTCGAGCACCTCGAAGCCATTCAACCCCGGCAAGTTGATGTCGAGAAGAATCAGGGCGGGACGCTGATCTCGAGCCATGGCGATGCCCTGCTCGGCTACCTCCGCAGTGAAAAGCCTGATGTGGCTTCGGCCTCGAAGCAGCTTCTCCACGACTAATAGATTGGCAGGATTGTCCTCGATGTAGAGCACTGCTTGCTGTGCGTGGTGACCGTCAGGCTCGCTGGCTGCTGTCTGGGTCTCGCTCATCTCGGAGGGCGGTCGGTGTAGCTCATTGGGAAGCTCGATACTGAAGCAACTGCCCACCCCGAGCTCGCTTTCCACCTCCAGGTGCCCGTCCATGAGTTCGGTGAGGCGCCGAGCGATGCTCAGGCCAATGCCGGTGCCCTCGATGGCGGTGCCCTCGGCCGCGAGACGATTGAATGGCTGGAAGAGCGCCGCATGGTCTTCCGGCGCAATGCCCATGCCGGTATCGGTGACCTGGATCTGCAGGCGCATCTCGCCCAGTGGGATAGACCCCACCTTGACCTGCCCCGCCTCGCGGTTGTACTTCACGGCATTCGATAGCAGGTTGAGCAGCACCTGTTTTAGTCGTGTGCGATCGGCCTGTACCACGGCTCCCTCAAGGCCTTCGGTGCTGATCTGGATGCCCCGTTTGGCGGCCTGGCCGCGCACCAATCCCAGGCATTCCTCGACCACCTTGGCCACCGAGACCGGCTCCAGGAAAAGATCCATCCGCCCGGATTCCACTTTGGCCAGGTCGAGCACCTCGTTGATCAGGACAAGCAGGTGGTGCCCGGCCTTGAGGATCTCCGCCACGCTGTCCTGCTGATCAACACCGAGGCCTTCCTCGTACTCGAGAATCTGGGCAAAGCCAATGATGGCATTGAGCGGCGTGCGCAGCTCATGGCTCATGTTGGAGAGAAATTCGGACTTGGCCCGGTTGGCGCGATCGGCTTCTTCACGGGCACGAATCAGGGCGGCTTCAGCCTCCTTGCGGGCATCGATGTCGCTGTGGATGCCTATCACCCGTATAGGCTTGCCTTCGATGTCGCGCGCGGCCACGGTGCTGCGGCAGAGAATCCATTTATAGCGGCCATCCTTGCAGCGCAGGCGTACTTCTATCTTGTAGGTATTACGGCGATTCTCAAGAAAGCCATTAACGCGCTCCTGGATAAGAGGCAGGTCATCGGGGTGGATGTGTCTCTGCAAGGCTTGCCCATCTAGGGAGAACTCCTCGGGAGGATAGCCGAGCATCTCGGAGTAGAGCCGCGAATAATGGGTGACATTTCGAGGAATATCCCAGTCCCAGACCCCATCGCCTGCTCCCTCCACGGCGAAGATAAAGCGTTCCTGGCTCTCGCGCAGGGCTCTGTCTGCTTCCACCCTTTCGGTGATGTCCTGCACCACGCCCAGCATCTGCAAGGCGTCGCCCTTCTCATCGTGCAGCACGGCCCCTTGCGCGAGTAGCCTGCGCACGCGGCCATCGGGCCACACTACGCGGAACTCGCATTCATAGGGTGCAGCGTCCTCGACAGCGACGCGAATGGCCTCATTGAGGATATCCCGATCCTCGGGGTGCACCGCCTGCATGAAGTTGTCAAAGCTGGCTTCGGTCTCCTCACCCTCCGGGTAGCCGAGCAGGGGGGCAACCTGCTCCGTCCAGTAGAGTTCGCCACTTTGAATGTTCCACTCCCAGCTGCCGATGTTGGCGTACATCTGAGCGAGGCGCAGGCGCTCCTGATAGCGTTCGATCTCGGCCTGGGCACGCCTGCTTTCAGTGATGTCGTGAAAGCTCCACACCCGGCCAATGGCGTTGGTGTCACCTCCGATCACCGCCTGGGAGTAAACCTCGAGGAAACGGCCATCGAGCAGTTCGACAGTGTCGTTCAGGGTATCCTGGTTCTGATAGAGCCTATCGAGATGATCGAGGAAGTTGCCTTCTTCGGTTCGTTTCACCTTGTGCTGCATCATCCTGAGGTGTTCACGTTCATCCCTCCCCAGGTGGTACGTCGGTACAGGCAGCCCCCAGAGTGTCCAGAATTGCTCGTTGGCAAAACTCACGCGACGGTCGGGGGTCACCGAGAGGATGCCGTCCTGAGTGGCGTCCAGGGTAGTGACGAGTTCGCGCTCCCGCTGGTTGAGTGCCTGTTCCGCCTGCTTCAACCGAGTGATATCGGTGCGAATCGAGATATACTGGTAGGGTTTGCCCGTGTCATCGAGAAAGGGAGTGATGGTGCTTTCCACCCAGTAGTCTCTGCCCTCCTTGCTGCGGTTGCAGATTTCCCCCTTCCATACCCGTCCGCTGCTGATGGTCAGCCACAGCTGGCGGTAGAATTCCGGTGGATGAACGTCGGACTTCAAGATGCGGTGATTCTGTCCCAGAAGCTCCTGTCGAGAATAGCCGCTGATCTGACAGAAGAGATTGTTGGCCGCAATGATTTGGCCGCGGTTGTCGGTAACACTCACGATGGCATGGTGATTGACTGCCATGTGTTCGCGCTTGCGCTCGTAGAGCGAGGATTCCAGGCGCTTGCGCATGGTGACAAGCTGGCGGCTGCGGCGAGCACGCACCGACACCGCCTCGATGAAGTGTTCTGGCAGCACCGGCTTGACCAGGAAGTCATCGCCACCGAGGCTGAGTGCCTGGAGCTGCTGCTGAAGGTCAGTCTCCGCGGAGAGAAAGAGGATCGGCAATTCAAGATGGTTGTCGCCTTCGCGCAGGACGGCGGCGAGTTCGGGTCCGCTTACCTCGGGCATGTGGACATCGAGCACCACCACCTCCGGCGACCATTGCGCCATTGCCTCGAGCAGTTTCATCGGCTCGGCCAGGGAGAGCACCTGCATGCCAGCGCTCTCGAGCACCAATGACTGACTTTCCAGGAGCAGGGGGTCGTCATCTACCAGCAATACACGATACGGCGTGTATGGCTCGCGTCCGAGAAGGGCGTCCAGCAGGTCGGAGAGATTCGCGAGGTTCACCGGCTTGGTCAGATAGCGGCGGGCCCCGGCCCGCAGGGCCGCAAGCTTTGCCTCGAGATCGTCGCGCACCGATATCACAACGACCGGAATCCCTGCGCTGCCGCCAAGACCGAGCTCCTGAATCAGCTCAGCCCCCTGCAGGGCACCGTCCTCGAGCACCATGTCGAGGATTACCGCCTCTGGCGACTCGGCGTGGGGATCCGTTAACGCCTGCCGAAAATCTTCGGTCTGCGCAAAGCCCCGCGTGCGATAGCCACTGTCTTCCAGGGCCTGCGCCATGTGGGCAAGCTGCAGGGCATCGTCCTCAAGCAGGAACAGAAGCGGCTGGGAAGAAGCTGCCGAGGGTGGTGCCGGCACGGGCAGAGACTGCGAGGCGCTCGAAAGGCTCTGGCGCGCCACCGCAAACAGGTTTCCGAGCGCGCGCTCGAGTGCCTTCTGCCGAGCAGGGGTTGGCGGCGCCGTCTCCTTCAGCTCGTCAAGGACGAGCTTCTCCATGCGGCGGGCACTCTGCGAGAGGCCTGGCATACCGAAGGTGCCGGCGGTGCCGGTGAGCCGGTGCGAAAGGGTGTGAAGGGATTCGAGCTCGGCTCTGCGGCTTGCATCGGAAAGCTGGACTTCCGGTGAGAGTTCATTCGGTGAGAGCGCATCCAGGTGCTGTTTCAACGCTTCCAGGCGCCCTGGCAATTGCTCGCGAAACTGCCGACCTAGCGCCTCCAGGGCCTCGAGGGCCTCTTGTGGCGTGGTCATGACGACGCTTCCTGCCACAGGGCCTTGACCTGGCTTGGCAGCGTCATGGGATCGAAGGGTTTGGCGATCACCCCGCAGGCGCCCAGGGCCAGATAGTGCGAGATGTCATCGCGCTGCACCCGGGCGGTCATGAAGGCGACGGGCACCTGGGCCAGGGCAGGCTCTTGGCGCAGGGCGGCCAGCGTGTCCGGACCATCCATGCCGGGCATCATCACGTCGAGCAGAATCATGTCCGGGGCAAAGGCCCCGGCCTTCTCCAGGGCCTCGCTGCCGGAGCTGCAGAGCTTTACTTCGAAGCCTCCAAGGGCCTGCAGGGCTAGCCTGGCCACGGCCTGGATGTCCGGGTCGTCTTCCACGCAGAGAATTCGCTGCAGCATCAGGGTCTGTCTCCTGATTTCGAGAGTTGGTCGTTTTGTGGTACGCCCATTGCCGCAAGCATGGCCTCGGGGCTTGTCCGGGTCTTGAGCAATACTTCATCGACACTTGCGCGGTCGGCCTCAGGCACCTCCTGCGCGGTGAGCACGACGATGCGTGCCTCGGGCAGGCGGGTGCGGATCTCGGGCACCAGCGTCCAGCCGCTGCCATCCGGCAGGCCGATATCGAGCAGGATCACGTCGAAGTCCTCAAGGGCCACACGCGTCCTTGCCTCGCCGAGGGTTCCGGCATGCTCTAGGCCCACATCCTTGCCTATCTGGGCTTCGAGCACGCGGCAAAGGTCCAGATCGTCCTCGATCACCAACACCTGCCAGGCGCTTCTTTTCCTGGCACCGTCAACTGTCGTGGCCACCCTGGTGGGCGTGGCCGCCTTGGCAGCAAGAGGGCTTGCCGGCAGAGTGAAGTGAAAGCGGGCGCCTTCACCCTCAATGGAGTGAAAGCCGATCTCCCCGTTCATGCGCTCGACCATCTCGCGGCTGATGGCAAGACCAAGACCGGTACCGCCCCGTGTGCGGGTGTCGACGTCTTCCGCCTGGGCAAACTTCTCGAACATCCGTTCCTGGAACTCGGCAGAAATGCCCCGACCGTGATCCTGCACACTGACCTCTACCCTTCCGTCCCTGTAGTCGGCACCGAGTTCTATCTGGCCGCCGGGGTGTGAGAACTTCAGGGCATTGGAAAGCAGGTTGGCCAGCACCTGCTGCAAGCGCTGGGCATCGACCGTGACCGTTACCTCGGCAAGGGGCTCAGGGATGTCGATGGTGATCTCGCGCTCCTGACCGTAGGTACTCAAGGCCTTGACGGACTGGCGAATCATCGGCGCCAGTGGCTGTGGCTGCATGTCAAAGTGCATCTTGCCGGACGAGAGCTTCTCGATGTCGAGCAGGTCGTTGATCAGAAAGGTCAGACGCTTGCTGTTGTTGTAGGCGATATCGAGCATCTGGTCGGCCTCGGCAGAGAAGCTTCCCAGTATGCCGCTGTCGAGAAGCCCCAGCGCCCCCGAGATGGAGGTGAGCGGAGTGCGAAGTTCGTGGCTGACCATGGAAACGAACTCGCCTTTCAGCTTCTCGGCACGTTCGCGCACCTGCTCGAGGACCTGCTTGTTGATCTCACTCTCGACACAGGCGGCGAGATCGACAAGCTGTTGGCGCTCGCCTGTGTCAAGCTTGCCGGGGTGGGGGTCAAGCAGGCAGAGCGTGCCCAGCGCAAAGCCGCTGGCGGAAAACAGCGGCACGCCTGCGTAGAAGCGGATGAAGGGCTCACCGGTGACCAGCGGATTGTCCTGAAAGCGCGGATCCTGCCAGGTGTCCTGGACCTCGAAGATATCCCTGGCAAGAATCGCGTGACCGCAAAACGAGATTTCCCGGGGTGTCTCGCATGCTTCTAGCCCCTGGCGTGACTTGAACCACTGGCGATCGCTGTCGATGAGCGAGATCAGCACCGTGGAGACCCCGAGGGCGCGTTGGGTGATGCGAGTCAGACGATCGAAGCGCTCCTCGGGGGGGGTATCGAGAATTCCTCGGGCGTGGAGTGCGGCCAGACGCTCGAGCTCGTCTTCGGGAAGGGGTGGCGGCTGCATTACGAACATCTCATGGGCAGCATGGCAAAAAACGTTCTCTCAACATGCCAAGGTTTTATTATAAATCGATAAGTTATTCATTATTAACGATTATCGATCGCCCTCTGCGTCATTGTCAATCCATGGCATGTCTACGGCCGCAATGAGCCTTGCAGTGTGGCATTTTTTTCACCTGGTTCAAATATTTCCTGTGAGTCGTGCAGAAATACCTATCTTTCTAGAGCGGCATCTGGTTCAGCAGTCGGCGCCGGGCATCACCACCATCAGGTCGAGCACCGGGGCCATGTGCCAGCGTTCGTGGATGACACCACCATCAGGGTGGCTCCCCCCTCTATGTGTCGAAGGAACCGTGGTATCTCCTTCTATTCAGCGACTGCATGCCAGGCCGCGCATAAAAAACATGGCGGCATGATGTTCAGCTTGTGGGTGAAACGCTAGACTCATCATGATGATGGAAACGTTTAAAAACTAGAAATCGGAGCGGTCTGCATGTTCGAGGTGAAGCTGAATGATGAAGAGGGTCGAGTCCGCGCCCTGGAGCGCCTTGGTGTCCTCGATACCGAAGCGGATACGGCCTTTGAAAACATAGCAGCCCTCGTCCGTCAGGTCCTCAAGGTACCGATGAGTGGGGTTTCACTGATAGATCGTCGTCGACACTGGTTCAAGGCGAGACGCGGCATCGATGTGCAGGAGTTTCCGCGCGAACTATCCTTCTGCTCCAGGACCATCGACCAGACCGGCGCGCATATCATTTCCGATGCTCGAATAGATCCACTCTACGCCGATCATCCTTTCGTGGTGGGAGACCCTAGCGTTGTATCCTACGTCGGATTTCCGCTAACCACTCCGGATGGATACAACATCGGGAGCCTTTGTGCGATGGGAACCTCGCCACGCGAGTTCACGTCCGAAGAAGTGGATATCCTTTCCAATTTCGCAAAGATCCTGATCGATAGCATTGAACTGCGCCAAACGGCATCTTCCGACGTCCTGACGGGGGCCATGAATCGGCGTGGATGGATGACAGAGGCGAAATCAGAACTTGGACGTGCGGCACGATACAAACAGCCGGTTTCTCTGGCCATGATGGACATCGATAAGTTCAAATTGGTAAACGATACCTGGGGGCATCCTGCTGGAGATGTCGTGATCGCGGGCCTCGCCAATCTAAACATGGACATGGTGCGCGAGTCCGACCTGTTCGGCCGGCTGGGCGGGGAGGAGTTTGCCTTGTTGATGCCGCAAACGTCGCCGGATCAAGCTGCGGCACTGGCAGAACGGATTCGTTCGAATTTCGAAGCCCTGTCGTTCGACATCAACAATGACACCCCGATCTCTTGTACGGTCAGTATCGGAGTCACCCATCTCGGCTCGGAAGACGATACGCTCGAGCAGATGCTGGAACGCGCAGACCAGGCCCTGTATCGGGCCAAGAAGGGTGGGAGGAATCGGGTGGTATTCTCGAACGAGTAAACCGTTTGGGAAGCGCTTTCCGGTGCCTTATCCGCTGACCCTCTTCCACTTCATTACCTTCTTGCCACCAGCACTTGCCGAGGTGGCCAGATAGGCGGCCCATTGCTTCATCACGTGGGCGCCGCTCTTATCGACGCGCAGCAGCAAGCCCGCCACGTCGCCAATGGCATGGAAGCCAGGGGTGGTGAGGCGCTTCACCTCAAGGGCCGATAGGGGATGGGCTTTCTTGGGCATGGCCGCTTGCCAACATCCTTACCAACACAGTTCATGTTATTGGATGCTGGTTCATGCCACGCAAGGCCATAAGAAAAGAGGGGGCAAGTAGCTGTTCTTGCTGGTACCGGCGGTCGGACTCGAACCGACAAGAGGTTGCCCCCGGCGGATTTTGAATCCGCTGCGTCTACCAATTCCGCCACGCCGGCAACGCGTGGGCATTATACGTGGGCACCGGGGCAGGTCAATCGGCCGGCTGACTTCGCCGCGTCGAGACGGTATCCTTGCGGGCTTTGCGCGACTCTCCGAGTCGCCCATGACGCCTTTCATCCGGACCGAAACGTCTCATGCAGCGTGCCGACTTCCACTACGAGCTCCCCGATGAGCTGATCGCCCGCTATCCCTCCGAGCAGCGCAGCGACTGCCGCCTGCTATGCGTCGATGGCGAGAGCGGGACGCCCATCCACCGCCGCTTCCCCGACCTGGTCGAACTGCTCGAACCCGGGGACCTGCTGGTCTTCAACGACACCCGCGTGATTCCCGCCCGCCTGCATGGCCAGAAGGCCAGCGGCGGCAAGGTGGAGATGCTGCTAGAGCGCCCGCTGGATGCCCACCGAGGCCTGGCGCACCTGCGTTCGAGCAAGTCGCCAAAGCCCGGCACCGAGCTGATCTTCGAGGGCGGCATCCGGGCCGTGGTGGAGGGACGCCGCGACGCGCTCTTCGAGCTGTATTTTCCCGGCGAAACGCCGCTGATCAGCCTGCTGGAGCAACATGGCCACATGCCGCTGCCGCCCTACATCACCCGTGAGGACGAGCTGGCCGACCGGGAGCGCTACCAGACCGTCTATGCGCGCCGCGACGGCGCCGTGGCGGCGCCCACCGCAGGGCTGCACTTCGACGAGCCGCTGCTGGCGGCCCTCGCGGAGAAGGGCGTGGAGAGCGCCTACGTCACCCTGCACGTGGGCGCCGGCACCTTCCAGCCGGTGCGCGCCGACGACATCCGTGAGCACCAGATGCACAGCGAGTGGATCGACGTGACGGAAGAGGCCTGCGAGCAGGTGCGCCGGGCCAGGGCCGCGGGCCGCCGTGTGATCGCCGTGGGCACCACCAGCGTGCGCTGCCTGGAATCGGCCTGTATGAAAAGCGCCGACGGCGAGATAGCTCCCTACAGCGGCGAGACCGACATCTTCATCTACCCCGGATACGAATGGCGCTGCGTCGATGCCCTGGTGACCAATTTCCACCTCCCGGAGTCGACCCTGCTGATGCTGGTATCGTCCTTTGCCGGCTTCGGCACGACGATGGCAGCCTATCGGTCGGCGGTAGCCGAGCGCTATGCCTTCTTCAGCTATGGCGATGCCATGTTTCTCGAGCGTGCGCCCTGACCGGCACGCCCTCACACGACAGCCCTGGCATCCGGTTCCCGACACGCCGCCGGCACAGGGCACACCCGATGCGCAACGAGACTGCCCATGCGTAAAGAAAGCTTCATGACATTCGAGCGCCTGGCCGGCGACGGTCGGGCCCGGCGCGGCCGCCTGACCTTCCCTCGGGGAACGGTGGAAACTCCCGCCTTCATGCCGGTGGGCACCTACGGCACCGTCAAGGGCATGACGCCCCAGTCGGTCAAGGAGATCGGCGCCGAGATCATCCTCGGCAACACCTTCCACCTCTGGCTGCGCCCCGGCACCGAGGTGATCGAGGCCCATGGCGATCTCCACGACTTCGCCCAGTGGGACAGGCCCATCCTCACCGACTCCGGCGGCTTCCAGGTGTTCTCGCTGGGCGCCATGCGCAAGATCACCGAGCAGGGCGTGCACTTCCGCTCGCCGGTGAATGGCGACAAGGTGTTCATGGGCCCCGAGGAGTCCATGGCCGTACAGCGCTCGCTGGGCTCCGACGTGGTGATGATCTTCGACGAGTGCACCCCCTACCCGGCCACAGAGCAGGAGGCCGAGCTTTCCATGCAGCGCTCGCTGCGCTGGGCGAGGCGCTCCCGGGAGGCCCATGGCGACTCGCCCTCGGCCCTTTTCGGCATCATTCAGGGCGGCATGTATCCCGAGCTTCGCGAAGCGTCCCTGAAGGGCCTGCTGGAGATCGGCTTCGACGGCCTGGCCATCGGTGGCCTCTCCGTCGGCGAGCCCAAGGAGGAGATGATCGGGGTGCTCGACTACCTGCCGAGCTGGATGCCGGAGGACACCCCGCGCTACCTGATGGGTGTGGGCAAGCCCGAGGACCTGGTGGAGGGCGTGCGCCGCGGAGTCGACATGTTCGACTGCGTGATGCCCACCCGCAACGCGAGAAACGGGCACCTCTTCACCGCAGAGGGCACGGTCAAGATCCGCAACGCCAGGCACCGCCACGACACGGGGCCGCTGGAGGAGGGCTGCGACTGCTACACCTGCCAGCACTTCTCGCGCAGCTATCTTCACCACCTCGATCGCTGCGGCGAGATGCTCGGTTCGATGCTCAATACCATCCATAACCTGCGCCACTACCAGCGCCTGATGGCCAGTTTGCGCGGTGCCATCGAAGCGGGTACATTGGCGAACTTCGTGGAAGGCTTCTATACGCAGCGCGGCCTGCCGGTTCCTCCCGCACCGAATTGATCCATGTCCGGCCCACCGGGTCGGTCATCAATATTCTGCTTTCACTACTCAGGAGATCGTCATACATGCTGGACTTCTTCATTTCCCCGGCCATGGCCCAGGATGCCGCTGCGCCCGGTGGCGGCATCGCTCAGATCGTCATGCTGGTCGGCTTCGTGGCCATCTTCTACTTCCTGCTGTGGCGCCCCCAGGCCAAGCGTGCCAAGCAGCACAAGCAGCTGATCGGCAACCTCGCCAAGGGTGACGAGATCGTCATCGGCGGCGGCATGCTGGGCCGCATCACCAAGGTGAGTGACGACAGCGAGTTCCTGAGCATGGAAATCGCCGAAGGCACCGAGGTCAGCGTGCAGAAGAACGCCGTGGCCGCCGTCCTGCCCAAGGGCACCATCAAGTCCATCTGACCCGGGTGTCTCCCGCCCCCGCCGCCGGCCTTCCCTGACCGCGGCGGGGGTAGCCCTGCGGCCGGTGCGGCAGGAGCCGCGCGACCGGCTCCCGCCCTCACCGGCCGCCTTGTCGCCTCGTCAGCCTCCAACGTCCGAAACCTGAGGACAGGGCCCCCATGCTCAACCGTTACCCCATGTGGAAGTATCTGCTGATACTCGTCGTCCTCCTCGCCGGCCTGGTCTACTCCCTCCCCAACCTCTTCCCCGCAGACCCGGCAGTCCAGATCAGCAGCGAGCGGGGCGACGCCACCATCGATGAGCGCCAGCTCGAGCGCATCCGCGACGCCCTCGGTGAGACCGGTATCGAGATCAGTGACACCGAGCGGGAGGCGAATCGCGTCCTGATCCGCCTCGACAACACCGATGACCAGATCAAGGCTCGGGATCGTATCGCCGAGATGCTGGGCGGTGACTACGTGGTCGCGCTGAACCTGGCCGAATCGACCCCGGAATGGCTCCAGTCGCTCTCCGCATCGCCCATGACCCTCGGCCTCGACCTGCGCGGTGGCGTCCACTTCCTGCTCGAAGTCGACATGGATGCCGCGCTGACCCAGCGTATAGAGGTCAACGCCAGCGCCATGCGCGAACAGCTGCGCGGCGAGCGCATCCGCTACCGCGATACCCAGGTCGAGGGTCGTACCCTCTCCATGGCGTTCGCCAACGTGGAGGATCGCGACGAGGCGCGCCGCCTGATAAGCCGCGAATTCCCCGAATTCACCTACACCGAAGAAGGGGATGATCGTGGCGCCCGGCTGATCATGACCATGACCGACCAGGCCGTGCAGGAGCTTCAGGACTACGCCATCAATCAGAACCTGACCACCCTGCGCAACCGCGTCAACGAGCTGGGGGTGGCCGAGCCGCTGGTGCAGCGCCAGGGGCCGGACCGGATCGTGGTGGAACTGCCCGGCGTCCAGGACACCGTGGCCGCCAAGCGTATCGTGGGCGCCACCGCCAACCTCGAATTCCGCCTCGAGGCGCGCCCGGATACCCCGGACAACGAGACGGAATCCTTCCCGTTCCGCAACAGCGAGTCGCGCCGCGCCGACCTGATGCGCGACGTGATCATCACCGGCGACAGCGTCTCGAATGCCAACCACAGCTTCGATGAGAACGGCCGTCCCCAAGTCAACATCGACCTGGACGGCACCGGCGGCACCCTGATGAACCGGGCCACCCGGACCAACATCGGACGCAACATGGCGGTGCTGTTCATCGAGCACAAGACCCGCGAGACCACCACGATGGTGGACGGCGAGGAGGTCGTCGAGCGCGACCCCTACACCGAGCGCGGCATCATCAGCCTGGCCACCATCCAGAGCGCCCTGGGCAACAGCTTTCGCATCACCGGGCTCGACTCGCCCACCGAGGCGGCCGAGCTCGCCCTGCTGCTGCGCTCGGGCTCGCTGGCCGCGCCGATCTACTTCGCCCAGGAACGCACCATCGGGCCGAGCCTCGGCGCCGAGAACATCGAGCGCGGCGTGCTCTCGGTGCAGATCGGCCTGTTGCTGGTTGTGCTGTTCATGCTGGCACGCTACAAGGTGTTCGGGATCTTCGCCAACGTCGCACTGGCGCTCAACCTGACCCTGCTGGTGGCCGCCATGTCGCTGCTCGGGGCCACCCTGACGCTACCAGGCATCGCCGGCATCGTGCTGACTCTGGGGATGGCGGTGGACGCCAACGTGCTGATCTTCGAGCGCATCCGCGAGGAGCTGCGCACGGGGCTCTCGGTGCAACAGGCCATCCACGCCGGCTACGAACGTGCCTTCACCTCGATCGTCGATGCCAACATCACCACCCTGCTGGTGGCGCTGATCCTGTTCTCGATCGGCACCGGGCCGGTCAAGGGCTTCGCCGTGACCCTGTCGCTGGGCATCCTGACCTCGCTGTTCACCGCCCTGATGGTGACTCGCGCCATGGTCAACCTGTGCTACGGCGGCAAGCCACTCAAGAAGCTCTGGATATAAGAGGTGCCTATGAAATCCCTGATACCCCGCGAAATTGACTTCATGGGCGGGCGCCGGATCGCCTTCGCGATCTCGGCGGCGTTGCTGCTGGCGTCGATCGTCTCGATGCTGCTGCTGGGGCTCAACCTGGGCCTCGACTTCACCGGCGGCACCCTGGTGGAGGTCCGCTTCGCCACCGCGCCGGCGCTCGACACGCTGCGCCAGGCCCTGGAGGCCGCCGGCTTCCAGGACGTGGCGGTGCAAACCTTCGGCGCCTCCACCGAGGTGCTGATCCGCCTGCAACAGGCCTTCGAGGCAGGCGTCGGCAACCAGGTGGTGGCGCTGCTGCAGGACGCCGGCAACGATGTCTCCCTGGTGCGCGCCGAATTCGTCGGTGCCCAGGTCGGCGACCAGCTTCGCGACCAGAGCGGCACGGGCATGCTGGTGGCACTCGGCATCGTGATGCTCTACGTGGCGGCGCGCTTCCAGTACAAGTTCGCCGTGGGCGCCCTGCTGGCCCTGCTTCACGATGTCATCATCGTGGTCGGCGCCTTCGCGCTGTTCGGCTTCGAGTTCGACCTCACCGTGCTGGCAGCAGTGCTGGCGGTAATCGGTTACTCGCTCAATGACACCATCGTGGTCTATGACCGTATCCGCGAGAATATCCGCAAGTCGCGGATCGACGACATGCCGACCATCTTCAACGAGTCCATCAACCAGACCCTGTCGCGCACCCTGGCGACCTCCGGCACCACCCTGCTGGTGCTGCTGGCGCTGGTGATCCTCGGCGGCGACATGATCCACTACTTCGCGGTGGCGCTGATCCTCGGCGTGCTGGTCGGGACCTTCTCGTCCATCTACGTGTCCGCGGCCCTGCTGCTGCCGCTCAAGCTGCAGCGCGAGGACCTGATCCCGGCGCGCAAGGAAGACCCGGAGGCCGAAGAGCTGCCCTGATAGCGGGAAGCTGCAGGCCATAGAGGTAGAAACAGAAAGCCCCCGCCGGTGATACCGACGGGGGCTTTCCTTGTGGCTTGGCGCATGTCGCTCGACGCTTAGAAATGCGGCTTGAGCTGCTGCACCAGGGCCTTGTAGAGGCGCGGCCCGGCCGCCATCAGACGCCCCTCGACCCCGACGCTGGGCTGGCCATCGGGCGTCCCCATCAGGGCACCGCTCTCCTTGATCAGCAAAGAGCCGACGTGCAGGTCCTGCTCCTCAAGGCCGAGCACGAAGGCGGCATCGGCACGCCCGGCTGCCAGCTCGGCGATGTCGAGCAGGCCGCTGCCGGAGGCGCGCTGCTGCTCGATCTGCGGGCCAAGCTGCTGGACAAGGGTCAGGTAGGAGGGCAGGAAGCGCGCACGCAGTCCCGTCTCGGGAAGGCCCATGGCGATACGAGTGCCGGTCACGGCGGTGTTCTTCGTCACGCGGATGCGCTTGCCATTGAGCTGAGCGCCGCGACCGCGACTGACCAGATATTCGTCATCGCTGAAGGGGCAGATCACCACCGCATGCTCCGGGCGGCCGTTGACGAGACAGACCACCGACAGCGCGAAGCCTGGGGCGGCAACGCTGAGGTTGGAATAGCCGTGGAAGGGTTCGATCTTCCAGACGGTGTCGGCGCCCTCGCCCTCGCCGGCGCGATGAGGCGTAAAGCGACCTTCGATACCGTGTTGCGGGTACCCGCGGGAGAGCTGACGAGCGATCAGCGTCTCGGCGTTGCGGGCGGCGTCCTCGAGTAGACGATCGAGGTTGTGCTCCTGGTGGGAGTTCTCGATTCGCTCGCGGATGCGCAGGAACTGTTCGCCGGCACTGCGTGCTGCACGCAGTGCGAATTGGACCATCGGATGCATGATCAGGCCTTGGGGAGTCGGTGGTGTTAAAGAACGGATCGGCGCGAATCCTAGCAGACCCGCGGCGGATGCGCCATTCGTGGCCACTGGCCCGCGTGGTAGAATCCAAGGCCCTCGTCTCTTCCAGGATCCACAGGCCCCACCATGCTCGAGCGCATCCGCATCGTCCTGATCGGCACCAGCCACCCCGGCAACATCGGCGGCACCGCCCGCGCCATGCACAACATGGGCCTTTCCGACCTGGCCCTGGTGGCGCCGCGCTGCGAGCCGCTAACCGCCGACACCGTTTCCCGCGCCTCGGGAGCCGACCATATCGTCCACGACGCACGCACGGTCGACTCCCTCGAGCAGGCTGTCAGTGAGTGCACTCTGGTAGTCGGCGCCAGCGCCCGCTCGCGCACCCTGCCCTGGCCGATGATCACTCCCCGCGCCCTGGGCGACCGCCTGCCCACGGAGCTGGCTGCCCCGGCGTCTCGCGTGGCCCTGGTCTTCGGTCGCGAGGACAGCGGCCTCACCAACACCGAGCTGCAACGCTGTCATGCCCATGTGCATATCCCCACCAACCCCGACTTCAGTTCCCTGAACCTGGCCGCAGCCGTTCAAGTGCTGGCCTACGAGTGCCGACAGGCCTGGCTCGGACAGCAGGCAACGGCCGACCCGGTCGAAGCGGAACCGTCCCTGTCGCTTGCCACCCATGAGGAGCTCGAGCACTATTTCGAGCATCTGGAACGGGCCCTGGTCGCCATCGGCTTCCACGACCCGGCCACTCCGCGGCAGTTGATGGCCCGGCTGCGACGCTTCACCCTGCGGGCCCGCCCCGAGCGCATGGAACTCAACATCCTGCGCGGCATCCTCACCGCCACCGAACAGCAGGCCGAGCGCCGCGAGTAGAAATCGGTCGCGCCTTGAAGCCGGCCCGCCGCGCCCCCACTATGAATGCCACTGCATGAAAGCCACTGCTCATCGCCCTGCCAACCGCCCTGCCACCCAAGGACCGCTGCATGCTTGAACGTCTGCGCGAGGACATCAACAGCGTATTCGCCCGCGACCCGGCGGCACGCAACTTCCTGGAAGTGCTGACCAACTACCCGGGGCTGCATGCCTTGGTGGCGCACCGACTGAGTCACTGGCTGTGGCGGAAGAACCTGAAGTGGCTGGCGCGCACCCTGTCTCAGCTGTTTCGCTTGCTGACGGGCATCGAGATCCACCCCGGGGCGAAGATCGGCCGACGCTTCTTCATCGACCATGGCATGGGGGTGGTGATCGGCGAGACCGCCGAGGTGGGCGACGACGTCACCCTCTATCAGGGCGTGACCCTCGGCGGCACCAGCTGGAACAAGGGCAAGCGCCACCCGACCCTGGAGGACGGGGTGATCGTCGGCGCCGGCGCCAAGATCCTCGGCCCCTTCAGCGTGGGCAGGGGGGCCAAGATCGGCTCCAACGCGGTGGTCACCAAGGAGGTGCCTGCCGGCGCCACCGTGGTCGGCATACCCGGCAAGGTCGTCCAGCGCACCGATCCGGACCAGGCGGAGGAGATGGAAGTGGATCCCGCGCGTCGCGAGTCGATGCGCCGCAAGTTCGGCTTCGACGCCTACGGAATCAGCCAGGACATGCCCGACCCGGTGGCCCGCTCGATCCAGGCGATGCTCGACCACATGCATGCCGTGGACGAGCGAATCGAGCTCATGTGCACTACCCTGCGCAAGGTCGACGCCAGCTATCGGGATGGTCGCCTGCCGGAGTTGCGCGACGAGGACTTCGCCGACATTCTCGCCGACGTGGACGGCTGCTGCCCGCCTCTGGAGAAGCCCGGGGAGGAACCCAAAGAAGTGAACGAAGACGCTCCAGACAGATATCCGGGTAGAAACGAGAGAGGACGTTAACCCCTCACCTCGCCGGGGCAATGGTTGACCGCGACACTCGGCCTTTACCATAATGGTCGATCACGTTCATTGACTGCCGACCTGCGCGTCGGTGCCGAGGTGAGTTCCTCATGCGCCTGACCACCAAGGGACGCTACGCCGTCACCGCCATGCTCGACCTGGCCATGAATGCCGAGATCGGCCCCATCAGCCTCGCCGACATCTCGAAGCGCCAGGAGATCTCGCTCTCCTATCTGGAACAGCTGTTCGCGCGGCTACGCCGGGCCGGGCTGGTGGACAGCGTGCGCGGCCCGGGCGGAGGCTACCTTCTGGCCATGGCGCCGGAGGCCATCACCGTGGCTCAGGTCATCGAGGCCGTCAACGAGTCGGTGGATTCCACCCGCTGCGGCGGCCTCTCGGATTGCCAGCAGGGCGACACCTGCCTGACCCATCACCTGTGGTGCGAGCTTTCCGACCACATCCACGGCTTCCTTCGGAAAGTCACCCTGGACCAGCTGGCCGGGCGCGGGGAGATCCAGGCGATCGCTAACCGCCAACGGGGCCGCCAGGATGACGGCATCCTGATATCGACCACCTGAACCACCGCCCCTGTCATCCATCCCCAGAACCGACTGCGAGCCCATGAGCGCACCCGTCTACCTCGATTATGCCGCCACTACCCCGGTCGATCCGCGGGTCGCCGAGGTCATGAGCCGATACCTGACGATGGATGGCATCTTCGCCAACCCCGCTTCGCGCAGCCACATGCTGGGGTGGCAGGCGGAACAGGCCGTGGAGAGTGCTCGCCGTCAGGTCGCCGACCTGATCGGCGCCGACCCCCGCGAGATCGTCTGGACCAGCGGGGCCACCGAGGCCGACAATCTGGCGCTGACCGGATTCATGCGAGCGAATCGCGCCCGGGGACGGCACCTGGTGACCTCCGTCATCGAACACAAGGCGGTGGTCGATACCGCCGCTGCGCTGGAAGTCGAGGGATTCGAGGTAACCTGGCTCACCCCGGATCGCGGCGGCCGCATCACGCCGGGGCAGTTGCGCGAGGCCATGCGAGACGACACCGTGCTGGTCTCGTTGATGGCCGTGAACAACGAGCTCGGCGTGATCCACGACCTGGCGTCGCTGGCCGAGGTGGCCCATGAAAACGACGCCGTCTTCCATGTGGATGCTGCCCAGGCCGTCGGGCGCATCCCACTGGACGTGACGCGGCTGGGCATCGACCTGATGTCGCTCTCCGGCCACAAGGCCTATGGCCCCAAGGGGATCGGCGTCCTCTATGTACGGCGCAGCCCCGACCTGCGGCTTGAAGCGCTGATCCATGGCGGTGGACACGAGCGCGGCATGCGCTCGGGCACCCTGGCCACCCACCAGATCGCCGGCATGGGCGAGGCCTTCGCCCTCACGGCCGCCGAGGGGGAGGCCGACCAGGCCCGCATCACCGCGCTGCGTGATCGCCTGCTGGTCGGGCTCGACGATCTGGATGGCATCCACCGCAACACCGTCGTCGAAGCGTCGGTACCCAACATCCTCAGCCTGGCCTTCGAGGGCGTGGATGGAGAGTCACTGCTGATGGCGCTGCGCGACATCGCGCTCTCCACCGGCTCGGCCTGCAACTCGGCGAGCGTCGAGCCGTCCTATGTACTAAAGGGCATCGGGCTGCCTCGCCCGCTCGCGATGGCCTCGCTGCGCTTCAGCTTCGGCCGCTTCACCACCGAAGCCGACATCGACCGCACACTGGATGCCCTGCGACACGCCCTGGACGGGCTGCGTCGCCGGGCGGTTTGACCCCACCCCTATCAGGAGAGTGACCATGGCGCACCTTTCGATCACCACTGCCGCCGCCGAGCAGATCCACCGGGTGCTCGACGAGCG
The DNA here is from genome assembly GCF_040196335.1 of Halomonas aquatica. Classification (NCBI taxonomy): domain Bacteria; kingdom Pseudomonadati; phylum Pseudomonadota; class Gammaproteobacteria; order Oceanospirillales; family Halomonadaceae; genus Halomonas; species Halomonas aquatica. Next base: position 535,550 of record NZ_JBEGCJ010000001.1, read on the forward strand.
CGGCCACGGCCTTGGCCTGCGGGTCTCGGTCAAGCCAAGCGGCTGCTCCGGCTACAGCTACGTGCTCGACTTCGCCGACGAAGCCGCCAATGACGACGTGACCTTCGAGGAACACGGCGTGACCGTCTACGTGGCCCCCGAGGCCCTGGAGATGCTCGACGGCAGTGAGGTCGACTATGTCACGGAGGGGCTCAACCGCTTCTTCCGTTTCAACAACCCCAACGTCAAGGACGAGTGCGGCTGCGGCGAGAGCTTCAGCGTCTGAACGATTGTTCAACGCCGCCCCGGAGCGTTATAATGCGCGCCCAGTCGGCGAACACCGCCGGATCGCCGGACAGTTTCATCCGATTTCGCCGCGCCGCCCCGCGCTCCCGACAGCGGAGCAACGGGCGGCGCGGCGCTATCCATCGACCCAATCCAACCGGAGACATGCCCCCATGGCCAACCAGCGCACCCTGTCCATCATCAAGCCCGATGCCGTCGCCAAGAACGTGATCGGCGAGATCGAGAGCCGCTTCGAGAAGGGCGGCCTGAAGATCGTTGCCGCCAAGATGCTGCAACTCTCCGAGGAGAAGGCCGGCGGCTTCTATGCCGAGCACAAGGAGCGTCCCTTCTTCAAGGATCTGGTCGGCTTCATGACCTCCGGCCCGGTGATCGTGCAGGTGCTCGAGGGCGAGGACGCCATCGCCAAGAACCGTGACCTGATGGGCGCCACCAACCCCAAGGAAGCGGCCGCCGGCACCATCCGCGCCGATTTCGCCGAAACCATCGACGCCAACGCCGCCCACGGTTCCGATTCCCCGGAATCCGCCGAGCGCGAGATCGCCTACTTCTTCGAGGCCGACGAGATCTGCTCGCGCTGATCCCGTCTCTCACAGGGGGGTGGCCACACCCCCGCCCTGCCCCACCGACGCGCTGACCGCCATGACCGCCACCACTGCTCCCCGACTCACCAACCTGCTCGGCATGACGCGCGAGGAGATGGAAGCCTTCTTTATCTCCATCGGCGAGAAGAAGTTCCGTGCCGCCCAGGTGATGAAGTGGATCCATATCGAGGGCTGCGACGACTTTGCGTCCATGACCAACCTCTCCAAGGCGCTGCGTTCTCGCCTGGATGAGGTCGCCGAGATCCGCGGCCCGGGCGTGGTCTACGAGGGCTCGTCAAGCGACGGTACCCGCAAGTGGGTGCTCGAGGTGGAAGACGGCAGTTACGTGGAGACGGTGCTGATCCCCGCCGACAACGGCAAGCGTCGCACCCTGTGTGTCTCTTCCCAGGTGGGTTGCTCGCTGGACTGCAGCTTCTGCTCCACCGGCAAGCAGGGCTTCCAACGCAACCTCACCGCCGCCGAGATCATCGGTCAGGTGTGGGTGGCCCAGCGCAGCGTCGGTCCGCGTCGGGACACCGCCAACCGCCCCGTCACCAACGTGGTGATGATGGGCATGGGCGAGCCGCTGCTGAACTACGACGCCGTCGTGCCGGCGATGAAGCTGATGCTCGACGACGACGGTTACGGCCTCTCCAAGCGCCGCGTCACGCTCTCCACCTCAGGGGTGGTGCCGATGATCGACAAGCTCGGGGACGAGCTCGACGTGAGCCTGGCCATCTCGCTGCATGCCGCCAACGACGAGCTGCGTAACGAGCTGGTGCCGCTCAACCGCAAGTACAACATTCGCAGCCTGCTCGATGCCTGCCACCGCTACCTGGCCAAGTGCCACGACACGCGGATGGTGACCATCGAGTACACGGTGATCAAGGACGTCAACGACCAGCAGGAGCATGCCGAGCAGCTCGCCGCCCTGCTCGAGGAGCTGCCGTGCAAGATCAACCTGATCCCGTTCAACCCCTTCCCGCACTCGGGCTACGAGAAGCCGTCACGCAACCAGGTGATGCGCTTCCAGCAGTGGCTCTATGAGCTCGGCTACACGGCGATGATACGCTCCACCCGCGGCGACGACATCGATGCCGCCTGCGGCCAGCTGGTGGGACGCGTCAAGGATCGCACCAAGCGCCATGCCCGCTACATCCAGTCGATCCAGATCGACGCAGACTGATCGGAGGACACCTTGACTTCGACCAGGCTCGGCGCTTTGATGAACGGGCCTTTTTTCACCGCCGGCCGCGTCTCGAACGCTACCTGCGGCCATCGGTTACGTGCCTATCTGGAGAGGATGCCATGACCCCGTGCACGCGCATGAACGGCTTCAGGCAGATACCCGCCGCCATCATGCTGCTGGGGGCGTTGTGGCTATCCGGCTGCGCCACCCAGGCCAACCTCGGCGAGGACTCCGCCGAGGCCTATACCCGGCTCGGCGTGGCCTACCTGGAGCGTGACAACCTGCCACGTGCCATGAACGCTCTGGAGCGCGCCCTGGAGATCGATCCCGGCGATGCCGAGGCCCTTCAGGCCATGGCCATGGTCCACCAGCGCCAGGGAGACGGGGAACTGGCCAGCGAGATGTTCCGACGTGCCATCGAGGCCGAGCCGTCGTTTACCCGAGCACGCAACAATTACGCGGCCTTGCTGTATGATCGTGGCCGCATCGCCGAGGCCTGTGAACAGCTCGAGCAGGCCTCCCAGGATACCCAGTACGACAGCCGTGGGCAGCTGTTCGCCAATCTCGGCCAATGCCGCCTCGAGATGGGCGACGTCACTGCCGCCCGCGAGAGCCTCGCCCGCGCCCAGGCCATCGACTCACGCAGCGCGCGCAGCTACTTCCTGCTGGCAGAGCTCGAGTACGCCCAGGGAAACCTCGAGCGTGCCGAGCAGCAACTGGAGGGCTACATGCGACTGGCCGGCCCCCGCGCCGAGGCCCTGCGCCTGGCCCGTGACATTGCCCGCCAGCGCGGCGACACGGAGACCGCCGGCTTCTATGCCGACCAGTTGGAGGGAACTCATGCCGGGCCCTGACCACCGTTTTCTGACGAAGGATGCTCAGCTATGAGCGACATTCGCATCGATGATGCCGCCGAGACCATTCCACGCCAGGGCTCGCCCGGCGAACTGCTGCGTCGCGAGCGCGAGTCCCAGGGACTCGATCGCGAGGAAGTGGCCGAGGCCTTGAATCTGCGCCCGGCGGTGATACAGGGGCTGGAGGACGACAGCTACGAGCAAGTGCCCGTCGCCGTCTATCGCCGCGGCTACCTGCGCAGCTATGCCCAACTGCTGGGCATCGACGAGCGCGTGGTCCTTGACGCCTACAAGGCGCAAAACGGAAACGATGACACCGAGCATCGTGTCACACCTGTCCAGATCAACCGCCCACCATCACGGCTCGGGACCTGGCTGTTCCGTCTGGTCACCCTCCTGGTGATCGCCGGCATTATCGGCCTGACATTGATGTGGTGGCAGAGCCGCGGCGGCAGCCAGCCGCCCCGCCTGGGCGACAGCGGGCCGGTCTCGGTAGACAGCCTCGATGGCACCACCACCATCACCGAGAGCCCCGGGGGCGAGAGCGACGCCCTGCCGCCGCTGCCTGAGGAGGAGAGCGACCTCGGCCTGGTCGACCCGTCCATCCCGGCGGCCGAGACGAACGGGACCGAACCGGTCACCCTTGGCGACGGGCAGGTGCCCGCCCAGAGCGAAATCGTCACCGATGACACCATGAGCGACTCAGCCATCACCGACGCAGCCATCAGCGACGAGGGCGAGACGCCCGCAGACGTCGCACCCACCGTGGCTACTGATGTTGCGGCGATCGCCCCCGAGGCCATCGATGAGGCTCCGGCCACCGATTCCCGGGTACTGGAACTGGCTTTCAATGAGCAGTCATGGACCGAGATCTTCGATGCCAGCAACCAGCGCATCTTCGTCGGCCTCCAGGAACCCGGCACCACGGCACGCGTCGAAGGCGAACCACCGTTCCGCCTGACAGTGGGCAACGCCACCGGCGTCGAACTGATCTGGGGTGGCGAGCCCGTCGACCTCGTGGCCCGCGCCGGCGCCAACAACGTTGCCCGCTTCTCTCTGGGAGAATGATTCCGTCACCATGCACGCAAAATCCCCCATCGTTCGTCGCAAATCTCGCCAGATCCAGGTCGGCAGGGTGCCGGTCGGGGGCGATGCCCCCATCTCCGTGCAGAGCATGACCAACACCGACACCCTGGACGTGGCGGCCACCGTGGCGCAGATTCGCCAGCTGGAGGCCGCCGGGGCGGACATCGTGCGGGTCTCGGTACCCGACATGGATGCCGCCGAGGCCTTCGGTCGCATCAAGCGCGAGGTCGAGGTCCCCCTGGTGGCCGATATCCATTTCGACTACAAGATCGCCCTGCGCGTCGCCGAACTCGGCGTCGACTGCCTGCGCATCAACCCCGGCAATATCGGCAAGGAAGAGCGCGTCCGCGCCGTGGTCAGCGCCGCGCGAGACAACGGCATCCCGATCCGCATCGGCGTCAATGCCGGCTCGCTGGAGAAGGACCTGCAGAAGAAGTACGGCGAGCCGACTCCCGAGGCCCTGGTCGAATCTGCCATGCGCCATATCGATCATCTCGATCGCCTCGACTTCCAGGAGTACAAGGTCAGCGTCAAGGCCTCCGATGTCTTCATGGCCGTGGCCGCCTACCGCCAGCTCGCCACGCGCATCGAGCAGCCGCTGCATCTGGGCATCACCGAGGCCGGCGGCCTGCGCTCGGGCACCGTCAAGTCCTCCATCGGCCTCGGCATGCTGCTGATGGACGGCATCGGCGACACCATCCGCGTATCGCTCGCCGCTGACCCCGTCGAGGAGATCAAGGTCGGCTACGACATGCTCAAGAGCCTGCGCCTGCGCAGCAAGGGCATCAACTTCATCGCCTGCCCCAGCTGCTCGCGCCAGAACTTCGACGTCATCGGCACCATGAACGCCCTCGAGGAGCGCCTCGAGGACGTCATGACGCCTCTGGACGTCTCGGTGATCGGCTGCGTGGTCAACGGTCCCGGCGAGGCGAAGGAAACCGACGTTGGCCTCACCGGCGGCAGCCCCGCCAACCTCGTCTATCTGGACGGCAAGCCGGCCAGAAAGCTGCGCAACGACCACCTCGTCGACGACCTCGAGCGGCTGATCCGCGACAAGGTCCGCGAGAAGCAGCAGGCCGAGCAGGACGTGATCGTCCGGGACGCCTGAGCCGGCGCCCCCACAAGGAGCAAGCATTGAGCAAGAAGATCCAGGCCATCCGTGGCATGAACGACCTGCTGCCCGAGCAGTCCCCGCTGTGGCAGTACTTCGAGGGCCAGGTACGCTCACTGATGGCCCGCTACGGCTATGACGAGATCCGCACCCCCATCGTCGAGCAGACCGCGCTCTTCAAGCGCTCCATCGGCGAGGTCACCGATATCGTCGAGAAGGAGATGTACACCTTCGAGGACCGCAACGGCGACAGCCTGACGCTGCGTCCCGAGGGGACGGCGAGCTGCGTGCGTGCCGCCATGGAGCATGGCCTGCTGCACAACCAGACCCAGCGCCTGTGGTACCAGGGACCGATGTTCCGCCACGAGCGCCCACAGAAGGGCCGCTACCGCCAGTTCCACCAGATCGGTGTGGAGACCTTCGGCCTCGAGGGCCCGGACATCGATGCCGAGACCATCCTGCTATCGGCACGCCTGTGGCAACAGCTCGGCCTGGCCGAGCACGTCACCCTGGAGCTCAACTCCCTGGGGTCCTCCGAGGCCCGTGCCGCCTACCGCGACACCCTGGTGGCCTACTTCGACCGGCACCACGAGCTGCTCGATGAGGACTCGCGGCGGCGCCTGACCAGCAACCCGATGCGCATCCTCGACTCGAAGAATCCCGAGATGGCCGAGATGCTCGACGGCGCCCCGAAGCTGATGGACCACCTGGACGATGCGTCGCGGGACCACTTCGAACGGCTCTGTGAACTGCTCGACACCGCCGGCATCGATTACGAGATCAATCCCCGGCTGGTACGCGGCCTGGATTACTATGGTCGGACCGTCTTCGAATGGACCACCCAGGCCCTCGGCAGCCAGGGTACGGTCTGTGCTGGCGGACGCTACGACGGCCTGGTGGAGCAGCTCGGCGGCAAGCCGACTCCCGCGGTGGGCTTCGCCATGGGCATCGAACGGCTGATCCTGCTGCTCGATACCCTGGAACTGGTACCCAACGAGGCCCGCGGCGCGCTGGATGTCTACCTGTTGCCCATGGGCGAGGCGGCCAACGCCACGGCCCTTCTGCTCGGCGAGCGCCTGCGCGAGGCTCTGCCGGCGATGCGCCTGCAACTGCATTGCGGCGGAGGCAGCTTCAAGAGCCGCATGAAGAAGGCCGACAAGAGCGGTGCCCGCCTGGCACTGCTGCTCGGCGAGGACGAGCTGGCAGAAGGCAGCGTGACCCTTAAGTTCATGCGTGAAGAGCGTGAACAGCAGAGCCTGCCCATGACCGAAATTGCCGACACCCTGACATCCCTGCTCGAAGGCGATTCTCTCGCCTGACGGACACCCGCATTAGAGGAGACCGCCCGTGGCGGAGCTGAGAACCGAGGAAGAACAGCTTGAGGCCATCAAGCGCTGGTGGAAGGAGAACGGCACCTCGCTGATCGCCGGCGTGGCCATCGCGGCGGCCGGCGTGTTCGGCTGGAACACCTGGCAGGACTACCAGGCCGGGGAGGCCGAGGCCGCCTCCATGCGCTACCAGCAGCTGGTCGATCTGACCGGCCGGGACGACCTGAACGACGACGCACGCCGCCGTGCCGGAGAGCTGGTGACCGAAATCACCGACCAGCACGGCCAGACCCTCTATGCCGACCTGGCACGACTGCTCGACGCCCGTCTGGCCATCGGCGCGGGTGACCGCCCGCGTGCCCGTGCCGCCCTCGAGGCGGTGATCGAAGGCAGCGAACGCGATTATCTCGAGGGTCTGGCACGCCTGCGACTGGCTCGCCTGCAGCTCGCCGAGGGTAATGCCGAAACCGCCCTGACCACCCTGGAGGGCGTGCCCGAGACCCTGGCGGCGCAGCGCGCCGAAACGGTCGGTGATGCCCAGCATGCCCTGGGGCGGCCCGACCAGGCGCGAGAGGCCTGGAGCGAGGCCCTGAGCCTAGCCGAGCAGCACAATCAGCCGCTTTACGGTGTCCAGCTCAAGCTGGATGACCTCGGCACAGAGGAAGCCACCCTATGAGACCGACCCTGCTGATCGCCGCCACCGCGGCCCTGGCCCTGCTGGCCGGCTGTGCCGGCAAGACCGAGCCCCAGTACCCCCCTCGCGAGCTGCAGCCCCTGACGGTCACCACCGAGATGGAGACCCTGTGGAGCGAGCGCGTCGGCAAGGGACTGGGCGACGCCGGCTACCCCGTGGCGCCCGCCCAGGATGGCGACACCCTCTTTGCCGCCGACGGCCGCGGCCTGGTCGAGGCCCTGGATGCCGACAGCGGCGAGACACGCTGGCAGATCGAGCTCGATACGCCGGTCTCCAGCGGACTGACCGCCGTCGCCGACAGCCTCTTCCTGGCGACGCGCAACGGCGAAGTCCTTTCCATCGACCAGCGTGACGGCGACATTCAGTGGCGAGCCCGGGTCACCAGCGAGGTGCTCGCCGCACCCCAGGCCAGCCAGCAGCTGCTGGTGGTGCAGGCCCTCGACGGTCGCATCACCGCCATGGATCGCGTCAGCGGTGAGGAGCGCTGGGTCTTCAGCGGCCCCCGCCCCTCCCTGAGCCTGCGCGGAACCGGCACGCCCACGGTGATCGACCAGGTCACCTTCGCCGGCTTCGCCAACGGTCGCCTGGTGACCCTGGACAACCGCAACGGCCAGCCGCTTTGGGAACGACGCATCGCCATTGCCCAGGGGCGCAGCGAGATCGACCGGCTGGTCGACCTGGCAGGACAGCCGGTCCTCACCCAGGACGGACGCCTGTTCGTCACCAGCTACAACGGTCGCCTGGCCGCGCTGGATGCCCCTTCCGGCGAGGTGCTCTGGGCCCGGGAACTCTCCAGCTACCTGACCCCGATCCTGGTGGGGGACTACCTGTTCGTGGTCGACGAGGCCAGCCACGTCATCGCCGTGGACGCCGGCTCCGGCGACGAGATCTGGCGCAACGAGGCGCTCGAGGGTCGCTCGCTCACCGCGCCGGCCTATGCCACCGATCACCTGGTGGTGGGAGACGCCGAGGGCTACCTTCACCTGCTCGACGCCCGCGAGGGCAAGATCGTCGGCCGCACCCGCATCGATGGCTCGGGCATCAGCGTACGCCCGCTTACAGATCGCCGTCGCATCTATGCCCTGGCAGACGACGGCACCCTGGAAGCCCTGGAACTTCGCCCATGACGCCGGTGATTGCCCTGGTCGGCCGTCCCAACGTCGGCAAGTCGACGCTCTTCAATCGGTTGACTCGCTCCCGGGACGCCCTGGTGGCTGACTTCCCGGGCCTGACGCGTGACCGCAAGTACGGCAACGGCATGCTCGGCGACAAGGCGTACACGGTGATCGACACCGGCGGCATCAGCGGCGACGAGGAGGGCATCGACGCGGCCATGGCCGAGCAGTCACTGGCCGCCATCGACGAAGCCGACATCGTGCTGTTCCTTGTCGATGCCCGCGCCGGCCTCAACGTCGCCGACGAGGCCATCGCCAACCACCTGCGGGTCAACCAGAAGAAGACCTGGCTGGTGGTCAACAAGGTCGACGGCCTGGAAGAGCACAGCGCCATGGCCGACTTCTGGCAGTTGGGGCTCGGCGACCCGCATGCCATCGCCGCCGCCCATGGCCGCAACGTCACCACGCTGATCGAGGAGGTGCTAACGCCCTTCCCGGCACGCGACGAGAGCATCCCCGCGGATACCGGCACCAAGGGCATTCGCATCGGGGTCATCGGTCGCCCCAACGTGGGCAAGTCGACCCTGGTCAATCGCCTGCTCGGCGAGGAACGGGTCGTGGTCTTCGACGAGGCCGGCACCACCCGCGATGCCATCGAGATTCCCTTCGAGCGCCGAGGTAAACCCTACGTGCTGGTGGATACCGCCGGGGTGCGTCGCCGCAAGAGCGTGCGGGAGGCCTACGAGAAATTCTCGATCATCAAGACGCTGGAGGCGATCAAGGAGTGCCATGTCGCCGTCATGGTGCTGGATGGCCGGACCGGCCTGGTCGAGCAGGACCTGCACCTGCTCGACTACGTGCTGACTAGCGGCCGTGCCCTGGTGCTCGCGGTCAACAAGTGGGATGGCCTGGAGAGCGAGGCGAAGGAGAAGATGCGGGCCGAGATCAAGCGCCGCCTGGGCTTCGCCGACTACGCCGACCTGCACTTCATCTCGGCCCTGCACGGCACCGGCGTCGGCGACCTCTATCCCTCCATCGAGCGCGCCTTCGACTCGGCCAACAGCCACTGGTCGACCAATCGCCTGACCTCCATCCTCCGGGATGCAGTGGAGCAGCACCAGCCGCCCCTGGTCCATGGCCGGCGCATCAAGCTGCGCATGGCCCACCAGGGCGGCAGCAATCCGCCGATCATCGTGGTCCACGGCAACCAGACCTCCTCGCTGCCCGAGGCCTACAAGCGTTTCCTGACCAACACCTTTCGCAAGGTGCTCAAGGTGCGTGGCACGCCGATGCGCTTCGAGTTCCGTTCTGGCGACAACCCCTACGACAGCATGGCGGGCGCCAGCGATCGGGAAAAGGCCAAGAAGCGTGAACTGGGCCGCACCCGAGAGGCGCGCAAGAGCCGCCGCTGAGCCCTCTCCCCGCCGCCCTCTCTCGTCCCCGCCCTCTCACGATTGTCCCCGCCAGCAGCCGATCAGTCCGGGGCTTCACCGTGCAGACGGCGGCTACCCACCCAATGGGTGGCGAACTGCCAGGCGCCCCGGCCACTGCGCCCACCGCGCAGCGTGGCGAAACGGATCGCCTCGGCACGGGCCTCGCGGGTCCAGTCCCCGGCACTGCCGAGCTGGGTGACCCAATGGCAGCAGGCCTCGAGGTAGACGTCCTGATTGAAGGGATGGAAGCCGAGCCACAGGCCGAAGCGGTCCGAGAGAGAAATCTTCTCCTCCACGGCATCACCGTGGTGGAGCTCGTCACCCACCAGGCGCGACCCCTCGTTATCGCTCATCGACTCCGGCAGCAGGTGTCGACGATTTGAGGTGGCGTAGAGCAGTACGTTGGGCGGCGGACCGGTCAGGGCACCGTCGAGCACGCTCTTGAGCGCCTTGTAGGCATCATCGTGCCCCTCGAAGGAGAGGTCGTCGCAGTAGACCACGAAGCGCTGGCGCTGATGGCGCAGCTGCTCCACCAGCATCGGCAGCCCCGAGAGGTCATGGCGATCGACCTGGACCAGGCGCAGCCCCTCCGACGCCAGGCCGTTTAACAGCGCGCGGATCAGCGACGACTTGCCGCTGCCCCGCGAGCCCCACAACAGGGCATGGTTGGCCGGCAATCCCTGCAGGAAGGCCCGGGTGTTGTCGACCAGCGCCAGCTTCTGGCGCTCGATGCCGAGCAGGTCGTCGAGCCCGAGGGCATCCCGCGGCGGCACCGGAAGCAGCCGCCCCCCGAGGGCGTGACGCTGCCAGAGGGCGGCGATGTCATGCTCCCAGTCCACCTCCACCGGTGACGGTGGCAGCCAGTGCTCGACGTGATCCAGCAGGTGCAGCAGGCGACGCGAAAGCTCGGCGTCCATGGCGGTTTCCTCCTTGTGTGCAGGGTTCCCGGTTGACCTGACCGGCGGTCGGGGTATCTTGTGGCGAACCTAGTCGCCCCGTCCAGAGTCCAAATGGACCGGACACCACAGGAGCTCTCCATGCGCTGGATTCATTGCCTCACCATCGGCGCCCTGAGCATGAGCCTGGCCGCCTGCACCACTTCTCCCACCGGGCGCTCCCAGCTCACACTGATGTCCGACGATCAGCTCGACCAGATGGGCGCACAGGCCTTCGCCGAGTACCAGCAGAAGTTGCCGACCGTGGGCGGGGCGCCGCTGCGCCACGTGCAGTGTGTCACCGCGGCCCTGATTAGTGCCCTGCCGGCCAGGGAGCGCGACCAGAACTGGCAGGTCAGAGTCTTCGAGTCCGATCAGGCCAATGCCTTCGCCCTGCCCGGCGGCTATGTGGGCATCAATACTGGACTGTTCCAGGTGGCCCGAAACCAGGACCAGCTCGCCGCGGTCATCGGCCACGAGATCGCCCATGTGCTGGCTCGCCATGCCAACGAGCGCGCCTCCACCCAGACCGCCACCCAGCTGGGGCTGTCGGTAATCTCCTCTGCCGCCGGCATGCAGGGCGCCGGTGGCGAGACCATGATGGCGGCCTTGGGCATGGGCGCCCAGTATGGCATCCTGCTGCCCTTCTCGAGGCGTCACGAGAGCGAGGCCGACACCCTGGGCCTGACCCTGATGGCCGAGGCCGGTTTCGACCCACGGGCCAGCATCGCCCTGTGGAACAACATGAGTGCTGCCGGGGGCGCCCGGCCACCGACCTGGCTTTCCACCCACCCGAGCCACGGTCAGCGCCTCGGTGGCCTGGAAGCGGGCATGGGCCAGGCCATGGCACGCTATGAACGGGCCCGCCAGGCCGGCCGCATGCCCAACTGCCCACGCCCCTGAAGGAACATTCGACTCGCATGCTGAAAATCGGACTGCTGCTGCTGATACTGCCCATCCTGGTGCTGATGGGAGCCTACTTCATGGAACTGAGTGACGTGCGCGACTGCGTGCTCCTTCAGGAGGGGCACTGGGACTACCGTGCGGGTGTCTGCCGCGAGACCGCCCAGCCCTTCGTCCCCTGGGTCGAGCGCCATCCCTGGCTGGTCAATGGCGGCATGCTGCTCTCGGTGGCCGGCATGGCGCTGTGCATGGTGGGGCTGTACGTCAAGAGACGCTGAGGGCTATCCGTAAAACGCCGCTGAGGGCTATCCGTAAAACGCCGCTGAGGGCTCTTCGTGAAACGCCGCTGATGGCTCTTCATGAATTACCGCTGATGGCTCTTCGTGAAATACCGCTGACGGCGCCACGTCAAGCGGCGCTCAACCGCTCTCCCCGTGACGCCTCCGGCTGGCCCGACAGGCTCACAGCGAGCGGCGCAGCGCCTCAAGGACCGGCGCGGTATCGGGGCGCTTGCCGCGCCACTGGAAGAAGGACTCGGCGGCCTGCTCCACCAGCATGCCCAGGCCGTCGAGGGGCCGGGCCCCACGCTCGGCGGCCCAGCGCAGGAAGACCGTGGGCTCGGCCCCGTACATCATGTCGTGTGCCGTCGCCCCGTCGGCGAAGAGCTCATCGGGAAGTGGCGGCAGGTCGCCGGCAAGGCTCGCGCTGGTGCCGTTGATCACCAGATCATAGGGTCCTTGCACCGCGCCGAAGCCGCCACCGTGGATCATGCCCAGGTCGCGGAAGTCCTCCGCCAGGGTGTTGGCCCTGGCCGCGGTGCGGTTGGAGACCAGCACGCTCGCCGGCTCTGCCGCCAGCAGCGGCTCCAGCACCCCACGCACCGCACCGCCGGCCCCCAGCACCAGCACTCGTGCCCCGGTCAGGGCAACACCGTTACGCTCAAGATCCCGCACCAGGCCGACACCATCGGTGGTGTCGCCATAGACCTTGAAAGCGTTGCTCAGGGCGTTGCCGCCCAGGATCAGGGTGTTCACCGCGCCGGCGCGGAGGGCGCGCCCGCTCAGGGTGTCGCAGAGACGGAAGGCCTCCTCCTTGAAGGGCACAGTGACGTTGGCCCCGCGACCGCCCTCGGCCACGAAGGCGCGCCAGGCGCCGGCGAAGTCGTCCAGCGGCGCCTCGATGGCGGTGTACTCGATGCGCTCCCCGGTCTGCTCGGCGAAGGCAGCGTGGATGGCCGGGGACTTCGAGTGGCCGACCGGATGGCCGAAGACACAGTAGCGATCGGTCATGGGGTCTCCTCGTTCGGGGCCTCGCCCAGCCAGTCACGGGGGCGCAGGTAGTCTTCGTAGAGCCGCGCCTCGGGGCTGCCCGGCTCCGGGCGCCAGTCATACACCCAGCTTGCCAGGGGCGGCATCGACATCAGGATCGACTCGGTACGACCACCGCTCTGCAGGCCGAACAGGGTGCCGCGGTCCCACACCAGATTGAACTCCACGTAGCGGCCGCGGCGATAGAGCTGGAAGTCCCGCTCGCGCTCGCTCCAGGGGGTGCCGCGGCGGCGACGCACGATGGGCAGATAGGCGTCGAGGAAGCTGTCCCCCACCGCCCGCTGAAAGGCGAAGCTGGCCTCGAAGCCCTCCTCGTTGAGGTCGTCGAAGAAGAGTCCACCGACCCCCCGGGTCTCGCCGCGATGCTTCAGGGTGAAGTAGTCATCGCACCACGCCTTGTAGCGCGGATAGACCGCCTCGCCGAAGGGCGCGCAGGCATCTCGGGCCACCCGGTGCCAGTGCAGCACGTCCTCATGCACGGGATAGAAGGGAGTCAGGTCGTAGCCGCCGCCGAACCACCACACCGGTGCCTCGCCGGGCTTCTCGGCGATGATGAAGCGCACGTTGCCGTGGCTGGTCGGCACGTGGGGGTTCTCCGGATGCAGCACCCAGGAGACGCCCACGGCGTGGAAGCTGCGTCCAGCGAGCTCCGGACGCGCCGCGGTGGCCGAGGGGGGCAGGCGCTCGCCGAACACATGGGAGAAGTTCACGCCCCCCTTCTCGAAGAGGCCGCCGTGCTCGATCACCCGGGAGCGACCGCCGCCGCCCTCCTCGCGCTGCCAGGCATCCTCGCGGAAGTCGCCGCCGTCCTCGGCGGCCAGGGCCTCGCAGAGCCGGTCCTGAAGGTCGAGCAGGTAGGTCTTGACGTCATCGAGATGGGCGTGGGCCAACGGTGCCTCCTGGGAAGAATGGAAAGAGGAGATCAGGTACGCAGGACCCGGCCGGTGGCCAGGTCACGGATGGTACTGGGGCGCTGGAGCCCGCCCAGCTCGCCCTCGAGGACGGCGTCGAGCTCCTCGCCGAAGACATGCCGGACCTCGTCGGCGCTCATTGCCGGCGGCTCGCCCCCCCGGTTGGCGGAGGTCGAGACCACCGGGCCACCGAAGGCCTCGCACAGGGCAATGACCAGGGGATGGTCGCTGACGCGCAGCGCCACCCGATCGTGGTCGCCGCGCACCAGGGCGTGGGCGCGACCATTGTCGGGCACCAGGAAGGTCGTTGGGCCCGGCCAGCTCTCCGCCAGCGTCACCCGCTGCGCCTCAGGCACGCCCTCGAGCCAGGGGGCGGCCTGCTCGATGCTCGCGGCCACCAGGATCACGCCCTTGGCCGGGTCGCGCTGCTTGAGGCGCAGCAGGCGGGCGAGGGCCGCCTCGTCGTCGGGATCACACCCAAGCCCCCAGACGGCCTCGGTGGGATAGGCGATCACGCCGCCGGACCGAAGGGCGGCGACGGCGTCCTCCAGTTTGCTGGACTCGATCATGGGTTTCCTCGTCGTGTCTCGACAGGCCGGCCGCCAGCTATGGGGGCGTATGCTATCACGCTCCCGGCCGGGTCGGCAGGCGCACCCAGCCACCGGCGGCCTGGGTCGCGGCGCCCTCGAGCTCCAGCTCCAGCAGGCCGCGTTGGCAGTCGGCGACGCCGCGACCGGTCAGCGAGACCAGGGCATCCACCGGCGTGGGGGTGTCGCTGAGCCAGCGCAGCAGCGAATCCTCCCCCGCCGGATCCGGGCCGGATGCAGGCGGGGGATCGATGGCGGTGGCGACGGCCCACTGGCTGAATTCGGCGAGGATGTCATCCATCTGGCGTACCAGCACTGCGCCATCGCGAATCAGCTGCAGGCACCCCCTGGCCATGGGGTTGTGGATGGAACCGGGCAGGGCGAAGACCTCCCGGTTCTGCTCGAGGGCCAGGCGGGCACTGACCAGCGAGCCGCTCTTCTCGGCGGCCTCCACTACCAGCACTCCAAGCGACAGACCGGTGACGATGCGGTTTCGCCGCGGGAAGTAGCCGGCCCGCGCCTGGGTGCCGGGAGGGTGTTCGGAGAGCAGCAGCCCGCCCGATTCCTGCAGCCGCCGATGGAGGCGGTGGTGGCGAGGCGGGTAGACGACATCCACGCCACAACCGAGCACACCCACGCTGGTTCCGCCGGCCTCCAGAGCCGACTGCTGGGCGGCGGCGTCGATGCCCAACGCCATGCCACTGACCACGCACCAGCCTCGCCCGGCCAGCTCCCTGGCGAAGCCTGCGGCATTGGTGAGCCCCTCCCGGGTCGGGCGTCGCGAGCCGACCATGGCCAGTCGCGGCGGGTCGAGTGCCGACAGGTCCCCCATCGCCCAGAGCACCGGCGGGGGGTCGGCGATCTGCCCGAGTAGCCTCGGCCAGTGCGAATGGTCCGGATGGAGCAGGTGCCGGGCGGGTCCGGCGCCGAGCCAGGCCTCATCCGCGGCCAGGTCAGCGGCGAGGGGGCTGCGCGCGGGATGATCGAGCCACAGCCGCAGAGCCGTGGCGGCCTCCCGGGGCAGCAGGGCCAGCCAGCCGGCCGGCCAATCGGGACAAGCCGCCGCCAGTTCGGCCAGGCGAGCCGCTCCGACCCCGGGCAACCGGGCAATGGCCAGCCACTCGCGCGATTGCACCTGGCGAGGCTTCCCTAGCGCAGCGCCGTATCCAGCAGGCGCTTCGGGCTATGGATACGATCGCCCACGGAGAGAGTGCGGCTGGCCTCCATCACCAGGCCGTAGCTCATCTTTTCGTAGGGGCGGAAGACCATCACCAGGCCGGCATCCTCACCGGGAAGGCGCAGCGCCTCGCCGGTTCGCGGGTCATCGACCAGTTCCCCCTGCTGCTCGACCATCAGCACATGCCCTGTTTCCAGGCCATCGCGGCGGCCGCGGTCGAGCGCCACCACCTGCAGGCGACCGATGAAGCGAACGCCCCCTGGCACCGCCAGGATATGGCCGTCGACCTCATGGTCCGGCGCCCGCGGCAAGAACTCGTTGACCAGGCGGCGATCCTCGAGGGGCAGCACGATGTCGTCGCTGCGAACCTCCTGACTGGAAGAGGTGACCTCCATCACCACGATGTCATCCTCCTGCCGCAGTCGACGCGCCTCGCCGACGCTCTCCAGCTCGAGTCCAAGCGACTCGCCGGTGACGCTGTCGGTATACTGCTCGCCCACTCGGTAGAGGCCCACGCGGCCTCCGCCTTCGACACGTCCCCGGGCATAGAGCCGATCGCCGCTGCCACTTATCAGCCGACCATCGTCCCCGGCGATCACATAGGCCAGCTCGTCCATCATCTCGGAGTCCTCGATGACACGGTGATCGCGAAGGAATTGACGCACGGCATCCAGCGGAATCGGTTCGATGGCCTCGCGGTGCGACGTGGTGCGCACCTTCGGCGACAGTCGGGCAAAGCCCTGACCGCGTTCCAGACCGAGGCAGGGGCGGCCGTTGCAGTCATAGAGATAGACGATATCGCCGGGATAGATCAGGTGTGGATTTCTGATCTGCGGGTTGACCTGCCACACTTCGGGCCACTGCCAGGGGTGCTGCAGGAAGCGACCGGAAATGTCCCACAGGGTGTCCCCCTTCACCACGGTGTAACGATCGGGCGCGTCGCCCCTCAGGCCGTCATCCCAGGAGAGTCCCTGGGCCTGGGCCAGACTGGTGCCGAGCCCGAGCACCCCGCCCACCAGCAAGGCAACGAGCCCACCCGTCAGCCGCCGACACCACCCCACTGTGCATCCTGTCTGTCTCATCCCTGCTCTCCCCCGCGTTGCTGGACTCACGCCCGGCGCCCAAGGAACGTCGGCGACGTGGTATAGTCACATGCTATCGATGTGATGCGCGTTCGACGGTTTCGCCATTGAACGCGTACACCTAGAATAGTGTCATCCTGTAAATGACAGCATAACGGTGATTCCAACGCCATGGCCAAATTACCTATCCTCGAATTTCCCGACGAGCGGTTGCGCAACATCGCGGTGCCGGTCGCGTCGGTAGACGACGAGGTACGCCGACTGGTCGACGACATGCTCGAGACCATGTACGACGCCAGCGGCATCGGACTCGCCGCCACCCAGGTGGACGTGCACCGCCGGGTCATCGTCATGGACGTCAGTGACGACCGCTCGAGCCCCCTGGTGCTGATCAACCCGGAATTCACGCCCATCGGCGACGAGCGTGATCCGATGCAGGAGGGCTGCCTGTCGATACCGGAGTACTATGCCGAGGTACCGCGAGCGCTGAAGGTGCACCTCAAGGCCCTGGATCGAGACGGTCAGCCCTACGAACTCGAAGCCGAGGGACTGCTTGCCCACTGCATCCAGCATGAGTACGACCACCTGGAGGGAGTGCTGTTTGTCGACTACCTCTCCCCGCTCAAGCGTGATCGGGTGATGAAGAAGATGCAGAAGCGTCACAAGCAGATGCAACCCGCCTGACCCCCTTGCCGATATCCCGCACCAAGGCCGACGTTTACGCGTCGGCCTTCGTCGTTTATGGTCGCCTCCGTTATCATGAGGGACATCGCCCACTGGCAAGGCCCTGAACATGTCCCGACCCCTGCGCGTCATCTTCGCCGGCACTCCCGACTTCGCCGCCGAGAGCCTGTCGGCGCTGCTGGCGAGCCGACACGACGTCATCGCCGTCTATACCCAGCCAGACCGCCCGGCGGGACGTGGCCGTAAGCTGACGCCGAGCCCCGTCAAGGCCCTGGCGATGACCCATGGCCTGCCTGTCCTCCAGCCCGAGACGCTGAAGGCGCCCGAGGTGCAGGCCGAACTGGCCGCCCTGGAGGCGGACATCATGGTGGTGGTGGCCTACGGGCTCATCCTGCCCCGCGCCGTGCTCGACACCCCCCGGCTGGGCTGCCTCAACGTGCATGCCTCGCTGCTGCCCCGCTGGCGCGGCGCCGCTCCCATCCAGCGCGCCATCGAGGCCGGCGATAGCGAGAGTGGGGTGACCATCATGCAGATGGACGAGGGGCTCGATACGGGCGACATGCTGCTGGTCAAGCGTACGCCGATCACTGAAACCACTACCGGCGGCGAGCTCCACGACACCCTGGCGAGTCTCGGCGGCAAGGCGCTGATCGAGGCCCTGGAGGCACTCTCCGGGGAGGGGCTGGCCACCGCTCCTCAGCCGGCGGAAGGCATCACCTACGCCGCCAAGCTCTCCAAGGCCGAGGCGGAGCTCGACTTCCGACGCCCGGCCGGCGAACTGGCCGCCCGGGTCCGCGCCTTCAACCCCTGGCCGGTGGCCTGGTGCCCCATGGGCGAGGACCGCCTGCGCCTGCTGATGGCCCGGGCCACCCTTCCGGCACCACACGATCTCCCGGCACGCCCCGGCACCCTGCTCGCCCCCGAGGCCGATGCGTTGCGAATCGCCTGCGGCGAGGCCGGCGACCAGGTGCTGGCGGTGACTCGCGCGCAGTTGCCCGGTGGCAAGGCCATGGAGGTGCGTGAGTTGCTCAAGGCCCGCTCCGACAGGTTCACCCCCGGCTTTCGCCTGGGGCACAACGACGAGGAGGCCCCGGCATGAGCCAGGAGAAGAAGACCCCGCACTCCCGGGAAGGTCACCGCGACAACGGCATGGCCGTGCGCGCCGCCGCCGCCCGTGCCCTGGCCCCGGTGATCACCGGCAAGGGCTCACTCACCGGCCTCGATGACCATCAGGTGGTCGCCCGGGACAGGGCCCTGTTCAAGGCACTCTGCTATGGCACCTGCCGCACCCTGCCCAGGCTCGAGGCACTGGCCGGAAAGCTCCTGGCCAAGCCATTCAAGGCCCGCGATGCCGATGTACAGGCGTTGCTGCTGATCGGCATCCACCAGTTGCTCTACTTGCGCATACCGGCCCATGCCGCCGTGGGCGAGACCGCCGGCGCCGCCCGCCTGTTGGGCAAGGAGTGGGCGACCCGAGTGCTGAATGGCTGCCTGCGCCGCCTGCAGCGCGAGAGCGCCGAGCTCCAGGCGGAAGTGGACCGCGAGCCGGCCTCGGCATTGCTGCACCCCAAGTGGTGGCTCAAGGCCCTGCGCCAGGCCTGGCCCGACGACTGGCGGGCTGTCTGCGAGGCGAACAACGTGCCGGGCCCGATGACACTGCGGGTCAACCGTCGCCATGGTGATCGTGAGAAGTATCTGGACCGCCTCGATAGTGCCGGCATCCAGGCGCGCCTCTGCCTGCATGCCCCGGACGGCCTGACCTTGGAGACGCCCCGCGATGTCGAGACGCTTCCCGGCTTCGCCGAGGGCCACGTCAGCGTCCAGGACGAGTCCGCCCAGCTGGCAGCCGTGCTGCTCGGGCCGTCCCTGGCCCCGCGCCCCGGTGCCCGGGTGCTGGATGCCTGCTGTGCCCCGGGCGGCAAGACCGCCCACCTGCTGGAACTGTTCGACCTCGACCTGCAGGCCATCGACAGTGACGCTTCCCGCCTGGCCAGGGTCGAGGACACCCTGGCTCGCCTGGGACTCTCGGCGACCCTGGCCGAGGGCGACGCCACCGGCCGCGACTGGTGGGACGGCACCCCCTTCGATGCCATCCTGCTCGACGCGCCCTGTTCCGGTAGCGGCGTGATCCGCCGCCACCCGGATATCAAGCGGCTGCGCCGCCCCTCGGACATCGCGAAGCTGGCCGAGCTCCAGGCCCGCCTGCTCGACAACCTCTGGCCGCTGCTAAGCCCCGGAGGAACGCTGCTGTATGCCACCTGTTCGGTGCTGCCCGAGGAGAACGCCGCGCAGATCGACGCCTTCCTGGCCCGCACCCCCGATGCCGAGGCTACCACCCCGGCCGAGATGGGCTGGGGACGCGTCTCGGGCGTCGGGCGGCAGCTGCTGCCCGAACCCGACAGCCATGATGGCTTCTTCTATGCCAGACTGGGGAAGCGCACTGCCTGACGGGCGGCGCTATCGATCCGCGAACCGATCCGCGATACAGGAGGCTTCATGAGCCATCACACCTACAAGCATATCGAGCTGACGGGGTCCTCTGAGAAGGACATAGAGGACGCCATCCAGAACGCCCTGACCAAGGCCGCTGAGAGCCTGCA
Organism: Halomonas aquatica; assembly: GCF_040196335.1. Lineage (NCBI taxonomy): Bacteria > Pseudomonadati > Pseudomonadota > Gammaproteobacteria > Oceanospirillales > Halomonadaceae > Halomonas > Halomonas aquatica. The sequence goes on from NZ_JBEGCJ010000001.1 coordinate 555,433, forward strand.
CGGCATGCGCTGGCTCGAGGTCCTGGACACCCGCGGCCACATCGAGCACGGGCGTGTCGCCCACTGGCAGGTCACCATCAAGGTCGGCTTCACCCTGGACTGAACCATGGCGTGAGCTGTTTTTCTGCCAATGGCTGGTTTAGTCTTGCCTAAGGTATGCTGCGGCGCACAAGGTGTGCCGCCTTCGATCCCCCGGGTCTGACCAGAGCGGATAGCACAACGATGAAGATCATCATTCTGGGCGCCGGCCAGGTCGGCGGCACCCTGGCAGAACACCTGGCACGGGAAGAAAACGACATCACGGTGGTGGATACCGACAACGAACGCCTGCGTGAGCTCCACACCCGCCTGGACATCCGCACGGTATCCGGCGCCGGCTCCTATCCGATGGTGCTGCGCCAGGCCGGCTGTGAGGACGCCGACATGCTGATCGCGGTGACCAACTCCGACGAGGTCAACATGATCGCCTGCCAGGTGGCTCACACGCTGTTTCGCACCCCCACCAAGATCGCCCGGGTTCGTGCCACCGCCTACCTCACCCGCAAGGGGCTGTTCGCCCACGATGCGGTACCCATCGACGTGCTGATCAGTCCCGAGCAGGTGGTCACCGATCATATCCGCCGCCTGATCGAGCACCCCGGGGCCCTGCAGGTGCTGGAGTTCGCCAGTGGCCTGGTGCAGCTGGTGGCGGTGAAGGCCTTCTATGGCGGCCCCCTGGTCGGCCAGGAGCTGGGCTTCCTGCGTCGCCACATGCCCAGCGTCGACACCCGGGTGGCAGCCATCTACCGGCGCAATCGGCCAATCATCCCCCGCGGGGATACCGTGATCGAAGCCGACGACGAGGTATTCTTCATCGCCGCCCGCCGCGACATCCGGGCGGTGATGAGCGAACTGCGTCGACTCGACCGCGACTTCCACCGGGTGATGATCGCCGGGGGCGGCAACATCGGCGAGCGGCTGGCGGAGCACCTGGAACACAGCCACCAGGTCAAGATCATCGAGCACAACCTCAACCGCTGCACACAGCTCTCCGAGCGTCTGGATCGCACCGTGGTGCTGCATGGAAGCGCCACCGCCAAGCGGCTGCTGGAAGAGGAGAACATCGAGGACTGCGACATCTTCTGCGCGCTGACCAACGACGACGAGGTCAACATCATGTCATCGATGCTGGCCAAGCGCATGGGAGCCAAGAAGGTGCTGACGCTGATCAACAACGCCGCCTACGTGGACCTGGTGCAGGGAGGCGAGATCGATATCGCCATCTCCCCCCAGCAGGCCACCATCGGCAGCCTGCTGACACACGTGCGGCGCGGCGACATCGTCAATGTCCACTCCCTGCGCCGCGGCGCCGCCGAGGCCATCGAGGCCATCGCCCATGGCGATACCCAGTCATCGAAGGTGGTCGGCCGCGCCATCGGTGACATCGACCTGCCCCAGGGCACCACCATCGGTGCCGTGGTACGCGGCAAGGAGGTGCTGATCGCCCACGATGACGTGGTGGTGGAATCCGGTGACCATATCATCCTGTTTGTGATCGACAAGCGCCGGCTCCGAGACGTGGAGCGGCTCTTCCAGGTCGGGCTGACCTTCTTCTGATGACGTTTCCCGCCACCACCGGCGACCCGAGGAGAGCCGCCTGATGAGCCTGCGCATGATCCTGCGCATCCTGGGCCTGCTGCTGATGATGTTCAGCCTGACCATGGTGCCGCCTATCCTGATCTCGCTGCTGTTCGGCGACGGCATGTGGAAGGCCTTCGTGGTGGCCATCGGCATCACCGTGGCGACCGGGGCGATGATGTACCTGCCCAACCGGGGTGCCCGCAAGGAACTGCGCACCCGCGACGGCTTCCTCATCGCGGCGCTGTTCTGGAGCGTGCTGGGACTGTTCGGCTCGCTGCCGCTGATGCTCACCGGCGACACGGCCCTGACGATCACCGACGCGGTGTTCGAGTCCTTCTCGGGACTGACCACCACCGGCGCCACGGTGATCACCGGCATCGACTTCCTGCCCAAGGCGGTCCTCTATTACCGCCAGCAGTTGCAGTGGCTGGGCGGCATGGGGATCGTGGTGCTGGCCGTGGCCATCCTGCCGACCCTGGGGGTCGGCGGCATGGCCCTCTACCGCAGCGAGATCCCGGGCCCGCTCAAGGATTCCAAGCTCACTCCGCGCATCACCGAGACCGCCAAGGCGCTCTGGTACATCTACGCCACCCTGACCCTCACCTGCATGCTGGCCTACATGGCCGCCGGCATGAACTGGTTCGATGCCCTGGGGCACAGCTTCTCCACCGTGGCCATCGGCGGCTTCTCGACTCACGACGCCAGCATCGGCTATTTCGACAGTGCCGCCATCGAATTGATCTGCACCGGCTTCCTGCTGATCTCTGCCTTCAGCTACAGCCTGCACTTCCTGGCCTGGCGCCAGCGCAGCCTGATCCATTACTTCCAGGATCCCGAGGCGCGCTTCCTGATGCTCTTCCTGAGTGGACTGACGGTGATCACCGCGGTCTCGCTGTGGCTGACCGGCATCTACTCGACCGCCGAGGGGCTCCGCCATGCGTTGTTCGAGGTGGTCTCCATTGCCACCACGGCCGGCTTCGCCGTGGCGGACTTCTCCACCTGGCCAGGCGCCCTGCCCTTCCTGCTGTTCGTCGCGGCCTTCGTCGGCGGGTGCTCCGGCTCCACCGGTGGTGGCATGAAGGTGATCCGCATCATCCTGATCCTCAAGCAAGGCATGCGCGAGGTGATGCGTCTGATCCACCCCAATGCGGTGATCACGGTGAAGATCGGCAAGGTCAGCGTGCCCGACGGCATCGCCCAGGCGGTGTGGGGCTTCTTCTCCGCCTACGTGATGCTGTTCTTCCTGATGCTGGTGGGCGTGATGGCCACCGGGGTAGACCAGGTCACCGCCTGGTCCACGGTGGGCTCGGCACTCAACAACCTGGGGCCGGCGCTGGGCGAGGCCTCCGCCCACTATGGCGACCTACCGAGCCTGGCCAAGTGGATCCTGGTGGTGGCCATGCTGCTCGGCCGCCTGGAGATCTTCACCGTGCTGGTGCTCTTCACCCCGGCCTTCTGGCGCAAGTGACGGGAACCGCTGACCCGTGGGATACCCCCTGAGCGGCGGGATTGGCCTGCCTCAACGCTTCGTGGATAATCGAGCCTTCATCCTACAGACCCGAGCGTCCATGACCGACTCCCAGGACTCCGTGATCACTCCCCCGCAGCACGCGACCACCAGCGGCCCGCGCCGAGAGCTTGTGGTGGGCGAGACCCGCTATAGCCTGCTGGGCACCGCCCATGTCTCCGCCGAGAGCGCCGCGGACGTGCGCGCGCTGATTCGTTCCGGCGACTTCGATGCCGTGGCCATCGAGCTGTGCGAATCGCGCCACCACAGCCTGACCCATCCCGATGCCCTGGGCGAGCAGGACCTGTTCCAGATATTTCGTCAGGGCAAGGCCGGCATGGTCGCCGCCAGCCTGGCACTGGGCGCCTTCCAGCAGCGCCTCGCCGAGCAGTCGGGCATCGAGCCTGGTGCCGAGATGCGCGCCGCCCTGGAGGAGAGCCGCGATGCGGACCTGCCGCTGATGCTGATCGACCGCGACGTGGGCACCACCCTCAAGCGCATCTACCATAACGTGCCCTGGTGGCAGCGCTTCTCGATCTTCTCCGGCCTGCTCGGCAGCGTGCTGTCTCGCCAGCAGGTCTCCGCTGAGGAAATCGAGCGACTCAAGGAGGGCGACGTCCTGGAGTCCACCTTCAGCGAGTTCGCCGCCGAGTCGGCCTCCCTCTACACGCCGCTGATCACCGAGCGCGACCGCTACATGGTGCTTCGCCTGGCGGAGGACGCCGCCCCCGGCCGCTATCGCCACGTGCTGGTGGTGATCGGCGCCGGCCACATGAAGGGCATGGCCGAACAGCTGGAACAGCCGCTGCCCGAGGCGCCGCGCCTGGAGCGTGAGGCTCTGGAGGCCACGCCGCCGCCGTCGAAGGTCTGGAAGGCACTGCCCTGGGCGATCACCGCGCTGGTGCTGACCGGCTTCGCCATCGGCTTCTCGCGCAACACTGAGCTCGGCTGGCAGCTGGTGGTGGAGTGGTTCCTGATCAACGGTGTGCTCTCCGGCGCGGCAACCCTGATCGCCCTGGCCCACCCGCTTACGGTGGCGGCGACCTTCGTCGCCGCCCCACTCACCTCGCTCAATCCCACCATCGGCGCCGGCTTCGTGGCCGCGGGCGTCGAACTGTGGCTGCGCAAGCCCAAGGTACGGGACTTCTCGAGCCTGCGACACGATGTCACCGAGCTCAAGGGCTGGTGGCGAAACCGGGTCTCGCGCACCCTGCTGGTGTTCCTCACCGCCACCCTCGGCTCCGCCGCCGGCACCTGGATCGCCGGCTTCCGCATTGCCGGGAAGCTGTTCGGCGGCTGACCGATCCGGATGGTCGGCCTGCCAGGATGGGGCCCGTCATCGCCACCCGGCGATGACGGGCCTTGAGCATGAGAAAAATCAGAACCCCCTTCATGGCCCTGGCGGGGTAGCTGGCCTAAGTTTAAGGGCAGCTGCCGCGGACGCGTCACATGCCGTCATGGCAGCCTGATCAGCCCATCATCCATAGCGAGCATCCGGATGAAGGTCTCCGGATGAAAAGGGGGAACAAGGACATGAATACGCCCATTGCATCCATGGCGCTCCTCTTTCTGTTCCTGGGCGCCTCCTCTGCAACGGCGGCGTCCGAGGACGTGATGCAGCTGGCAGAGGAGAAGCAGTGCCTGAGCTGCCACGCCCGGGACGACGACACCCCAAGGACGCCGAGCTTCAACAGCATCGCCGCCAAATACGCCGGCACACAGATGAAAGGGTACCTGATCGATGTCGTGATGGCCGGGGGTGAGGATCACTGGGGGTCGGCGACCATGCCGGAGCCCGGTGAGCGTCCCGAAGTGAGCGAGGAACAAGCCGAGCAACTGGTCGACTGGATCCTCAGCAAGCACAGCGAGTGAGGCCCCCGCCCGGAGCACGACCGGGCGGCGGTGTCAGCGGACAAAGGACTCTGGCTCAGCGAGCGGCTCTCTTCAGCAGACGCCGCATGGCTGCCGTCGGCGCTTCGAGCTTCTCGTGGCGCCGACTGGCAGCGTAGCTGTCGTTGAAGGCATCGAAATAGTCGTCGAGCACCTCGGCCGCCTCCGCATCCTCGGCCTGACGCAGCAGCTCGATGGCCACCTCGGCCGTGCAGAGATGGGCGGCGGAAGCCGGCTTGCGCAGCCGGTAGCGGGTGCGCCGCTCGGTGGCCAGAGGCAGCACCGGCAGCCGGTCGAGGTAGGGGCTCTTGCGGAAGATCCGCCGGGCCTGCCGCCAGGTGCCGTCGAGAATGATGAAGACCGGCACCCTGCCCGACTGCCTGCTGGCCCCGACACGCTCCATCCCCACCACGCGGTCGGCATAGTCGGGCTGATCGTCGGGAAAGATCACGAAGGGCGAGTAGCGCTCGTCATCCAGAAGAGCCAGCAGCCGCTCGTCGGGCGCCGTGCGGTACCAGGTGAAGACCTCGGTATCGGTCAGTACATCGCCGATAAGCCGGCCGGTGTTGGTAGGCTTGTAGTGTTCCAGCGGATGGGTGAGCAACCACACCTTCGCCTCGCTCCGGGCGGTGACTCGAAAGGGACACAGGCAGTTGAGTGCCGGCAGCTGGCAGCTGTCGCAGCGGGAGACGAAACTGCCGCGCGCCTTGAACTCGCGGCGTGGTGGGCGCGGATGCCCTGTCCCGGGATCCTTGGTGCGCCCGGCAGCGGGGGCGGTAGAGCAACCGGCGTCCCCGTCGCGATCGATGGTGGTATCGTCCTGCATGCTGGATCCCGAAGGTGGAGGGGCCGGCATTCTAGCATGCCGCACCCTTCATGCTCCGCCCAGCAGCGTCTCCGGCAACCATAGGCGCCCTTCACGCGTCCAGTGCTGCACCAGTGCCGGCACGCCCTTGCCTGCCGGCGCGCGAAGGCAGGCCACCCCGGGCGGCGCCAGGGTCTGGGCCTCGGGGTCGACCAGCACGCAGGGTGCTTTCAGGGGGGCATGCCCGAGCAGCGAGGCGGCCGGCATCACGGCAAGCGAGGTGCCCACCACCAGCAGCAGGTCGGCCTGGGCGACGACCTCGCAGGCGTCGGGGAAATGCGGCACGCTCTCACCGAACCACACCACATCGGGGCGCAGCTGGCTGCCCTTGTCGCAGCGGTCCCCCAGGCGGATGCCCCCACTAGGCAAGGGGTAGTGCATGCGCGGATCCACCGAGGAGCGCGCCTTGAGGATCTCGCCATGCAGGTGCAGCACATGGCGTGACCCGGCACGCTCGTGCAGGTCATCGATGTTCTGGGTAACGATGCTGACAGCGAAGCCCCGCTGCTCGAGGAGCGCCAGGGCCTTGTGGGCGGCGTTGGGTCGGGCACGGCGCACCTGGTCACGGCGCTGGTCATAGAAGCGCAGTACCCGTTCGGGATCGCGCCGCCAGGCCTCGGGGGTGGCGACCTCCTCGACGGGATGGTCGGCCCAAAGGCCATCGCTGGCGCGAAAGGTCTGGATGCCGCTCTCGGCACTGATCCCGGCCCCGGTGAACACCACCAGGTGGGGGCGTCGCTGCTCACCCATAGGAGCATCTCCTGCTGGCCATGCGTGTCGGTCTCGGCTCAGTAGGTCAGGCCGTTGCCGTCGTCGGCGGTGAAGCGCCGCTTGTTGCGATAGGGGTAGACGTCGATCACGCGGCCGTCGAGGATGGCCTGCTGCAGCCCCTTCCAGTAATCGGCATCGAACAGCTCCGGATGAAGCTGGTAGAAGAGCTTGCGAAGCCGCACGTTGGCGAACAGAAAGGGACCGAATTCCTCGGGAAAAATATCATTGGGCCCCACCGAGTACCAGGGCTCGTTGGCCAGCTCCTGTTCCGGGTACATCGGCTCGGGAATGTGCCGGAAGTTGCACTCGGTGAGATACGAGATCTCGTCGTAGTCATAGAAGATCACCCGGCCGTGGCGGGTCACCCCGAAGTTCTTGAGCAGCATGTCGCCGGGGAAGATGTTGGCGGCGGCCATCTGCTTGATCGCATTGCCGTAGTCCTTGAGCACCGCCTCGGTCTCCGTCGCGTCGCAGGTCTCGAGATAGAGGTTTAGCGGGGTCATCATGCGCTCGGTATAGCAGTGCCGGATGATGACCTTGTCGCCGCGCAGGTAGACAGTGGACGGCGCCACCTCCAGCAGATGCGCCAGGCAGTCGGGGTCGAAATGGTCCTGGCGGGCGATGAAGTTGGAAAACTCCTGGGTATCGGCCATGCGCCCCACGCGGTCGTGGCGCTTGACCAGGCGATACTTGTCGCGCACGTTCTCCGCCGTCATCTCCTTGCTCGGGTCGAAGCGGTCCTTGATGATCTTGAACACGGTGCGGGAGGAGGGCAGCACGAAAACAGCCATGACCATGCCACGCACCCCCGGGGCGATGATGAACTGATCCTCGCGTCTGGCCACCTGGCGGTTCAGGGCCCGAAAGAACTCGGTCTTGCCGTGCTTGAAGAAGCCAATGGCGGCATACAGCTCGCCCTGGGGCTTGTCCGGCATCAATTCCTGTAGGTAGTGCACGAACTCGCTGGGCACCACGACCTTGACCTGGAAATAGGCGCGGGTGAAGGAGAAGATGATCGAGACCTCCTCGGGCTCGATCAGCAGCGTATCCAGGTGCAGCCCCTCGCCTTCCCGATGGAGCACCGGCAGCACCAGCGGCACCTGCTCACCGCCGCCCAGCACCCTTCCCACCAGGTAGGCCCCCTTGTTGCGGTAGAAGACACTCTTGATCAGCTCGATCTCGGCCTCGGGGTCCTCCTGGATGGCCGCGGGCAGCAGCCGGCCAAGCACCTCGCTCCCCAGCTCGGCATCCCGCGCCGGGTCGACAAAGGGCGTCTCGAAGCGCGCCTCACTCAGGGCCCATCGCAGCCCCTCCGACCAGTCACCTCCCACCCGTCGAGAACGGCACAGCTGCAGGCCGGAATGGTGCGCCGCCCGCTCCCGGGAGCTATAGACGAACATCCAGTCGTTGCGGATGTGTCGATGGTGGAACAGCGAGCAGAACATCGAGTTGAAGAAGGTCTCGGCCAGCTCGTAGTCGAGCCGTTGGTCGATCAGATCGGCATAGTGCCCCCGGGCTTCCCGCCAACACTCGAAGTTGGTCAGCTCGTCATCGTCTAGGGTGCGCCTGAGGCGGGCCAGGGTGTCCTGGACCTTCTCGTCGTAGAGGTCGATACGCTCCGCCGAGGCCTGCTGGGCCTCACGCCAGGCCGCGTCCCGGAAGCGACGACTGGCATCATCGGTGATCTGCTTGAAACGCGAGCGGTACTCGTCGAAGCCATGCAGCACCGAGGCGGCAAGGCGATAGGCGGACGAATGCGTCATGGTCTGGCTCCGGGCAGCAATCACGCCCAGCATGACGAATCGTGTCGGGCAAGGCGAGCCGACCAAGGTGGCGTGCCCCCTGGCGAACCGCCGGCGAGGCCATCACACTGACGGTGCATACCCGCGGTGTGTATGACACTCTCTGACCCCACGATAGTGTTCCCACGACATTAACCCCACGAAAAGGGAGACCCCATGACGATTGCCAAGGGCGACAAGATTCCCGATATCACCCTCAAGACCAACGGCCTCAAGGGCCCGGAGGATCTCTCCACCGGCGCCTTCTTCTCCGGCAGGCGGGTGGTGCTCTTCGCCGTGCCCGGCGCCTTCACGCCCGGCTGCTCCAACACGCACATGCCCGGCTTCGTGGTGAATGCCGACAAGCTCCTCGCCAAGGGTGTAGAGGCCATCGGCTGCATGGCGGTGAACGATGCCTTCGTGATGGATGCCTGGCAGAAGGACCAGAATGCCCAGGCCTTCACCATGCTGGCCGATGGCAACGCCGAGTTCACTCGTGCCCTGGGCATGGAGCTGGATGCCTCCGGCGGCGGCATGGGCCTGCGCAGCAAGCGCTTCGCCCTGATCGCCGACGACGGCGTGGTGGAGTATCTGGGCATCGACGAGAAGGGCGTGGACGCCAGCAGTGCCGAGACCGTGCTCGAGAAACTCTGAGGCCGACCGCAGCGGACCGCGCGGCGTAGCGACACGCGGGGCGGGATGACAGCGCGGCGCCAGGCGGCGACAATGGCGCCCCCTGTCAACCTGCCCCGATGCCCCGATGACGCCACCGCTGAGCCTCCTCCATCAGGATGACCACCTGGTCGCCGTGCACAAGCCGGCCGGCCTGCTGGTGCATCGCAGTGCGCTTGCCCGCGGTGAGCGGGAGTTCCTGCTGCAGCGTCTGCGCAACCAGCTCGGACGGCGAGTCTACCCGGTCCACCGCCTGGACCGCCCCACCTCGGGGGTGATCGTCTTCGCCCTCGACCCCGACACCGCGGCCGCACTCCAGGCGGCCTTCAGCGCGCGCCGAGTGACGAAACGTTACCTGGCGGTGGTGCGCGGCATCGGTCCTGTGAGCGAAAGGCTGGACTACCCGCTGCGCGAGGAGGATGGCCGCCGCCCCAAGTCGGAGATGCCGGCCATGGAGGCGACGACCGAGATTCGCCGGCTCGACAGCGTGGAGCTGCCGATCCAGGTGGACCGCTATCCCCAGAGCCGCTACTCGCTGATGGAGGCTCGCCCCCTCACCGGCCGCCGCCATCAGATCCGTCGCCACCTCTCCCGGCGAGGCTACCCGATCATCGGCGACGCCAAGCACGGCAAGGGCAACCACAACCGCTTCTTCGCCGAGCGCCTGGACTGCCCCCGGCTGCTGCTGGCCTCGGTGGGACTGGCCTTTGACCACCCGGTGAGCGGCCGGCCCCTCGACCTCTGCTGCCCGCTGGATGCCACCATGACGGCGCTCTTCGAGCGCTTCGGGTGGACGGGCCACCTGCCGACCCCGACACGATCTCCACTTCCGAGCGTGATGCCATGACCGACTCCGCCCAGTTCGCTTCGCCCTCCGCCTCCTCGGACGACTTCGAGGCCCGCTTCGGCGGCATCCACCGGCTCTATGGCCGGCGTGCCGCCGAGCGATTCCGCACCGCCCACGTGGTGGTGGTGGGGGTGGGCGGCGTGGGCAGCTGGACGGTGGAGGCGCTGGCCCGCTCCGGCATCGGCAAGCTGACGCTGATCGACCTGGACGACGTCTGCGTCTCCAACGTCAATCGCCAGCTGCACGCCCTGGACGGCACCATCGGACGCCCCAAGGTGGAGGTGCTGGCCGAGCGCTGCCGGGCCATCCAGCCGGGCATCGAGGTGGTGGCCGACAGCGCCTTCGTCACCCCGACCAACCTGGCCCAGCGCATCCCCGAGGATGCCGACCAACTGGTGGACGCCATCGACAGCGTGGTCGCCAAGGCGGCGCTGATCGCCTGGTGCAAGCGCCGCAAGCTGCCGATCGTGGTGACCGGCGCCGCCGGCGGCCAGACGGATCCCACGCGCATCCGCGTGGCCGACCTGACCCGCACCGAGCACGACCCGCTGCTGGCCAAGGTCCGCGCCCGCCTGCGCCGCGACTTCGGCTTCTCCCGCAATCCCAAGCGGCGCTTCTCGGTGGAGTGCGTCTACTCGGACGAACAGCTGGTCTACCCGAGCAGCGACGGCGAGGTATGCTTCCAGAAACCCGGCGAGGGAGAGGCCATCCGGCTCGACTGCGCCTCGGGCTTCGGCGCGGCCACCTTCGTCACCGGCAGTTTCGGCTTCACCGCCGCCTCCCGGGTACTGGCCCGGCTGGCGAAACAGGCCAGCGCCGCCCCCTGACCCAGCACGCCCCACCCACGCCTCCACCACAGGAGCAGACCCCATGGAACACAAGGCCCCACGCGGCATCTACCGCCACTACAAGGGCCCGCTCTACGAGGTACTCGGTGTCGCCCGGCACAGCGAGACCGAGGAGCCCCTGGTGGTCTACCGCGCCCTCTACGGCGAATACGGCCTATGGACGCGGCCCCTGGACATGTTCCTCGAGACCGTCGAGGTGCAGGGCGAGCCGGTATCCCGCTTCGCCCTGGAAAAGGCCTTTCCATGACAGAGCGCCCCGTGGCCAGGCAACGGGGCGCTCGATGAACTCGCGGGCCGCAACGGCGACGGACTTACTCGTCGCCGGCTTCCTGCATCTGCTTCAGCAGGTAGTTCTCGATACCGACCTTGTCGATCAGGCCGAGCTCGGTCTCGATGTGATCGATGTGGTCTTCCTCATCGGCGAGGATGTCCCGGAACAGGTCCCGACTGACGTAGTCCCTGACCTGCTCGCAATAGGCGATGGCCTCGATGTAATCATTGCGTCCCTCGTGTTCGATCTTCAGATCGCACTCGAGCATCTCGCGCACGTTCTCGCCGATGTTGAGCTTGCCGAGGTCCTGAAGGTTGGGGATGCCCTCGAGGAAAAGGATACGCTCGATCAGCTTGTCGGCGTGCTGCATCTCTTCGATGGACTCGTCGTGCTCCCACTTGGCCAGCGCCTTGAGACCCCAGTCCTTGTACATCTTGGCATGCAGGAAGTACTGGTTGATGGCCACCAGCTCATTGCCGAGAGCGGTATTCAGGTGCTCGATGACCTTGCTGTCGCCTTTCATTTGATTACCTCGATCACGGTTGTCAGGGCACTGGTGCCAGCTTGGCATGGCCGTGCCGGCCTGACCAGCCCGCCACCCAACAGTGTGGGCAACGCCGGGGACATCTGCATAAAATCAAAGGGTTGATGAGGGAAGGGAACGACGATGATGGCCGTCAGACGGCGTAGGCGAGCCCCTCGGCGGCGGCATTCCTCTCGGCCTGGATCGCCTCGCGGGTGATGTCCTTGCCCATGCAGGAACACTTGCCGCACTGGGTACCGCACCCCGTCACCTGCTGTACCTCGCGCCAGTTGCGGGCACCTTGCTCGACGGCCCCGCGGATCCGATGGTCGGTCACGCTCTTGCAGAGACACACGTACATGTCATCACCTCACGCTGGTCGTGAAGTAAATGTAAATGATTCGCATGGGTAATCGCAAGTCGAATGTGCTCAAAAACTGACCGATGTCAGGTTTCCGAGCCAGGCATCCTCGGACCGAAGGCGCTCAACGCCGCTTGGGCAGAACCACTACCCGGGTGCCGGAAACGATGTCCGGCCAACTACGCTTCTCATCGTCGAAGAGGATCCAGAGGTATCCCAGGCCAAGGGCGGCCAGCGAGACACCTGCCACCAGGAAGCGCTGCAGCGCCTGAAAGGGGGTGATCGAGCAGCCCTCACGGGTCTGAACCCGCAGCCGCCAGGCCTGCATGCCCAGCGTCATGCCGCCCCGGGTCCAGAAGAAGGCGAAGAAGAGGAAGGCGCTGACCGCCAGCAGCAGGCGCAGCGAGAGCACCTGCGCGAGGCTCAGTCCGACCTGCTCGGCCGGCACCTCCAGCACCAGCCGCACGACGACCAGGTGCAGCGCGGTGATGACGATCCAGATCGCCAGCACCAGCAGGCCGTCGTAAAGCATGGCGCCCAACCGCCGACCGAGGCCGGCCGGCCAGACATCATCGAGTTGGTCGAAATATCGCTGCATGCGGTCCTCGTCTCAGCCTGTGCGACGCAATAGATAGAACCCCACCCCGGCACACAGCAGGGTCGGCGCCAGCACCGCCCAGGCCGGCGAGAAGCCGAATACGGTAGACGCCGGGCCCAGCAAGTCCTGAAGGTACTTGAAGGAGAGGCCGACGATCACGCCGTAGAACACCCGAGTCCCGGCGGCCACGCTTCGCAGTGGGCCGAACACGAAGGAGGCCGCCACCAGCACCAGCGACGCCATGGTCAGTGGCATCAGCATCTTCTGCCAGAAATAGAGCAGCGGCTGAGTCGCCTGCTGTCCCTGATCACGCAGGTAACGAGCGTAAGACCACAGTTCGCTAGGCGACTGGCTCTCGACGTCCCGCAACAGCCGACCGAGCTGCGCGGGCGTCATGGTAGTTTCCCAGGGCAGGGCGTCATGGCGCTCGACCTCGGTTCGTCCCTCCTGGAAGCGGGTCACAGCCACTCGCCTGAGCTGCCAGTGGTCTTCCTGCCATACCGCCAGCCGGGCTCTCAGGGCTTCGCGCAACGACTTGCCCTCGAAGCGATAGCGGGTCAGGTCAAGCACCGTATCGTCGGCACGGATGGCGCCGAAACGGTAGATGTCATTCCCCTCCCGTTGCCAGCCGCCACGTTCGGTCAGTACCGCGTCCTCCCCCTGACGCTGCTCGAGGCGCCAGGCGCCGGCAAACTGTTCGGTACGCGGGCTGACGAACTCGGCGATGAACAGCAGCACCACGACCACCACGATGATGGGCTTCATCACCCCCCAGAGGATGCGTACCAACGAGCGACCGGCGGCACGCATAACGGTCAGCTCGTTGCTCGAGGCCATGCTGCCCAGGCCGATCAGCGCACCGATCAGCACCCCCACGGGCGCATACTGGTAGAAGCGCCAGGGCAGGCGCATCAGCAGGTAGAGCAGCACCTGGAAAGCACCATAGTCACCTTCGATGTCGCCGAGGTCGTTGATGTAGGTGATCACCAGGTCCAGGCCCAGCAGCACCACCTGCACGACCAGGATGGCGCCCAGCACGTTGCGGGCGATGTAGCGATCGAGGCGGTCGGCGATCATCCGCTCATCCCCCTGTGCTGGGCCCTTGCCATCATGGCCAGGCCGATGGCCAGGAAGCCGCCATGGATCGGCCACATACCGATGGCCACCGGCCAGCTGCCGCGCCCGATGGCATCCAGCGCCGCCAGCAGCAGGCTGAGATAGGCCACATAGAGGAAGATCGCCGGCAGCAGCTTGGCGAAGCGCCCCTGACGCGGGTTCACCCGGGACAGCGGCATGGCCAGCAGAGTCAGGATGAAGACCATCAGCGGCAGGCCGAGGCGCCAATGCAACTGGGCCCGGGCCGGCAGCGCCTCGTCGGCGAACAGCGCGGCGGTGGTGGCATATTCGGGGGCATCGAGCTCGGGACGCTCGGCGGCCCCGGAGAGGCGCACGGCGTAGGTGCCGAACACCAGCCGCTCGGCCTGGGCGCGCCCCGGGTCGACGCTGTAGCGCTCGCCGTCGGCCAGCACCAGGAAGCGGCTCCCGGTATCCGGGTCGACGGTCTGATAGCCGGTCTCGGCGCGGGTCACCACGCTCTCGGGGGTGCCGTCGTTGCGGGACTGTCGCTCGCTGATGAAGACCTCCTGCATCCGGGTGCCGTCGTCATTGAAGCCCTCGGTGTAGGCCGTGCGCCCCCCTCCGAAGTCCTGGAATCGCCCCGGCGCCAGGGCCGAGAAATCGAGCTGGCTGCGCTGCTCCTCGAGAAGCACCTCGTTGTAAAGAGCACCGGCCGGGGTCAGCCACAGGCTGCAAGCCCCCACCAGGATCGCCACCAGGGTGGCGGGCACCAGGCTGACCTCCAGCAGGCGGTTGGGACTCGTGCCACAGGCCACCAGCACGGTGATCTCGCTGTTGAGGTAGAGCTGGCCGTAGGCCAGCAGGATTCCCAGGAAGAAGGCCAGCGGCAGGATCAGTTCGAGGAAGCCCGGCAGGTGGAACATCATCAGGGTGCCAAGGATGCTCACCGGGATCTCCCCCTCCGCCGCCGAGGAGAAGTAGCGGATGAAGCGACTGCCCATGATCACCAGCAGCAGGACACCAGCCACGGCGGCCATGGTCTGCAGGATCTCGCGGGTCAGGTAACGAAATATGATCAACGCTGTCTCCCGGCCCGACACCCCGCGGCGCCCGACCATCTTCCATGCAATGACGCCTTGCCTTGGGTACACTGGGCGACTCGGCAACGTGCCGGCATTATCCAGAATCCCCCATCGCTTGTCTTGTGGAGACTCCATGGAATTCCCTGTTCAGACGGCCAATCCCGCCAAGGCCGAGATGGCCTGTCTCGTGGTACCGGTGTTCAAGGACGGTGAGCTGCTGCCTGCCGCCGCCAAGCTCGATGACGCCAGCGAGCGGTTGATCGGCCAGCTGATCGATCGCGGTGACTTCGAGGCCAAGCTGGGCAATGTCCTGATGGTGCCCTTCGCCCCCGGGCTCAACGCGGAACGCCTGATGCTGATAGGTCTGGGCGAGCGCGAGAAGTGCCAGGAAGGCGCCTTCCGCAAGGCGGTCGACGCGGCCTTCACGGCCCTGGCGGCGCTGCCCGTCGAGGATGTCGCCGTGGCCTTCACCGATGTCCCGGTGCCCGACCGCGGCTGCGACTGGAAGGCCCGCATGGTGGCCGAGGCCGCCCATCGCGCCGTTTACCGTTTCGACGAATTCAAGTCCGAGAAGGCACCCGCGCCGCGTCTCGACCAGGTCACCCTGCTGGTCAGTGAGCAAGGTGATGCCGAGGCCGCCCGCCAGGGGGTGCGCATCGGCGACGCCATCGGCCAGGGCGTGGCGACCGCCCGCACCCTGGGCAACCTGCCCGGTAACGTCTGCACACCGAGCTACCTGGCCGAGCGCGCCGAGCGACTGGCCACCGATTCCGGCGGCGCCCTCACCGCCGAGATCCTCGACGAGGAGGCCCTGGAGGCACTGGGCGCCCATAGCCTGCTCTCCGTGGGACACGGCAGCGAGCAGCCCTCGCGGCTGATCGTCATGAAGTACCAGGGCGCCGAGGACCCCGACGAGGCGCCCCATGTCCTGGTGGGCAAGGGCATCACCTTCGACACCGGCGGCATCTCGCTCAAGCCAGGTGAGGCCATGGACGAGATGAAGTTCGACATGTGCGGGGCCGCCAGCGTATTCGGCACCGTCACCTCGGTGCTCGCCATCAAGCCGAAGATCAACCTGGTGGCCATCGTCGCCGCCGCCGAGAACATGCCCGACGGCCGAGCCACCAAGCCCGGGGATATCATCAATACCCTCAAGGGCCTCTCCGTGGAGGTGCTCAACACCGACGCCGAGGGTCGCCTGGTACTGTGCGACGCACTGACCTACGCCGAGCGCTTCGAGCCGGCAAGCGTCGTGGATATCGCCACCCTGACCGGGGCCGCCATCATCGCCCTGGGGCATCATGCCACGGGCATGCTCGCCAACGACGACGACCTGGCGCTGGATATTCTCGATGCCGGCGAGACCGCCTGGGACCGCGCCTGGCACCTGCCGCTTTGGGACGAGTACCAGGAGCAGTTGTCCTCCAACTTTGCCGACCTGGCGAACATCGGCGGCCGACCGGCGGGCACCATCACCGCCGCCTGCTTCCTCTCGCGCTTCGCCGACAAGTTCCCCTGGGCGCATCTGGACATCGCCGGCACCGCCTGGGCCTCGGGCAAGGATAAGGGCGCCAGCGGTCGCCCGGTGGGACTGCTGACCCAGTACCTGCTGGACCGCGAGGCCGACAGCCAGGTCGAGGTCGCCGAAGACTGAGGCCCTCGCCAGGGTTGCCTTTTCCGTGCGGTGCCCTTTTCATGTGGGATGTCGACTTCCATGCACCGGGCCCTCGCCGGCCCGGAACCCTGATTCGTGACGAGGGCGCCCGAGTGCGCCCCGCCAGTAGCGGAGACCTCTTGCCGTGTCCTTCGAACGCTTTTCCGTGCTGCCATGCAACCAGCCGACAGCGCCGCAGATCCGTGACGACATCCTCGCCAACCCCGGCTTCGGGCTCTACTTCACTGACCACATGATCCATGTGCGCTGGACCCTCGACGCCGGCTGGCATGGCCACCAGGTGCGGCCCTACGGCCCGCTGACCCTAGATCCCGCCGCCGCCGTGCTGCACTACGGCCAGGAGATCTTCGAGGGGGTCAAGGCCTACCGCCATGCCGACGGATCGGTGTGGACCTTCCGCCCCGAGAAGAACGCCGAGCGCTTCCGTCGCAGTGCTCGACGCCTGGCGCTGCCGGAGCTTTCCGACGAGGACTTCATCGATTCGCTGCGCGCCCTGCTGGCCCGCGACCACGACTGGGTGCCCACCCCGGCCAGCGAGTCCGACGAGTCGAGCCTCTACCTGCGGCCCTTCATGATCGCCAGCGAGACCTTCCTCGGGGTGCGCCCGTCCCATGAGGTCGATTACTACGTCATCGCCTCACCGGCCGCGGCCTACTTTCAGGGCGGCGTAAAGCCGGTGTCGATCTGGCTGTCCTCGCACTACAAGCGCGCCGCTCCGGGTGGCACCGGGTTCGCCAAGTGCGGCGGCAACTACGCCGCCTCGCTTGCCGCCCAGAAGGAAGCCGCTGCCAACGAGTGCAGCCAGGTGGCCTTCCTCGACGCCGCGGAGAACAAGTGGGTAGAGGAACTCGGCGGCATGAACCTGTTCTTCGTGTTCCGCGACGGCCGCATCGTCACCCCGCGCCTCACCGACACCATCCTCGAGGGCGTCACACGCGATTCGGTGCTGACCCTGGCCCGCGACGAGGGCCTGACCCCGGAGGAGCGCCCTATCAGCATCGACGAGTGGCGCGAGGGCGCGGCCTCAGGCGAGATTACCGAGATCTTCGCCTGCGGCACCGCCGCCGTGATCACCCCGGTGGGCGAGCTGGTCACCGAACACGACCGTATCCGGCTCTCCGCCCAGGACGACAACGAGGTGGCCAAGCGCCTGCGCACCCGCCTGCTCGACCTGCAGTACGGCCGCAGTGAGGATACCCGCGGCTGGCTGACACGGCTCGCCTGAGCCCTTTCTTCCCGGCCCCAGATGGTGGGCGCCGGGGGGCAAGCCCACATCGCTGACCGGGCCGCCTCGAGATCCCATGACTCACATCGACTTCTACATCCTTCCCGACACCACCCTGGCGGCGCGCCTCGACTTCGCCTGCCGGCTGGCCGAGACGATCTACCGCAAGGGATACCGGCTTCACCTGCATGCCGAGGACGAGGGCATGGCCCGTGAGCTTGACGAGCGGCTCTGGTCCTTCAGGCCCGACGCCTACGTGCCCCATGCCCTCATGGGCAGTACCCTGCTGGGCAGCGACCAGGCAGAGACGGTGCCGGTGACCATCGGTTGGGAAGGCCCGCCGGAGCCGGAGGCCCAGGCGCTGCTCAACCTGCACCCGGGGATCCCCGAGTGGTTCTCGCGCTTCGAGCGAGTCGCCGAGATCATCAACCAGCACCAGGACGTGCTCACCGCCAAGCGCGAGTGCTGGCAGACCTACAAGAAGCGTGGCTATCCGGTCACTCCCCACCAGATCAAGAGCCAGGCCCGCGGACAGGCGGGCTGACGCCTCCCCCACCGTCACGCTATAATCAGGCCCATTTTCAGCATCCCCGGCACCCTGGCAGCGCCCCGAGACGGTCCCTGCCATGGGTCGGCGCCACCTCTTCGACCCGGAATGCCCATGGACAAGACCTACCAACCCGAGCAGATCGAAACCCGCTGGTACGAGCGCTGGGAGGCCGACAACCGCTTCGCCCCCTCGGGCAGTGGCGAGCCCTACTCCATCATGATCCCGCCGCCCAATGTCACCGGCAGCCTGCACATGGGCCACGCCTTCCAGGACACCATCATGGACACCCTGATCCGCTGGCGGCGGATGCAGGGACACAACACCCTCTGGCAGATAGGCACCGACCACGCCGGCATCGCGACGCAGATGCTGGTCGAGCGCAAGATCGCCGCCGAGGAAGGCAAGAGCCGCCACGATCTCGGGCGCGAGGCCTTCATCGACAAGGTGTGGGAGTGGAAGCAGGAGTCCGGCGGACATATCACCCGCCAGCTGCGCCGCATGGGAGCCAGCGTCGACTGGAGCCGCGAACGCTTCACCATGGACGACGGCTTCTATCAGGCGGTTCAGGAGGTCTTCGTCCGCCTCCATGAAGAAGAGCTGATCTATCGTGGAAAGCGGCTGGTCAACTGGGACCCGACCCTGCACACCGCCATCTCGGACCTCGAGGTGGAGAACCGCGACCAGCAGGGTAGCTTCTGGCACTTCCGCTATCCGCTGGCCGACGGTGTCACCACCGACGAGGGCCGCGACCACCTGGTGGTCGCCACCACCCGCCCCGAGACCCTGCTCGGCGATACCGGCGTGGCGGTCAACCCCGAAGACCCGCGCTACGCCTCGCTGGTGGGCAAGTTCGTCGAACTCCCGCTGGTGGGCCGGCGGATTCCCATCGTCGCCGACGAGCACGCCGACATGGACAAGGGCTCGGGCTGCGTGAAGATCACCCCGGCTCACGACTTCAACGACTACGAAGTGGGACGCCGCCAGGGCCTGCCGCTGATCAATGTCTTCACCCAGGATGCCGCCGTCCTCGAACGTGCCGAGGCCTTCGACATCCAGGGCCGAGCGCTGCCGGACATCGATCCGAGCCTGCCCGGCAAGTACGCCGGCCTCGACCGCTTCGAGGCGCGCACGACCATCGTCGCCGACATGGAGGCCCTGGGCCTGCTCGAGCAGGTGGAGGCCGTCAGCAACACCCTGCCCTATGGCGACCGCTCCGGTGACGTCATCGAGCCGCTGCTCACCGATCAATGGTTCGTCGCCGTGGAGAGCCTCGCCAGGCCCGCCATCGAAGCCGTGGAGAACGGCGACATCCAGTTCGTGCCGAAGAACTACGAGAACATGTACTTCGCCTGGATGCGCGACCTCCAGGACTGGTGCATCTCCCGCCAGCTGTGGTGGGGCCACCGCATCCCGGCCTGGTACGACGCCGACGGCAACGTCTACGTGGCGAGAAGCGAGGCCGAGGCCCGCGAGAAGCACGGCCTGCCCGCCGAGCTGCCCCTGACCCAGGACGAGGATGTGCTGGACACCTGGTTCAGCTCGGGCCTGTGGACCTTCGGCACCCTGGGCTGGCCGGAGCAGACACCGGAACTGGCCACCTTCCATCCGTCGAGCGTCTTGGTCACCGGCTTCGACATCATCTTCTTCTGGGTCGCCCGGATGATCATGATGACCCTGAAGTTCACCGGCGAGGTGCCCTTCAAGCAGGTCTACGTCCACGGCCTGGTGCGCGACGGCCAGGGGCAGAAGATGTCCAAGTCCAAGGGCAACGTGCTCGACCCCATCGACCTGATCGACGGCATCGCGCTCGAGACCCTGGTGGAAAAGCGCACCGGCAACATGATGCAGCCGCAGAAGGCCAAGGCCATCACCAAGGCCACCCGCGCCGAGTTCCCCGAGGGCATCGAGCCCCACGGCACCGACGCGCTGCGCTTCACCTTCCTCTCGCAGGCCACCACGGGCCGCGACATCAAGTTCGACATGGGGCGCCTGGACGGCTACCGCAACTTCTGCAACAAGCTGTGGAACGCCTCGCGCTATGTGCTGATGAACGCCGAGGGCGAGGATACCGGTCTGGGTGAAGAACCGGTCGAGCTCTCGCTGGCCGACCGCTGGATCGTCTCGCGCCTGCAACAGACCGAGGCTCAGGTGACCAGGGCCATGGAGGAGTTCCGCTTCGACCACGCCTCCCAGGCGCTCTACGACTTCGTCTGGAACGAGTACTGCGACTGGTACCTGGAACTCTCCAAGCCCGTGCTGTGGGACGAGGGCGCCCGCGCCGCCGCCAAGCGCGGCACCCGCCGGACCCTGGTCCGCGTGCTCGAGGCGATCCTGCGCCTGGCCCACCCGATGATGCCCTTCATCTCCGAGGAAATCTGGCAGCGCGTCGCCCCGCTGGCGGGCACGCTCGCCATGGGCGAGGACGGCTCCATCATGAACCAGCCCTGGCCGCTGGCGGAGGAGGCCCTGATCGACGACCGGGCGACCCGAGACATCGAATGGCTCAAGGGCGTGATCGTGGCGGTGCGCAACATCCGCGCCGAGATGAACATCGCTCCTGGCAAGCCGCTGGAGGCACTTCTCACCAAGGGCCGCCCGGACGACGCCGAGCGCCTCAAGGCCAACCGCCTGTTCCTGTCGAAGCTGGCCAAGCTCGAGCGCGTCGAGTGGCTCGACGACCCCGAGCAGGCCCCGCTCTCGGCGACCCAGCTGGTCGGCGAGATGGAGGTGCTGGTGCCCATGGCCGACCTGATCGACAAGGACGTGGAGCTTGCGCGCCTGGCCAAGGAGATCGAGAAGCAGGAGAAGCTGATCGGCGGAATCGAGAAGAAGCTGTCCAACGAGAGCTTCGTCGCCAAGGCGCCGGAGGCGGTGGTCGAGAAGGAGCGCGGCAAGCTCGCGGACTTCGAGGCCTCGCGGCGCCTGCTGGTCGAGCAACACGAGAAGATCGAAGCGCTCTGATCCGTGCCTGCTGCTCATCCAACGGGGCCCGTCGATGTCGGGCCCTTTTCTCAACCGGGCCCTTTTCTCAACTGGGCCCTTTTCTTGACCGAGCCCTTGTCATGGCCGGTCCGTCGCTGAAGGATCGGTCGTCATCGTCTCAATCGACGCGACGCCAGCCCCCCAGCACGCGCTGATCGGGACCGAAGAATACCAGCCGGTCGTGGTCGATCAGATAGCGGTAGGCGTTCTCCAGCATGCCGGTCACCCGGGCGGCGTCCTCGGCCCGTGGGCAGGCGCGCCGGGTGGTGGCAAGCTCACTGAAGGCGATCCGCTGGTTCTCGCCCAGCGCCGCCCGGCCGGTCAGCCGATTGCAGCCGTCGCTGCCGCCCACCCGGCCATCGCGGTCGATGACGAAGTGGGGCCGCTCCGGCATGGAGAGACGCTCGGAGGTGCCCACCAGCAGCAGGTTCCAGCGCTGTTCGACCACCGGCCCCTCGAGACGGGTCGCGGGCTCGCCGACAACTCGAGGGGCCGGCCCGGTGCTGCAGGCGGCGAGCAGAAGGGCCGCGGCAAGAAGCAGCACTGTGTTGCGTAACGGTTTGATCATCATGGTATCTTCCTTGAGGCACGAGGCGATTGCCCAGGCACCAAGCTTGCCCCAGCCGGGGCATCGAGACAATTCCCGCCGCACCATGAGGTCCCCGAATGCTCCAAGCGCTCCACAACGATGCCCTCGGCAAGCTGATCCTGCGACTCACCGTGGCCGGCCTGCTGCTTCCCCACGGGCTGACCAAGCTGCTCAACCCGGGCAGCCTGACCTGGATCGGCAACACTCTGGCCACCCAGGGCCTGCCGACCGTGCTCGCCTACGGGGTGCTGGTCGGCGAGGTGGTGGCGCCGCTGATGACACTGATCGGCTGGCGCAGCCGGGTGGGTGCGCTGCTGATGGTCGCCAACATGCTGGTGGCCATCTTCCTGGTGCACATGGGCGAGCTCACCGCCTTCAAGGACAATGGCGCCTGGGCCCTGGAGCTGCAGGGGTTCTTCCTGTTCGGCGCCCTGGCGCTGGTCTTCCTGGGCAGCGGTCGCATGGCCTGGCGGCCGGACTGATCACCAGGTGCCGGTGTTCTCCATGGAGGTCCAGGGCTCCTTCGGTGACTGGGGGTCGCCCTTCTGCAGCAGTTCCACCGAGATGCCGTCGGGGCTCCTGACGAAGGCCATATGGCCATCCCGGGGCGGACGGTTGATGGTCACGCCGTTCGCCTGCAGGTGCTCGCAGAGGGCATAGATGTCGTCCACCCTGAAGGCCAGATGGCCGAAGTTGCGGCCGCCGCCGTACTCCTCCGGGTCCCAGTTCCAGGTCAGCTCAAGCTCCGGTGCCTTGAGCTCGGCCGAGCGCGCCTCGTCTTCCGGGGCGGTCAGGAAGACCAGGGTGAAGCGGCCCTTCTCGACCTCCCGGCGGCGCACCTCCTTGAGGCCCAGCAGGTCGCAGTAGAAATGCAGGGACGCGTCGAGGTCGCTGACCCGAACCATGGTGTGAAGGTATTGCATGAACATTCTCCCGGTTCACAGTAGATGAGGATGGCGTCATCCTGACAATTCACGTTCCTCCTGCCAATCCCGACCACGAGGAAGCGGCCCCATGAGCCACTACTGCGACCTGGCCCCCGGGCATCCGTTCCACGGGCCCTATCACGACCATGAATACGGCTTCCCGGTGGAGGATGACCGCGCCCTGTTCGAGCGCCTGGTGCTGGAGATCAACCAGGCCGGCCTCTCCTGGCTCACCGTGCTGAAGAAGCGCGAGGCCTTCCGGCGTGCCTTCGAGGGCTTCGACATCGACCGCGTGGCGGCCTATGGCGAGGCCGAGCGGGCGAGACTGCTGGCGGACGCGAGCATCATCCGCAATCGCCTCAAGGTCGACGCGGCGATCCACAATGCCGGCGTGATCCAGGCCCTTCAGGCCGAGCATGGCAGCTTCTCGGCCTGGCTGGACCACCACCATCCGCTGGACCATGGCGACTGGGTGCGACTCTTCAAGCGGACCTTCCGTTTCACCGGACCCGAGATCGTCGGCGAGCTGCTTATGAGCACCGGCTACCTGCCCGGAGCCCACCGTGACGACTGCCCCGTGCAGGCACGCATCCTCGACGCCGGCCCGGTCTGGGCGCGGTCGGGCTGAACACAGCCCGGCTGAGTGCAGTCCGGCTGAGGCCAGGGAACCGGCGCCCCCGCCAGGCGTCAGAGCAAGGGCCTGCCGCTGACGAAGGAGAGCCTCTCGATGGATTCGGTTACCCAGGCCGCGCTGGGCGCGGCCATCGGCGGCGCCGTGCTCGGCCGACGCCTCGGCCGCAAGGCGGTGCTGATCGGCGCGGCGCTGGGCACCCTGCCCGACCTGGACGTGATCATCGACTACGGCGATGCCGTGGCCAATGTCACCCAGCACCGCGGCTTCAGCCACTCGCTGTTCGTGCTGGCCGGGCTCGCCACCCTCCTGGCGCTGCTCTCGGCGCGCCTCTCACGCACCCGGGACATCTCGCCGGCCCGGTGGGGGCTCTTCTTCGGGCTCATCCTGCTGACCCATCCGCTGCTCGACGCCCTGACCACCTACGGCACCCAGCTCTGGTGGCCACTGGACGTGCGTCCTGCGGCCTGGCCCATCGTCTTCATCATCGACCCACTCTTCACCCTGCCGCTGCTGGTGGGCATCGCCGTGGCCCTGGCCACCGGCCGGGCTAGGCGCGCCCCGAGCTGGGGGCTTGCGCTATCCTGCGCCTACCTGGTGGTGGCCTTCGGAGCCAGGCAGCTGGTCGAGGCGCGCATCACCCCGGTACTGGCCGAGCAGGGGCTTCAGCAGGCCCCGCGACTGGTGCAGCCGACCCCCTTCAACACCCTGCTGTGGCGGGTCACCGTGACCGACGGGGCGCGATATCACGAGGCCCTGGTGGGCATATTCGACGGCGACACCCCGCCGATACTGGAGACCTACGCCCGCGGCACCGGGCTGGAGGCGACGGCCCTCGAGAGCCCCCGCGGCCGACGCCTCGACTGGTTCGCCGGCCCCTTCCTGCGCTACGAGGTGCGCGAGCGTGACGGACGCGACACCCTGGTGGCCACCGACCTACGACTCGGCTTCCCGGGCTTCCATCCCTTCGCCTTCACCCTGGCGACCCGCGGTGACGGCGGTTGGCAGCCGGTGACGGTCTCCAAGCAGCTGCCATCCACCGCACGCGGCAACCGGGAGGCCCTCGCCCGGCTCGGCGGTCGAATACTCGGACCGGAGCCGATGCTATGCACCAGCGATTTCGTCTCCCGCCAATGGCTGATCCGCACACCCGATACCTGCTGATACCCGACACGCGAATGGGGTGGCCTCATGGCCACCCCGTTCGCTTCATGCCCGAGACTACCGCGGTGCGGCAATCAGAGCTTGTACACCAGACTATCGATGGCCTGCCGTGCCTCCTTGAGCGACGCCTCCCGATGGCTTTCGCCCTTGGCGAGCCCCTCGGCGAAGACCACGTCCACGTCGCGGATGCCGATCAGGCCCAACATGCTCTTCAGATGCAGCGTCTGGCTGTCCATGGGGGTGCCGGCATACTGGCCGCCGCGGGCCGCCAGGATCACCGCCCGCTTGCCCTCGATCAGTCCCTGAGGCCCCTTCTCGGTGTACTGGAAAGTCTTGCCGGAGCGCATCACCCGGTCGAACCATGCCTTGAGCTGGGATGGCACGCCGAGGTTGTACATCGGCACCGCCAGCACGACCACGTCGTGATCGAGAAGCTCATGGATCAGGGCGTCGGAACGGCCGGCCAGCTCGCCCTGCTCGGCCGAGCGCTCCTCGGCCGGCACCTGCCAACTAGCCAGTTCCGGCTGGGTCAGGTGCGGCAGGTCGTCGGCCACCAGGTCGCGATGGGAGACCTTCAGGTCCTCGCGCTCGGCGGCGCACTTGAGAAAGTGCTCGGCCAGGGCGATGGACTGGCCGTTCTCGCCGAGAATCGACGAGGTGAGGATGAGGGCTCGAGTAGTCATAACGATCTCCATTAACCGTCAGCGGGTTGATGAGGACCATTCTATGTGCACGAATTGCAACGAAAAGCGCAAATATCCGCCGCCTTCGTTCGACAGAAACGAATGAAAAGGGGGTTGGGACGGGAAACCGGCAGGTTGCGGAGGCCGCGCGTCATCCCGCCCCCTCAGGGCGCGATGCCCTGTCCGCAGCCGCGCAACTGCTCGCCGTCGATGGTCAGGGTGACCCGGGCCGGGAAGGGCCGACCGCTCATGCCGTCGAAGCAGGCCCGAGCCTCCAGGCGCAGCTCGAAGGGCGTGTCGGCCCGGCCACTGGCCAGGATCATGCGAGCCTCGCCGTTGTCCAAGGTGGTCACCCGGTAGGGCAGGGTCAGCTCACGGGCGCCATAGTCCAGCAGCATGGTGACCTCGGGGCGGTCGCTTGACAGCTTGACCACCCAACCTGGCTCGTTGCCGCGGGCGTGAAACATGATGCCCGGACGCTCCTCACGGGTCAGCACGTCGCGGGTCAGGTCAAGGGTGCAATCGAGCCGGCCGGTGGCGCTCTCCACCACCGCCTCATCCCCCTTCTTCCAGAAGCTCAGGTCATCCTTCTGGTAGCGGGCGCCAGTGGCCACCACCGCTGGACGCAGCCGATAGGCCCCATGGGCGGACCAGAGCCGCAGTTCCCCGTCGGGGGCCGCGGTGACCAGATCCTGGGCTGGCGTGCAGCGCCAGGCAGTGAGCGTCTTCGCCTCTCCGGGGAAGAAGGCCGAAGGCATCAGCGGTGCGCCGGGCCGTGACGGGGACTCCCCGCCCTCGAGGGTCGTGCCTCGATCGGCGATCTCGGGACGCGTCGCTTCCCGGTCCGGCGCGGCGACGCAGCCGGCCATCAGCAAGGCGGCGCCCAGCAGGGCGAAGGGGCGAACAGTGGAAGCGGTAAGACGAGACATGAAGGCTCCTTGCGATTCGGCGATGTTCCCTGAACCCGCAGCATACCAGCCGCCCCGCTATCGTGCGTCGGACAGCGGCTCAACGCTTGGCGTCAGCCATGGCGGCGCCTCGGCGACCTTGCGGCCTCGAGGCCGAGCTGGCCATGAGGCGTGAATCAAACTAAACTTCATGATCTTCAAAATGAACCAGGCTCACCCTGATGCTCGAACTTCGCCATTTGCGCACCCTGGTCGCCCTTCGCGATGCCGGCTCCCTAGTGGAGGCCGCCGAACGCGTGCATCTGACCCAGTCGGCGCTCTCCCACCAGATAAAGGACCTGGAAGAACGACTGGGCAGCCCCCTGTTCGTGCGCAAGACGAGACCGGTGGAATTCACACGGGCCGGCACGCGGCTGATGACGCTGGCCGAACAGGTCCTGCCGCTGGTGCGCATGGCCGAGCGTGACCTGGCGCGACAGGCCGGCAACGAGCAAGGACGGCTGCACATGGCCATCGAATGCCACAGCTGCTTCCAATGGCTGATGCCCACCATCGACCACTTCCGCGATCACTGGCCGGAGGTGGAGATCGACATCCCCGGCGGCCACCACTTCGATCCGCTGCCGGCACTGACGCGCGAACAGCTCGACCTGGTGATCACCGCAGACCCTCAAGCGCTGCCTGGCATCCACTACGAGCCACTGTTCCGCTACGAGGGCCTGCTGGCGGTGGCCCGACAGCACCCGCTGGCGGACAGGCCTTTCGTCACCCCCGAGGAGCTCGGCGAGGAGACCCTGATCACCTACCCGGTGGAGCACTCCCGCCTAGATGTCTTCACCCAGTTCCTCGATCCCGCCGGGGTGCGCCCCCGGGAGCTACGCACCGCCGAACTCACCATCATGATGATGCAGCTGGTAGCCAGCGGACGTGGGGTCTGCGCGCTGCCCAACTGGGCGCTGACCGAGTATCTGGAGCGTGACTACGTCAAGGCCGTGGCCCTTGGCGAGAAGGGGGTGTGGAGCACCCTGTTCGCGGCGATTCGCGAGGAAACCCGTGGCGCCCCCTGGATGGAGGACTTCCTGCGCACCGCCCGGGAGACCTCCTTCGCGGTGCTGGAGGGGATCAGGCCTGCGTAGGGATGCGGCGTGGCAGCAGCAGGGTGAAGCGCGCCCCGCCAAGCATGGCGCTGGCATCCAGCATCACGCTGCCGCCGTGCCAGATCATCACCTTCTGCACGATGGAAAGCCCCAGGCCGTAGCCGCCGGAGCGACGAGTGCGGCTGTCATCCAGGCGGGCAAAGGGCTTGAAGACCTCCGTGCGCGCCGAGGCGGGGATGCCGGGGCCGTCGTCTTCCACGTCTATGCGCACCAGCCGGGGCTCACCATGCAGGCGTATCACCACCCGGCTGCGGGCATGGCGACAGGCGTTGGCGACCAGATTCTGCAGGGCTCGCTGCAGGTAGCGTGGCTCTGCCTGGACCTCCACCTCAGGCCCCTCGACCAGCTCGATGTGGATATCGCCATGCAGCTGACTCAGGGCCTCGATGACCCGTCGTGCCATGGCGCGACAGTCGACCAGAGAGGTCTGCAGTTCCACGCCGTTGGCCGCATCGCTGCCTAGCCGTGCGTAGGTGAGGATCTCGTCGATCAGCTCGTCGAGCTCGGTAATGTCGCCATCGACGCCCTGGAGCTGGCGGTGAATCGCGGGGTCGTCGGTCATGTCCTCGACCATCTGCACCGCGAAACGGATACGCGCCACCGGGGTGCGCAACTCGTGAGAAACGGCCCGGATCATGTCCTGCTGGCCGCGCAGCAGTGACTGCACCTGGGTCGCCATGCCATTGAAGGCCATCCCCAGGCGACCCAGGAAATCACCGCTCTCCACCTTGACCCGGGTATCCAGGCGCCCACCGGCGATGCGGGTAGCGGCCAGCTCCAGTCGCGCCATGCGGGCCTCCACACCGCGCACGATCAGGTAGATGATCGCCGCCAGCACACTGAGCAACAGCACCAGCAGCAACAGCTGCAGAGACAATGGCAGCGGCTTGAAGGCCTTCACCGGGCCGATGGCCAGCCAGCGGGCCTGAGAGTCTGCGCCGGGCAGCAGGCGATACAACGCGATGGACAGGCGGTCCGGAAGCAGGCGGATGACCACCTCACCCTCTGCCAGGAGGGCCAGCCGTCGAGTATCCAGCCCCACGGGCGGACTGTCGCTCAGTTGAAGGGGAATGCCGTCCCCGGTCACGCGCTCGAGTTGCCCACGACGCTCGCTGGCCGGCATCTGGACCAGCCAGTCGGCGACCAGCTCGGTGACCCCGCGCAGCTGCTGTTCGCTGATGCTCGCCACATCCACCTCGAGCAGCTGTTCCTGGTCGGCCAGCAGACGCCGCAGTCGCCAGCCTTGTTCCCCTCGGGGCAGGACCAGCACCCGACCCGCCAGCAGGCGCTTGCGGGAGAAGTAGTTCAGTGAGCGGGATTCGATCGGCACCAGCCGGAGGGTCATGTCGAGCTGCTGCGAGTGGTTCGACAACCACACCTCTCTCTCCACCTCGGGCAGCGACTCGACCCAGCGGGTCAGCACCCGCATGGGCGACAGGGCCAGTTGCTCGCGATAGTGCTCGCGCCTGACCTGCTCGACCATAGCCAGGCCCAGCAGGGCCAGGCCGAAGGTCAGCAGAAGCGCCAGTGCCAGCAGGACATAGACGCGCAGGAAGGTGCTGTCGGCCAGCATCCGACGCATGAATCAGCCATCCCTGACGAAGAGGTAGCCCTTGCTGCGTACCGTCTTGATGCGGTGCGGCTGGTTGGGATCGTCACCGATCTTGGGGCGGATGCGCGAGACCCGCACATCGATGGAGCGGTCCTGACCGTCGTACTTGATGCCGCGCAGGCGGTCGAAGATTTCTTCGCGGGTCAACACTCGGCCGGCGTTGCTGGCCAGCAGCCACAGCAGGTCGAACTCGGCACTCGTCAGGTCGATGCGCCTGGCATCGAGCCACGCCTCACGGGTCGCGTTGTCGATGACCAGATCGGCAAATGACAGGCGAGTCTCCTGACCGGCGGCCGCCGGATCCGACCGGCGCAACAGAGCTCGCATACGCGCCAGCAGCACCCTCGGTTGCACCGGCTTGGGCACGTAGTCGTCGGCACCCATCTCGAGGCCCAGCACCTGATCCATGTCATCCGTGCGGGCGGTCAGCATCAGGATCGGCCCGGAGTAGTCGCTGCGTACCCGACGGCAGATCGACAGCCCGTCCTCGCCGGGCAACATCAGGTCGAGAATCACCAGGTCCGGCTGCAGGGACAGGATCCGCTCTACACCACGGCCGCCGTCGGCCTCGACCGTGACCCGGAACCCGTTGGCCTCCAGATAGTCGCGGGTCAGGTCGGCCAGACGCTCATCATCCTCGATGATCAGCACATGATCCTGTTCCTGGGCTTGCAAGCTGTCGTCCATCCTCTGTTCCATCCTGGCGGGCAGGTGAGCGGTACGGGCCTCCCGCTGCCGGGAGCCACCACCATTTGCTAAAGGATACCCGAAAACGACGATCCCGCCTTCCCGTCGAGAAATACCGACGGCGGCTGTCGCCAGGGCCCCACCACGAGACTTCGCGAGAGGCCCGATTCTACCTCACGAAAGGCCACAACCCATCCACAAGTTATCCACTTGATGAAGGCGAAAAAGCACACTATCTTGTGTTTCAACCCGGCACGGGCACTACATCATGTGCCTTTAGCAATCACTCGCATAGCTGTCAAGCGTCGTCTGCGAGGCGGCCTGACACCATACGATTCACCCATTCAGGGATCCCCGGCACCATGGATACCGTTGTCACACCGGACAAGCCGTCCGTTACCGTCACCGCACCCAAGGCCCTGCGCGTCATCAAGCGCAACGGTGAGGTCATGCCCTTCGATGCCGACAAGATTGCCGTGGCGATGAGCAAGGCCTTCATCGCCGTGGAAGGGGACAATGCCGCGGTCTCCTCAAGGGTGCGCGACTTCGTCCGCCAGTCCACCGAGGCCATCGAGCACGCCTTCCTGCGTCGCATGCCTGACGGCGGCACCCTGCACATCGAGGACATCCAGGACCAGGTCGAGCTGGCGCTGATGCGCGCCGGCGAGCAGCGTGTCGCACGCGCCTACGTGCTCTACCGCGAGGAGCATGCCCGGGCCCGCGCCGCGGCCGGAGGCGACATCGCAAAGCCTCACCCGACCCTGCACGTGACCCTGCCCGATGGCGGCACCCGTCCGCTGGACCTGGGCCGCATCGAGGTCCTGGTGTCCGATGCCTGCGAGGGACTGGCCAACGTCGACGCCCAGAAGATCGTCGAAGACTCGCTGAAGAACCTCTATGACGGCGTGACCGTGGATGGCGTCTCCCAGGCGCTGATGATGACCGCGCGCACCTTGGTGGAGAAGGATCCCGACTACACCTATGTGACCGCCCGACTGCTGCAGGACAACCTGCGCCGCGAGGCGCTCTCCTTCCTGGGCATCGCCGAGGAGGCGACCTTCGGCGAGATGGCCGATCACTATGCGCCGGCCTTCAAGGCCTACATCGCCCGCGGCATCGAGTTCGAACAGCTCGACCCGGCACTGGCCGAGTTCGATCTCGACCGGCTGGGCGCGGCGCTGGACCACCGCCGCGACAACGCCTTCACCTACCTGGGCCTGCAGACCCTCTATGATCGCTACTTCATCCATCGCGACGAGGTGCGCTACGAGTTGCCCCAGGTGATGTTCATGCGCGTGGCCATGGGCCTCTCGCTCAACGAGGACGACCGCGAGGCGCGAGCCATCGAGTTCTACGAGCTGCTCTCCAGCTTCGATTACATGGCCTCCACCCCGACCCTGTTCAATGCGGGCACCGTTCGCAGCCAGCTCTCCAGCTGCTACCTGACCAGCGTGCCCGACGAGCTTGACGGCATCTACAGCGCCATCCGCGACAACGCCCTGCTCTCCAAGTGGGCCGGTGGGCTGGGCAACGACTGGACCCAGGTGCGCGCGCTCGGGTCCTGGATCAAGGGCACCAACGGCAAGTCCCAGGGCGTGGTCCCCTTCCTCAAGGTGGTCAACGACACCGCCGTGGCCGTGAACCAGGGCGGCAAGCGCAAGGGCGCGGTCTGCGCCTACCTCGAGACCTGGCACCTGGACGTCGAGGAGTTCCTGGAGCTTCGCAAGAACACCGGCGACGACCGCCGCCGCACCCATGACATGAACACCGCCAACTGGGTGCCGGACCTGTTCATGAAGCGGGTCTTCGACGACGGTGAATGGACGCTGTTCTCGCCCTCCACCTGCCCGGACCTTCACGACCTCTACGGCGCCGCCTTCGAGCAGCGCTACCAGGAGTACGAGGCGATGACCCGCAACGGCCAGCTCAAGCTGTTCAAGCGGGTCAAGGCCAAGGACCTGTGGCGCAAGATGCTCTCGATGCTGTTCGAGACCGGTCACCCCTGGATCACCTTCAAGGACCCGAGCAACCTGAGGAGCCCCCAGCAGCATGCCGGGGTGGTGCACTCATCCAACCTGTGCACCGAGATCACCCTGAACACCAGCGCCGACGAGATCGCGGTGTGCAACCTGGGCTCGGTCAACCTCGCCCAGCACGTGGTCGACGGCGAATTCGACGGCGAGAAGCTGAAGAAGACCGTGCGCACCGCGGTTCGCATGCTCGATAACGTCATCGACATCAACTACTACGCGGTGCCCCAGGCGAAGAACTCTAACTTCAAGCACCGCCCGGTGGGGCTCGGCATCATGGGCTTCCAGGACGCACTCTACGCACAGGACATCGCCTACGCCTCCGAGGACGCCGTCACCTTCGCCGACCGGTCCATGGAGCTGGTCAGCTACCACGCCATCGAGGCCTCCAGCGACCTCGCCGCGGAGCGCGGCCGGTACGGGAGCTTCGAGGGCTCGTTGTGGAGCCAGGGCATCCTGCCCCTCGACTCCATCCAGAAGCTCAAGACCGAGCGCGGCGAGAAGTACATCGAGCTCGACGAGAGCGCCACCCAGGACTGGGGCCGCATCCGCGACAAGATCGCCCGCCAGGGCATGCGCAACTCCAACGTGATGGCCATCGCCCCCACCGCCACCATCTCCAACATCTGCGGCGTGACCCAGTCCATCGAGCCGACCTACCAGAACCTCTACGTGAAATCGAACCTCTCCGGCGAGTTCACGGTGGTCAACGCGCCGATGGTCAACGACCTCAAGGCGCGCGGCCTGTGGGACGAGGTGATGATCAACGACCTCAAGTACTACGACGGCTCGGCCCAGCCCATCGACCGCATCCCGGACGACCTCAAGGCCAAGTACGCCACCGCCTTCGAGGTGGAGCCCAAGTGGCTGGTGGAGGCCGCCGCACGGCGCCAGAAATGGATCGACCAGGCCCAGTCGCTGAACCTCTACATCAAGGGCGTCTCCGGCAAGAAGCTCGACGTGACCTACCGCATGGCATGGTTCCGCGGCCTCAAGACCACCTACTACCTGCGTGCCCTGGGGGCCACCTCGGTGGAGAAGTCCACCGTGGAGCGCGGCACCCTGAATGCGGTGAGCAACGCCGCCCCGGACCAGCCCCCCGAGCCTTCGGCAAGCGGGCAACCGACCCAGGGACCGCGCGGCGTCGAGGACTTCCTGAAGGGCAAGGGCGGCCAGCGCCCGCCGAGCGCAGGTGACATCGATGAGCTGGGCTGCGAGGCCTGCCAGTAAGCGACCAACCCGGCCGGGGGCTGTCGCCTCCGGCCCCGACCGATTCCTAGAGGTGGACACCACATGCTGAACTGGGACGACTTCCACAAGGACGACACGGCCGTCGCCGAGGCCCACGCACCGGCCGCCCCGCAGCCCGCCGCCGAGCCGGCAGAGGCGCCTCAGGTGGCACAGGAGCAGCGCGACTACCACCCCGCCGAGGGTGACCGCCTCGCGCGCGCCCGCCAGGCCCTCGAGGAGCTCGACGTGGCCGCGGGACTCGAGGAACTCGAGATGGGCGCGGCACGCATCGAGGTCGACGACAAGCAGATGATCAATGCCCGTGCCGACCTCAACCAGCTGGTGCCCTTCAAGTACGAGTGGGCCTGGCAGAAGTACCTGGACGGCAGCGCCAACCACTGGATGCCCCAGGAAGTGAACATGAATGCCGACATCGCCCTCTGGAAGAGCGCCGAGGGCCTCACCGCGGATGAGCGGCGCATCGTCGAGCGCAGCCTGGGCTACTTCTCCACGGCGGATTCACTGGTCGCCAACAACCTGGTGCTGGCGCTCTACCGCCTGATCACCAACCCGGAGTGCCGCCAGTACCTGCTGCGCCAGGCCTTCGAGGAGGCGATCCACACCCACGCCTACCAGTACTGCGTGGAATCGCTGGGCATGGACGAGGGCGAGGTCTTCAACATGTACCGCGAGGTGCCCTCCGTCGCCGCCAAGTCCGCCTGGAGCCTCAAGCACACCCAGTCGCTGTCCCGCCCGGACTTCAACACCGGCACCCCGGAGACCGACCGGGAGCTCCTGCGCAACCTGATCGCCTTCTACTGCGTCACCGAGGGCATCTTCTTCTACTGCGGCTTCAGCCAGATCCTCTCCATGGGCCGGCGCAACAAGATGACCGGGGTGGCCGAGCAGTTCCAGTACATCCTGCGCGATGAGTCCATGCACCTGAACTTCGGCGTGGACATGATCAACCAGATCAAGATCGAGAACCCGCACCTCTGGACCCCCGAGTTCCAGGACGAGGTCACCCAGATGATCCTCGAGGGCACCGAGCTCGAGATCGCCTACGCCCGGGACACCATGCCCCGAGGCGTGCTGGGCATGAACGCGGCGATCATGGAGGAGTACCTCCATTTCATCTGCAACCGCCGCCTGGCCCAGATCGGCCTGAAGGAGCAGTACCCCGGCGCGAAGAACCCCTTCCCGTGGATGAGCGAGATCATCGACCTGCGCAAGGAGAAGAACTTCTTCGAGACCCGCGTCACCGAGTACCAGGTGGGCGGCGCACTGAGCTGGGATTGACCAGATAGATTGATCCCATAGACAACCCGGGAGCCACGCCCCGGCATGAGGAGGGAGGCACCGTCATGATGGAAATGCCCATCTCGACCCTCGAGACGCGACGGCCCCGGGTCGTCCGCGTGCACCGGCCTCCCGCCACCAAGATGATGACGCCCTGTCCGGCCAAGCCGGGCGGGGCGTTTTTCATGGCCCGAAAAAAGGCACACCACTGGAGGAAGACCCCATGCAGGTAAATCACTCCACCGCACGTCTCGACGCCAGAGCATGGCAAACCGCCCTGGATCGAGCATTGAACGCCCATGGCGACGCAGATGCCCTGGCCCGCTACCCCCACCTCGCCAATGCCTTTCCCGCATCATCCCCCACCAACCGGCATCATCCCCTGCTCGACTACCGGGAGCTCAAGGCCTGGGCGACTCAGCGAGGCTGGCGGGTGCGTCCGGCGCCGGAACGGGCCTCCGGGGAGGAGCGGCACCATCCGCCGGTGCGCTTCAGCCGCCCCCGGCATTACGCTCGTTGAGCCACCAGGGTCCCGGCTGAGTCCCCTTCCGGCTTCACCTCGGGCGCGGGCCTCATGCCCGCGCCTGGGGCGATCGCCTGCCGTCGCCTGGCGATTGCGTCTCGGCCATCGGCATGAGAGCTTCTGGTGCTATCATCATCACGCGATGCCCGCTAGGGACGCCGGGGCATAGCCATCCCGACGGCCAACCACCTGCCAGAAGAGACCTCGATGAAGGTGAAAGACCCTCTCCCCCCGCTGTCATGGGACGCTCGTCGGATGCAGATCCAGGGCTTCATGACGGGGCTTCACCAGATCGAGTGGCTGCTGGTCACCCTGATCACCCTCTACCTGGTGCTCATCGGCGCCCCCGATGACCACACCCTGGAGCTGCTGGTCGCCACGGCCGCCTATTTCGGCTTCAGCCTGCTCGCCAGCCGCCTGCGGTTCTTCGACGAACGCCAGCGCTGGCTGCTGGCCCTCCACACCTGGGTGATGATCGGCTTCATCACCTGGTTCCTGCACAGCACGGAGGGCGTCTCCGGCCCCCTCACCAGTCTCTACCTGCTGGCGGTGGTGACCAGCGCCCTGACCCTCGGGGTGCTCGCCACCATGCTCGAGGTGGTGGCGATCGGCGCCTGCATCGTGCTGCTGCTCCAGCTCGGCGACGAACGCCTCATGGAGACGGCGAACCTCACGCTGCTGAGCATCAACCTCATCGCCTACCTGATCATCGGCTACCTGACCGCGGCGCTGGTGGACGGCATCACGGTCTCCAACCGGATGCTGCTGGAGATGGCGAGCCAGGACCCCCTGACCGGCCTCTGCAACCGTCGTGCCTTCAACGACCTGGTGAAACCGGTTGACGCCATGGCCAGGCGGTCGCGACGCCCCTACAGCGTCGTGGTCATCGACATGGACGGCCTCAAGGCCATCAACGACACCCAGGGTCACGTCGAGGGCGACCGCGCCATCAAGCTCCTCGCCGACGAGCTCAAGGCCCATACCCGCAGCAGCGACCTCCTGGCGCGCCATGGGGGCGACGAGTTCCTCATCATGCTGCCGGACACCGACGCCGGCGGGGCGACGCGGATGCTGCACCGCCTGCTCGCGGATCCGGATCACGAGATCCCTGCCATCAGCATCGGGGTGGCCTGCTACCCCGAGCATGGCGAGAGCTTCGATGCCCTCTTCGAGCAGGCCGACCAGGCGATGTACGTCAGCAAGAGTCTCGGCGGCCGTCGGGTGCACGTCGCCGGCGCGCCCCGGTGAGCCCTGCGACAAACAGCATGGACCACGGCAAAGGACAGACCCCATGAGCTACTCCCCCTCGCCAGAGCGCTACGAGCGGATGCCCTACCATCGCTGCGGTCGCAGCGGCCTGAAGCTGCCGGCCCTGTCGCTCGGCCTCTGGCAGAACTTCGGCGAGACCGGAAGCGTCGACAACGCCCGGGCGATCTGCCGCACCGCCTTCGATCACGGCATCACCCACTTCGACCTGGCCAACAACTACGGCCCGCCCCCCGGCAGCGCCGAGGCGCTGTTCGGGCGCATCCTCGCGACAGACTTCGCCGGCTACCGCGACGAGCTGGTGATCTCCACCAAGGCCGGCTACCGGATGCACCCCGGGCCCTACGGCGAGTGGGGCAGCCGCAAGTATTTGCTCTCGAGCCTGGATCGCAGCCTCGAGCGTCTGGGGGTCGATTTCGTCGATATCTTCTACTCCCACCGCTTCGACCCCGAGACCCCGCTCGAGGAGACCATGGGCGCCCTGGACCAGGCGGTGCGCCAGGGCAAGGCGCTCTATGCCGGCATCTCCTCCTACAACGCACAGCGCACCCGCGAGGCGGTCGAGATCCTGCGCTCGCTGGGCACCCCCTGCCTGATCCACCAGCCCAGCTATTCGCTGGTCAACCGCTGGATCGAGGACGACGGCCTGCTCGACACCCTCGACGACCTGGGCATGGGCTCGATCGTCTTCTCGCCACTGGCCCAGGGCCTGCTGACCGACAAGTACCTGGACGGCATCCCCGAGGACAGCCGGAGGGTCCGGGGCAAGGCGCTCAATGACGCCCACCTGTCGCCGGAGAACCTGGCGCGGGTGCGGGCGCTGAACGAGATCGCCCGTCGGCGCGGCCAGACCCTCGCCCAGATGGCCATCGCCTGGACGCTGCGCGGCGGCCGGGTGACCTCGGCGCTGATCGGTGCCAGCCGGCCCGAGCAGGTGATCGACAGCGTGGGCGCCCTCGTCGGGCCGGACTTCACCGACGAGGAGCTCGCCGAGATCAACCGCCATGCGGTGGAGGGCGGCGTGAACATCTGGGCGGCCTCCTCGGAGCACTGAGCCGGCATGCGTCAGCCGATCGTGGGCTACCATCGCGACGAGGAGGGCCACTGGGTGGCGGAGCTTGCCTGCGGCCACAACCAGCACGTCCGTCACCAGCCGCCCTGGGTGGAGCGTCCCTGGGTGATCACCGAGGCGGGCCGACGCTCACGCCTGGGCCTGGCGCTTCCGTGCGTCAAGTGCGACCGGGGCGAGCCGCGCGACCTGCCCTGACCCCCGCCCCGGGCCGGAATGACATCGGGCCGCCCCAAGGCGGCCCGAGACCCTGCCTGGCGCAGGCAGCGCTACCCCTTTGGCCCGAACAGGAACCAGATGATCAACCCGACCGGCGGGAAGAACAGCAGCACCAGGATCCAGATCAGCTTGGCCAGGCCGCCGGCCGGGCTCTTGGCCACCTTGACGATGGCCCAGATGACGATGACCAGCCAGATGAGGCCCAGCAGGCCTCCGACTTCGATACCCATGTGACGTCTCCTTGTCCGTGTCGGTTCGGCGAAGTGCCGCCTCTAGGGGTAGCACAGGCCAGTAGGCGGTGAACAGTCGCGGGCGGTAACGGGGTGTCAGTCCGCCTAAGCCTCACTCGGGCAGCAGATGGCCCACCTTGACGTAGATCAGCGCGCCGTCGTCGCCGGTGAAGGGGGTGTGCTGGCTGCGATGGGGGCTGCGCAGCCAGCTGCCCGCCGGATAGGCGCCGTGCTCGTCGTGGAAGGTGCCCTCGAGGACCAGGATCTCCTCGCCCCCCCAGTGGGCATGGGACTGGAAGCGGGTGTTCGGGGCCCAGCGCACCAGCGCCACGTGCTCGCCCTCGAAGTCGTGCAGCGGCAGCACCCGAAGGCCCTCGACCAGTCCCGGCCGCCAGTCGCTGGCCCGGGTGTCGATCACCTTCTGCTCGTTGTCGTCCGGCGAGAACTGGTGCAGCTTGACGAAGATCAGGGCCCCCTGGTCCCCGACCCGGGGCGCATGGGCGGAGCCAATGGGATTGCGCAGGTAGTGACCCGCCGGATAGGCGCCGTGCTCGTCGGCGAACTCCCCCTCCACCACCAGGATCTCCTCGCCCCCGCCGTGCTCGTGGGTCGGGAAGGTGCTGTTCGGCGCATAGCGCACCATGGAGGTGGCCCGTGCCACCTCGTCGCCGACGCGGTCGAGCATCATCCGCTCCACGCCGGCCATGGGGGAGTCCACCCAGCGGTAGTCGTCGGGGGTGACCACCGCGCGGCGGCTGAAGTCGGCGTTGAGTCGCATGGCAGTCTCTCCTGTCGGGCAATCTAGTGGGGCAAGGTTGAGGTTTCGATGACGAATGGGACCGGCCAAGGCGCCTGCCGTTCCCGTCGGTCGCGGCATCCGCCTGACGCGCGGGTGAGCCCATCGGGTAACATGGGGGTCGTCCCCGCCATTCGCAAGGAGCCCCCCCCCCTTGGCCACCGACCTGCTGCTCAACGCCCTGATCTTTCTCGCCGCGGCAGTGCTGATCGTGCCGGTCTTCAAGCGCCTGGGGCTCGGCGAGGTGCTGGGCTACCTCGCCGCTGGGGTGGCCATCGGCCCCTCGGCCCTGGGGCTCGTGGCCGATGCCGAGGCCGTGCTGCAGTTCTCCCAGGTGGGCATCATCTTCCTGCTGTTCGTGATCGGCCTGGAGCTCAAGCCCTCGCGCCTCAAGCTGATGCACAGGGCGGTCTTCGGCTTCGGCAGCCTGCAGGTCGGCGTGACCACCCTGCTGCTCACCACCTGCGGCTGGGCGCTCGGCCTGTCTCCGGTGGCCGCTGCGGTGACGGGCTTCAGCCTGGGGCTCTGCTCCACGCCCCTGGTGCTGCAGCTGCTGGGCGAGCGCCACGAGATGCAGAGCCGCCACGGCCGCAACGCCTTCGCCCTGCTGCTCTTCCAGGACCTGGCCGCGATCCCGGTGTTGGCCCTCATCCCCCTGCTGGCGGCCGAGGACCTGCTGGCGGGAGGGCTCATGCCGATGCTCCAGGAGGTTATGGTGGCCGTCGGCGCCTTCGCCGGCCTGATCGTCGGCGGCCGGCTGCTGCTGCGACCGCTGTTCCGCTTCGCCGCCGGCACCGGTAGCCGCGAGGTGTTCGCCGGGACCGCCCTGCTGGTGGTGATCGGCGCCGCCCTGCTGATGGAGCTCGCCGGCCTCTCCATGGCATTGGGCGCCTTCATCGCCGGGGTGCTGCTGGCCGACTCGGAGTACCGCCACGGCATCGAGGCGGACATCGAACCCTTCCGTGGCCTGCTGCTGGGCCTGTTCTTCATGGCCGTGGGCATGACCGCCCAGATCGGCCTGCTGGCCGAGCGCCCCGGGATGATCCTCGGCCTCACCGGGGCCCTGCTGCTGGCCAAGGCCCTCAGCGTGGTGGTGGCGGCCAGAACCTTCGGCACCGGCTGGCGGGAGGCCCTGAACCTCGGGGTGCTGCTCTCCCAGGGCGGCGAGTTCGGCTTCGTGCTGCTCACCGCGGCCGGCACCGCGGCCCTGCTGCCCACCTCCCTGGTCGACGAGCTGGTGCTGGTGGTGTCGCTGTCGATGGCCGCCACGCCGGTGATGTTCCTGGCCCACGCCCGGCTGGTGCGCCCGCTCTTCAAGGCCCGCAAGGCGCGTCCCGACTTCGACGCCATGACGGACGAGTCACCGCAGATCATCCTCGCCGGCTTCGGGCGCTTCGGCCAGATCATGGGCCGCGCCCTTCAGGGGCTGAAGATCCCTTACACGGTGCTCGACATCAACGCCGACCAGGTGGCCTTCGTCCGTCGCTACGGCAACAAGGTCTATTTCGGCGATGCCTCCCGCATCGACCTCCTCGAGGCCGCCGGCGCCGACCAGGCCCGGGTGCTGGTGGTGGCGGTGGGCGACCCCGAGGCCTCGATGCGCATCGTCGCAAGCGCTCGACAGCGCTTCCCCCACCTTCGGCTCTATGCCCGGGCCCGCAACCGCTACCATGCCCATCTGCTGATGCGGTCCGGCGTGAACGACCTGGTCCGCGAGCTGCTGCCGGCGAGCCTGGAGCTGACCCGCGACGTGCTGGTCGGCCTGGGCATTCCCCGCGACCAGGCCCAGCACACCATCGACACCTTCCGGCCCCATGACGAGCAGACGCTGCGCCGCCAGCTGGAGGTGTTCGGCAACGAGAAGAAGCAGATCCAGACGGTCCAGGAGGCGGCCCGGGAACTCGAGGCCCTCTACGAGGCCGACGAGGACGTCACCACCTCGCTGGAGGAGCCGCCCCGCCGCGAGTCGTGACGGGCGGTCCCCACCAGGCCGGCAGCCGGGCCCTTACCTCGCGTCGGGCGAAGCGGTCGTCCATCAGCACCACCGTACCCTCGTCTCCGGGGCCCCGGATCACCCGCCCCGCCGCCTGCACCACCTTGATCAGCCCGGGGATGTGGTAGGCATAGTCGTCGCCGCGGCCGAAGCGCGCCGCCAGCCGCGCCTTGAGCGCCTCGTTGAAGGGATCCGCGGGGGGCAGCCCCAGGGTGGCGATGAAGGCCCCGATCAGCCGATCGCCGGGCAGGTCGATCCCCTCGGCGAAGGCGCCGCCCAGCACCGCGAAGCCGATGCTCTCCCCGCCCGGCGCGAACCCGGCCAGGAAGTCCTCTCGCGCCTCCTCGCGCATGCCGCGGGTCTGGGTGCGCACCGGGATATCGGGGTGGGCCTCGCAGAAGCATGCCAGGGCCGCATCCAGGTAGGCGAAGCTGCTGAAGAAGGCCAGGTAGTGGCCCGGCCGGCGGCGGAACTGGCCGGCCAGCTCGCTGACGATGGGTTCAAGGGAGGCCTCCCTGTCGCGCAGCCGGGTGGAGATGTCGGCGCGAATGCGCAACTCGAGCTGCTCGGCGGCGAAGGGCGAGGCCACCTCGCGCCAGACGGTGGCCTCCGGCAGGCCCAGCAGGTCCCGATGGAAGTGGGCGGGGCTCAGGGTCGCCGAGAAGAGCACGGCCGCGTGAGCCGCCTCGAAGCGCGGGGCGAGGAAGTCCGCCGGCACCAGGTTACGCAACCCCAGCACCGCGCGGCCCCGGCCGTGTCGAGCCAGGTCGCAGAGGGAATGGTCACCGAAGCGTTCGGCCAGCCGGGTGAAGGCCAGGGCCTCGAAGAGCAGCTCCTGCAGCTCGAGGGAGGCCTCTTCGGGGTGCTCGCCGAGGTACTCGGTGATGGCGCTGGCGACCCCCTGCAGGGCGGCGACCATGCCAGCCGGCAGCCCCTCCAGCACTCGATAGGCCGGCGCTCCCGGCTGGCCGGCCTCGTCCAGGCCAGCCTCCTTCACCAGCGCCTGCCACTGTCGGGCCAGGCGGCCCAGCGGGCGCTTGAGGGGCATGGGCATGGCCCGGCGCAGGCGGGCGAGGCGGCGCTGGTCGAGCTCGGCGCTGTACATGGCCCGGGCCCGCTCCACCAGGTTGTGGGCCTCGTCCACCAGCAGCCCCGTCCGCCAGCCGTTGGCCCGGGCGAGCCCATGCAGCAGGGCATTGGCATCGAACCAGTGGTTGACGTCGCCGACGACCACATCGCACCAGCGCGCCAGCTCCTGACCCAGGTAATAGGGACAGACGCCGTGCTCCCCGGCCACCTCGCGCAGCGACGCCCGGTCCAGCCAGCCACGCGTCACGGCGGCCTGGCGCGCCGCCGGCAGCCTGTCGTAGAAGCCCGCCGCCAGCGGGCAGGCCTCGCCGTGGCAGGCCCTGCCGGGATACTCGCAGGCCTTGTCCCGCGCCGTGAGCTCAAGCACCCGGAGCGGCCGGCGTTCGGTGTCCGTCGCGTCGGCTGCCGGGACATCAGCACCGAGGGCGGACAGGGCGTCCAGCGCCAGCCGGCGACCCGGGGTCTTCATGGTCAGGAAGGCGATACGGTCGAGCCCGCGGCGCGGCATGGCCATGAGCAGCGGGTAAAGGGTCCCCAGGGTCTTGCCGATGCCGGTGGGCGCCTGTGCGAGCAGGCAACGGCCGGTGCTCGCGGCCTTGTAGGCGCTCTCGGCCAGGTCGCGCTGGCCGGGGCGGAAGTCCGGGTGGGGAAAGGCAAGGCCGACGAGGGCCGCGTCCCGGCGGGCGCGGTGTTCCGCCTCCTGCGCCGCCCATGCGAGGTAGCGCCGACACTGGGTCTCGAAGAAGGCCGCCAGTTCCGCGGCGCTCGCCTCCCGGGTCAGCACGGTCTCGCGGCCGGTGGCGATGTCCAGGTAGACCAGCGCCAGGGTCACCGAGGCCAGGCCCCGCTCGGCGCACAGCAGCGCGCCATAGACCGAGACCTGGGCCCAGTGAAGGGCGCGCTGGTTGTCGGCCATGCGGTCCAGGCGTCCGCGATGGGTCTTGACCTCCTCCAGGCGGTTGGCCAAGGGGTCGTAGCCGTCGGCGCGACCGCTCACCGTCAGGCCCTCGAAGGTGCCGGAGAGCGGAATCTCGGCCTCGTACCCGTCGCCACGGCGTCCCGCCACCAGGGCATGGCCATCGATGCCCTCCCGGGCGCTGGGGGCCGGCGTGAAGCGATGGTCGAGGTCGCCCTCCCGGGCGGTGAAGTCGCACAGGGTGCGCACCGCCACCCGCCAGGTCGCGGCCTCACCCATCCCCGTCTCCCCCGTCGGGGGCCTGCCAGGCGACATGGCAGACCACCGCGGGCATGCCCCGGGCGTGGAAGAAGGCGAGCCAGCGACGCTGGTTGTCCTGCAGCCGGTCGCCGGGGCCCTTCACCTCGATCAGCCGGTAGCGCGGCTCGCCCTCGGGGGCGTCGGGGAGGAACTGGATGAGGTCCGGCAGGCCGGCCCGGTTGGCCTTGAGATCGCCGAGCAGGCGCTCGAAGCAGGCCCGCAGATGAGCCGCCGGGAGGCAGGCCAGGGCCCGCTCGAGTAACGCCTCGTCGAGCGCGCCCCAGTGCACGAAGGGTGAGGCCAGCCCCTGCTTCTCGCGCCAGGTGGCCCGTATCGCCTCGCGGTACCCACCGTCATCGAGCCGGGCCAGGCAGGCATCGAACCGCTCGCGCCGCCGGCTGACGAAGTCCTCGCGGTAGAGATCCGCCGGCCCGCTGTGGAAGGGGTGGAAGAAGGCCCCGGGCAGCGGCGCGAAGAGTGCCTCCCAGCAGAGCAGGCCGAAGAGGCCGGTGAGCAGGGCGTTCTCCACGTAGCGCACCGGGGCCGCCTCGTCGTGCAGGTGGTCGCGCACCGCCGCCTCCACCGGGCCGGCGGGCAGCGTCAGGGACCAGCGCTCATGGGCGGGCTCTCGCCGGGGGGCGGGCGGAGCCAGGCCCAAGCGGCGCCGCAGCCGCGGCAGCAGGCGGTCCAGCGCCTGGGCCTCCGTCTCGCCGGACGGGGACGCGGCCAGGGGCTCGGCCATCGCAAGCGCCGCGGCATGTTCCCCGCGGCGCTCCTGCAGTCGCAGGTGGCGGATACGCGCCTCGGCGCTGCCGTCCGGTCCCGACCCCGGCCAGCCCGCCCGGCCGTAGAGGCCGAGGGCCAGCTCACCCTGCCCCTCGCGCTCCGCCTGGCGTCCCAGTGCCACGCAGAGCCGGAGATGCCGGGCCGCCAGCCAGGCATTGCCGGCCAGCGGCACGGGAAAGTCACGGGCCAGGGCGGCCACCGGTTCCCCGGCCTCCAGGCGCTGGCGCAGCCGGTGCAGCGCCAGGTAGGCATCGAGCTCGTCGCGGTGGCCGAAGGCGCGGGAGTCGGGGGTGATGGGTACCCGCTCGAACGCCTGCCGACCGAGCTCGGTGAGCACGAACTCCGACCAGTCCTGGCGCAGGTTGCCGAAGAACATCAGCCGCAGCCGGTCGCAGGTCTCCATGACGGCGAGGCGCACGATGCGGTCCGGCGCCTCGGGCCACCAGTCGGCGAGCCGACGCGATTCGATGAGACGTGGCGC
Source organism: Halomonas aquatica (assembly GCF_040196335.1). Classification (NCBI taxonomy): domain Bacteria; kingdom Pseudomonadati; phylum Pseudomonadota; class Gammaproteobacteria; order Oceanospirillales; family Halomonadaceae; genus Halomonas; species Halomonas aquatica. Next base: position 599,162 of record NZ_JBEGCJ010000001.1, read on the forward strand.
CAGCGCCTCGAGCAGCGCGGCCTTGCCCGTGGCGACCGCCAGCCCGGCCGCGGCGATCTCCCCGGCCAGGGCGCGACGCAGTTCAGCAAGGCGCAGCAGACGGAAGAGCGTCTCCAGGGAGAGCAGGGGGGCGTCCTCGACGAGGCCGGCCTCGACCAGGGGGGCGAGGGCCACCTCGGTATCACCGATCTCGGGATAGGCGAGGCGAGCGCTGCGGAAGTGCTCGCCCTGGCGCATCACCATGCGCACCAGCAGCGCCTGGGACGCCTCGGGCAGGGCCGCGAAATCCGCCACGAAACCATGCTCGGCGGCGTCCAGAAGGTCGCCGTGACGCTCGGTCACCCACGCCAGCACGAAGCGGAAGTTCGCCAGGTAGTAGCGCGGGTCGTCCAGGGAGGCGGTGACCGCCGAGGCGGCAGACATACTGTTCATGCATCCATGATATCAGGGCCGTCGAGGAAGCGTCATCGCAACGGCAGGCGCTGGGGACTCACCCACCGCCGGCGGGACGCAGCACCATGCGCTCGCCGCGGATCTCGATGTCGAAGCGGTCGAGGAAGCTCATGCCCAGAAGGGCCACCTCGCCGGTGAGGCCGGGGCTGATGGAGCCGCGCACGTCGCGGGCCTCGTAGCCGCCGAGGCTCACCTCGTCGAGGGTGGCAAGATCGCCGCGAACGCGCCCGTTGGCGGTGTTGAACCAGGCGCTGCCAATGGCCTCGAGCCCCAGACGCTGGGCCAGCTCGTCCGACACCGCCACATAGGTGGCACCGGTATCGAGCAGGAATTCCACCGGCTCGCCGTTGATACGCCCGGTGGCCACGAAGTGGCCGGCGCGGTTGCGCTTAAGGACCAGCGGCTCATCCACCCCCGTCACGCTGGCCAGGTGGGCATTGGGGTTGCGCTGGTCCTCCAGGTAGCCATGTAACCACCAGGCACCACCGCCCAGGAAGAGCACCCAGAACAGCAGCAGCATGCAGAGCCCGGCCCGGCGTGTGGCATGTTCCTCGGTCATGGCGCGTCCTCCCGGCCTTTCATCGCGACCATGATGCCACAGTAACCTGCCCCGTTAGCCGCTTCATGCCCTAGCGGCCGTTGCGGGCCTCCCAGTCTCGCGCCGCCTGCTGGCCGCGAGACTGGTCGACGAAGAGGCAAACCAGGATCGCGATGATGAACAACGCCACGCATAGCAGGATCGATGCCTGCAGCCCCACCAGCGATTGCAGCAGGCCCAGCCCGATGATGCCGATCACGCCGGCGAGCTTGTTGGCCAGGCCCCAGAAGCCGAAGAACTCGGCGGCCTTGCGCTGCGGCGAGAAGAGTCCCACCAGGGCACGACTGGCGGACTGACTGGAACCCAGGGAGAGTCCCGCCAGGCATCCCACCACCAGGAAGAGGTGCTGCGCCTCCCAGTCGAGACCGAAGCGGACATTCAGGAAGGCCGTGACCTCCGGGGTGGCCCAGATCGCCAGGATAGCCGCTACCCAGAGCGCCAGGGTGAAGAGGTAGGTGACCCGGGTGCCGATGCGATCCTGGATGAACCCAAAGCCCAGCGCACCGACGGCGGCGGTGATCTGCACGATGATGAACATGATGTTGCGGATCCCCTCGTCCCAGCCGATCACCTGGGCGCCATAGATGAAGGCGAAGGCGATGACGATGTAGACGCCGGCCATGGAGAAGAGCAGCGAGACCAGGAAGATGCCCAGGTCTCGGAAGCGTCGCAGCTCGTGCAGCGTCGTCGAGACCCGGGTTATGGCGATCTCGCGATAGGACCTGCCCGGCGGCTGGGGGGTGCCACGCTCCTTGACCCACAGGAAGGTGGGGATGGCGGCGATCAGGAAGAAGCCCGCGGCGAAGGGGCCCACCCAGCGGATGCGCGAGAAATTCTCGGCCGTGGCCTCGCCCAGCATGACCAGCGAGAACCCCGCGGCGAACAGGCCCCCGACGTAGCCCAGCGCCCAGCCGAAGCCGGAGATCTTGCCCAGGTCCTCCGGCGGGCCGAGGTCGGGCAGGAAGGCCGCGATGAAGGACTCGCTCATGGAATAGGCGTAGTTGGCGATCACGATCAGCACCACGCCCAGCAGCACGAAGCCCGGCGCCACGAAATAGAGCATGGCGGTGGCCACCACGGTCGCCAGGTAGCTGATGAAGAGGAAACGCTTCTTCGAGGCCTGGTAGTCCATCACCGCCCCGCAGAGGGGGCCGGTTAGGACCACCAGCAGGTAGCTCACCGCCAGCGCCAGGCTCCACAGGAAGTTGGCCAGCCGGTAGCCATCACCCCGGTCGCCGACGACCACCGTGGTGAAGAACTCCCCGAACACCACGGTGATGATCAGCAGGGTATAGGCCTGGCCGGCAAAATCGAACATCGCCCAGCCCAGGATCTCCTTGCGAGAGGCGCGCGGCGTCGCCGGCACGGCAGCGGGGGTCAGGCTCATCGGCGCGTCCCTGTGAGAGTCAGGACGTCACGATAGCAGCCTCCCCCGCCCTAGACGAGGTCACGGGGGATCGTCTCGTCCCATGTCTTCGCGAAGATGCGGGTTTCGCCCTCCCAGGCATCGAGGGTGGCGCGGATGCGGAAGTTGTCGGCGTCGCTGGTCAGCAGGGTGCGGGACAGGGTATGCACCTCCCACTCCCCGCGCCGGAAGCTGCGCTGCCACTCCGTCCAGCCGCTGACGCTGTCATAACTGCCGAAGGCGTAACCGTAGCGCTCGGTGACCCGGGCGGCGATCTCAAGGTCGATATCGTCGATCCGGTAGCGCCCCTCGTCATGGACCACCTCCAGGGTGGTGCGGTCCTCGGCCAGGTCACGGATCACGCGCCAGGTCTCCTGGCTGGGCTGCAGCAGCGTCTTCGCCATCGCGGGCGCCCCCTCCGGCGAGCCGAAGGAAGGCAGCGCTTCCTCCTCGGCGGGGCGCGGCTCGCGTCGGGGCAAGACCAGCCGACTGGCACCGGGCCACACGGTGATGCGCACCGGCTGGGGCGACGGCCAGGCCAGCGGCCAATAGCTGGTAGAGAGGGCCAGGCGAATGGCGTGGCCGGCGGGGAACTGCTGAGCGATGTGCTTGAGCGGGATGCGCACCCGATAGCGCTGGCCCGGCACCAGCGGTTCGGGATGCTCATCGCTGTCGCGGTGGGTGAGGTTGAGCAGGCCATAGGAGACCCGGGTGGCCTTGTCGTCCTCGGCGATATCGGAGAGGCGCAGCGCCACCATGGCCACCGGCTGGTCGGCGCTGAGCTCGAGTTCCACCAGCGGCGAGCCGCAGATCTCCAACGCCTTTTCGAGGCGTGCCGTCTGGAAGACCAGGCAGCCACCATCTTCCTCGCGCTGGTCATGGGGCAGGTCGGGAGGCGCATTGTAGGAGCACCACTTGCCCGCATAGAGGCCCACAGAGAGGGGCGAGCGGATGTCCAGGGTCGCCTCAGGCAAGTCCTCTGCCGGTTCATCCTCCGGCAGCAGATCGTGGCCCTGAGTGAGCCGGAAGGCCTCCGGCTCGATGTTCGGCGACGGCCAGTCGGGCTCCGCCACCCAGCGTCCGGGACGCTCACTATAGCGCGCCGAAGGCGGCATCGACTCCTGCATCCACACGCGCAGCATGGGCTCGTCCATGATCCCGGTATCCAGGCCCTTGAGCCACTGGTCCCACCAGCGCAGCGACTCCTGCAGGAAGCCGATGGCCGGTCCCGGCACGCCGAGATGCGGGTACTTGTGGGCCCAGGGGCCGACCAGCCCCTTGCGCGGCACGTCGAGCCCCTCCAGCAGGCGAAAGACGGCGTTGCAGTAACCGTCGGCCCAGCCGCTGACGGCATAGACCGGGCACTGGATCGCCGAATAGTCCTCGCACACCGAGCCGTGCTTCCAGTAGTCATCGCGCCGCTGGTGCTCGAGCCACGTGGCGAGCCAGAGGCCACTGCCGTCCAGGCGCTCGAGCCACATGTCGCGCCAGCGCTCGCCCACGAGGTCCGGGTCCGGTGGGCAGGCGTTGCCGTCGAACATGGTCGAGGCCCAGGAGAGGTTGTCGCCCAGCAAGCAGCCACCCATGTGGTGGATGTCGTCGGCGTAGCGGTCATGTGTGAAGCTGAGCGTGATCACCGCCTTGAGCTGGGGCGGGCGCAGGGCGGCGATCTGCAGGCCGTTGAAGCCGCCCCAGGAGATGCCGATCATGCCGACGTCGCCGGTGCACCAGGGCTGGGCCTCCAGCCATTCGAGGATCGCCAGGCCATCATCCAGCTCGCTGGGCAGGTACTCGTCGGTGAGCACACCGTCGGACTCGCCGCTGCCGCGGATATCGACCCGAACCCCGGCATAGCCGTGACCCGCCCAGTAAGGGTGGCTCTGTTGGTCGCGTTCGGCGGTGAGGTCACGCTTGCGGTATGGAAGATACTCGAGGATCGCCGGCACCGGATGAATATCGGCATCCACCGGCCGCCAGATCCTTGCCGCCAGGCGGCTGCCATCGGGCAGCGGTATCCAGGTCTCCTCCTCCATGACCCGTCGCGGAAAATCGTTGATGATACGCATGGTACTGCTCTCCTTGTCCCTTGAGGGCTGTTACGGGCCCGGATGTGATCAGCCCTGGATCTGGTCGAACTCGAAGACCATGCGTGCCACCAACTGTTCGAAGTCAGCGAGCAACTGCTCGGCCGTTGCCGCCCCCATCCAGACATGCGCCAGGGCGTAGCTGTAGCTGTCCTGCTCGGCCAGCGAGGAAAGCCACTGCCCTTCCGCCACCTGGATCTCGACCATGGTGCCCGGGAAATCGGCCTCCAGCGAGGCGACCTCCTCCGGCGTGGGCACCCGGGTCACCAGGGCGTCGGTGAAGAACACCCGATGGAAGAATTTGGCCGCCATGGCAAATTTACCCTCACGGTGCGGCATGTCCGGTCGCTGCCCCAGCCCCAGGTCGATGGCGACCTGCTGGTTGCTGACGCCATCGACCTTCTCGAAGAGATCGCAATGCGACTGAGAGATACGCGTATTGATCTCCAGTAGCCAGATGCGGTCCTGCACCTCGTCCCAGAAGTACTCGACATTGAAGGCGGCATTGTCGTAACCGATATGGGTCATCATCGTATCGGTCAGCTCGCGCATCTTCGCCTGGATGGCATCGGGCAGCCCCGAGGGGTAGCGATAGTGGAAGAAACTCAGTACCTGGGGATAGCGCAGTGAATCAAAGATCCCGTAGCTGACCACCTCACCATCGAAGACGTACCCCTCGACCGTGCACTGCCAACCGCCAATGATCCCCTCGGCCATGCAGAAATGCCCATCCACGGCGGCGATCTCCGGGGGCAGGTGGGCATACTCCAGCACCGTATTGAAGGGGTCGGCGATGGTTCCGATGGAGTCTCGTAGCTGATCGATGGCCTGATAGAAATCCTCGGGAGTATCGATACGAAAGCCCAGCCGTGAGCCCGACGACTTGATCGGCTTGATGAAGAAGGGGAAGAAGAGCCCTGCCTCACCGATACGGGTCAGGGCCTCGTCGTCGAAGGGGTCGAAGGCCGTGAAGTTGGGGATGAAGTCGGGAATCACCTCCCGCTGCACGCGCCGGCTCCAGTACTTGTGCTCACACTTGAGCAGGCTCGAGAGCGACGTGGTAGAGGTGCCGAAGCGCTCGCAGAGGACCGGCAGCATCGTCGAAACGGGGAAGTCCATGTAGCCGACGATGGCATCGATGGGCCCGTCAAAGGCCTCGAGCTGGGCCGTGGCCTCCGCCAGCATCGCGGCGATGTCGAACTCCTCGGTGTCGTAGACCGCCTCGGGGGGGATCACCCCATGGAAGCGCCAGTGCTCGGCGCCTCGCAGCCTCTCCAGCCGCTGGCGATTGAAGTCGTTGAGCCCCACCACGAAGATATTCCTGTCGCCTGACATTCCCTGCTCCTGTTCGCTTTGCACCCGGTCATGCTTCTTCGAGCAGCATAGTCCAGTGCTTGGTCCAGTGCGGGGGCGATGCAGGGTTGAATGCAGAGCAGAATGCAGGAATCAGGCGTGCCGGGACGTCTCGGCGTCATCCTCGTCGCGACCGCGCTGCAGGCGCTCGATGGCCTCGCCGCCGCGACCGGACAGGGTCGCCAGCCGATCGATCTGATCATCCAGCCGAGGCAGGGCCTCCCGGCGATAGCGTGACAGGTCGTCGATGGCCCCCATCACCTCGCCGAAGGCCTGCTCCAGGGCCTGCATGTCGAGCATCGCCGATGAGGCCCGCTTCTGGATGTCCACACCCTGTTGGCGCAGCGCTCGGGCAGTGCCGCCGATCATCTCCGAGGTGGTGGCATTGAGCTCCTCGACGCGATCGAGCACCAGGCGCTGGTTGGCAATGGCCAGGGCCACGGTCACCGCTACCGTCAGTGCCGAGACCGTGACGTTGAGGGCGCGGTCGACACCCCGCATCAGCTCGCGGTTGTTGCGGATGATCACCTCCAGGGCCAGCACGCCCTGCTGGCTGACCGCCAGCTGCTGCTGCAGGTCGACGATGCGCTGGCGCAGCGGGAAGAGCAGCTCCTCCTCGAGGAAGCGCCGCTGCGGGTCCTCCTCGTCGCGGCGGTCGATGGCGACCTGCAGGCGTTCGTCGATCAGCCGGCCCAGGGAGACCTGATGCTCCAGCCGCACGAGGCTCTCGCGCAGGGCCTGCTGGTCATCATCCAGGGTCAGGTTGTCGCGACGCAGCATGTCGCGCCCCCCTTCCAGGTCGGCGATGATCGCATCCAGTGCCTGCTGCGCCGTCTCGAACTTGCGGAAATAGCGCTGCAGGCGGCTACCGCCGCCCGGAATCAGCGCCAGCACACGATCCAGCGGGCCCTTCGACAGATCATGCCGGGAGGGATCCAGCGCCTGCATCCGGCCGCGCAGGTCGGCAAGGGCCCTGGCCACGGGGCCGCCCTCATCGCCGTGGTGGGCCAGTTGACGCAGCGGAGTCTGCAGCATGGCACTCTGATGGGCAGCCTGCTGCTGCAGCTCGAGGCCCAACTCGTCGACGGCGCGGCGTTGGCGCGCCAGGGCCTCTGCATCGCCGCCGGCGACCACCTCGTCGACGAAGGCATCGGCCTGGGCCGATAGCGTCGGGTCCTCGACGCCGTCAGCGGATGGCCCGCCGTCGGCCGTTCCGCCCATCTCGCGAGCGATATCCTCCACCGGCGGCAGCGACAGGCGGGGGCCGTGTTCGGGTTGCTGGGTCATGGGCACCTCTCGAAATGATCGGATAGCGATCTAGGGTAGGGATAGGGGCGGGGAAAGGCTCGCCGTCAGGAACCGCCACGCCCGTAGCGGTCGGCACGTGACACGAAGCGACTCAGCTCCTCCAGCGCCCGCTCGGCAGTCACCGAGGCCTGGGGTCGACCGGTCTCGATGCGCGCCATGGAAACGGCGGTATCGTCGAGCACGGTCAACGCCGACTCGTTGCGCGCGGCCAGCTCGCGCAACCGACGTTCGGTCTCCTCGAGCAGTTCCAGACGCCGCATCAAGGCGGTGCGTTCCTCCGTGCCCAGTCGACGATCTTCGCGACTCAGGCGACGCCGCACGAAGTCGCCATCCACGTTCACCACTCCACTGGCCTGGGAGGCCATGGAGTTGAGGGTATCCACCGCCCCGAGACAGACCTGGACCACCAGTTCCCGGGCGCGCACGAAGGCCAGTTCACCACTGTGAAAGCGTCCCTCCAGTACCGCCAGCACATGGCGATAGCGGCTGTAGACGCGGTCGGCCTGGACCGCCAGGTCGGGGCGATTCACGTCGAGCAGCGCCTGCTTGGACCGACACAGCGCCAGCACCAGTTCGTCGGCCTCCTCGGGTGGCCTAGCGGGGTCGAGCACCGTCAGGTCGGCCTCATGGGCATCACGCTCCTGACGGGCGCGACGGCGGGCGGCCTCCGCGGACAGGCTCTGCCGGTGTCGTCGATCCCGCCGCCGGCCCAGCCAACCGCGCAGGCGACGCTCCAGCGGCAGTAGCAGGGGGATCGCCACCAGCCCCGCCAGCCAACCGCTCAGCGTCGGCCCGAAGCCCCCCCACAGCGAAGTCAGCCACATCACCATACTGATGGAAGGCACCACCAGGCAGTAACGCAGGATGACCCGCAGGCGGCTCGGAGGCTCGACCGGCACGGCCAGACGCGGATTGACAAGGCCCGCCAGCAGCCAGGGCAGGCAGGTCAGGAACAGACCATAGGAAAATCCCTGCAGGAATCCCAGCATGAGGCTGACTATCCTTCATCCGTCGGAGAGAAAACAGGCAACTAGATCAGCAGGCTGAGGACCAGGGCCAAGACGCCCATCAGCAGGGCAACGCTCACCACCACGACCACCACCCGGTCGAGCCAACGATCGAAGCCGGCCCAGTCGAGCCGGCGCCGATGGCGTCGACGGGTGGCACCGCGGCATGAGGCATCGCGGCGCGTGGGGATGAGTGACATGGCCGAAGTCCGATTTCACCATTGTTCCCAGAGCTTACGGCCTGTCGGGGCGGCTGGCCACCGCGATCGTGCCGATGGCCCATGATCCTGCCGGGCCGGGCATTGCATTCCGTCGCGGTCGCCCCGATGCTGGAAGAAACTCAGCAGGCTAATTGTTTCCGGAGCACTCCCCCATCATGTCTCGACTCGCCGACACGCCGCTTTCCGTGCTCGACCTGGCCCCTATTCGCGAGGGCAGTGCCATCGCCGACACCTTCCGCGAGAGCGTGGACCTGGCCCGGTGCGTCGAACGGCTCAGCTTCACCCGCTACTGGCTGGCCGAACACCACGGCATCGAGGGCATCGCGAGTGCCGCCACCGCGGTGCTGATCGGCCATATCGCCGGCGCGACCGAGCGCATCCGCGTGGGAAGTGGCGGCATCATGCTGCCCAACCACCCACCACTGGTGGTGGCCGAGCAGTTCGGTACCCTGGAGATCCTCTACCCCGGGCGCATCGACCTGGGGCTGGGCCGCGCGCCGGGCTCCGACGGCCCCACCATGGCCGCCATGCGCCGCGATCCCCATGCCGGGGTCGACGATTTCCCCCGACGACTGGCCGAGCTGCAGGGCTACCTCGACGACGAGCAGCCGGGCCAGCGAGTGCGCGCCGTCCCCGGCCAGGGCACCCGGGTGCCGATCTGGCTGCTCGGATCGAGCGACTTCAGCGCCCGCCTGGCGGCCCGCGAGGGACTGCCCTTCGCCTTCGCCGCCCAGTTCGCGCCGGCCCAGCTGTTCGAGGCGCTCAGGCTATACCGCGACAACTTCCGGCCCTCGGCGGTGCTGGAACGGCCCCACGCCATGGTCGGCCTGCCGGTGATCGCCGCCGACAGCGACCTCCAGGCCGAGTACCTCGCCTCCACGGCCCGCCGCAAGTTCCTGGGGATGATCCGCGGCCGGCGCACCCGCGCCCTCCCACCGGTGGAAACGCTGGATTGGTCCCCCATGGAGCAGGCACAGGTGGAGCAGTTCCTGGGGGCCGCCGTGATCGGCGGACCCGAGACAGTCCACGAGGGCCTGGAGCGCTTCCTGGAACTGACCGGCGCCGACGAGCTGATGCTCAATACCGATGTCTACGCCGCCGAGGACCGGCTGAGAAGCTACGAGATCGTCGCCGAAATGTGGCACTCATGACCGACGGCCAGGACTCGCGGCCGACACTGCGCCACCTCGTCGGCGGCTTTCGCCGCATGGCGCCGCTGTCGCTGTTCGTCATCGTCTTCGGGCTGGCCTTCGGGGTGGCGGCCCTGCAGCAGGGGCTCTCCGCGGCCGAGACCCTGTTGATGAGCGGCCTGGTGTTCGCAGGGGCCGCCCAGTTCGCGACCCTGGAATTGTGGGGCGACACGATCCCCCTGCTGCCGCTGCTGGCCATCACCCTGGCCATCAATGCCCGCCACCTGCTGATGGGCGCCGCCTTCTATCCTCACCTGCGCCACCTGCCCACCGGGCGACGCTATGCCAGCCTGGTCCTGCTCAGCGATGCCAACTGGGCCATGGCCATGACCGGCGGCTCGTCGGCCGCCCGCCTGGGCATCCTGGTGGGCGGGGGCCTGGCCCTGTGGAGCACCTGGATGATCGGCACCGGGCTTGGCGTGGTCTTCGGCAGCGGCATCAGCGAGCCCGAACGTTTCGGGCTGGACGCCATCATGGGCTGCTTCCTGCTGGCCATGCTGGTGGGCGACAAGCACGACCCGAGCGTGCTGCTGCCCTGGGGCGCCGCCGCTCTGGCGGCCCTGGCGGCGATGGCCTGGCTGCCCCCCCACACCCACGTACTCGCGGGTGCCGTGGCGGGCGGCGTGGTGGGGCTGCTGCTGCCACAACGGCAGGAGGGCGCATGACGCTGGATGCCACGACGGGCGGAGTTCTGCTGGCTATCATGGGCATGGCGCTGGTCACCTACATGACGCGCGCCGGGGGGGTCTTCGTGATGTCCCGTGTGCCCATCGGCCCGCGGGTCGAGCGCTTCATCAATGCCATGGCCGGCTCGGTGCTGGTGGCGGTGATCACCCCCATGGCGGTGAACGGCGACGGGGGCGCCCGCCTCGCCCTGCTGGCGACACTCGTCGTGATGGTCCTCCTCCGCCGGCCCCTGGCCGCCATCACGGCGGGGATCCTGACGGCCGCGCTCTGGCGCCTGCTGGTCTAGTCCCGGCGTAACGCTGCTGGAACGATTGTCGCGTCCCGGCCTCCAATGGGCAGCCATTCACGGTGTGCCGGAGCCGCCGACATGCCCCAGAGATTGCGGAGCCCTGAATGCCCGATCCCAATGACCCTAGCCGCGATTCACACCAGAATGCCGCCTGGCGAGCCGCCCAGCAGTGGCAGGCGCGCGCCCGCCAGACCCGCCCGGATGGTCCCCTCGGCGGCCTGAAGCTGTTGTTCACCTGGCTGCTGTTCGGCGCCATGATGGTCGTGGCCATGGTGCTGGGGCTGTTCTTCCTGCTCGTCGGCTGGGCCATGATGCCCTTCCTGCGACACCGCATGAAGAAGCGGATGGAGACGATGCGCGCCGACCAGGCCGAGGACGTGGGCGGCAGCGTCCACTATCGAGAGACCCGCTACCGTGAGACTCGCTACCGGGAGGGTCGAGACGCCGGTGGGCACTCCCGCGAGCATCAGGTGCTCGAGGGCGACTATGAAGTCAGAGATGGGGACCGCAAGGACACCGACCAGCCATGAAAGAAAAGACCCGCCGTAGAGGCGGGTCATCTATCCCATCGCAGGAATCCTGACCGCATGACCTCAGCAGGGGTCGGCCACGCGCGTCATGTCAACCAACTTCACTTCGACACCCAGATTCAGGCCGATTTGAGGCCGAGAATTTCTCGGGCCTGCTGCCAGGTCGCCACCGGGCGCTCATACTTCTCGCACAGCGCCGCGGCTCGCTCGACCAGGGCCGCATTGGAGGGGGCCAGTCTGTCACGGTCGAGGCGCATGTTGTCCTCGAGGCCCGTACGGGTATTGCCGCCTGCGGCAATGGACCACTCGTTGAGCAGAATCTGGTTGGGACCGATGCCGGCACCACACCACTGAGCGTCCGGAGCGAGCCGGTTCAACGTCTCGATATAGAAATCGAAGGTCGGCTTGTCCACCGGCATGGCGTTCTTGACCCCCATCACGAACTGGACATAGAGCGGGGCCTTGATCTTGCCCTGCTTGGAGAGGCTCACCGCCTGGTGGATATGCGACAGGTCGAATGCCTCGATCTCGGGCTTGATGTCGTACTTCAGCATCTCCTCGGCGAGCCACTCGACCAGCTGCGGCGAGTTCTCGTAGACCCGATTGGGAAAGTTGTTGGAACCCACCGAGAGGCTCGCCATGTCGGGCTTCAGCGGCAGCATGGCACCACGCTCCTCTCCCGCTCCGGAGCGCCCGCCGGTGGAGAGCTGGATGATCATCCCAGGGCAGTGCTCGCGCAGCCCTTCCAACAGGCGGGCGAACTTCTCGGGGTCCGACGTCGGAGTCTGGTCGTCGTTGCGCACATGGCAGTGGGCAATGGTCGCCCCGGCCTCGAAGGCCGCCTGGGTGCTCTCGATCTGCTCCTGGATGGTGACGGGAACGGCGGGGTTGTTTTCCTTTCGCGGCAGGCTGCCGGTGATGGCAACGCAGATAATGCAGGGATTGGACATGTAGCCTCGCTTCACCCCACGGCGCCTTACGGATACGGGGTGATGATGTGGTGGGTTAGACAACTATAGTCAATATGCCGATGCCAGCGTCGGCAGAGGGCATCCCGGCCGGTGGACGCGAGGACCGCACCCAGAGAGGCATCGCCATTTGTTCGCATATCGGACAATGATTTGCTATTCGAACAAAGTTAGCGCCAATTCCCGCGGCCGTCAAACCCTCCGGGACATTGCGCATTCCCATGAGAGGCCATGTGGGGAGAGTGCGCCTGATAACTCCTTTCCAGCAAAGCATTTTTCACCCTGGACATGCCTGGCGACATGCGACCAAGGTATAAGGCCGAGTAGAAGACCGGCCCGGGAAATGCAGTCCCGCAGCTTGTTCGGCAAGCGAACAAGTGTGCTAGATTCAGGCTACGCCCAGCGCCAGCAGACACCACCATCAGGCAGGGGAAACCAGGATGCAGGAAAATGTACTGAGCCCGGACGACCGCGACTTCGTCACGGCACTGGCCAGCGGGCTGGAGGTGATCCTCGCTTTCGACGAGGATCACCGGAAGATGACGCTCAGCGAGGTGGCGGCGCGCACCGGCATGAACAGGGCCCGAGCTCGGCGCTTCCTGCTGACGCTGCATTCGCTAGGCTATGTGCGCAAGACCCAGCGCCACTTCGAGCTGGCACCCAGGGTCCTGCAGCTCGGCTACGCCTTCCTGTCGGCCAACGGTTACCTGAGCGTCATCCAGCAGGTGCTTGAGGACATCACCGCCGAGTGCGGAGAATCGTCATCGCTGGGGGTGCTGGACGGCGACGAGGTGACCTATGTGGCGCGCTCGGCGGCCAAGCACCGGCTGATGGCCATCAGCCTTTCGGTGGGAACCCGACTACCCGCCGCTCATACCTCCATGGGCCGGGTCTTGCTCGCCCAGCTGCCCGACGACGAGTTGGGGGCCTTCCTGGGCCGCGTGGAGCTCAGTGGCCACACCGACAAGACCATCACCGACAGGGCGGTGCTGCGAGAGCGCATCCTGGCGGTTCGCCTCCAGGGCTACGCCATCGCCGACCAGGAGCTGGACTCTGGTCTTCGCTCCCTGGCGGTGCCGGCCTTCGATGCCGCGGGGCGGCTGATCGGCGCCATCAACATCAGTACCAACGCAGCCCGGGTCGACATGGCGACCCTTCACGACGTCTATCTTCCGCTGCTCCAGGACAAGGCGCGCCAGATACACGAGCAGGTCCGCTAGCCGGCAATGACCAAGGCAGAGCGGCACGCAGCGACTTCAGAAAAATCCAATCTGGTCAGATTGGCCGTGGGGGCAACTGTCATTGCCGGACTGGCCTGCGGACAATATGGGGCAGCAAGGAAACGCAACCCATCCCTCACGCGAAAGATCGCGTTAGAGGACTCCTTGTAGACACAGGCTCCATGCGCCAAGAGACGAGCACCACCCGATCATCGGTGGTATGGAGAGACCCACAACAAGACTTCAGAGGTGACACCATGGACAAGACTCGACTTGAAGGAAAGAACTGCCTGATCACAGGTGCCGCGCGTGGTATGGGCGCCGCCGTTGCCGAACACTATGCGGCACAGGGCGCCAATGTGTGCGTGGCCGATCTCAACACCGACGGGTGCAATGAGGTCGTGGCACGCATCAAGGAGAAGGGTGGCAATGCCATCGCCGTGAAGCTCAACGTGACCGAGCGTGACCAGATGAAGGCGGCCGTCAAGGCCACCGTCGATGCCTTCGGCAGCATCAACGTCATGGTCAACAACGCCGGCATCAACAAGCCACTGATGTTCATGGACATCACGGAAGAAAACTGGCACCAGATCATGGACGTCAATGCCTTGGGTTGCCTGATCGGGATGCAGGAAGCCGCCCGGCAGATGATTGACCAAGGCAAGGAGAACGGTCCCTACAAGATCATCAATGTCGGCTCCATTCTCTCGCGCCAGGCCTTCGATGATGTGGTGCCCTACTCCTGCAGCAAGCATGCCGTGCTGGCGATGATCAACGGCGGTGCCAAGGCGCTGGTGGATCACAACATCACCGTCAACGGCTATGGCCCGGGCGTCGTTCGCACCGAGCTGTGGGAGCAGCTGGACAAGGACCTCGTCAAGATCGGCAAGTTCGACAAGCAGGGCCAGTCCATGGACGAGCTCGCCGAGAAGATGATCCTGATGAAGCGCTATTCCTACCCGGAGGACGTGGTCGGCACTGCCTCCTTCCTGGCCAGCCAGGAGTCAGACTACATGACCGGCCAGCTGCTGATGATCGACGGCGGCATGATCATGCAGTGATGCCATCGGCGACCCGGCCGGTGGCTCAGTAAAATCCCCTGTCTCTCATCACTCGATCGGCCCTGTCCTGCGCCATGGACAGGGCCTTCTTGATGGAGCGTCGCCCGTCGAGCACCTCGAATATCTCTTGCCCGGCAATGCCGATCAGGTCGGTGATCCCTGGCACGGGAGGGCGTGGCCAGGCCTGGAGGATGTCCTTGCGTGCCATCTCGTCCACCTGACCGAGGAGCGGTGACAACGACGAGACCTCCGGATCGCGACTGACACTGAAGCGCGGTGTGACCAGGCTGCCGTTCATGACATAGAGCTTCGACAGGCTGGCAGACGTCAGCGTTTTCAGGGCGCTCCAGGCGGCTTCCACGCGTTCCTCGGAAAGATTGGCGGGAATGGCCAGTGCATAGCCGCCGATCGGGGTGATAGCAGCGCCATGGTTGCCGACCGGATGGGGAAGGTAGCCGGTATTCCCCCAGGCGGGCGACTTATGGTTGAGCTCGAACAGGGGGGCAAGCAGCGTGTAACTGTAGGCCATGCAGGACTCGCCCGACGCGTAGGACTTGGCACGCTCATACCAGGCCATGTTGAGGATGTTCGGTGGAGAATATTTCAGGATATCCAGCATGTATTCACAGGCGCGAAAGGCCGCATCCGACTGGAACATCGGCCGATATTGTTCTCCTGCCACATGCTGGAAGTCATAACCGTCTCTGGTACGTCGAAGGTTCATGATCGGCTGGCCGAACTTCGCCATCAGGAAGGTGAACGTATGGCCCAGCGGCGTACCCCTGGCGGCGTTCCAGGCAATGCCGTAGCGCCCATTGCCGGGATCGTGCAATCGCCTGGCGATCTTGATCAACTCCTCAGCGGTCGTCGGGGGCTCCAACTGCGCTCGCTCGAAGATATCCTTTCGATAACAGAGAAGCTCTGGCGTCGTCTGGACCGGGATACCGTACTGCTTGCCGGCATACTGCGAGCACTGGGTGGCCATGGGGTGGAAGTCGGACAGGTCATGGCCATCTCGCGCCAGCAGACGGTCCAGCGGCAGCAGCATATCCTGGGACGCCAGTTCCCCGAACCAGGGAAGGTCACAGGCGATGATATCGTAGCGGGACTTCGCCAGTCGCGCGTTGGAGACGATCTCCCCCCGCAGCCCATCGATCGACTTCGCCTTGTTCTTGATGTCCACCCCGAAGACCGACTCCAGTTGCCGCTTCAGGTTGTGCATCGCCATGAAGGTCGGGTCGGAATGGACCAGGACCCGCAGCCCCCCTTTCAGCTCGAGGCGCTGCGAGAATACGGCGGGCGGCGGTATGACGGCGGAGGTCTCGTCGACCTTTCCCAGGCAGATCCGGCTGTCCAGACCAGAGCGGGCACCCACACCGAAGGTTCCACCCAGCAATGACTTGATCCGGATGGCATAGGCTTCCCACTCGTCGATCAGCGACGCAGACGGGTGGAGGGAGACCGTCTTTCCCGACTTCGTACGGGGACGTGACAGGACCAACCCCCGTTTGAGCATGCTCTCGATGCCCCGCTTGGCCGTGCCGTATGACAGGCCGGAGGCATCGGCCAGCGAGGTAGGCGTCGTGAGTCTTCCCGCGAGATGGTTGCGCATGATATGGATCATCATGCGCATCTCCCGATACCCAAGGGACATGGAGAGTGCCTGCTCTGTCTCATCCTCGAGCTGCTCGATGAAGTCGATGAAACGTGCAAGATCCGAGCTGGAGAGCTTGGGCATGGGTGTCTGTGGCAGCGTATCGTAAGGCCCCTCATGATGCTGTGCGACCGGATCGTCAAACATTCTCGCCTCGAAGATCACCATGGGATGAGACTCGAAAGTACCTCTCGACTCCCCTGCCAGGCAACCTTTAACCGGCACCATCGATGATCAGCCGAATGCCCAGCAGGATCAGCAGCGTGAGAATGATCCGGAAGAAAAGCTCCCCACTCAGACGTTTCTGAATGACGAGCCCCAGCTTTACCCCGAGCCAGGCGACGGGAATCATCAGCAGGGCCACCGTCAGATTCTCGACGCTAAGCAGGCCGAGCAGCCCGTAGGGCACCAGCTTGACGAGGTTGGCAGCGGCCAGGAAGACCACGGCGGTTCCCAGGAACTGTTCCTTGGTGAGCCGGCACTGCAGCAGGTAGAAGTTCAGAGGCGGACCACCGGCATGGGCGATGAAGCTGGTGAAACCGGCAATCCCCCCACAGAGTCCGCCTACCCAGGCAGGCATCACGCGACCACGCAACGGCTTGAGCAGCCCCCACAGGCCGAACAGGATCGAGAAGATGCCCAACAGCGTCTTGAGCAGGTCATCATCGAAGAGCCCGTAAGTCAGATAGCCGATGGCGACCCCCAGCACCGCCGGAGGGAACATCAGCCACAGTAGCGAGCCGACACGATGCCGCCACCAGGCCCTCAGGCTGAAGCCATCCATGACGATCAACAGAGGCAGCATGATGGCCACGGCGAAGGTCGGACTCGCCTTCAGCGAGATCAATGGCACGGCCACCACCCCGACGCCCCCGGCGAATCCCGACTTCGAGATACCGGTAATCAGCACCGCCACGATCATCAGGACAATGAATTGCCAGTCATACACCATTTGACGCCTCGTGCTTTCTGGAAGGGAATAAAAAAGGGCCGTGCGGAGACGGCCCAAATCGGAGCAACTTGCAGTGCCCCCGGCGGTCACCTCGGCTAGCCGAGGTGACCGCCTGTCAGTCCTGTCAGAGGACCTGGCAGACCTCATCGAAGTCGAACCGCTCCTGGCGCGGGAACAATGCCGAATGATCGCCATAGCCGATATTGCACAGGAAGTTGCTCTTCACCTTACCGCCGGGGAAGAATTCTTCATCGACGGCGGCATTGTTGAAGCCGGACATCGGACCAGCATCGAGACCGATCGCACGGGCCGCCAGGATGAAATAGCCACCCTGGATGGAGCTGTTGCGGAAGGCCGTGGTGTTGATGAAATCCGTCTTGCCCTCGAACAGCGACTTGGCATCCTTGTTGTGGGAGAACATCCGCGGCAGGTGCTCATAGAACTCGGTGTCATAGCCCAGCACGGCCACCACCGGCGCCTTCATGGTCTTCTCCTGGTTACCGGGCAGCAGTGCCGGCTTGAGACGCTCCTTGGCCTCCTGACTCCTCAGGAACAGCACGCGCAACGGCTGGCAGTTCATTGAGGTCGGGCCAAAGTGCATCACTTGATAGAGCTCGTGGATCTTGTCTTCGCTCACTTCCTTGTCCAGCCAGACGTTATGCGTCCGGGCGCCGGTGAACAGGGTCTCTAAAGCGTTCTGATCGATCACGCTCATATTTAATACCTCTTTTAGAACAATGGATTGCTGCGGATATACTCTCAGCTTGCCTTCAAGCCGAAGTCGTAATTCAAGTGGCGATAGGACGTTTGCATGCTGCGGCCATCCGGTGCCTGCCCGGGTGGCATCAGACGAAAGTCCTTGACCAGGGAATCCTTGACGCCAAAGACGGCATCGGAATCCAGATAGGGATCATCCTCGGCAAAGACCTGGGTCACGAGGCTTTCACACCCGTCGGCCATCAGCATGAAATGCACATGGGCCGGTCGATAGGGGTGGCGCCCGGTCACCTCGAGCATCTTGCCTACAGGGCCGTCGGTAGGGATCGGATACGGTGCCGGGGTCACGGTCCAGAAAGCATAGCGGCCCTGGTCGTCGGTAGTGAATCGGGCCCGCAACGAGGCACTGTCGAGCTCCTTCTGGACGTCATAGAAGCCTTCGCTATCCGACTGCCAGACGTCCACGACGACATTGGCCAGGGGCTCGCCACGTTCGTCGCGGACCCGGCCCTCCGCGTACAGCGGCTCGCCCTCGACGTTCCAGTCGATGGACTCGCCCTTGGCGGCCGCGGGCGGGTCGGCGACGTAGAAGGGACCCAGCACCGTGCTTTCCGACACCATCGGGTCCGAACTCTGGTGGTTGATGGCATCGACCAGCATGGTCACGCCCAGAGTATCGGAGAGCAGGATGAATTCCTGGCGCTCATCATCGCACATCTGCCCGGTCCGGGTCAGAAAGTCGATGGCCTGGGTCCACTCCTGCTCGGTGGGCTCCACCTCGCGCAGGAAGGTGTGCAAGTGGCCCACCAGGCTGTTCAGGATCGTTTTCAACCGCTCGTCCTGACACCCGGAAAACTCCTCGACCACGGCGGCCGTGATGTTATCTGCATTCAGGTTGCGCATGGCGCTATCCCCTCTTGCGTTCGACGGCCGACAGCCCCGCGAGTCGCTCGGTATGATGGACCGTGGCGATGTAGTCTTCCTCACCATGCCCCGTTCCGATCAGTGAGGTGTAGGCCTCGCGCATCTGTGCGGCGAGGGGCACCGGCACGCCGTCGCCATGAGCACAGCCGAGGATCAGGTCGAGGTCCTTGGCCATCTGGGCGGCGGAGAAGGTCGAGGTGAAGTCCCGCTCGCGCAGGGGCGGCACCTTGTACTGGACCATCGGCGAGCCCACCGCGCTGTCAGCGACCAGCTCGAGCATCGCGTCCCACTCGATGTTGCCCTTGCGAGCCATGGTCAGGGCCTCGCCCAGCATCCCTGCGCTGACCGCGATCATCAAGTTGATCGCCAGCTTGGCGTAGCGCCCCTGCTCCTCGTCGCCCAGCCAGTACTGGGCCTTGGTGAAGCTCTGCATGACCGGAACGGCGGCCTCCAGGGCCTCCTGCGGACCGGAAACCATAGCCGACAGGGTGCCGGCCTCGGCGGCGACCGGATTGCCCGACACCGGGCTTCGCAGATAGGCGATGCCCCGCGCCTCGGCCGCCCGGGCGACCTGTGCGGAGGCCTGGATGCTCACGGTGCTGGTCTCGATCAGCGTGGTGCCGGGCGCCATCTTCGCGACCAGATCCCCCGCGCCCAGGCAGAGACCCAGCAGGGCTCGGTCATCGGGAATCGAGACCAGCACCAGGGAACAGCCGTCGATGGCGGAGGCCAGATCATCATGGACGACGAGGCCGGCCTGCTCGGCCAGGGCCATGCGCTCGGCGCTGAGGTCGAACCCCTGCACCGCATGTCCCGCCGCGGCGATGCGCGCCGCCATGGGCAGGCCGAGCTTGCCCAGGCCCACCCAGGCCACCTTTTGTGTGGTTGTCATTGGGCTGTCTCCTCGTGTTGTTGACGTTTCTGCAGCTCGGCATAGATGCGATGACCGGACGCCTCCAGTTCGCTCAGTCCGTCGGCGACATCGGCCAGCAACCGGCCATGTCGCTTGTGGAACTCGCCTGCCACCATGACGCTGTCGACGTTGGCGAGACTCGCCTGCATGACGACGCTGGACACCGGGTCGCTGACCGGCTGCATGTTCAGCAGGTTGCTGTCCAGCAGCACGATGTCGGCCTGCTTGCCTGGCGTGAGGCTGCCGATGCGGTCCTCGAGCCCGAGGGCGCGCGCACCGTCCATGGTGATCCACTCCAGCGCCTCGCGGGTGCGGATGGTCGAAGTGGCGGGAATCGTGCCCTGCTCCCGACGCGAGGCGTCGTTGTCCAGCGAGCGCTGCATGCCCAAGGCCGCTCGCGCCACTGCGAACATGTCGCCGGAGATCACCGACTCGAGATCCACGCCCAGCGACACGACGCCGCCATGACGGCGGACATGGCCGGTGATCGGGAAGCCGTGCCCCTGGGTCATCTCGTTCTCGGGGGCAATGGAGAAGGTCACGCCCTGCTCGCAGAAGCGGGCCAGCTGGCCATCATCCAGGCTCTGGCCATGCACGATGTTGATGTCCGGCCCCAGCAGTCCGCGCTCTTCGATGACGTCCCAGCCACCGGGACTCACTGCCTTGCCGCCGCCCTGGTGCATGGAGGCTACCAGGCCGAACTCCTTGGCGAGCTCGAAGTCGTGCAGGGAGACATCGAGGGTAGAGTAGTGCGGGCCCAGGATCGCAAGGCCCAGGGTCACGCGTCCTTGCGGGTCCCCCAGCGGCCCGGCCAGCAGTCTCTCGACCTCGCTGCGAGGATGAGGAATCTCGCTGAAGTGGGGTTGGCCGGGCTTGGGGTCCGGCTTGGGTGAACCGTGGAAGAAGACGGCACGGATACCCGACTCCTGCAGCCCCCTGACGGCGGCATCGGTATGCGCCGGCGTGGGGTTGTTATGACACCAGTCGCCCAGGGTGGTGGCACCACAGTTGAGCTGGTTCAGCGCGCCCAGGCGGGTTGCGACATGGATGTCCTCGGGGGTGAAAAGCGCCGCCAGGCCGCGATGCACGTGGCCGAAGTATTCGAGCAGCGTCCAGTTGGCGGCGACCCCGCGCAGGGCCGTCTGCCAGGTATGCATGTGGGCATTGACCAGCCCGGGGATCAGGATACCGCCTCGACAGTCGACG
Organism: Halomonas aquatica; assembly: GCF_040196335.1. Lineage (NCBI taxonomy): Bacteria > Pseudomonadati > Pseudomonadota > Gammaproteobacteria > Oceanospirillales > Halomonadaceae > Halomonas > Halomonas aquatica. Next base: position 619,902 of record NZ_JBEGCJ010000001.1, read on the forward strand.
ACCTCGGCACCCTCGGCACCCTCGGCGGACAAGTCATGCCCCACGGCCAGGATGCGGTCGCCTTCCACCAGGACCTGACCCGAGGTCAGATCGCCGATGTCCGGGTCGAGGGTCAGTACGGTGGCATTGGTCAGCAAGGTCTTCATGCGTCGGTGGCCTCCATGGTCGTCGGGCGCCGGCCTGCGTAGGCATCGTTCAACAATCGGTGAATGCCATTGGCCTCGATCTCCCGGGGGTTCCAGTAGGGGTTGGCGGTGGCGATCTCCGTGGCACGATCGACGTCGGCCTCCTTCAGGCCGATATCGCGCAGGGCGAGAGGCGCCCCCACGGCGCGCGCCAGATCATAAAGCCCCCCGGCGGCATCATCCGTGCCCAGCGCCCGGGCGATGCGCACCATAGCCTCCGGTGCGGCCGCGGCGTTGTAGGCCACGGCATGGGGCAGCACGATGGTGTGGGTCTCGGCATGGGGCAGGTCGAAGGAGCCTCCCAGGGTATGACAGAGCTTGTGATGCAGTGACATCCCCACCGAGCCGAGACAGGCGCCGCACAGCCAGGCGCCATAGAGCGCGTCGGAACGCGCGGTGGCGTCGTCGGGGGTGCCGGCGATCGTCGGCAGGCTGCGCGCCAGGGCCGCGATGCCCTCCTCCGCCATCATCGAGACAATCGGGTTGCGATCCTTGGCATAGAGGGCCTCCACGGCATGCGCGATGGCATTGATGCCGCTGGTGCCCGACATGCCGACGGGCAGCCCCAGGGTCAGGTCGACGTCATAGATGACCGTCTCGGGCAGCACCTTGATGGTCCGCTGGGTGGTCTTGAGGCCGTCCTTGGTCTCCCCGAGGATCGGCGTCATCTCGGAACCAGCGTAGGTGGTGGGGATAACGATCTGAGGCAGGTCTGTACGCAGGGCAATCGCCTTGCCAAGCCCGATGGTGGAACCGCCCCCGATGGCCACGACGCCATCGGCACCCAGCGAGGCCAGTACGCGCATCGCCTCCTCGGTGGTCTCCACCGGGGTATGCATCCTGGCCCCGGCGAAGACATCGGCACCCAGCTCGCCGAGCTGATCCAGCACCTGACGTGCCTGGCCTTCCTGCTCGGGCGTGGAAAGTACCAGCACCCGATGGCAGCCCAGCGCCTGGACCTCCTCGGCCACCTGGGCCAGGGTGCCCTGGCCGAAGATGACCCGAGACGGCAGGCCATTGTAGGTGAATGGCATCATGATGTTGTCCTCGTTGGTTGAGTGAGCACCACGGTGGGCATCAGGTGACGGGGCGATCGGCGGAGGCATCGCCACTGGTCACGTACTGCCCGGTGATGGCCTGCACCAGCGCATCCTCGGAGACTTCATCACCGTCGAACTCGGCGGTCACCTTCCCGTCGTACATGGCAACGATGCGATTGCTGACGCCCAGGACCTCGGGCATCTCCGAGGAGATCACCAGCACCGCATAGCCGGTCTTGGCCAGATCCTTGATCAGGGCATGGATCTCCGCCTTGGAGCCCACGTCGATACCGCGGGTCGGCTCATCGAGGATCAGCAGCTTGGGATGGGTGTGCAGCCACTTGCCGATGACGATCTTCTGCTGGTTGCCGCCGCTGAGGTTGCCGACCTTCTGTCGCCAGCTGGGCGTCTTGATCTTCATCGCCTGCTGATACTTGTCGTAGACGAGCTTCTCGGCAGCGGGCTTCATGAACCCATTCGAGGAGACGGTCTCCAGGCCCGCGAGGGTCATGTTGTCGCGACAGTTCATCCCGAGAATCAGCCCCTGGTCCTTGCGATCCTCCGGGACAAGGGCGATCCCCTCGGCCACGGCATCATGAGTCGAATGGATATGCTCGGCCTTACCGTCGAGCAGCATCTCTCCGCTCGAGATCTTGCGCAGGCCGAAGATGGTCTCGGCGACCTCCGAGCGTCCCGCTCCGACCAGGCCATACATGCCGACGATCTCGCCCTTGCGGACACTGAAGCTGACGTCCTCGAACACTCCGTCGACGGTGAGGCCCCGCAGCTCGAGCATGTTCTCGCCGAAATCCTTCGGCTTGCTGGCATGATCGAGCTCGAGGCTGCGGCCGATCATCAGCTTGGTGACCTCGTCCTCGTTGGTGTCGGCGGTGTTCACCGTGCCGTTGTACTCGCCGTCCCGTAACACCGAGATCCGCTGGGAGAGATGGAAGATCTCGTCCATGCGGTGGGAGATGTAGACGATGCCCACCCCCTGATCGCGCAGGGTGTTGATGATCTCGTAGAGCACCGGCTTCTCGTGGTCGGTCAGCGAGGCCGTCGGCTCATCGAAGACCACGATCTTGGGGGTGAAGACGAGCGCCCGGGCGATCTCGACCATCTGCTTCTTGGCGATGGAGAGGTCGCTCACCAGGTCCTTCGAACTAAAGGAGCACTTCAGGCGGTCGAGGATTGCCGTGCTGTCCCGGTGCAGGGTCTTCCAGTCGACCCGGTTACCCCATTTCTTGGGCAGGCTGCCCAGGTAGATGTTCTCGGCCACGGACATCTCCGGCACCAGCGACTGCTCCTGGTGGATCAGCACGATGCCGCTCTGCTTGGCCTGCTTGGGGTTCTCGAAGACCTTCTCCTCCCCCTCGAGCAGGATCTGGCCACCGTTGGGGATGTGCTTGCCGGCCAGCACCTTCATCAGCGTGGACTTGCCCGCCCCGTTCTCGCCCAGCAGGGCATGGACCTCGCCGGCCCGGACGTCGAGGCTGACCTTGTTGAGCGCGATCACACCCGGGAACTTCTTGGTGATCTCGACCAGGGAGAGGATGGGAGCTTCCCCGTGTGCCGACGCTCCTGCGGTGTGTGTCACAGTTGCAGTGCTCATACCTGCACCCCCTTGGAAGACTTGACGCTGATCTGCTGGTCGATGATCAGCACGGTGACCAGGATCACCCCGAGGATGACCAGCACATAGAAGGCCGGCACCTGCATCATGTTCATGCCGTTGCGCAGGACCCCGATGGCCAGTACGCCCCCCAGGGTGCCGGTGATGCTGCCGTAGCCGCCGGTGAGCTTGGTACCGCCGAGCACGACGGCGGTGATGGTCCAGAGTTCGTAGTCCCGGCCGAGGTTGGGCGTCGCGGCGCCCATCTGGGTGGCCAGCAGGACACCGGCCAGGGCCGCGAAGAACCCGACGATCATGAAGTTGATCATCATGTTGCGGCCGATCCGGATGCCGGCATCCAGGGCCGCTTCGGGGTTGCCCCCCACGGCAAAGGTGTTGCGACCATGCCCCGTCCTCCTGAGCACCAGGTGCATCGCCAGGGTGCAGAGCAGGAAGATGATGGCCAGCACGGGGATCGGACCGATAGAACTGGCACCGAAGTCAGAGAAGGCGAAGTTGCTGGCATAGAAGGATTGCTCCTCGGTATAGACGAAGATCAACCCCCGCACCCCGATCATCGCACCCAGGGTGACGATGAAGGCATTGACCCCGGTCTTCCAGACCAGCAGGCCATTGAGCGCACCCAGTGCCACGCCCGTCGCGATGGCGACCAGCACCGCCACGGTCAGGCCGTAGTCCTGCAGGCCCACCGAGAGCGAGGCCGCCAGCCCCAGAGTCGCCCCCACGGAGAGGTCGATGTTGCCGTTGATCATCACGTAGGTCATGCCGAGGGCGATCAGCCCGATGGTGGAGGTCTGGACGAGGATGTTCGTCAGATTGCCCACCGACAGGAAGTAGTCGGACATGACGCTGAAGAAGATGGTGATGACAATGACGAAGATCCAGATCGGCTGGATTCCCATACCACCGCTCATGAAACGCTTCATATCGATCATGGTGTTCACCTTATCAGGAGTGGCTGGTCAGCAGACGCTTGCGCTTGTTGGCAAGGTCCAGCCATACCGCGATGATGATGATGACCCAGGTCACGAGCCACTGGGTGTAGTAGGGGTAGCCCATCAGCAGCAGGCCGTTCTGGATGAAGCCAAGGATCAGCACGCCGATGACCGTCTTCCAGATACTGCCTGCGCCGCCCAGCAGGCTGGTGCCGCCGAGGATGATGCCGGCCAGCACGAGCAGCTCGTAGCCCTGCCCCACGTTGTTCTGGGAACCCATCACCCGCGAGCCGAGCACCAGGGCGGCACAGGCCACGCAGAAGGCCGAGATCAGGTAGGTACTGAACACGCACCAGTTCTTGCGAATGCCGGAATAGACCGCTGCCACGGGATTGCCGCCGATGGCGAAGATGCGCCGGCCGTAGCCGGTGAAGGACATGACGACCTGAACGATGATGGCCAGCAGGGCGAAGATGATGACCGGCACCGCGATGCCCATCAGGTACCCTCGCCCGAACACGCTGAACCATGTGTCGCTCTGGTTGGCGATGTCGACGTTCTGGCCACCGCTGTAGATCAGCACCAGGCCCTGGATCGCCGAGAGCATCGCCAGGGTGACGATGAGCGAATTGAGCCGCATGAACCCCACCAGGAAGCCATTCACGGCCCCGAGCATGAGGGTCAGTGCGAACATCAACAGGATGGCGCCGGTTGGACCGATCTTGTCATGGAGATCCACCACCAACACCGTGGAGAAGGACAGCATCGATCCCACCGAGAGATCGAGGTTACCGCCGATGATCACCACGGTAACGCCGACCGCGATGATACCGATGATCGAGGCCTGGCGGACCACCGTCATGATGTTCGATTGGGAAAGAAATTGTTCGGAAAATAACGAGAATGCAAACATGCAGATCAGGAAGAACACCAGGATTCCCTGGGCCGAAAGGAAGTTCAGGAGACCGGCCTTGTGTTTCTTGCTGAGCATGAAGCCTTGCTTGGTCTGTTCTGCAGAAGCCATGTCACTCACCTGTATGGGCGCAACCTTGTTCCGAAGGTCACCGATTGTCCGTCCAGTGGACTGACTTTCCCGGTACTGCATCGATGCCGGAGAAAAAGCAGGGCACTGTTGACCCATCCATCATGGGCAGCGGACTGTCTTTGTCGAAACGACAAGGCGCATGAGGCCCAGAGACCTCATGCGCCTCGGCGCGTGTCTTCAGAATACCGGCTTGTCGAACTCAGCCAGATTTTCGGCGGTGATCTTGGGGGTCTCGAAGAAGTTCATCTTCGGAACCTCTTTTCCTGCCAGTACGTCGAGTGCCGTCTGGAGAGCCGCTTCGGCGTCATCGACCGGAGACTGGTAGATGGAGCCATAGTACTCGCCACGCTCGATGGCTTCGTAACCCACGGCGAAGTTGGTGGCGCCGATGAAGGCGATTTCCCCTGCCCTGTCGGCACTCTTGGCAGCGTTCAAGGCACCGACGCCCATGTTGTCATCCCCGGAATAGACACCATCGATCTTGTCGTACTTGGTGAGGAAGTTCTCCATGACCCGCTGGGCCTTCTCGCGGTTCCAGTCCGCAGGCTGGGTCTCGAGGATCTCGACGCCGGGGCAGGCCTCAGCCAGCCGCTCTTCGAAGCCCCCAGAACGCTCCATGGCCGTGGTATAGCCGGGCTGCCCGGCAATCTGGACGATCTGTCCCTCACCATCGAGGGCATCGCACATCATCTCGGCGGAGGAGGCACCCTGCTGGACATTGTCGGGGCCCGAGAAAGCCGCAATATACTCCATGCCCGCATCGGCGATCTTGGAGTTGGTTACCACGACCGGGATGCCCGCCTGATGAGCCTGGCGAATGGCGGGGATCACCGCCTGACCATTGGTTGGCCAGATGATGATGGCATCGACATCCTGCTGGATCAGGTTGCGAACCTGACCGATCTGGCGTGCCACATCGCCGCCGGCATCGAGAACGACGACCTCGACGTTATCGTTTGCCGCGGCGGCATTTTCGAAGGCGCTTTCATAGGTGGTCTGGTAGCTGTCGACGCCGACATTGTTCTGGGTGATGCCGATCCGGTAGGTCTCTTGTGCGTGGACAAGGCCCGCCGAAAGCATCATTACACTGGTCGCTAGCGCTGTTTTGTAAAACATGTTGTCACCTGCTTTGTTGTAGTTGATCCCACCGACTCGCCAGGAAGGGCTGTCAGAGTGTGTCGAGCTTATGGCCGCAGCCTGTTTTCGCGCAATGCAGCCACGACAGAGAAATGACCAATCTGGTTATTTTGTCCTGCGGCCCCATCTCCCCCGAGGCACCGGCAGGCCTGGCTTTTCTTGGCAAGATATACCTAACCCCATGAAATACCGTGCATATTTTGATAATCGCCTTGCCGGGGGCACTCCCCCGGCGGGGCGCAGACTGCCAGCAGAAGCGGGCAGGCGTCAGGACGCCTGACGCCTGCCCTGGCGTGCCGCCAGATGATGGTTAGCCGGAGCAATCGGCCGGCGGGGCGGAACGGAAGGCTGCCAACGCGTCCTCCATGTGGCCCTGCAAGGCCTCGATGCGGGAGCCGTGGGCCGGGTGGGTGGACAGGAATTCCGGCGGCTGACTGCCGCCCGCCTCGGCCATGTTTCGCCACAGGGCCACGCTCTGCCGAGGATCGAAGCCAGCCTTGGCCATGATGGCAAGACCCATCTGGTCGGCCTCTTGCTCGTGCGCGCGACTGAACGGCAGGGCGATGCCGAGGCGGGCACCGATACCCAGGGCCTGCATCATCGGCTCCCTGGCCATTTCCCCCTCGCTGAACAGCCCCACCACCAGCAGCACGGCCTTGATACCGAGTTGCTGGGTGAACCGCTCGTTGCCGTGGTCGGCCAGCACATGCCCCACCTCATGGCCGATCACGGCGGCCAGCTGAGCAGGTGTCTCGGCCACCCGCAACAGCCCTTTGTGCACCCCGATGCGTCCGCCTGGCAGGGCGAAGGCATTCGGGGAGGGGTCGTCGAACACGACCACCTCCCAGGTCTCGGGCATCCCGGCGTCGGGGTAGCGCACCTCTGCGGCATCGACCACCGACCGCGCCACGCAATGCACGAGCCGGTTGACGGCAGCGTCACCCTCGATGGGTTGCTGGCGGCGCATCTGGGCGAAGGCGTCAACACCCATCTCGGCCATCAGGCCATCGGGGACCAGTGCCAGCTGTGACCGGCCGGTCGGCGTCTTGTCGCAGCCGGCCAGCATCAGCATGGCCAGAAACGGCAGGAGACAGCGCCATCGCCACATGGCCCTACTCCGACATCACCGCACTCAGGGCTATCCGATACCCCTGACTGCCGAGACCCGCGATCACGCCATCGGCGCGCAGCGAGACATAGGAATGATGACGGAAGGCCTCGCGCTGATGAACGTTGGAGAGGTGCACCTCGATCACCGTTCCATCGAAGGCGGTCAAGGCATCCAGGATCGCTACCGAGGTATGTGTGTAGGCGGCCGGGTTGATGATGATCGCCACGGTACCATCGATCCGGGCCGCCTGGATGAGGTCGATCAGCTCCCCTTCATGATTGCTCTGCCGGCAGGTGATTTCCCAGCCGCCCAGTGCCGCCTCCTCGTAGAGCGCGTTGTCGATGTCCTCCAGCGTCTCATGGCCATAGATATCGGGCTGCCGGGTGCCGAGCAGATTGAGGTTGGGACCGTGGAGGACCAGTACCTTTTTCATGTCGTCGCGTTCCTTGATCGATACCGCAGTGTCAGTCAGGACGCCGGCTCGAGCAGGCGCTGCCAGAGCTCGATGACGGCGTCACGATGTTCCTGGAAATCCGAATTGCGTCCCCGGGCGGGCTCACCGGTCAGTGCCGCGCGATGGGCGGCGGTGCGGCAGGCGAGGTACGCCTCGCGCAGCCGCCGGCACTCATCGGCGGGCAGGCGACCGGTGGCCTCGAGGGTCTCGAGGATGCGCATGTTGTCGTTGTAGGTCAGCAGCTCCGGAGTCTCGTGACTCATGGAGAGCACCGTGAACTGGCAGAGGAACTCGATATCCACCATCCCGCCGGGGTCGTGCTTGAGGTCGAAGTCGTCGCTCTGGCCCTTGCTGCCCAGATGGTCGCGCATCTTGTGGCGCATCTTCACCACCTCCTCACGCAGTGCGGCGAGGTCCCGCTCACGGCCGAGGATCTCGCGGCGAATCGTCACGAAGCGCTCCGCCAGAGGCTCGTGACCAGCCACCACCCGGGCTCGCACCAGCGCCTGATGCTCCCAGGTCCAGGCATGTTCGCGCTGGTAGTCGGCGAAGGCGTCCAGCGTGGTGACCAGCAGCCCTGACTTGCCCGAGGGACGAAGGCGCATGTCCACCTCATAGAGGTTGCCCGCGGGGGTCACGGCGGTTAGCAGGTGGATGATGCGCTGGCCGAGCCGGGTGAAGAAGACCGCATTGTCGATGGGCCGCGCGCCGTCGGTGCTGCCCCGGCCGGCGCCGTCGTGGAGGAACACCAGGTCCAGGTCGGAGCCGTAGCCCAGCTCGATGCCACCGAGCTTGCCGTAGCCGACGACCAGGAATTCCGGCGCCTGACCACAGCGTTCCCCGCCGCGACCTTCCGGGAAGCCATGCTTGCGGGTCAGATGCTTCCAGGCCATGACCAGCACCGTCTCGAGGACCACCTCGGCGATGTAGGTGAGGTAGTCGCTGACCTTCATCAGGTGACGGGTGCCGGCGATGTCGGAGGCGGCCACGTGCAGTACCTGGGCATGCTTGAAGACCCGCAAGGCCTCGAGCTGGGCCTCCTCGTCATCCTCGGGGATCCTTCCAAGGTCCTGGCGCAGCTCATCGGCGAGCCGCGCCTTGTTCGCCGGCGTGTAGAGGGTATCCGGGGTGAGCAGCTCATCGAGCAGGACGGGATGGCGCGCCAGCTGCTCGGCGATCCAGGGGCTGGCGCTGCACAGCCGCATCAGGTGCTCGAGGGCATCGGGGTTCTCGCGCAACAGGGCCAGGTAGGCGGTACGCCGCAATACCGACTCGACCAGCGGCAGGACCCGCTCCAGGGCTGTGTCCGGCGCTTCGCTGGCGGCCGCCGCATCAAGCAGCAGCGGCATCAGAGCATCGAGCCGCTCGAAGCCGATGCGCTGCATCGACTGCACCTGCCGGGAGTGTCGCAAGGCGCCCAGCCGGCGCATGGCGGCATCCGGCTCGGCCAGGCCGGCCTCTTCCAGCAGCTCGCTGGCCTCGTCCTGCTCCAGCTCGCCGCGCCACAGCGCGCGCCACTCCTCCAGGCCGGCGGCGCCCGGAGCCTCGACCCCGCCGGTCTGCTCGACCTCTTCCTCAGGCTCGGCGATAACGGCATCGAAGTGGCGCCTCACCCGAGCGCGGGCCTCGTCGAGGCGCGCCATGACCGCGGGCCAGTCCTCCATGTCCAGCGCCAGGGCGACCCGCTCGCGATCCACCTCCTCGACCGGCAGACTCTGGGTCTGGCGGTCCTCCAGGGCCTGGAGGATATGCTCGATGTCACGCAGGAAGACGTAGTCGGGGGTCAGTTCGTCGACCACCTCTCGGGGCAGCAGGCCAAGTTCGGGCAGCCGGTCCAGCGCGCTCTTCAGGGAGGTGACCTGCAGCTCGGTATCGCGCCCGCCGCGGATCAGCTGGAAGGCCTGGGCCACGAACTCCACTTCGCGGATGCCGCCGGGGCCGAGCTTGATGTTGTCCTGCATGCCGCGGCGGTGCACCTCGCGGTTGATCATCGCCTTGAGCTCGCGCAGCGACTCGATGGCACCGAAGTCGAGGTACTTGCGATAGACGAAGGGCCGCAGGCTCGCCAGCAGCTCGGCACCGGCCCCCAGGTCGCCGGCCACCGGCCGCGCCTTGAGCATCGCATAGCGCTCCCACTCGCGACCCTGATCCTGATAGTAGCCGGCCAGGGACGCGAAGCTGCCGACCAGCGGCCCACCGTCGCCCAGTGGGCGCAGGCGCATGTCGACCCGGAAGGCGAAGCCGTCGGCGGTCACCGCGTCCAGGGCGGTGATCAGCCGCTGGCCCAGCTTGGTGAAGAACTCCTGATGCTCCAGGGACTTGCGACCGCCCTCGGTCTCGCCCTTCTCGGGGAAGGCGAAGATCAGGTCGATGTCCGAGGAGAGGTTCAGCTCGCCGGCGCCGAGTTTACCCATGCCAAGCACCACCAGGCGCTGCTCGCTACCATCCGCCCGGGGCGCGGGACGCCCCCAGCGGGGCGCGAGGTAGGTCTCGAGCCAGCCCAGGGCAAGCTCCAGGCAGGCCTGAGCCAGCTCGGTGACGGCCGCCGCCGTGACCCACATGTCGATGCCCGGCGGGCGTGTCAGGTCCCGCCAGACGATGCCCAGCATACGCGCCCGGCGAAAGCGGCGGATGGCGGCATGAAGGGCCTCTTCGTCCTCGGCGGCCTCCAGCCGTTCATCGAGCCAGCTGCGCAGCGATTCCGCGGAGGGGGTCTCGTCCAACTCGCCGCTGGCATCCAGGTGCAGCAGCCATTCGGGATAGCGCACCAGGGTCTCGGCAGCGAAGGTCGAGATGGCCAGCACCCGGGCCAGCTGCCGGCGCCGTTCGTCCGACAACGACAGCCAGTCCTCCAACGGAGAGTCGCCCCCGTTCATGTCGGCCAGGTTAGTGGCCTGCTCGAGCGAAGTCGCCATCCGGTCACGGGTGTGCGCCAGGGGAGCCCTCAAGGGCTCAGGGATGTCATCCAGCGGCAGGAAGTTGTCGGGCAGGGCCATGGGCGTCTCGCATCCGGTTCTCGAATGTCTCCAGCATAGCGAAGCCAGCCCAGCCCCATAACCCGATCACTCGCCTCAGGCGAGGAATTTCTCCCAGGCGAGCAGCCCCCAGGTCAGCCCGGCGATGCACAGCGACAGCATCACCGCCGCCGAACCGATGTCCTTCGCACGGCCGGCGAGTTCGTGGCGTTCAGGACCAATGCGGTCCACCACACACTCGATGGCGCTGTTGACCAGCTCGATGACCAGCACCATCAAGCAGCTGCCCATCAGCAATATCCATTCCACCGGACCCTCGCCGATCCAGGCGGCCAGTGGCAGCAGGAGCACGCAGATGCCAATTTCCTGGCGGAACGCCGCCTCGTGACGGAAGGCCGCCTTGAGCCCCATCAGCGAATAGCGGGTCGAGTGAACCAGGTGGCGCCAGCCGGTATGCCCGGGCTTCATCTCGGGCTTACCGGGGGATTCAGTGGGCATCGATCATCTCCTCCAGGTCCGCGGCCAGTGGATCGAGCACTTGCCGCCAGTTGAGCCAGGGCGTCGTGGCGGTGCCGTTGACCAGCACGCTGAACACGCCCCATTGCCCGGATCGAGTGCGGAAGTAGCCGCCCGCGGCGCGCACGGCCACCGGCCGGTTGAGAGTGCCGGTCTTGAGCATGACGTGATGCTGGAAGGTGGGCGAGCCTTGCCGGATGAAGCGCATCACCCCGTTGCTCGGTGACTGCAGGGCGGCTACGAAACTGGGGAATAGCGCCGGACGATGGTACAAGCTCTCCAGCAAAGTATTCACACCGGCGGCCGAGGTGCGGTTCTCGGGCGTCAGGCCACTTCCGCTGCGCAGCGTGACGGGGCCATGACCGGGAATCCCGGTCGCGAAGGCCTCCAGCGCCGCCCCGGCCTGCTCCAGGTCGGCGCGCGGCGTCTCGACCAGGTTCAAGGCCAGCACGTCGGCCATGAAGTTGTTGGAGTAGTTGAGGGTCCGCAACAGCAGTTCCTGCAGCGACTCGCCATCCACGGCGGCGAGCTCCCGGGCCGACTCCGGCGGCTCCGTGGTCACCACCTCGGCACCGTCACGCACCGTGATGCCCGCCTGCTCGAGCATCGCCAGCAGGGTTTGTGCAGTCTGTAGCGCCGGGTCGGAACTGGCCCTGTAGACCCGCCTGGGCAGGGCATTGGTGGAGATCTGTCCGCGGAGCAGCATGACGTCGCCGGTGTCGCGCAGCACCCGCTCTGCATTGAGCTCGGTGCCGCTGTCATCGGGCTTCGTCTCGACCCGGTTGTCGATGTCGACGATCGGCACCTGGCTCTCGCAACTGTTGATGCGGGCTGGCTGACCGGGGGATGCGGCGGGGGCCACGGAAACGCACCAGCTACCGAAATTCACGCCGACAGAGGAGAGCAGCGCACTGTAAGCGTTGGCCACCCGGGAGTGGGCCTGGCAACGATCGGTCGTCAGGCATTTCACGGGGCCATAGCGCCACTGGCTGACCAACAGGCGACCATCGACGTGCCGCACCCCGGCTTGGTGCAGTCGCTGCACCAGTCGCCACAGGTCCTCGCTGGTCAGGGCAGGATCGCCGCCGCCATCGAACACCAGGTCACCGGGCAGCGACCCTTCGGCATCAGGCTCGACCGTGCTCACCAGACGGCTGGTGAAGTGGTGCTGTGGCCCCCAGCGATCCAGCGCCGCCGCCGCCAGGTAGATCTTGGAGACCGAGGCCGGCGAGAGCTGGCGCTCGGGCTCGATGGCCCCCAGAGTCTCGCCGCTGCCGAGCAGCCGCGCCTCGGCACCGACCCGAAAGCCCTTGTCGGTCATCTCGGCGAGACGGGAAAAACCACTCGCCTGGGCGAGCAGTGGAAGCAACGCCAGGAGAGCGAAGAGCAGAGGGCGGCGGAACATGAGACCTCCAGGGGACTCCAAGGGCCCTCAGCTTAATGGGACGCGACGGAAGAGAACACCTGAATCACCACCACGCCACCAACGATCATGGCCAGGCCCAGCAACGCCGGCAGATCGGGCTTCTCTCCGTAGACCAGAATGCCCACCAGGGTCACCAGCACGATGCCGAGCCCGGCCCAGAAGGCGTAGGCGATGCCCACGGGCAGGGTGCGCAGCACCAGGGCGAGCAGGTAGAAGGCCAGCCCATAGCCCACCACCACCGTGACGCTGGGCCATAGGCGAGTGAAGCCTGCCGATGCCTTCAGCGCGCTGGTGGCCACCACCTCGGCGATGATGGCGAGTGCCAGATAGAGATAGGTCATCTTTCTCCTCCCACCCCAGCGGGAACCAGCCCGGGGTCGTGGGGAAGCTCGACCACCAGCCGCCACAGCGACTGGCCGCTGGCATGGTATTTCTGCTCGAAGGGGGTCAGGCAGGTCTCCCCCGGCACGAAAGGCTCCGCCGAGGCCGGCACTCCGGTGGCCTGGGTCACCGCCAGGGCAAACTCTTCCACGTAGACCCGCCAGTTGGAGCGCAGCTCGAGGGCGCCGCCCAGAGCCAGGATCACCGGCAGCACCGGGTGGCCCTGCCAGCGCATCTTGAGATGGGCGGCCTTGGGGTAGGGGTTGGGGTACAGCAGGTAGTGGCGCGCCGGGCGCCAGTCGTCAGCCAGGGCCAGGCGCCAGAAGTCCACCAGGTCGGCACGCACCAGCAGCGCATTGTCCGGCAGCCTGCCATGATCACGGGAGAGGCGGTCGGCACTGCGGTCCATGCCGATCACCGCGCATTCGGAAAATCGCTCGGCCAGCCGGCGGGTCGACAGGCCCACTCCGCACCCCGCGTCCAGGATCAAGGGCGCTCCGGCGCGACGCATGAGCCACTCCCGAGCCCCGAGGAAGGCCTCGCTGGTATGCTCGGCCAGGGGCTTGCGCAGGGGGTGCGCCAGGGCCCTCTCCACGCGGCTAGACAGGTTCTCGTGGGGTCCGGTCTGGCGGCTGACGATGGATCGCGAACGGGCAGTCATGACAGCAGGCTCGGAGAGATGGGAAAGACGGCGCATTCTACCAGCACATAGGCGACAACGCAGGGGCGCCGGCATGACGCCAGCACAGGCCGGGTGCTATCATCCATGGCCTGACAAAGATAATGCAGCCACGACATCAACCGCACAACGAGGAACCCGGCTTGCCACACTTACCGGTGATCGTCGGCATGGGCGGCGTGAATCCCGCCGGCCGAACCTCGGGCCACCAGGCATTTCGCCGAACCGTGCTCAATGCCCTGCCCGATGACGTTCAGGCCAGCACCCTGCTGGGCCTGGCGGCCATGATGCGCCTGGCCGACTGCCAGGCGGATGGCGCCTGGCATGACGCCCAGGGCCATTTCCTGGATGCCGCAGGGATCGTCGAGCAGACCCGCCAGCAGGTGCTCGACCACACCCTGATCCGGCGCATCGAGGATGCCCGCTTCAACGAGGAGGGCCTGCCGGCCAACCGCAAGGCGAGCCTCGCCCTCGATGTGCCGCTGACCTTCCGCATCCGCCGACGCCAGTTGCCCGACGACCTGCCGCCCACCTGGCAGGTTCGCGAGCTGGACCGCCAGACCCTGGAAGTCACCGTACCCGCCGGCACCATGGACGTGATGCTGCCCGAGACACGTCAGGCTCAGGTCCGGGCCGCCGGCCAGTTGCCTTCGGGGTTCGAGCCCAGCCGCCTGTACCGAAGCGTGCACCACCCCCGCGGCCTCGCCATGACCATCTTCGCCGCCAGCGACTGCCTGGGCGACAGCGGCCTGGAGTGGGACAGTCTGCGCGATCGCCTGGATCCCGACCAGATCGCCGTCTATGCCGGCAATTCCATCGGCCAGCTCGACGACGATGGCTGGGGCGGCCTGCTCAAGAGTTTCAGCTCCGGCAAGCGCGCCACCTCCAAGCAGATGCCGCTGGGCTATGGCCAGATGCCCGCGGACTTCCTCAATGCCTATGTACTGGGCAGCGTGGGCGGCACCGGGGCGGCGCTGGGCGCCTGCGCCAGCTTCCTCTACAACCTGCGCCTGGGGGTCAACGATATCCGTGCCGGCCACCGTCGAGTGGTAATGGTCGGCACCGCCGACGCCCCGATCACCCCCGAGGTCATCGAGGGCTTCCGTACCATGGGAGCACTGGCCGATGATGACGGCCTCAAGGCCCTGGATGCGCTCGAGCTGCTCACCGATGCGGACTACCAGCGCGCCTGCCGGCCCTTCGCCCGCAACTGCGGCTTCACCATGGGCGAGTCCAGCCAGTTCGTGATGCTGATGGACGATGCCCTGGCACTGGAGACGGGCGCCGAGATACTGGGCAGCGTGCCGGGGGTATTCGTCAATGCCGACGGCTGGAAGCGCTCGATCTCCGCGCCTGGCATCGGCAACTACATCTCCCTGGCCAAGGCGGTCGCGCTGGTGCGCGACATGCTCGGCGAGAAGGCACTGCGCGAGCGCACCTTCCTGCACGCCCATGGCACCAGCACTCCCAAGAACCGCATCACCGAATCCCATGTCTTCGACCGGGTGGCCCATGCCCATGGCATCACCGACTGGCCGGTGGTGGCGGTGAAGGCCTTCGTCGGGCACTCACAGGGCAGTGCCGCCGGCGACCAGTTGACCAGCGCCCTGGGCAGCTTCGCCCATGATCTGCTGCCCGGCATCTTCACCCTGGAGGCCGTGGCCGATGACGTCCATGCCGAACGCCTGAGGCTGTTCCGCGATCCACTGCCCTTCAAGGCGGATGCCGCTTTCATCAACGCCAAGGGCTTCGGCGGCAACAACGCTACCGGCGTGGTGCTCTCCCCCTCGGTCACCGAGCGGCTGCTGACGCAACGCCACGGGGAGGCCGCCATGGCCGCCTGGCAGACGCGCCGCGCCACCACCCGCGAGGTCGCCGCGGACTATCACCAGGCCGCCGACCGGGGCCACTTCCGGGCCCGCTATCGCTTCGGCGAGGGCGTGCTGGAGGGCCCGGAGCTCGATGTCGGAAGGGACGAGATCCGCATCCCCGGCTATGCCCAGTCGGTATCGCTGACCGTGGACAACCCCTTCGGGCGGCTGGATGACGAGGACGACTCATGAATACCGCCATCTATCCCGGGACCTTCGACCCCATCACCAACGGCCATCTCGACCTGATCGAGCGCGCTTCCAGGTTGTTCGACAAGGTGGTGGTGGCCATTGCCACCAGCCCCGGCAAGGACCCGACGCTCGATATCGATGCGCGCATCTCCCTGGCCCGGGAAGTGGTGGCCGGACTGGACAACGTTGAGGTGGTGGGCTTCTCGGGACTGATGACGGAGTTCATGAAGCAGCAGCATGCCCGCGTACTGCTGCGCGGCCTGCGCGCGGTGTCCGATTTCGAATACGAGTTGCAGCTGGCCAACATGAACCGCGCCCAGATGCCGGAGCTCGAGACGGTCTTCCTGACTCCGGAGGTCGAGAACTCCTATATCTCCTCCACGCTGGTGCGCGAGATCGCACGACTCGGAGGTGATGTCTCGAAGCACGTGCATCCCAGGGTCGCCGAGACGCTGAAGAGTCATTACAATACCTGACTCTGCAACTCGGAATTGAGCCCGAGACCGCTTGCCGGCCAGCGACATCCGTGAGGTACCCCATGGCCCTGATGATCACCGACGAGTGCATCAACTGCGACGTCTGCGAACCCGAATGTCCCAACGGCGCCATCTCGCCGGGGGAAGAGATCTACGTCATCGACCCCAACCTGTGCACCGAATGCGTCGGCCACTACGACGAGCCCCAGTGCCAACAGGTCTGTCCGGTGGACTGCATCCCGCTCGACCCGGAGCGTGAGGAAAGCCGTGACGAGCTGATGGAGAAGTACCACATCATCACCGCCGCGTGATCCCGCTCGCCGCACTCCGCCTGGCATGTAAAACCGGACATGAAAACGACGCCCCGCTCATCGAGCGGGGCGTCGTGTCGTCGTGGGGCGGCCCTACATCTCGTCGGCGCGTCGACTGACCTTGCAGCCCAGGCAGCGCCGGAAGGTGGCCTCGGCCGGGGTCTTGATCAGAGTCTCCGCCGCCCCGTCCACGTTACCCCCCAGGGCAGAAAACGGCAGCGACACCAGAAAGATCGCCGCGCCGCCCAACGTGGCTACCGCCAGCAGCGGCCGGGCGATGACCGCATCGGCGATCATCGCCCCCCCACTGGGCCGGACTTCCGAACGCTCTCCTTGCGCCACGGCCGGCATGCTGCCCAGCAGCATCACCAGCGCCAGCATGGCGAATATCGTGCTCTTGCCCAGTCGTTTCATCATCCCCGCTCCCTGCCTCATCGGCTATATTGTCGACCTTGTTGCCGCCATCCGGCCAGCGCCGGACCATGGCATGCCTTCACATTCACACCTAGACTCAGGTTAGTTTCACCCTTTTGACAGGATATTACCTCAGGGTAGCCGGCTTTGCCGGGATGCCCAAGGCCACGGGCCCGCCCGTGCCATGCAAGGGAGCGCATGATGAACCGCCTGATCGCCATCGCCACGCTGACCGGGCTGGTCGCCTTACCCGTCTTCGCCCAGAGCTACCAGTACACGCCCATAGAAGGCCCCTACCTGGATGCCAATGCCTACCATGACGGCGACACCCTGAACGGGCGGGAGGACGGGCGGGAGGATAAGGGGGGCGACACCGGCCACGGCGATTCAGGTTACAGGCTGGTTGCAGGCTACCGGTTCACTCCCAACCTTGCCTTGGAGGCCAGTTACCTGGACTTCGGTGACGTTACAGCCAACGCCACCTTCACGGATGGCGCCGATGCAGCCTGGGCGGACATCGATGGAGGCTTCGATGGGGTGGGTCTTGCCCTGATCGGCAGGCTGCCTATTCAGGGCGGCCTAAGCGTGCATGGCAAGCTGGGCATGATCGCCTGGGATGGTGATGTCTCGGGTATTGCACGCCTCAGCGGCGAGGTTCTCGATGATGACGCATCAAGCGACGCTGGCAACGACCCCTTCTTCGGCATCGGCGCCGAGTACGAGATCCAGCAGATCATCATCCGCGGCGAGTACGAGCGCTACGATATCGGCGACAGCGGCACGGACTTCGAGATCGACCTCGTGTCCGCGAGCCTCGGCTACCGCTTCTAGGTCCTGACGCACCTTCCTCGACGGCCCCGCCCATCGGCAGGGCCGTTGCGTTATGGAGCGAAACGCGCCACCCTGCCCGGCCTTACCGCCACCGGACCGCCGTGACGCCCCCATGACCCGCCCGCCTGCCGACACGCGATCGCGCATCCTCTCGCTGGCCTGGCCGATCATCCTGTCGAACATCACCGTCCCGCTGCTCGGGCTGGTGGACACCGCCGTTGTTGGCCATCTGCCCGACTCACGCTACCTCGCCGGGGTGACCCTGGGGGCGACGCTCTTCAGCTTCCTCTTCTGGGGCTTCGGCTTCCTGCGCATGGGCACCACCGGCCTCACCTCCCAGGCGGTGGGACGCGAGGCCGATGGCGAGGTGCGTAACCTGCTCGGCCAGTCGCTGCTGCTCGCCATGGTCATCGGCCTGGGGTTGATACTGGCCGGCGGCCCGCTGGTGACGCTGGGGCTGTGGCTGCTCGACGGCAGCCAGGTGGCCACGGAGCTGGCCGCGGAGTACGCCCGTATCCGCCTGCTTTCGGCCCCGGCGGTGCTGGCCAACTATGCCATCCTCGGCTGGTTTCTCGGCCAGCAGAACTCGCGGGTCACCCTGGCCATCCTGGTGCTGACCAACGGCGTCAACATCGCCCTCGACCTGCTGTTCGTGGTGGGACTGGGGATGACCAGCGACGGTGTGGCCTGGGCCACGGTGATCGCCGACTACGCGGCCCTGGCCTTCGGCCTCTGGCTGGTATCGCGCCAGTTGGGGGTGCTGTCGGGGCACTTCCTGCGCAGCCGGATCCTCAGGCTCGCCGCCTATGGCGAGCTCTTCCGGGTCAACGCCAACCTATTCGTGCGCACCCTGGGCCTGCTGTTCGCCATGGCCTTCTTCACCTCCCGCGGCGCCGCCCAGGGCGACACCGTGCTGGCGGCCAACGCCGTGCTGCTGCAGTTCATCATGCTCACCAGCTTCGCCCTGGACGGCTTCGCCCATGCCGCCGAGGCGCTGACCGGGCGTGCCGTGGGCCGCCAGCGCTTCGACGAATTCGGCCGGCTCGTCACCAGCGCCGCCCGCTTCTCGCTGGTCACGGCGGGAGGGGCCTCGCTGGCCTTCGCCCTGGGCGGAGAGTGGTTGATCTCGGCGCTGACCGGCCTGCCGGAGGTGCGGGCCGCCGCCGCCGACTACCTGCCCTGGATGGTCGTCATGCCGCTGGTGGCAGTATGGAGCTACCTGTTCGACGGAGTCTTCATCGGAGCCACCGCGATCCGCGAGATGCGCAACAGCATCTATGCGGGACTCGCCGTCTACCTGCCGCTCTGGTGGCTGACCACGCCATTGGGTAACCACGGCCTGTGGCTGGCCTTCCTGGGGTTTGCTATGGTGCGCTCGGGCGTGCTGCTGGCCTACTACCGTCACCATCGCCGCACCCGCTGGCGCCACCGCGCCGGGGCCGGCTTCGTTGACGGCGAGTCCCGCCCCGGGTAGCGCAACTCTCTGAGGGTGCGCTACTTTCTGTCTGGCACGCCATCATCGACAACCGACAACAGAAGAAGGGAACACCCATGCTCAAGGCCCTATCGAGACCGGCCGTCAGGCTGGTCGAGAAGTACCTGCCCGACCCCTACATCTTCGTTCTGCTGCTGACGGTCATTGCCGCCGCCGCGGCCATCGCCGTGGAGCGACAGACTCCGCTGGCGGTACTCAGGTTCTGGGGCGACGGCTTCTGGAACCTGCTGACCTTCTCGATGCAGATGCTGCTCGTGCTGGTCACCGGCTTCATGCTGGCAAGCTCGCCCCCCGTCAGCCGCCTGCTGCAGAAACTGGCCGGCCTGGCCAACAACGCCGGCGCCGCCATCCTGCTCGTGACCCTGGTCTCGCTGGCCGCCAGCTGGATCAACTGGGGCTTCGGCCTGGTGGTCGGCGCGCTGTTCGCCAAGGAGCTGGCCCGCCAGGTCAAGGTGGACTATCGCCTGCTGGTGGCCAGCGCCTACTCCGGCTTCGTCGTCTGGCACGGCGGGCTGGCCGGATCGATCCCGCTGACCATCGCCACCGAGGGCCATTTCACCGTCGAGCAGATCGGTGTGATCGGCACCGGCGAGACCGTCTTCTCGCTGTTCAACATCGGCATCTTGCTCTGCCTGTTCATCGCGGTACCGCTGGTCAACCGGATGATGCTCCCGGACGAGAAGGACAGCGTCTACATCGATCCCAAGCTGCTCGGTGAGACGGATACGCGACAGCCAAGCATCTCCCGTCCGGCGGAGCGCCTCGAGAACAGCACGACGCTCGCCTGGTTGGTCGGTATCCCCGGCCTTCTCTTCCTGTTCGATCACTTCGTGCTCCGCGGCGGCGGCCTGAACCTGAACGTGGTGAACTTCCTGTTCCTGTTCCTGGCCATCGTGCTGCACCGCACCCCCCAGAACCTGCTCAACAGCCTGAATGAGGCCATCAAGGGCGGCGCCGGCATCGTGATCCAGTTCCCCTTCTACGCCGGGATCATGGCGATCATGGTGCAGTCTGGGCTCGCCGAGACCCTGTCCGGTGCGCTGATCTCCTTCGCCACCGAAGCCACCCTACCCTTCTGGTCCTTCATCAGTGCCGGCATCGTCAACATCTTCGTGCCCTCCGGCGGCGGCCAGTGGGCCGTGCAGGCTCCGGTGATGCTGCCGGCCGCCCAGGCCCTGGGCGTGGACATTCCCCGGGTGGCCATGGCCGTAGCCTGGGGTGACGCCTGGACCAACCTGCTGCAGCCCTTCTGGGCCCTGCCGGTCCTCGGGATCGCCGGCCTCAAGGCCAAGGACATCATGGGTTTCTGCCTGATCCAGCTGCTCATCACCGGCATCATCATCGCCGTCGGCTTGACCTGGTTCTGAACCGCAATCCAGCCCATGACGGCCTGACAACGCCTTGCTCCCCCTTGCGGGAGCAAGGCGTTATGCTGTGGAAAACCTTCACGGGGACACTCCGATGAATGACCAGACGCTGCCCGGCCAACACGAACTCTCGATGACCGTGCTGATGACCCCTGACATGGCCAACTTCAGCGGCAAGGTTCATGGCGGCGCCATCCTCAAGAAACTCGACGAGGTGGCCTATGCCTGTGCCAGCCGCTACGCGGGCCATTACGTGGTGACATTGTCCGTCGACCAGGTGCTGTTCAAGCAGCCGATCCATGTCGGCGAACTGGTCACCTTTCTGGCCTGCGTCAACCACGTGGGAAGCTCCTCGATGGAGATCGGCATCAAGGTGGTCGCAGAGGATATCCGCCACAAGATAATCCGCCACACCAACAGCTGCTACCTGACCATGGTCGCCGTGGACGACCAGGGAAAGCCGGCAAGGGTGCCGCCGCTCAGGCTGGACACCCGCGTGCAGAAGCTGCGTTTCGAGAAGGCCGCACTGCGCAAGAAGTTGCGCAAGCAAGCCGAGGAAGAGGAACGCCTCACCCAGGCCAGGCACGAGGAGCCCTGAAGGGGGCAAGCAGGAAGAGCGGCAGGAGACCGGCGAAGCCGCCCGGCCTTTGTGGCAATTGCCTGCGCCGGAGCGGGGCCCCGGCGCAGACAGTCGGTTCTTCGGTTATTCTCCGGGCATCAAGTCGCGGCGTCCTGCACCACCTCTCCACCTCTCTCGATATCCTGCCCGGCGCCACGTATGGTATTGCAACCACTGAGCAGCGACAGGGTGAATAGCGCAACCAGTACCAGTGCAAATGTCCTTTTCATGCTCGTTTCCTCGTCCTTTCCGATACGCAATGAAGGAATGACACTCTTTTAAATTAGCACGTTATTGCCGAACCGACAGATCGCCTGAGTTGACACACCTAGCCCAGCAGCAGCCGCAGGATGATCGCGGCGATGACCGTGATGGTCAGCCACTTGACGACGAAGGCCCCGCGCGGACTCATATTGACCTTCACCGCCAACCAAGCCCCCAGCATGCTGCCCGCCGCCAGCACCAGGCCGTAGCCCCAGCGCACCTGATCATTGACCAGGAAGATCGCCAGGGCCGGCAGGGTATAGACCAGTATGATCAGCACCTTGAAGATGCTCACCTGGGCGAGGTCGATCTTCAGCATGCGATAGAGCACCACGATGAACAGGATGCCCACCCCGACCTGGATGAAGCCACCGTAGAGCCCGATGGCGAACATCGCCAGGTACACGGCGGGAGTGAGGCGCTCCGGAGTCAGTGGGCGGGTAGCCAGGAGCGGCTGGGGCAGCAGCATCAGCACCCCCGAGCCCGCCATCACCGTGATCAGGATCGTCTCGAACAGTTCATCGCCGGTCCGCAGGGCCAGCCAGGCACCGAGCAGCGAGCCAACCACGGCGGGCACAGAAAGACGCAGCGATAGGCCCACGTGACGGGCGCCGGCTCGGAAGAAGCTGGTCACCGCCGAGATGCTCTGCAGGGCAACGGACACCCGGTTGGTGCCATTGGCCGCCTGCGGCGACAGCCCCAGGAACATCAGCAACGGTAGCGTCAGCATCGACCCCCCGGCGGAAAGCACATTGATGAAGCCGGCCAGGGTTCCGATGGCCAGCAGGGCAAGTGCCTCGAACAATGTCATGACGGCGTCCGTTGGGAGCGGGTCGAAGGGGGGCAGCATACCGACCTGACCCCGCCGGGGGAATCTGCCCGCCCCCATCCGCCTGTGTCATGATGGCCGGGGCAGGGACCGCCATGATGAAAGGAGAATCGCGATGCAGGATTTCGAACTCGATGCCCGCCTGGCGGCGGACACCCATCCGGTCACCGAGCTGCCGCTCTGTCAGCTGCGGCTGATGGATGACGCGCGCTTTCCCTGGCTGGTGCTGGTGCCGCGCCGCCACGGGGTCAGCGAGGTGTTCGAGCTCGACAACCAGGACCAGCACCAGCTGTGGAGGGAGGCCACTGAGCTCGGCAGGGCCCTGCTCGGGGCCCTTGAGGGCGACAAGCTCAACATCGCCAGCCTGGGCAACATGGTCGCCCAGCTGCATGCGCATGTCATCGTGCGTCGCCGCGAGGATGCCGCCTGGCCGGCACCGGTGTGGGGCCACGGCCAGGCCGAGCCCTACGACCCGGATGGCCTGGCCGACATGCGTGCCCGCATCCTGGCCGAGCTCGAGGGGCTGGACCTGGACTCAGGGGAGTAGCCCCAGCCGCGACTGCAGGTCGGTCAGCAGGGGGTCCAGCACGGTGGGCGGCAATGCCCGCCCGCCCCGCGTGGCGATGAAGGCGACCCGGCTGCCGTCACCCACGCCTGTCACGCGCAGGGAGACGCCATAGCCCGGCATACGGGCCAGCACGGCGTCCAGTCGCCCCAGCTCGCCGTCGGCATGACGAATCACGTACCCGCGCTCCATCAACAGGTGCATGGCCTCGCGCAGCGTCTCCCCGGGGGTCGCGGCCAGTTGCAGCTCGCGGGCCGGCGGCGGGGCCGGCGTGGCGCAGCCGGCAAGCCACCCGGCCAGCAGCAGGATGACGATCGAGCGTTTCATGGGGCCTCCCCTGCCGGTGTGGCCTCGATGGCGCGGCGCAGATCTCGGCAGAAGCCCGCGTCGCTGGCACTGCGCGACTCGCGCAGATCACCCCGCCAGTCGATCATGCGAATGTCGCGGGCCACCTGCAGCTGCCGCTGATCGACCACCACCGAGACCCGCTCGACCCGAGTGGCCTCGTCGACTCCCGGCCCGAACCCGCCACCGATACCGATCATCACGCCGGAAGACACATGGCCACCGCTGCCTCCCAGCACGAAGCCACCGATGCGTGGCAGACGGTCGATGCCGTTGTCATGGTAAAGGGTGGTCCGGGCCCGCTCGGCGCTGACCAACCCCAGGGGGACATCGGTGTGGCGCACCAGGAAGCCCCCCGCCTCCAGGGCCGTGACCACCCGGGCCAGGCTGTCGCCGGGCGCGGCAGGCCAGCGACACTCGGCGGCCGGGGCGGGTTCGGCCACCGGCAGCGTCGTCGGCGTCATCTGGCAGCCGGCCAGCAAGCCCGTCAGCCCCCCGGTAAGCAGCAACTGCAGCCATGCTCGCATCGGACAATCTCCAGAAGTGATTAGCATCAGTCTAGGCCGGAAGCCGGTGGCGATGAAACGCTCGGGGTTCTGTCCGGGGCTCGCTGCCGCTAAGCTGGAAACGACTTCCAAACGACGAGACAGGCCATGAAGATCCTGATCTGCCCGGACAGCTTCAAGGACGCCCTGCCCGCGGCCGATGCCGCCCGCGCCATTGCCCGCGGCGCTCGGCGTGCCAGCAGCAATCTCGATATCCTGGAATGCCCGCTGGCCGATGGCGGAGAGGGCAGCCTCGATGCCTTGCTGGCTGCTACCGGTGCCGAACGTCGCACCGCCCGCGTCCACGACGCCCTGGGACGCCCGACCCGGGCCGACTGGGGCTGGCACGCAAAGAGCCGCACCGCCTACGTGGAGCTGGCCGAGGCGAGCGGGCTGCAGCAGCTGACGCCCAATGAACGCACCGCCCTGAACAGCACCACCCTGGGCGTCGGCGAGTTGATCCGCGAGGCGCTGGATGCCGGTGCCGAACACCTGCTGCTGACCCTCGGTGGCAGTGCCACCAACGATGGCGGGGCGGGGATGCTCACCGCCCTGGGCGCTCGGCTACGCGATGGCGAAGGCCACGAGCTCACCCCGGGCGGCGCCGCCTTGGCCGGGCTTGCCGAACTCGACCTGACCGGCCTCGATCCTCGCCTGGCGGGGCTGCGGGTCGAGACCGCGGTGGACGTGGACAACCCGCTGCTGGGCGAACGCGGTGCCAGCGCGGTCTTCGGTCCACAGAAGGGCGCCACGCCGGAGGATGTCGCTCGCCTGGACATCGCACTGGCGCGACTGGCCGAGGTGACCGCCGAGACGCTGGACGAGGACCATCGCGACCTGCCGGGCGCGGGGGCCGCTGGCGGCATGGGCTTCGCCGCCCGGGCCTTCCTGGGCGCCGAGCTGCGCCCCGGCATCGAGCTGGTAATGGCCCAGGCCGGCGTCGAGGCGCTGATGGCGGACGCGGACCTGGTGATCACCGGCGAGGGCCAGCTCGATGGCCAGAGCCTGGCCGGCAAGGCCCCGGTCGGGGTGTCGCGGGCGGCTCGCCGGCACGGCGTGCCGGTGGTGGTCCTGGCCGGACGCCTGGCGCCGGGCTGGCAGGCCGCTCTCGACGAGGGGGTCACTACGGCCTTTGCCCTTGCAGACGGTCCCATGGCGCTCGACGAGGCCCTCTCGCGCTGTGCCGAACTACTGGCCGACCGCACCGAGAGCCTGGTGCGACTCTGGATTGCCGCGGCCGGCCGCCAGCCTTGAACCAGGCCCCCGACGCCCGCAGGTCATCGCCATCGGCTATGGTGGCCATGGAGAGAATTGGCTTAGCCGTGACCACCAGGCCGCACTATCCTGTGTACCCAGCGATCAAGGAGGCATTGCATGAGCGACACCAACAGCATCGGCCTGCACGAGGCCAGCGCCAGTCAGCTCGCCGAGAAACTCAACGAGCTGCTGGCCAACTACCAGATCTTCTACATGAACGTTCGGGGCTATCACTGGAACGTGAAGGGGCGGCAGTTCTTCGAGCTCCACGTCAAGTTCGAGGAGTTTTACACCGACCTGCTGACCAAGGTCGACGAGGTCGCCGAGCGCATCCTGACCCTGGGGCACACACCGGTGCATGCCTACAGCGACTACGTGAAGATCGCCAGGATCCAGGAGGACAAGAACGTCCATGACGGCGAGGCCTGCGTGCGCGGGGTGCTCGAAGGCTACCAGACACTGATCGAGCTTCAACGCGAACTGCTTTCCCTGGCCTCCGACGCGGACGACGAAGGCACCGCCGCCCAGGCCGGCGATTATATCCGCGAGCAGGAAAAGACGGTGTGGATGCTGGGCGCCTACCTCGGCTGATCGCTCCCGGCATCGCCGGAAAGCCTGCACCCACGACGCCGCCTAAGGGCGGCGTCGTCGTCAAGGGGGCCCTGTCTCGCCGCCGTCGGCGGCTCGCACCAGCTCCGTCGGCAGCGGCTTCTTCATGCGCACGCCCAGGCGCTGCAGTTCGGTGGCCTGGGCCACCAGGCTGCCCTGGCCACTGGAGAGCCGACCCATGGCCCTGCGGTGGCTGTCGCTTGCCCGCTCAAGGTGACGCCCCACCTCCTCGAGACTCTCGACGAAGCCTCCGAACTTGGCCAGCAGCTTCTCGGCCCGGTCGCCAATGAGGCGCGCGTTCTCATTCTGGCGCTCCAGGCTCCACAGGCCCGCCACGGTACGCAGGCTCGCCAGCAGGGTAGTCGGGGTGACCACCACCACATGGCGGTCAAAGGCCTCATGGAAGAGCGAGGGATCGCGTTCGAAGGCGGCGGCGAAGGCCGGTTCCACCGGCACGAAGAGGAACACGAAGTCCGGCGAGTGGAGCCCCGGCAGGGCCGGATAGTCCTTGCCCGACAGGCCGACCATGTGGCTGCGCAGCGATTGCAGGTGCGCCTTCATGGCCGTCTCGCGTTCGACCTCATCCTCGGCGTTGACCACCCGGGTCCAGGCGACCAGCGACACCTTGGCGTCGATGATCAGGTGGCGGTCGTCGGGCAGGTAGATCACCGCATCGGGGCGCTGGCGCCCCTGCTCACCCTGGAGGGACACCTCGCGGCGGTATTCGATGTCCCGGCGCAGGCCGCTTCGCTCGAGTACGGTCTCGAGCATCAGCTCCCCCCAGTGCCCCTGGGCCTTCTGGTCCCCCTTGAGCGCCCGGGCAAGTCCCGCGGCCTCATCACCGAGGCGGGCATTGAGCCCGGCAAGCTGCTCGAGCTGAGCCTTGAGGGAGCCGCTGTCACGGCTCTGCTGGCCATGAAGCTCCTCGACCCGGCGCCGGAACTGGTCGACCTGCTCGCGGAAGGGGCGCAGCAAGGCTTCGAGGCCGTCGCGGCTCTGCACCGAGAAGGCCTGCTGACGCTCCTCGAAGATGCGCCCGGCAAGTTGGCGGAACTCATCCTTGAGCCGTTCGCGGGCCTCCTCCAGCAGGGCCAGCTGCTCGCGATGACGCAGCGCCATCTGCTCGCGTTCGGTCTCCAGTCGGGCGCCTCGCTCGCGCTGCTCGGCCAGCCGGTCGCGGGTCGCGGACAGCTCGGCCTCCATGGCGGCCAGGCGCTCGCGGCTGGCGTCCAGTTGGGCGTCGCTCTGGGAGAGCTCCTGTTCCAGCCGCCGCACGGCGGCCTCGAGGTCGGGCCGCTCCTGTTCCAGGGCCTGCCGTCGTGCCTCGGCGGCCGTCAGGCGTCGCCGCCAGCGAAGCGCCGTCATGGCCGTCACCACCAGCAGTACCGCCAGCCCCCACGACACCCAGGCCGGTGTGGCCTCTTGCAGCAGTTCGTTCATCGCGGCCTCGAATGTGGAGGGAATCGTGAAGAGCCTGGCATATCAGCGAACAGTGTTCGAGGGAGCGCCAGCCAGGTCCCCCACCAGGGCGCACAGCAGCTCCCAGAACTCGACCACCGAGTCCAGCTCCACCCGCTCGTCGGGCGAGTGAGCGCCGCGGATGAGCGGCCCGAAGGAGATCATGTCAAGCGCCGGGTACTTGCCACCGAGGATGCCGCACTCCAGGCCGGCATGGATCACCTTCACCTCCGGGTCGCTCCCCAGCCGCTGATGATGCAGACGCCGGAAGCGCGCCAGCAGGGGGCTTTCCGGGTTCGGCGTCCAGCCCGGGTAGGCATTCTCGACCCGGGTCTCGGCCCCGATCAGCTCGAACAGCGCCCGGAAGCGGTCGGCGATGTCCGTCGTGGCGCTATCGCGCAGCGAGCGCACCAGGGCACAGAGATGAAAGCGCCCGGCCTCCAGGCTGACCACCCCCAGGTTGTTGGAGGTCTCCACCACACCGGGCACCTCGACGCTCATCCGCTCGACGCCACAGGGCGCCACGTGCAGGGCCCGCACCAGCAGATGGCTGGCGTGCGCCGTCAGGGCCTCGTCCGCCGGGGTCTCCCAGGGCTCAAGGGCCAGCGAGAGCCCCTCGTCGACCCCGGCCAGCTCGGCTCGCAGTTCGGCTTCCAGCCCCGCCACCCTTGCCCGGGCAGGGGTAAGCTCGTCATCCGGCAAGACCAGGGTGGCGAAGGCCTCCCGCGGCAAGGCGTTGCGCAGGGTGCCGCCATGGTAGTCGACCAGTCGGGCCCCGAGGGGCTCCAGGGCGCGCAGCACCCTCACCAGCAGCCGGTTGGCATTGCCTCGCCCCTTGTGGATGTCGATGCCGGAGTGGCCGCCGGAGAGCCCCGTCAGCGACAGGCGCAGCGCCTGCTCCCCGGTCGCCAGCGGCGCGGTGGGCAGCTCTGCCTCCACGATGACGTCGGCCCCACCGGCACAGCCGATATAGACCTGGCCACGATCCTCGGAATCCAGGTTGAGCAGCACGCGGCCCTCGAGCCAGCCCTCGGCCAGTTGGAGGGCACCGCCCATGGAGGATTCCTCCTCCAGGGTGAAGAGCGCCTCCAGCGGGCCGTGGACCAGAGCCTCATCCTCAAGGATCGACAACGCCGCCGCCACGCCGAGGCCGTTGTCCGCGCCGAGGGTGGTATGGCGGGCGTGCAGCCAGCCATCGGCCACATGGGTGTCGATGGGATCACGGGTGAAGTCATGGGGATGGTCGGTGTTGGCCTGGGCCACCATGTCCAGATGGCCCTGCAGGATCACCCCGGGCGCCTGCTCGTGGCCGGGCGTGGCGGGTTTGCGGAGTCGCAGGTTGCCGAAGGCGTCACGATCATGGGCCAGCCCCAGGCCGTCGGCCCAGCGTTCCAGGGTGGCCACCAGGGCGGCCTCGTGACCGGAGGGGCGGGGGGTGTTGCACAGGGTGCGGAAATGGCGCCACACAGGCCGGGGAGAGAGCTGCTCGAGGTGTGCGTTCATGGCGGATCTGTCTCGCGGTTGACTCGGGCACTCTACCGGCCGGCCTCGTCGGGGGAAAGCCCGTCATCGCGGTCCTGGAGACGGGCCACGACCTCACGCAACCACGCCTGGACGCCGCGCTTGCCCGACACGCCGACACGCGCCGCAAGCCAGGTCGCCTCGCGCCCCTGGAAGGCCCAGGCCGCCAGCAGCGACAGCCCCTCAACCTGTCTCCCCCCCCCGACCACCGCACGGCTCCTCACCAGGGACTGGATCGCCGGACGGGCCAAGGCCGGTTCACGATGGCCGAAGGCCACATCATCAAGGTCACGACGGTCCGTATCGTCTAAGGATACGGTCGGGCCCTCGGCGAGCAGGGCCACCATCACCGCTGGCTCCAGCTCGGCCAGCTCGAAGGCCAGCAGGCCAGGGAGCTGTCGATGAAATCGCGCCTGAAGGCGCTCGGCGAGTGCCTCTCCCGTCGGGCTGGTGGGCCGCACCACCATCAGCGCATGCTCCCCGGTGGCAGTCTCCCGGGTCAGCCCCAGGCGCACCACCCGGAAGCCTGCCGAGTACCAGAAGGCCTGGAGCCCCGGCTCGCCACCGAAGCTCGCCCCCAGCAGGTCGATGCCCTCACCGTGAGCCTGGTCGACCTCCTCGGCGAGCAGTCGCCGCCCCAGCCCATGGCGTCGCTGTTCGGCGGGCACGGCGATGCGCAGCACCCGCCGCAGACGCGCGGTCAGCGCCTCGCGCTCCCCGGCATGGGCGGCCAGCGACTGAGCCAGCAGGTGGCCACGCGGGCGCCGCTCGCCCCGCGCCACCTGCTCGGCGAGGTCGGCGGAAAAGCCGCCCTCGTCGCCGCTCACCACCACGCCCTGCACGACCCGCCCCGCCTCGAGGGTAGCGATGCCGACGCCTGGCCCGTCCAGCAGCCGGCGCAGGTCGGCGGGTGTGGTGCGGTAGTGGGCCTGCACCAGCAGGCCGAACAGTGCCCGCAGCCGCGGCTCGTCGTCGGCCAGGATGTCGCGGTCCAGGCACCGACGGATGGGCACCCCGGCGGAAAGGGTGGCCGCCGCCGGCTCGGCATCCAGCATCAGCAGGCTCGAGGTGAGCGACTCCAGGGGATCACCCCGGGCCCAGCGGATAGGCTCGGCCAGGTGGCACTCGCGCCAGCCGGGTGTCTGCCGCGCGAGCCGCTCACGGAAGCGCAGCGCGAAACCGCGACCCGACCCCTCGTAGCCGTGCACGGTGGTGGCGAAGGCGATGCGCGGGAAGGCATCCAGCCAGCGCCCCAGCAGGGAGGCGGGGATCGCCGCCGCCTCGTCCACCAGCAGCAGCCGGCCGGGGCCACCGACCTCGCCCTGCTCGGCCAGGTGGGCCAATTCGTCGGGGGCCAGGAAGCGCACCCAACGCCCCGCCGCCTCGAACGCATTGTCCCGGCGGACTCCCTCGGGGCACAGCGCCGCCAGGTGCTCGAAGAGCCCGGCCACCGCCGCCGGACGCGGGGCCGTGACCAGGATCTCAGTCTCCCCCGCCGCCAGCAGCCGTGCGCAGGCGATGCCCAGCGCCGCCGTCTTGCCGCGGCCACGATCGGCGGTCAGCACCAGCGGGCGGCGACGGCGCAGCCGGGTCAGCCGCGACACCGCCTCAGCCTGATCGGGGGTCAGGCAGTCGGAATCGCCGGCAGGCGGTGGTGGGGCCTCGTGTGGCGCCTCGGGCAGGTCCGGTGAGCACGGCGCCTCACCCGCCGTCCAGCGAATCACCCGCGCATCGCGATGCAGCAGCCGGGCGAGACGCGCCAGATAGCGGGCGGTGAGCTGTTCGGCCCGCCAGGGATGGTCGGCCAATCGGCGGTAGTCGGCATCGGGATGGCGCCCCCAGTCGGGCGGGGTCATCAGCACCAGCAGGCCGCCGGCCCGCAGCGTGCCAGCCAGCGCCCCAAAGGCCTCGGGGTCGAAGCCGCTCGAGCCCGAGACGGCATCGAGCACCACCAGGTCCTGCTCGCCCCCCAGGCGCGTGCGGGCCTTCGCCGCCGGAAGCCAGTGGAACGCCTCGATGCCACCGGGGGGTTCGGCGGCGATCCACAGGGGCGCTCGCCAGGCACTCTCCCGCCACAGGGCGAGGGCCTCCCGGCGGCAGGCCTCGGCCTCGCCGGTCAGCCACACCAGGCCGCGCCAGCGGCGTCGGGCCAGCCGGCGTTGGGTCTCCTGAAGGGGGGCGAGGCGGCTGGGGGACATCCGGGCTCCGTCAGTGGCTCTACTTTGGTCTAAGGGCGGCCAACCATTCAACGATGGCGGCCATGCCGGCTCTGCAACATGACCTTCACAAGATCGTTCAACATATTGATGGAAAAGGGGTTATACTCATGATTCCGGCACTCCTCCGCCACCTGGCCGGAGTCCCGGCGCGGCAAGGGGCCCGGTCGATCATGTCTGTCGCCCCATGCTAGCTTGTTTACTGTTGCCGAGTTACCCGGCTGGTCAGGCCGGTGCCCGGGAGCCCGAAAGGCACCGGCATCCGACGGCCGTTTCCATCGACTTCTCCAACAGCAGAACAACCCCAAGGGAGCACCTGAATGAAGAAGATGACACGATTTGCCCTCACCGGGCTGGCGGCCGGCGTCGCCCTCGCCGCCATGAGCTCCACCGCCCAGGCCCAGGAACAGTGGACCATGACCACCACCTGGCCGGACAACCTGGACCTGATCCAGATCGACCGCCACTGGGCCGAGTTGGTCAACACCCTCGCCGGTGACGAGGTGAAGATCAACTTCCGCGCCGGCGGCACCCTGATGCCCGGCACCGAGGTGTTCGACGCCACCCAGACCGGCAGCATCCAGGCCGCCGGCGACTGGCCCGGCTACTGGGCCGGCTACAGCCCGGCCTTCTCGCCGCTGGCCACCACCACCA
This sequence comes from Halomonas aquatica, assembly GCF_040196335.1. Lineage (NCBI taxonomy): Bacteria > Pseudomonadati > Pseudomonadota > Gammaproteobacteria > Oceanospirillales > Halomonadaceae > Halomonas > Halomonas aquatica. The sequence goes on from NZ_JBEGCJ010000001.1 coordinate 651,258, forward strand.
GCCTGTTCAACGGCGTGGATTACCTGAACTGGATCAACGAGTGGGGCGGCTTCGAGCTCTACCAGGAGGTCTACGGCGACTACAACATGGTCTACCTGCCCTACGGCATCACCAACAACGAGTCCGGCTTCCGCGGCGGCACGCCGATCGAGAGTCTCGCCGACCTGGAGGGCAAGCGCCTGCGCCTCTCCGGTCGTGACCAGGGCCGAGTGCTCGAGAAGCTCGGCGGCTCCCAGGTCACCCTGGCCGGCGGCGAGATCTATCAGGCCATCGAGCGCGGGGTGGTTGACGGTGCCGAGTTCTCCACCCCGGGCGTGGACTACAAGGCCGGCTTCTCCGAAGTGGCCGACTACTGGTCCGTGCCGGGCTGGCACCAGTCCGCCAGCGTGTTCGGCGTGATGATCAACCAGGATTCCTGGGATGCCCTATCCGAGGAGACCCAGGAGAAGCTGAAGATCGCGGCACAGGCCACCATGGCCTGGTCCCTGGCCTGGTCCGAGCGCGAGTCTACCGAGGGCACGGTGAAGTTCCTGGAAGACGGCACCGAGATCAACCAGCTCTCCACGGATGACCTCGCCGAGATCCAGCGCATCACCAACGAGGTGATCGTCCAGGGGGCCTGCGAGGATCCGATGCACGCCAAGGTCTACCACTCCATGATCAGCTACCTGGAGCACTACGCCAACTGGCGTGACGTCTCGGTGCCCTACAACATGAGCCGCGTCACCGACGATCTGCCCTCGCTCGAGGAGATCGAGGCCTGCATGTAAGGCCTCGCCCCGGCCTCCCGCCCGGGAGGCCCTGCCGGCCGGCCATCGCCCTTGCGGGGATGGCCGGCCGATCGTCGTGTTCCCACTGATTCACGAGAGCCTCGCTGATGAACGCCATTGCCAAGGCCATCGATGCCCTCAACGAGGGGTTCGGTCGCCTGATCGCACCGCTGATCGCCGTGGTCACCCTGATCGTGATCTATGACATCGGCATGCGCTTCTTCCTCGGACGCCCCAGTGATTGGGCCTTCGACGTCACCAAGATGCTGTTCGGCGTCCACTTCATGCTGATGGCAGCCTACGGGCTGCGCCACCATGCCCATGTCGAGGTCGACGTGCTCAAGCGCCTGCTCTCGCGCCGCAAGCAGGCGGCCCTCGAGATCATAGGCTACCTGATCTTCTTCGTGCCCTTCATCTGGATGCTCACCACCCTGGGATGGAGCTTCTTCGAGCGCTCCTTCAGCCGCGGCGAGACCACCTACGGGATGGTGGCCATCCCCGTCTATCCGGTGAAGGCGGTGATCGTCATCACCGCCGTGATGGTCCTGCTCCAGGCCGTGGCCATCGTCATCCGTGCCATCCAGCAACTGCGCGAGGAGGAGGCCGCATGAGCCCAGAAATGCTCACCCTGTTCATGTTCGGCGGTCTGCTGATCGGCCTGTTCATGGGCCATCCGCTGGCCTTCGTGCTGGGCGGAATGGCCGTGCTGGGCGCCTGGCTCGGGCCCGGCGCCAACACACTCGGCATCATCATCAACAACATCTACGGCAACGCCATGGACAACTACGTCCTTGTGGCGATCCCGCTGTTCATCCTCATGGCCCGCTTCCTCAACGACTCGGGCGTCACCGAGAAGATGTTCGACACGATGCGCCTGCTGCTGGCCAACCTGCGCGGCGGCCTGGCGCTGACCGTGGTGGTCGTCTCGGTGCTGCTGGCCGCCACCACCGGCATTGTCGGCGCCTCCATCGCGGTGATGGGCATGATCGCCCTGGTGCCGATGCTCAAGTACGGCTACAACAAGCAGCTCAGCACCGGCGTGATCATGGCCAGCGGCTGCCTGGGCATCCTGATCCCGCCGAGCATCATGCTGATCCTGATGGCCAGCTACTCCCCGGTCTCGGTGGGGGCGCTGTTTGCCGGCGCCCTGGTGCCCGGCCTGCTGCTCGGCGTGATGTACGCCCTCTACGTGCTGGTGATCTGCCACCTGAAACCCTCCTATGGCCCGCTCGTGCCGGCGGAGGAACAGGCCGAGACCAGCACCCGCCAGCTGCTGTTGATGCTAGGCAAGTACGTGCTGCCGCCCATGGCCCTGATCCTCGGGGTACTGGGCTCGCTGTTCACGGGCATCGCCACCGCTACGGAAGCCTCGGCCATCGGTGTAAGCATCGCCTTCCTGCTGTTCCTGATCTTCGGCGACCGCAAGGTCTCGACCTGCTACAACACCCTGATCGAGGCCAGCAAGACCACCACCATGGTGATGCTGGTGCTGGTCGGTGCCACCGCCTTCACCGGGGTCTTCTCCATCGGCGGCGGCATGGATGTGATCCACGAGGTAGTGATGGCCATGCCGGGCGGCAACGTCGGGGCGCTGATCCTGATGTTCTTCCTGGTCTTCATCCTGGGCATGTTCCTGGACTGGACCGGCATCGTCTTGCTCAGCTTCCCGATCATGCTGCCGATCATCGAGAGCATGGGCGTCGACGTGCTGTGGTTCGTGGTGATGGTCGCCGTGGTGCTGCAGACATCGTTCCTCACGCCACCCTTCGGCTATGCGCTCTTCTACCTGAAGGGGGTAGCTCCCAAGGGGGTCGAGACCCTCGACCTCTACCGGGCGGTGATCCCGTTCTGCGCGCTGATCGTGCTGGCCTGTCTGTTGATGGCCTTCTTCCCGGCCCTGGTGACCGGCTTGCCGTCGCTGCTGATCGGCTACTGAGTCCACTTTCCAGGTCTGGCCAACGACGCCCGCCGCTCCCCGAGCGGCGGGCGTCCTGCTTGAGGGGGGTCACGACGGCTGTGGCTGCAGCCACCCAGGCCAACTGATAGAATTCTCAGTCGCAAATATCTCGCATCCCTGCATCCAACGCCCCGGCACGGAAGGAGACCTCGTTGACCAGTCCGGACAGTTCCCGCGCGCGTGCCCCCTCTCGACTGTCGATGCCCTTCACCGTCTGGAATGCGCTGACCATCGGCATCGCGCTGATCGTGGCGCTGCCGGTCATCGTGGTGCTGGCGCACCTGTTCATGCCCACCGACGGCATCTGGCAGCACCTGGGCAGCACCGTGCTGCCCCGCTACCTGGGCAATACGCTCTTCCTGGTGGTGGCAGTGGGCCTGGGCACCTTCGTCATCGGCACCGGCACCGCCTGGCTGGTGGTGATGTGCCGCTTCCCGGGTCGCCGGCTCTTCGAGTGGGGGCTGCTGCTGCCGCTGGCGGTGCCGACCTACGTGATCGCCTATGCCTACACGGACTTCCTGCAGTACGCCGGCCCGCTCCAGACCTGGCTGCGCGAGACCTTCGACTGGTCGGCCGGCGACTATTTCTTCCCGGACATCCGCTCGCTGTGGGGGGCGGCAACCCTTATCACCCTGGTGCTCTACCCGTACGTCTACATGCTGGCGAGGGCGGCCTTCCTTGAGCAGTCGGTGTGCGTGCTGGACGTGGGTCGGACCCTGGGACGCGGGCCCTGGCGGCTGTTCACCAGCGTGGCGCTACCCCTGGCACGGCCGGCGATCGTCGGGGGCGTGTCGCTGGCGTTGATGGAGACGCTCAACGAGTTCGGGGCGGTGCAGTACTTCGGGGTCGACACCTTCACCACCGGCATCTATCGCACCTGGTTCGGCATGGGCGAGCAGGTGGCCGCGGCCCAGCTCGCTGCCTGCCTGCTGGCCTTCGTGATCGCCCTTGTGCTGCTGGAACGCTGGTCCCGGGGCAAGCGACGCTACTTCCACACCACGGGTCGCTACCAGCACCTCCCGGAGTTCGTGCTCCACGGCTGGCGGGGCTGGGCCACCACCCTGGCCTGCCTGACCCCGGTGCTGCTCGGCTTCCTGATACCCTGCGCGCTGCTGGGCTACCTCTCGATCCAGGGGGGTGATGCGCTGTTCGGCGCCGCCTTCCTGGAGTTCGCCGGCAACAGCCTGCTGCTGGCGACGCTCGCCTCAGTGGTAGCCGTGAGCCTGGCCCTGCTGCTCAGCTACGGGGCCCGTCTCAACCCCGGCAAGATCACCCGGGTGGCCACACGCGTCGCCGCCATGGGCTATGCGGTACCGGGCTCGGTGGTGGCGGTAGGCATCCTGATCCCATTCGTGTGGATGGACCACCAGATCAACGACTTCATGAAGGGGCAGTTCGGGGTTGTGGTGGGACTGCTTCTCAGTGGCTCGGCGTTCATCCTCGTATACGCCTATCTGGTGCGTTTCCTGGCCGTCTCCTTCAACGCCATCGAGGCGAGCCTCGGCAAGGTGACGCCGAGCATGGATGCGGCCTCGCGGACGCTGGGTCAGACGGCAGGCGGCACCCTGCGCAAGGTGCATACGCCCATCATGCGCGGCAGCCTGATCGCCGCCGGCATCCTGGTCTTCGTGGACGTGATGAAGGAGCTGCCGGCCACGGTGATCCTGCGCCCCTTCAACTTCGACACCCTGGCCATTCGGGCCCACAGCCTGGCCGCGGACGAGCGCCTGGCCGAGGCCTCGACCTCGTCACTGGCCATCGTGGCAGTAGGCATCCTGCCGGTGGTCCTGCTCAGCATGGCCATGCGCCGTTCCCGCCCCGGCAGCCGCTGAGGGCTCGAGGGGAAAGACGAACACCTGGGTGGCATCCAGGCCGATCATGATCGGCTGGCCCTCACGGGGCAGGAAGACCCCAGGGGCCCTCGCATGCAGGTGGGATTCCTGGCCGTCGGGGGTATGGGCACAGATGTGCAGCAGGCTGCTGCGGCCCAGCAGCTTGGCCATGATGATGTGGCTGTGGTAGTACTCGGGCGGCTCGTCCAGTGGCACCACTCGCAGGGCCTCGGGACGGATCATCACCCGCACCCGGCTGCCTTCCGGCCGCCCCTGGGCGGGAACGTCGCCCACCGGGGTCACCACCTTGCCATCCATCACCCGTCCCTCGAGTTCGTTGACCTCGCCGAAGAAGGTGACCACGAAGGGATCGGTGGGCGTGCAGTAGAGCTCCAGCGGCGTCCCTGCCTGCACCACCTTCCCGTCCCGCATCAGCACGATGCGATCGGCCATGAACATGGCCTCCTCGGGGTCGTGGGTGACCAGCAATACGCCCGCCCCCACCTTCTTCAGCACGTGCAGGGTATCGTCGCGGATGCGGTCGCGCAGGCGGGCATCGAGGCTGGAGAAGGGCTCGTCGAGCAGCATCAGCTGCGGCGCGGGCGCCAGGGCGCGGGCCAGGGCGATCCGCTGCTGCTGACCCCCCGACAGCATGTGCGGGAAGGCCCGTGAATAACGCTCCATCCCCAGCAGTTCCAGCAGTTCGTAGGCCCGACGACGGCGCTGCCGGAAGGGCAGCGACTCGAGACCGAACGCCACGTTGTCGAGCACGGAGAGGTGCGGGAACAGCGCCGAGTCCTGGAAGGCCAGGCCGACGTTGCGTTTCTCCGGCGGCACATGGGAGCGTCCGGACCCCATCGACTCGCCGCCCAGCTCCACACGCCCCTGCTGAACGCGCTCGAGCCCCGCGGCGACCCTCAACAGGGTGGACTTGCCGCAGCCCGAGGGCCCGAGCAGGCAGACGATCTCCCCGGGCTTGACCTCGAGGGAGACGTCCTCCACGGCCAGATTCTCCTGGTAGGCATGGCGGATCTCGTGCATGGCGAGCACCGGCGCGGAATCCGCCGGCATGTCAGTAGAAAGGGTCGGCTGGCTGGTCATGGGGTCTCGACTGCCGGTTGAGAATGTCTGGGAGCATGGTAACGCGAAAGCCTCCTGAATGCGTTGTACTATCGCTCGCATTTCGCTCCACCGAACTTCAAGGCACGGCGTTTCTTGAACTGGAACATCTGGTCCGCCGGCGGGACTTGACGCCCGAAGCAGGAGGCGCTTCAATGGCGTAACTTTAATGCAAAGCATTATCATTCAATGTCGAAACCCCCTCCCCATCCGAGGTATCTCCATGCCGCTGAACCGTTGCATCGCCCTTCCCCTCGCCGCCCTGGTGGCCGGTACCGCCATGGCCTCCCAGGCCTCTGCCGCCGAGGAGCTCAACATCTACTCGGCACGCCACTATGACTCCGACGAGGCGCTCTACTCGGCCTTCACCGAGCAGACCGGCATCGAGGTCAACGTCCTGGAGGGCGATTCCGACCAGCTGATCCAGCGCCTCACTCTGGAGGGCGAGGCCAGCCCCGCCGACGTGATGATCACCGTGGATGCCGGCCGACTGTGGCGCGGCGAACAGGAAGACATCTTCGCGAGCGTCGACTCGGCGGTGCTCGACGAGCGGCTCCCGGCCTACATGCGACACCCCGAAGGCAAGTGGTTCGGCTTCAGCCAGCGCGTCAGGGCGATCTTCATCGACCCCACCGAGGTCGACGCCGGAGAGCTCACCCGCTACGAGGACCTGGCCGATCCGGCGTTCGAAGGCGAGGTCTGCATTCGCTCCTCGAACAACATCTACAACCAGTCCCTGCTGGCCTCGATGATCGCCCACCACGGCGAGGAAGACGCCGAGGCATGGGCCAAGGGCGTGGTCGGGAACTTCGCGCGTGACCCCGAAGGCGGCGACACCGACCAGATCCTCGGCGTCGCCAGCGGCCAGTGCCATATCGCCGTGGCCAACCACTACTATTATGTGCGCCTGGTCAACTCCGACGACGAGGCCGACCGCGAGGCCGCCGAGAAGGTCGAGATCATCTTCCCCAATCAGAAGGATCGCGGCGCACACGTCAACGTGGGCGGTGCCGGCATGGTGAAGGGTGCACCCAACGCCCAGAACGCGGTGCGCTTCCTCGAGTTCCTCGCCTCCGATGAGGCCCAGGCCCTGTTCGCCACCGGCAACTACGAATTCCCCGCCGTGGAGACCGTGGAGACCGACGGCGTCATCGCCTCCTGGGGCGACTTCAAGAAGGACGACCTGAACGTCAGCGTGCTGGGCGAGAACAACCCTGAAGCGGTGCGCATCTTCGATCGCGTCGGCTGGCGGTAAGCCGTCAGGCCAGCCTCAGACAAACACGCCACCGGAACCACGGTGGCGTTTTTTATTCAACCATGGGGTTGGCGAAGGTGGGAGCTACGTCACGAGCGCAGTAGCAGCCCGCCCTTCGCCTAGTGGGCCTCGTCCCAGTTGTCCCCGCTCTCGGCCTCGACGGTCAGCGCCACGTCGAGGCGGGCGGCCCCCTCCATGCGCGCCTTCACCTCCTCGATGAAACCATCGACCTGGCCCTTGGCCACCTCGAAGACCAGTTCGTCGTGGACCTGCATCACCATCACCGCATCGAAGGCCTCGCCCGCGAGCCAGGCGTCCACGTCGATCATCGCCCGCTTGATGATGTCCGCCGCGGTGCCCTGCATGGGGGCGTTGATGGCGGTGCGCTCGGCGCCCTGACGGCGGGCGCGGTTCTGGGAGCGGATCTCCGGCAGGTGCAGGCGGCGGCCGAAGACCGTCTCCACGTAGCCGTCCTCGGCGGCCTGGCTTCGGATGCGCTCCATGTAGCGGGCGACCCCGGGGTAGCGGTCGAAGTAACGGTCGATGTAGGTCTGGGCCTGGTTGCGTTCGATGTGCAGCTGGCGGCCGAGCCCCCAGGCGCTCATGCCGTAGATCAGCCCGAAGTTGATCGCCTTGGCACTGCGCCGCTGGTCGCCAGTCACCTTGTCGAGGGCCACCCCGAACACCTCGGCGGCGGTGGCGGCATGGATGTCGCGGCCCTCGGCGAAGGCCTCGAGCAGCCCCTTGTCGCCGGAGAGATGCGCCATGATACGCAGCTCGATCTGGGAGTAGTCGGCGGCGACGATGCAGTACCCCGGACGGGCCACGAAGGCCTGGCGGATGCGCCGACCCTCCTCGGTGCGGATGGGGATGTTCTGCAGGTTGGGATCCGACGACGACAGCCGGCCGGTCGCCGTGACCGCCTGATGGTAGCTGGTATGGAGGCGACCGGTGGCCTTGTTGACCAGCCGCGGCAGCTTGTCGGTGTAGGTGGATTTCAGCTTGGCGAGCCCGCGGTGCTCCATGATCACCTTGGGCAGCGGGTAGTCCAGCGCCAGCTCCTCGAGCACCGCCTCTGCGGTGGAGGGCGCCCCCTTGGGAGTCTTCTTGATCACCGGGATCTTCTGCTCCTCGAAGAGGATCTGGCCGAGCTGCTTGGGCGAGCCCAGGTTGAACTCGCGACCGGCGAGATCATAGGCCCGGGCCTCCAGCTCGCGGATGCGGGCCTCCAGCTCCTGGCTCTGGATATGCAGTGGCTCGGGGTCGAGCGCCACGCCGGTGCGCTCCATGCGCGAGAGCACCGGGATCAGCGGCAGCTCGAGGTCCTCCAGCACCTCGCCGAGCCGCCCCTCGGCCGCGACGCGGGGGCGCAGCAGATGGTGCAGGCGCAGGGTGATGTCGACGTCTTCACAGGCATAGGGCGCGGCCTGCTCCAGCGCGACCTGGTTGAAGGTGAGCTGCTTGACCCCCTTGCCGGCGATCTCCTCGAAGGAGACGGTCTTCTCGCCGAGGTACTTCAGCGCCAGCGAATCCATGTCGTGGCGGGTTGCCGTGGAATCGAGCACGTAGGACTCCAGCATGGTGTCCTCCAGGGGCCCGGCGACCCGGATGCCCTGATTGGCCAGCACCGAGATGTCGTACTTGAGGTTCTGACCGACCTTGGTGCGGCCGGCGTCCTCCCAGAGCGGACGCAGGGCCTCGAGCACGGCGTCGCGGTCGAGCTGCTGCGGGGCATCGAGGTAGTCGTGGGCCAGCGGGATGTAGGCCGCCTCACCCGGTACAAGCGACAGCCCCACGCCGACCACCTGCGCCTCCATGTAATTGAGGCTGGTGGTCTCCAGGTCAAAGCAGAAGGTATCGCTCTCCCTCAGACGTTCGAGCCAGGCCTCGAGGTCGGCCTGCGCGAGGATGACATGGTCCTCGCGCGCCGCACTGCCACCGGCAGTCTCGGCCTCGGCCGGCACCGGCTTGCCGCCGTCGGCATCGTCGACGCCCTCGTCCTTGCCCTCCAGCAGCTCCGAGAGCCAGGCCCTGAATTCCAGCCGACGATAGAGTTCGAGCAGGGCCTCGCGATCGGGATGGGCGATATCCAGGTCGTCGAGCCCCACCGGCAGTTCACAGTCGGTCTTGATGGTCGCCAGGCGGTAAGAGAGGAAGGCCTGGTCGCGGTGCTCCTCGAGCCTCTTCGGCAGCGTCTTGGCGCCGCGAAAGTCCAGCCCCTTGATCTTCTCGAGGTCCGCATAGAGGGTCTCGAGTCCGCCCTGCATGCCCTGCAGCAGCCCGAGCGCGGTCTTCTCGCCGACCCCCGGCACGCCGGGGATGTTGTCGACCTTGTCGCCCATCAGCGCCAGGAAGTCGATGATCAGCTCCGGGGGCAGGCCGAACTTCTTCTTCACGCCCGGAACGTCCAGCGTCTCGTCCTTCATGGTGTTGACCAGCGTGATGTGCGCATTGACCAGCTGGGCCATGTCCTTGTCGCCGGTGGAGATCACCGCATCGCGGCCGGCCTCGGTGGCCTGGCGGGCGAGGGTACCGATGACGTCGTCGGCCTCCACCCCCTCGATGCACAACAGCGGCAACCCGAGGGCTCGCACGCAGTCGTGCAGCGGCTGCACCTGGGAGCGCAGGTCATCGGGCATCGGCGGGCGATGGGCCTTGTACTGCTCGAACAGCTCATCGCGGAAGGTCTTGCCGGGGGCGTCGAAGACCACCGCCATGGGGCTGTCGGGATAGTCCTTGATCAGCCGCTTGAGCATGTTGAGTACCCCCTTGACCGCCCCAGTGGGCTGCCCCTCGGAGGTGGTCAGCGGCGGCAGGGCGTGGAAGGCGCGGTAGAGATAGGAAGAACCGTCGACGAGAACGATGGGCGTGTCGGCCATGTATCGGCATCCATTGAGGCGTGGCGTGATGTGATCCTGATCATCCATGATACGCATTGACGCCGTCTTTTGCCGGGGGTGGTAGGCCGGGCGGCCGCGAACCCCTACACTGAAGGGGCGTCATCGGCCTGGCTTGAACCGTCAGCTTACCCGTCCCTAGCAGCACTGGAGGTCATCATGAAGAAGGTCCTGCGATGCGAGACACCGGCCCTGGTGCTCACCCTCGTGCTGGCCCTGGCCTGCAGCGCCGGTGCCCTGGCCCAGTCCGACAGCGACCTGGAGCCGGACATCACCATCCGCCAGGAAGAGGATCGCATGATCCGCGAGTACCGGGTCAACGGCGAGCTCTATGCCATCGAGATCCGCCCCTCTGCCGGCCCCTCCTACTATCTCGTCGACCATGACGGCGACGGCGACTTCGAGCGCCGGGAGGGGGACCAGATCGCCATTCCCCAGTGGGTGTTGAAGACATTCTGATCCCTCGACCGCCCAGCCTCGGGGTTCCTGACGCGGCAGATCCACGGCCATGGTCAGGGTGCGTGCATCGGAGTGCCAAGTCGCTACAATAGGCGGCTTGGCAATTCCGGGCGAGAGACACATGGCCGTATTCACACCGCTTTCCGATCCTCAGGTCGTCGAATTCCTCAGCCGCTTCGATGCCGGCTCGCTGGTCTCCCTCGAGGGCGTGCCCGCCGGTACCGAGAACACCACCTTCTTCGTTACCACCGACCGACGCGAACTGGTGCTGACCCTCTTCGAGCAGGGCGAGCATGAGGAACTGCCGTTCTTCGTCGACCTGCTCGATTACCTGGACGAGCACCGCCTGCCGGTACCCGGCCCGCTGCATGATCGTGACGGCGTGGCCCTGCACACCCTGGCCGACAAGCCGGCCCTGCTGTTCCCGAAACTGCCCGGCAAGCACCCGATGCAGCCGAACCTGGCCCAGTGCCGCGAACTGGGCGACGCCCTGGGACGCATGCACGTGGTCTCCAGGCATTTTTCCGGCCAGCGACCCAACCCACGGGACCTGAACTGGCTGCTGCCCATGCACCACCGAGTGCTGGTCTACCTCTCGCCACAGGACCAGGCGCTGATGGAGGACGAAGTGGAGACCTACCAGGGCTTCTTCGGCGCCGCCCCCGAGCTGCCCCAGGGGGCACTGCATGGCGACCTGTTCCGCGACAACACCCTGTTCGACGGCGATCGCCTGGGCGGGCTGATCGACTTCTACAACGGCTGCACCGGCGACCTTCTGTTCGACCTGGCCATCGTCATCAACGACTGGGCCACCGACCCCAACGGCCGCCTGGACGCCGCGCGCCATGACGCCCTCCTCGGCGCCTACCTGGAGCGCCGCCCGCTGAACGCGGCAGAGCGTGATGCCTGGCCAATGATGCTGCGTATGACCGCTCTGCGCTACTGGCTCTCCCGGCTGCTGGTGGTCTACGTGGACCCACAGGCTCACGACCTCACGCCCCACGACCCCGACCAGTTCCGTACCATCCTCAAGGCGCGTCTGGAGCATGGCGCACTGCCGCTACCAGAAGGAAAAGCATGAGCCTGCCGAAGAACAGCCTGTCCAAGAGCAGCCAGGCCGGACCTGCCCAGCGAGCCCGCCGCACCTGGAACATCGACCAGTGGGGCAGCGGCTACTTCGATGTCAACGACAGCGGCCAGGCCCTGGTGCGTCCGCGCGGCAGCGACGACGACGGCCCCGCCCTGCCGCTACAACCGCTGGTGCACAAGCTGCGCGAAGCCGGCCTGCGCCTGCCGGTGCTGGTGCGCTTCACCGACATACTGCATGACCGGGTCGAGCAGCTCTGCGCCGCCTTCGACACCGCCATGCAGGAGGAAGCCTTCTTCGGCGGCTACACCGCTGTCTATCCGATCAAGGTCAACCAGCAGCGTCGGGTGGTCGAGGAGATCCTGGGCACACAGGAGCGCGGCCGCGGCCGCGTGGGCCTGGAGGCCGGCAGCAAGCCGGAACTGCTGGCGGTGCTCGCGCTCTCGGCCGACGGCTCCTCGCTGATCGTCTGCAACGGCTACAAGGACCGCGAGTACGTCCGCCTGGCCCTGATGGGCGAGAAGATCGGCCACCGGGTCTACCTGGTGGTGGAGAAGCTCTCGGAGCTTCCGCTGATCCTCGATGAGGCCCGTCGCCTCAGCGTCACTCCACGGATCGGCCTGCGCGCTCGACTCTCCACCGTGGGCCGCGGCCGCTGGCAGAACACCGGCGGCGAGAAGTCCAAGTTCGGCCTCACCGCCAGCCAGATCCTGGCGGTGGTGGATCAGCTGCGCGAGGCCGATGCCCTGGAGTGCCTGCAACTGGTGCACTTCCATCTAGGCTCGCAGATCGCCAACATCCGTGACATCCAGCGCGGCCTGCGCGAATGCGCCCGTTTCTACCAGAGCCTGGTGGCCCTGGGCGCCCCGGTGGACACCGTGGATGTCGGCGGGGGCCTGGGCATCGACTATGAGGGCACCCGCTCGCGAAGCTTCTGCTCGGCCAACTACTCGATGCTCGAGTACGCTCGCAACGTGGTCGCGGCCTTCGCCCAGGCCTGCGCTGAGCAGGAGTTGCCGCAACCGCACATCATCAGCGAATCCGGCCGCGCCCTGACCGCCCACCATGCGGTGCTGATTTCCAACGTGATCGGCGAGGAGCGAGTCAGCCACGTCGCGCCCGAACGCCGGGTGAAGGACGAACCTCAGGTCGATGAGCTGTGGCGGGTCCACGACCTGCTGCATGAACAGGCCGAACCCCGCGGCCTGGTGGAGGCCTGGCACGACCTGGTGCACGCCATGGGCGAGCTCCACGAGCGCTTCGTCATCGGCATGACCGACATCGATGCCCGGGCCGAGGGCGAGAGTGTCTACTTCGCCGCCTGCGCCAGGCTGCGCGGCCTGCTCGACACCCGCAACCGCGCCCATCGCGAGATCGCCGACGAGCTGGCCGAGAAGTTAGCCGACAAGCTGTTCGTCAACTTCTCGCTGTTCCAGTCGGTGCCCGACGTCTGGGGCATCCAGCAGATTTTCCCGGTGCTGCCTCTGGAAGGGCTCGACCGCGGCCCCGAGCGGCGCGGCGTGATCCAGGACATCACCTGCGACTCAGACGGCCGCATCGACGGCTATGTGGACGGACAGGGGGTCGAGACCACCCTGCCGCTTCCCGAGTGGCGCAAGGGCGAGGAGAAGCTGCTGGGCTTCTTCCTGGTGGGAGCCTATCAGGAGATCCTCGGCGACCTGCACAACCTGTTCGGGGATACCGATTCGGCGGATGCCGCCCTGAACGCCAACGGCGACTGGTCGATCACCCAGATCCAGCAGGGCGATCGGGTGGCCGACGTGCTCGGCTACGTCAACTTCGACGTCTCGACCCTGCGCGAGCACCTCGCTGAGCAGCTCTCCCGAAGCGGACTCGAGCAGGCCCAGCAGCAGGCCTTCCTGGACGACTTCTCGGACGGGCTGGAAGGTTACACCTACCTGGAATAAACCCGGCGATGACCGCCTCCCACGAGAACACCCTGTCGCCATGGCGACGGGGCGTTCTCGCTTGCGGGGTGGGCGGGGCGCTCAGTCCACCACGTGGGTCGCGACCTCAAGGCCCCCGGAAAGGGTGAAGGACAGCGCCGCGCCGCGGGGCAGCAGACCCACCCCGGCCGGGGTGCCGGTCAGCACCACGTCGCCCGGCTGCAGGGTGAAGTGGCGGCTCATCTCCGCCACCAGCGACGGCACCGGGAAGAGCATGTCCGAGCCCCGGCCCTCCTGGCGGATCTCACCGTCCACCTCGAGGGTGAAGGAGAGCAAGGCCCAGTTCGGCACCTCGGCGAGGGGCAGGAAGGCCGAGAGCGGGCAGGCGCCGTCGAAGGCCTTGGCGACCTCCCAGGGATGCCCCTTCTCCTTCAGGCGCGACTGCACGTCGCGCAGGGTCAGGTCCAGCGCCAGCCCGATGCCGACGATCCCCCGCTCGGCCTGCTCGGGGGTGACGTTCGAGAGTTCCTCGCCGATGAGCAACGAAAGCTCTGTCTCGTAGTGCACCTCGCCCCGCGAGAAGGGCGCACTGACCGGCTGTTCCAACGGCACGGCGGCTGTCGCCGGCTTGATGAACAGCAGCGGCTCGCTGGGCACCGGGTTGTCCAGTTCCCGGGCGTGCTCGGCGTAGTTGCGGCCGACGCAGACGATCTTGCCCAGAACATCCGGAAATGCCTGGCCATCGGTGAAACGGGGCACGAAGCGCATGTCGGGTCCTCTCCTTCTCGTGAGTGCCGTCGCGGTCAGGCGACAGGCGTCTCAGTCTACTCCAGCGGCGCCGAGGGTCCAGCGCCGCGGCCGCCTCACGAGGGGTGTCGGGCGACCAGACCTCCCCCGGATCGTAAACATCCGGGTGCTTTCAGTATCAGGCCAGAGGCGGCGGCGAAACCCATCCAGGGCGCTTCAACCTGCAGGCTGTCATGCACACAAAAAAGCCACCTCAATGGGTGGCCTCATATATGCTGCAACTCGTCTGATATCCCGATGCGATAATGGTGCCGGCACCAGGAGTCGAACCCGGGACCTACTGATTACAAGTCAGTTGCTCTACCAACTGAGCTATGCCGGCGCGGGAACCGACTCGAGTGACAGAATCGGAAACAGGGTTGGCGTGGCTGGGGTAGCAGGACTCGAACCTGCGAATGCCGATACCAAAAACCGGTGCCTTACCACTTGGCTATACCCCAGCATATTGGTGGCCAGAGACGGAATCGAACCGCCGACACGGGGATTTTCAATCCCCTGCTCTACCGACTGAGCTATCTGGCCGCTGCCAACGGGGCGTATTAAACCTCAGGAGGCCGTTTCCGTCAACCCCTTCCTTTTCAGAAAGATGGCGGAACTTTGCCGCCACAGGCAGGCTAGTCGCCCTTGGGAACATAGCCTTCTGCCTGGTCGGTCTCACGGTTGTCGAGGAAGCGCTCCATCTGCTCCATCAGGTACTCCCGTGAGGCGGCGTCGAGCATGTTCAGGTGCTTCTCGTTGATCAGGCGGGTCTGCAGCGCCTGCCACTCCTCCCAGGCCTGCTTCGAGACGCTGGCCTGGATCTCCTGGCCCTTCTTGCCCGGCAGCGGCGGGAACGGCAGGGCGTCCATTTCCTTCTGGTACTTGCGGCAGAAGACGGTCTGGCTCATCGAAGTCTCTCCTCGTGGGGGTTCATGGCCCCGCGGTAGTGGTCAGTGAAAAGGGCTCGAGCGATGCCAGCAGTGCCTTGACCGGCGCCGCCAGGCCGATGCTGGCGGGATCACAGGGATCGTACCAGCAGCGCGCCTCGTCCACCGAATCCAACCGGCCGATCCGCGCCGGTTGTGGGGTGATCTCGAGGCGAAAGTGGCTGAAGACATGGGTGAAGGGTGTCCAGGCCGACGCCAGCTCGCTGCCCGACGCATGGGTGGCCAGCCACGCCTCCAGCTCCTCGATATCATCGAACTGGGGCAGGCTCCAGAGCCCGCCCCACAGGCCGCTGGAGGGGCGCTGCTCGAGCAGCACGCGTCCTTCACGGTCCTGCAGCAGCAGCATGGTGGTGGTGCGAGTCGGCACGGCCTTCTTCGGCTTTGACTCGGGATAACGCCTCTCATCGCCTCGGGCGTGGGCAACACAGGCCTCCTCGAAGGGGCAGCGCTCGCAGGCCGGACGCCCGCGCCGGCAGAGGGTGGCCCCCAGGTCCATCATCGCCTGAGTGAAGTCGACCAGCCGCTCGTCGGGCGTATAGTGCTCGGCCAGGGCCCAGAGGCGGCGCTCCACCGCCGGCCGCCCCGGCCAGCCCTCTACGGCGTGCATGCGTGTCAGCACACGCTTGACATTGCCGTCGAGGATCACCGCGCGCCGCCCGGTACTCTGGGCGATGATCGCCCCGGCCGTCGAACGGCCGATGCCGGGCAGGGCCGCCATCTCCTCGAGGCTATGAACGGGAAACTCGCCGCCGTGCTCCTGGATCACCACCCGGGCGGCCTTGTGCAGGTTACGGCCCCGGGCGTAGTAGCCGAGCCCGGTCCACAGGTGCAGCACCTCGTCCTGCGCTGCCGCGGCCAGCGAGGCCACATCGGGAAATCGCGCCATGAAGCGCTCGAAGTAGGGGACCACCGTGGTCACCTGAGTCTGCTGAAGCATGATCTCGGATACCCAGACCCGGTAGGGGCTGCGATCATGCTGCCAGGGCAGGTCGTGGCGGCCGTGCTCGTCGAACCAGTCCAGCAGGCGCTGCTGGAAACTGGCGGGCGGCAGGATAGCCGGCGGAATGTCCGTCATGGGGCGCTCCCGTCACGAAGATTTCACGGCGCGAAAAAAAGCGCCGACTGGGGAAGTCGGCGCAGGGACTGGTCGTACGTGTTGCTCAATTGAAGAGACCCTTCAGGGCATCGCGAAGTTCCCCACCGGCTTTCTCGCCGAGGCGCTCGTCGAGTTTCTTCACGGCCCCCTCGAGGCGCTTCTCGACCTCCTCGCTGGCCTTCTGGGAGGCCTCATCGCGCAGCAGCCCGGCCAGGGTCCCCTGGAAAGCCTCGCGATCGAAGCGGCACCATTGCGAGCTCTCTCCCCCCAATATCCCCTGGCAGCGCACGGGCAGCGGAACGCGAGCCAGCCGCGGATTGACCTCGCAGGGCGCATTCTCGGCCTTGATCAGACTTGCCTCGGCACGCAGATCGAACTGCTCGCTCACGAGATCGATCGTGCCCTTGCCGCCAACCTCCATCCCGGGCAGCGTGACCAGCAGGTCATCACTCTGGACCTCGCCTTCATCCAGCGTCAGGGTGGCTCCGATCCGCTCGAAGCTGGTCTCGTTGGCCCACTCGCGGTCGAGGGTCTTGCCCTGCAGGCTCGCAGCCGTGGTGCACAGTTCCCGGGAGACATTGATCTCGGGGATCGCACCCTCGTCGATGCGCGTCACGAGACGGCCGCCCAGGTGGCGCCTGAGCTCCATCGGGGTGTTGCCGCGGGTGACGAGATCGCCCTCGCCGCTGAAGCGCCCTCTCAGGGGCGAGGGCTCCTGACCGAGGGCCTCGAGCAGCGACTCGAGGCGCACCCGTTCGGCCTTGGGCGAGATCTTCCAGCGTGGCGGCGTCTCGCGCAGGTCGAGGGCGCCAGCAGCGGCCAGGGCTCCCTCGTAGAAGCCTGACTCGAAACCGACCAGGCGATGGCGACCATCGCGTCCCTGGAGCGTCATGTCGACGTCCTGGAAGTCCAGCCCGGCGAGACTCAGCTGTCCCAGGACGAGATGAGCGTCGATTTCCAGAGCGGATAGCCACGCCGAGGGCACCAGCCCTTCAGAATCCTGAGCATGGGCCCGACGGATGCCCGGGAGGGACCAGCGCGAGACGGTGTCTGCGCCGACACCTGCCGGCGGCAGGTAGCCGTCCAGGTCCAGCTGATCACCCTGCAGGTCGGCGGCGATCAGGCTGCCATCGAAGCGGCCCGCCAGGCGGCCGGTGAAGGTGCCGTCATCCAGCACCAGGGTCAGGCCGGCGAACTCGAGTCGCTCGAGGTCACCGCTGACGGGGCTTGTCAGCGCCACGTCGGATAGCGCCTGGGCATTGGCCGTGGCGGGAAGCATGTCCAGGCGCGCAAGCCAGGGACGCAGCGACAGCGGCGCCAGACTCAGCTGGCCGGTATAGACCGGCGTCTCGTCGAGGCCGCTGAGGTTGAGGTTGCCGCTCAGATTCAGGGCATCCGGGCCGGTCAGCTCCAGCTCGCGCAGGCGAGCACTCTGGGCATTGAGGTCGGCATCCAGCTTGAAGGCCAGCGACAGGGGCACGGCCTTCTCACCCAGGCTCGGGTGAGCAAGACTGGCGTCGAGCTTGCCCTCGTCCAGCTGCAGGCTGCCCTCGCCGACATTCACCACCAGCCGGCCGCCCTGCAGGTTGAGTTTCTGTTCGCCCTCGAGCCCGGCGAGCCGGTTGACCGTCTTCAGGTTCAGCCCCTCAAGCACCTGCCGCCCCTCGGACAGCCCCGGGTTCACCCGGGTATCCAGGGTAACGTCGCTGACCAGCCGCGGCTCGCTCTCCTGTTCACGCCAGTCGAGGCTCTCATGGAGCGTCAGCCGGAAGGAGGACTGAAGCGGGAAGGCACTCCCGGGGTTGACGTTGCTGCCGCTGACTCCAAGGCCTTCGAAGAGCAGTTCACGACCCGCGAGGGCATCGCGGAAGCGCACCTCGCCGCCGCGGACCTGCACGTTGGCGATGTTGAGGGCCACCGATAGGCCATTGCCGAAGTCCGGATCGGGACCGGCACTGGCCGGTGCCAGGGCAGCCTCGGTCTCTGCTCCACGCTCGCCCAGCCGCTCGAGCAGCGATTCCCAGTTGCCCTGTCCCTTTTCATTACGCTCGAGATCGAGATAGAGGTCGTCGAGGGTCAGGCCGTCGACGGCGATTTCGCCACGCAGCAGCGGCGTGAAGGCGAGGCTGACCTCGGCGTGGGAGAAGGCGGCGAAGGGGGATGAGTCGTCCTGCTGATCCGGCAGGCGGGCCTCGGCCTCCTGCACGCCCACCCCCAGTCGGGGATAGAAGGACCATGAGAGGGGGCCTTCCAGCGTCAGTTCCAGGCCGCTGTGGTCACGCACGACTTCGATCAGCCGGGGCTTGAGGTCATTGGGGTCGAAGAAGGTGGTGACGTAGACCACGGCGCCGACCATCACCAGGCCGAGAACGCCGATGGCGGCGAGCAGGATGCGAAACAGGCGCTTCATTGCTTGTCTCCACGTGGTGAAAGGTCAAGCTCGAAGTAGTCGCCGTCCTTCGTGAGCCGGTAACCGAGCCGGGTGAGCAGCATCTGGTCGGCCACCGGCAGTTGGGCGTTGTCGGCATAGAGGCGGCGACCCTCGGTTTGGGCAGCCTCGCTGACCAGCGCCAGCAGCCGTGAGCCGACGCCGCGACGTCGGGTCGTCTTGCGTACGCAGAGGTTCGACAGCCACCATGCATCCTGTTCGGGTTTCACCGCCACGGCGCCCAGCAGCCGGTCGTTGAAGCGGGCGCAGCTGAACAGGTGGCCACCCTCCAGATGGACGCGGATGAAATCCTCCACGGGTAGCGGCAGGCGCTCGGCGGGAGCGTCCGCGAAGATGCGTACGAGGTCGAGTCGTATCTGGGCATCCGCTTCCCAGGCGCTCTGGTCGACCTGTTGCAAGGTCACCGGCATGCGTGGATCTCCTTGAGCCGGGGCGGCAGGTTTGCCACCACTGTAATAGCCCGCATTGTAGCGGATGGGGTAAGCGATTCACTATAATGGCAGGCTCTCGGCGTCAGGCACAGCACCCGACGCCCTTTCGCATTGCCGGCCGGTGGGCATCACCGACCCCCTCGACACGCGCCCAGGCGCTGGAGATCCGACATGTCCGAGCGTATCGCCACGGTCACCCGGAACACCCGGGAAACCCAGATCACGGTGACCATCAACCTCGACGGAGAGGGACGCCTGACCTGCGAGACCGGCGTACCCTTCCTCGACCACATGCTCGACCAGGTGGCTCGTCACGGCCTGATCGACCTCGACATCGAGGCGGTGGGCGACCTGCACATCGACGATCACCACACCGTCGAGGACCTGGGCATCACCCTGGGACAGGCCTTCCATCAGGCGATCGGCGACAAGCGCGGCGTCTGCCGCTACGGCCATGCCTGCGTGCCCCTGGACGAGGCCCTGTCGCGGGTGGTGGTGGACTTCTCCGGTCGCCCGGGGCTTTACATGGACGTGGACTTCACCCGCGCCAGCATCGGTAGCCTGGACACCCAGCTGTTCTGGGAGTTCTTCCAGGGCTTCGTCAACCATGCCCGGGTGACCCTGCACATCGATAACCTGAAGGGCTTCAACGCCCACCACCAGGCGGAAACCATCTTCAAGGCCTTCGGCCGCGCGCTGCGCATGGCCGTGGCGCCTGACCCGCGCATGGCGGGCCAGATGCCGTCCACCAAGGGCAGCCTCTGAGGCCGCCGAACGATCACACGAGGAGCGCCCCATGACCATTGCCGTCATCGACTACGGGATGGGCAACCTGCATTCCGTCGCCAAGGCACTGGAGCACGTCACTCACGAGAACGTGGTCGTGACGCGGGATGCCCGCCGCATCCGCGGCGCCACCCGCCTGGTCCTGCCCGGCCAGGGCGCCATCCGCGACTGCATGGGCGAGCTCGAGAGGACGGAGTTGCGCGGCCTTGTCGAGGAGCTGCTGGCCAGCCAGTCCAAGCCGCTGCTGGGCATCTGCGTCGGCCAGCAGATGCTGCTCGATCACAGCGAGGAGAACGGTGGCATCGGCTGCCTGGGCTTCCTGCACGGCGAGGTAAGGAAATTCCCCGCCGACATGCGCGATGACCGGGGCAACCGCCAGAAGGTGCCCCACATGGGCTGGAACCTGGTGCACCAGCACCATGATCACCCCCTCTGGACGGGCATCGACCAGGACGAGCACTTCTATTTCGTCCACAGCTACTACGTCGAGGCCGCCGACGATGCCACGGTGTTCGGCACCACCGAGTACGGTCGGGTGACAGCCCACGTGGCCATCGGCCGCGACGCCACCTTCGCCGTTCAGTTCCATCCGGAGAAGAGCTCCCGGGCCGGCCTCAAGCTGCTGGATAACTTCGTTCAATGGGCGCCCTGAGCGGCGCCCAACAAGGACACTGACATGCTGGTAATTCCCGCCATTGACCTCAAGGACGGCAAGTGCGTCCGCCTCAAGCAGGGGCGCATGGACGACGCCACCACCTACGGCGATGACCCGGTGGCCATGGCCGCCCGCTGGGTCGAGGCCGGTGCCCGCCGCCTGCACCTGGTCGACCTCAACGGTGCCTTCGAGGGCACGCCGGTCAACGGCGAGGCGGTCACCGCCATCGCCCGGGCCTTTCCGACGCTGCCGATCCAGATCGGTGGCGGCATCCGCAGCGCCGCGACCATCGAGCACTACCTCGAGGCCGGGGTCTCCTACGTGATCATCGGCACCAAGGCGGTCAAGGAGCCGGACTTCGTCGGCGAGATGTGCCGTGCCTTCCCCGGTCACGTGATCGTCGGCCTGGACGCCCGGGACGGCTTCGTCGCCACCGACGGCTGGGCCGAGGTCTCCACGGTGAAGGCCACCGACCTGGCGAAGCGCTTCGCCGACGACGGCGTCTCCAGCATCGTCTACACCGACATCGCCCGCGACGGCATGATGTCCGGAGTCAATGTGGAGGCCACCGCGGCGCTCGCCCGAGAAGGCGGGCTGCCGGTGATCGCCTCCGGCGGGGTGACCAATCTCGACGACCTGCGCGCCCTGATCGATGCCGGTGAACCCGGCATCCTGGGCGCCATCACCGGCCGAGCCATCTACGAGGGCAGCCTCGACGTGGCCGAGGGCCAGCGGCTGTGTGACGAACTCAGCCAGAAGGGGAGCTGATCCATGGGACTCGCCAAACGCATCATCCCGTGCCTGGACGTCGATGCCGGCCGAGTGGTCAAGGGCGTCAACTTCATCGGCATCCGCGACGCCGGCGACCCGGTGGAGATCGCCCAGCGCTACAACCAGCAGGGCGCCGACGAGATCACCTTCCTAGACATCACGGCCAGCCATGAGGATCGCGACACCACGGTGGAAATGGTCGAGCGCATCGCCGGAGAGGTGTTCATCCCGCTCACCGTGGGCGGCGGCATCCGCACCTGCGACGACATCCGCACCATGCTCAATGTCGGTGCCGACAAGGTGTCCATCAACACCGCCGCGGTGACCAACCCCGACTTCGTGTACGAGGCCTCCGAGCGCTTCGGGAGCCAGTGCATCGTGGTGGCCATCGATGCCAAGAAGGTCTCCCAGGAGGGCGAGCCCGACCGCTGGGAGATATTCACCCACGGCGGACGCCGCCCCACCGGCCTGGATGCCGTGGCGTGGGCGAAGAAGATGGTGGATTACGGGGCCGGAGAGCTGCTGCTGACCAGCATGGACCGCGACGGCACCAAGATCGGCTTCGACCTGGGCGTGACCCGGGCCATTGCCGATGCCGTGAGCGTCCCGGTGATTGCCTCCGGCGGCGTCGGCAACCTCGACCACCTGGTCGATGGCGTCATCGACGGCGGCGCCGACGCGGTGCTGGCGGCCAGCATCTTCCACTTCGGCGAGTACACCATCCCCGAGGCCAAGCGCTACATGGCCAAGCACGGCATCGAGATGAGGCTCTGAGCCGGTGATGATGCCGGCTCAGCGCCAAGCTCACCGCGGGGGCGATGGTCAATGTCGGGGGACGCTTCTAGGCCATTGCTGAAGCGCCCTAGTCCAGGGACAGCCCCAGATTGCTCACCCCCTCGTTGCGTCCCAGGCGGCGCAGCGCCTTTAAGGCCTCGCGATCCAGCGGTCCCGCCTCCACGGCCTCGAGCACCGCATCCTGGAAATCGTTCTCGTCCGCAATCAGGGGATGGTCTCGAATCAGGGATGCGAGCCTCTCGGCATCCTCCTCGCCCTCGGTGAGCTCGATATAGGCCCGCACCCCGCTGCGCGAGGCCCGACTTACCTCCAGAACTGCCTCCGATGCGTCGCCGCGCAGGGTGTCGAGTATCGCCGAGAGGGCCACCACCGCCTCCAGCGCCCGCCGCGCGCCGAAGCTGTCATCGGCGGCGGGGGGCTCCAGCTCGGCCAGCTTGTCGGCCTGGCGATCGAAGTCGATGCGCGCCTCCTTGACCGCCAGCTGCTCCCAGACCAGATCGAGGATAACCCTCAGGCCGTGAGGATCCCCCTGACCGGTGGCCTCGTCATGGGGGGTCTGACAGTAAAAGACATAGTTGGGCAACAGGCGCTCGCACAGGGCCGCCATGAAGGCCTGTTGGCGGCGCGGGGCGAGCTGCTGAAGGCGTTGGAAGAAGCCGCTCATGGAGTCTCCTCGGGATTCGGGTTGTCTCAGGGCCAGAGGCGCTCTTTAGCCACTCGCCCCCGGGTATCGAACAGCACGCCCTCGGCCACCAGGCGCCGGCGCTGCTCGTCGGCACCGCCATGATCGGCCAGCTTGCGCGAGGCGGTGATCACCCGGAACCAGGGAAGGCCATGGCCGGCGGGGAGCTCGCGCAGGGCCCGGGCCACCAGGCGCGGCGTCGCGCCGTCAGTCATCGCGGCGATGCGCCCGTAAGTCGTCACCCGGCCCACGGGAACCTCGGCCAGGATGGTCAGTATCTGTTCCCTCAGGTCGGGCTTCATGTACCCTTGCGCTCCGTCCAGTCAGTCACCCCTGCATTCCCACCATGGCGAGGCTCGCATGCATGTTCACCTTCTCCAGCACAGCCCCCACCAGGGACCGGCCCGGATCGCCGACTGGCTCGCCAGCATGGGCCATAGCCACACCGTCTTCCACCTCGACGAGGGCGAGCTGCCACCCCGGCTGGCCGACGGCGATGCGCTGATCGTGCTCGACGGCCCCGAGGGCAGCGCCGACGGCGCGCACCCCTGGCTCAAGGCCGAGCGCAAGCTCATCGCGCAGGCGCTGGACGGCAACAAGCCGTTGCTGGGCATCGGTTACGGTGCCCGGCTGATCGCCGAGGCCCTCGGCGCGATCGTGGCCCGCGGCACGCTGGCCGAGACCGGCTGGCACCGGGTGGATCTCGCCCCGCTGAGCCCCGTAGACCTGCCCGAGGACTTCGAGGCCTTCATGTGGCACCGCGAGGTCTTCGCCCTGCCCGACTATGCCCTCGCGCTGGGCCGCAGCGCGGCGAGCCCCCTGCAGGGCTTCACCTGGGACGATGGACGGGTGGTGGCCCTGCTCTGCCACCTGGAGGCCACCGCCGCAAGCGTCACCGAACTGCTCGATCACCAGCCACCTCCCGAAGGCAGCGAGACCAGCCCCCATGCCCAGGACCGCGCGGCCATGCTCGATGACCCGAAGCGCTTCGACCGGCTGGCCCCGCTGCTCGACCGGCTGCTGTCGCAGTGGCTGCGCCGCGCCGAGGCCTGAGTCTCAGGCCGGCTGGTGCGCCTGCCGGCCTTCCTGGCGGGCCTCGGCCGACCACTCCCGGGCGACCTCCAGGCAGCTATCCCAGTCGCCCACATGCAGGAAGTGGCGTTCCGGGTGCTTCTCCAGCTGGTGACGATAGAGCGGGTCGTAGTATTCGGTGAGCAGCGGAGCCAGCCAGGCCTCGTGGGCGCTGGTATTGCCGCGCTCGTGCTCGCGGAAGGCCAGCGCCTGGAGGCGCTGCAGGCGCGCCAGTCGCGCCTGACCCAGGCGCTTGCGCAGCCGCCCAAGGGCGGTGGCGAGCTGCTTGCGCATCAGCGCCCAGCCCAGCCAGTCGCCGAACTGCTGGCGATGTACCTCCCAGAGGTCATCGATGTAGTCCTTGCGGATCTGCTCCAGACGCCAGTCCAGGGGCATCTCGATGCGGATGCGCGGTGCCTGGACCATGCCCTCCCAGAAGGTCAGCGGAATGTTGGCCGCCCCGATGCGCCGGGATTCGTCCTCCAGCACCAACGGCCCGGCAAGGTCCAGCAGGCGCAGCCCCATGGCGTGCTCGAAGTCGATCTGGCTGGGTGCCGGCAGCGGATGGCGACCGAAAGCCGAGCCCTTGTGGCGGGCACACCCCTCCAGATCCAGGCCGTTCTCCAGTGCGAGGATCAGCGGCGTCTTGGCACAGCCGGTGAGGCCACCCACTATCAGCATCGGTTGCTCGGCCGCCGCATCGATGCGCGCGCAGAGGGCCTGGCGCATCGCCTTCCAGCCCCCGCGGATGCGCGGGCGCGTCAGCCCGGCATCCGCCAGCCACTGCTGGGCGGTCCGGGAGCGCAGCCCGCCGCGGAAGCAGTAGATGATGGCGTCGGGATGGGCCTCGAGCAGCCGCTGCCAGGCGGCGACCCGGGACGCCTTGAGGCCGCCGTTGACCAGCCGCTCGCCCAGGGCAATGGCCGCGCCCTGGCCATGCTCGTTGTACTCGATGCCGACGAGATGACGCTCGCGGTCATCCATAAGCGGCAGGTTGACGGCACCGGGCAGCGCCCCGTGGGCGAACTCCACGGGCGCCCGCACATCGATCAGCACGCGCCCTTCCTTGAGGAGTTCGAGATCCGGCTCGACCAGCGGCAGGCTCATCCGCGCACCTCGATCAGCGCCGGTCCGCTGGCCTTGATGACCTCACCGAAGGGAGTAAGCTCGATGCCGTGGTCTCGGCCGATGCGCTCCACGTCGTCCTCCCAGGAGGGGTGTACCGAAAGCAGCAGACCGCCGGAGGTCTGCGGGTCACACAGCCACTGCCAATGGGCCTCGTCCATTCGGGGCAGGCGGGTCCCCAGAGCCTCGCGATTGCGCTGGGTGCCGCCCGGCACTGCACCCTTGCGGCGGTAGGACTCGGCCTCGGCGAGCCTTGGCAGGCGCCGGAAGTCGATCCGGGCGGCGACGTCGCTGGCCGTGCAGATCTCGGCGAGATGGCCGGCCAGACCGAAGCCGGTGACGTCGGTCATGGCATGCACGCCCTTGACCTTGGCCAGTTCCATGCCGATCGCATTGGACTTGAGCATGGTCGAGCGCGCCAGTTCCTGGTGGCCGGCCTCCAGCAGCCCCTGCTTCTCTGCGGTGGTGAGCAGGCCCACCCCCAGCGGCTTGGTCAGAAACAGCAGGTCACCCGGCTTCGCGCCCTTGTTGAGCTTGAGGTGCTCGAGGTCGACGAGGCCGTTGACCGACAGGCCGAAGATCGGCTCGGAGGCATCGATGGAGTGTCCGCCGGCCAGCGCCAGGCCCAGCTCGCGGCACACCGCCTGGGCCCCGGCCACCACGTCGCCGGCGATGTCTGCGCCGAGCTTGTCCAGCGGCCAGCCGAGGATGCCCAGCGCCAGGACCGGCTTGCCGCCCATGGCATAGACATCACTGATGGCATTGGTGGCGGCGATGCGGCCGAAGTCGAAGGGGTCGTCGACGATGGGCATGAAGAAGTCGGTGGTGGCGATCATGCCACGACCGTCGCCCAGGTCGTAGACTGCGGCGTCCTCACTACCCTGATTGCCGACGATCAGCCGAGAATGGTTGGCACCGGGGCCCGCCTTGGCGAGGATCCGGTCGAGCACGTCGGGGGCGATCTTGCATCCGCAGCCGGCGCCGTGGCTGTACTGGGTCAGGCGGATGGCGCTCATCTCGTTCTCCTTGGCATTCGTTCCACCGCATTCTACATCAGAGTGCCCGGCCTAGAGGGCGTCGAGGGCCTCCGCGAGCTTGTCCACGGCGACCACTTCCATGCCCTCGGGACTGCGCTTGGGGGCGTTGCCACGGGGCACGATGGCACGCTTGAAGCCATGCTTGGCCGCCTCGACGATGCGCTCCTGGCCGCTTGGCACAGGCCGGATCTCGCCGGAGAGGCCGACTTCGCCGAACACCACCAGCTCCCGAGGCAGCGGCCGGTTCTGCAGGCTGGAGACCACCGCCAGCAACACGGCCAGGTCGGCACTGGTTTCCAGCACCTTGACCCCGCCGACCACGTTGAGGAAGACGTCCTGGTCGCCGGTGAAGAGCCCGCCGTGCCGATGCAGCACCGCCAGCAGCATGGCCAGTCGATTCTGGTCCAGCCCCACGGCGACCCGCCGCGGATTGCCAAGCGCCGACTCGTCGAGCAGCGCCTGCACTTCCACCAGGATCGGCCGGGTGCCTTCCCAGACCACCATCACCAGGCTGCCGGCACTCTGCTCCTCGTTGCGCGAGAGGAAGATGGCACTGGGGTTCTTCACCTCCTTGAGGCCATGCTCGAGCATGGCGAAGACGCCCAGCTCATTGACCGCGCCGAAACGGTTCTTCTGGCCCCGCAGGGTTCGGAAGCGCGAGTCGGCGCCGCCCTCAAGCAGCAGCGAGGCATCGATCATGTGCTCGAGCACCTTGGGACCGGCCAGGCTGCCGTCCTTGGTGACGTGGCCGACCAGCAGCAGCACGGTGTTGGATTGCTTGGCGAAACGGGTCAGCACGGCGGCTGACTCGCGCACCTGGGCCACTCCGCCCGGAGCAGAGGCGATATCATCCAGATGCATGGTCTGAATGGAGTCAATCACGAGAATGTCGGGGGTCTCGCGCTCGGCCACGGCAAGGATGGTCTCGACGCTGGTCTCGGCGAGCATCTTCAACCCCTGGGAGGGAAGCTGCAGGCGGTGGGCCCGCATCGCGACCTGGGAGAGCGACTCCTCGCCGGTGACATAGACCACCCTGCGGCCCTGGGCCAGCTTGCAGGCGGTCTGAAGCAGCAGGGTCGACTTTCCGGCACCGGGGTGGCCGCCGAGCAGCACCGCGGAGCCGGGCACGAGGCCGCCACCCAGCACCCGATCGAACTCCTCGAAGGTCGAGGAAAGCCTGGGGACCTCGCTCAGATCGACGCTGCCCAGGTCGACCACCTCGCGGGACAGGCTGCCGGCATAACCCCCACGCCCGGTGCTACCGCTCGCAACGGTGCCTGCCCCGGCACCGGGCCGCGTGGGAGCCAGGCGCACCTCGCTAAGGGTGTTCCACTCCTGGCAACTGGTGCATTGCCCCTGCCACTTGCGGTAGTCGGCACCGCACTCGGTGCAGACGAAGGCGCTCTTCACTTTGGCCATGGGGCACTCTCTCGATCGATGGCGGGGCCTGTGGATGACGGGAGCCTGTTTACGAAGGCCATGTTTCGAAGGCTATTTTTCGAAGGTCACGGTTCGAAGGTCATGTTTCGAAGTTCACATTCTAGCAGCCGCGTGCTGCCCCCAAGGGCCTGTCAGAGATGGCAAGGCCCGCAACGGCAAGGGGCGGCCCTCAGGCCGCCCCCCAGTTGCTCGCTCCTGTGCTCAGAGGCGCTTGAGCTGCAGCATCTCGCTGTTTTGGAAACGGCGCAGGTTGGGATCGATCAGTTCCAGTGTCTGGGGATCGACACGCAGGAAGTAGTAGGTCTGTCCATCGCCGTCGGGGGCCAGCTCATAGACAGTGGCGGCGGGGTCCTGCTCGGTCCCCTGGAGGACTTCCCAGTTGCCGGCGTAGTTCTCGTCCGGCGGATTCTGGGGGTGAGCCCGATAGGAGGCCTTGAGCTCGAAGGTCCGATCAGCGACGACGTCCTGCTCCTCGCCGTTCAGGGTCACGTTCAGATCGATGCCATCGCAGTTGCGGCATGGCAGGGTTCCCTGATACGTCACCGTGGTCGCTTCCATCTCGGGAGCGGCGGCCTGTTCGGTCGGGCCAGCGGCACAGCCGGCCAACAGGGCGGCCAGGGCAGAGCCGGCCAGCAAGGTCCTGATTTGCATTTCATACTCCTAACTAATGGGCGTGACGCCGTGATGCACGGCAGCCTGCATCACAGCATAACCTCTCATGTGCTCACCGGACAGTTTCGCCTTGGCACCGCGTTGCTCAGACCGGCGAATATACATGGGTGAAGATCAGCACCAGCACCAGCGGCATGACCACCAGGCTGCCCAGGTTGCCGATAAGCACCAGGGAGGCCACCTTGTGAGGCTCCTGTCGATACTGTTCGGCCACCAGATAGTTCAACACGGCCGGCGGCAGGGCCGCGAAGACCCAAAGGGCCGCCGCCTGCAGCCCCGACAGGTCGAGCCACCAGATCAGCGGCATCGCGAGCACCAGCCCCGAGAGTGGACAGAGTACCGCGCCGAGGATGCCCGTCCTCCAATCGCCGAAGTCGATGTCCAGCATGCGCACCCCAAGGGCGAAGAGCATCAGCGGGATACAGACCCCACCCAGCATGTGCAGTGCCTCGAGGCTCCAGCCCGGTAGGGGCAGCCCTCCCAGGTTGACCGCCAGGCCGGCCAGACTCGCCAGCACGATGGGCATGCGCAGCAGCCGCCACAACGGGGTGTGCGGGCTCAGCATGTAGAGCCCTACCGAGAAGTGCAGCAGCATCTCGACGATGAACAGCACCACTGCGGCCGGCAGCGCCTGGTCACCGAAGGCAAGCACGAGCAGCGGAATGCCCATGTTGCCCGAGTTGTTGAACATCATCGGCGGCAGGAAGGTCTTCACCTCGAGCTTCAGCCATTTCGCCACCGGCCAGAGCACCAGTCCCGAGCCCAGCACCACCACGGCTCCCGCCAACGCCAGGTTGGCATATTCCGCCAACGGTGCCTGGCGGTCGGCCAGCACGGCAAACACCAGCATGGGCACGAAAAGCTCCATGTTAAGGGTGTTCAGCCCGCGAATGTCCGGCGTGCGAAAACGGCCGTAGAGGGTACCGCAGCCGGCGATCAGGAAGACGGGCAGCAGGGTGGCGATGATCTGGGCGGTCATTGCATGGATCCGTAAGCAGCGAATGATCGAAAGGAAGCCCGAGACTATCATGGTCACGGCTTGCGCGGTCAGATCGGTCGGGTCACCATGAGCCCAGTCCAACCCCCCAAGCGAGAGACCATGAGCAAGTTCTGGAGCCCCGCGATTCGCGAGTTGACACCCTATGTTCCGGGTGAGCAGCCCCGCGAGCGTCTGATCAAGCTGAACACCAACGAGAACCCCTACCCGCCGGCCCCCGCGGTCGAGGCAGCACTGCGCGACTTCCCCGCCGACCACCTGCGGCGCTATCCGGAACCGACCTCCCTCGCCCTGCGCGAGGCCCTGGCCGAGGAGCTAGGGGTGGAAACGGAGCAGGTGTTCGTCGGCAACGGCTCCGACGAGGTCCTCGCCCTGGCCTTCCAGGCCTTCTTCCGCCAGGAGCGGCCGCTAGAGATGCCGGCCATCTCCTACAGCTTCTATCCGGTCTATTGCCGGCTCTATGGAGTCGATCGCCGCACCCACCCGCTGGACGACCAGTGGCGCGTCGACCTCGACGCCTTCGGCCACGACACCGGCGGCGTGATCTTCGCCAACCCCAACGCCCCTACCGGCCATGGCCATGGTCGGGAGGCCATCGCCGGCCTGCTCGAGCGGGTCACCGAATCGGTCGTTCTGGTCGACGAAGCCTACGTGGACTTCGGCGGCGAGAGTTCGGTGCCACTGGTCGAGCGCTTCCCCAACCTGCTGGTCACCGGCACCTTCTCCAAGTCGCGCAGTCTCGCCGGCCTGCGCCTGGGCTACGCCGTGGGCTCCCGGGAGCTGATCGAGGGCCTGGAGCGGGTCAAGGATTCCTTCAATTCCTACCCCGTCGACAGCCTGGCAAGCGCCCTGGGTATCGCATCATTGAGCGATCGCGGGCACTTCGACGCCTGCCGTGAGGCAGTCATCACCACCCGCGAGCGCACCCGGATACGCCTCGAGGCCCTCGGGTTCAAGGTGCTTCCCTCGCAGGCCAACTTCGTGCTTGTCACCCACCCCGAGCTCGACGCCGCCCAGCTCTTCGTGGGCCTGCGTGAGCGCGGCGTGCTGGTGCGCCACTTCAACACCGACGTGCTGCGCGACCACCTGAGAATCTCTATCGGTACCGATGACGAGATGGAAAGCCTCATCGAGGCCCTGGAGACCCAGTTCCGCTAGCGCCGCCCATGGATCGCCATCGCGAACGGCTTCCTCAGTCCAGGGGACATCATGTGGCGCTGATCACGGCCGACTGGCCCTTCCGAGGTCCAGACATGAAAAAACCCCGAGTTCAGTGAACTCGGGGTTTTCTCGGAATAAGTGCCTGACGATGACCTACTCTCGCATGGGGAGACCCCACACTACCATCGGCGCTGAGCGGTTTCACTGCTGAGTTCGGCAAGGGATCAGGTGGTTCCCGCACGCTATGGTCGTCAGGCGAAA